>NZ_JBNOZL010000002.1:0-600051 GCF_050311635.1 Isoptericola nanjingensis | reverse complement strand
CTCAAACAACCGACGCACACCGCAGAACCAGAACCACTCTCAGTTCCGACCCCGCCGGGGCAACCCCTCAAACTTACCAGACCGCTTTCCCTCTTCCAAATCCCTGATCCGAAGATCGGAGGGAAGTCGAAAAGACGATCCGATCCCACCGGGAAGAATGCGCGAAGCATCCCGACCGTTGAAGGTGTGGGTTTTCAGTCCCGGCCCGGCCATCGGTACCCAGCCTCTCGGCTGTCTCCTCGATGTCCGTCGGCCCGTCGGGCTGACGTCGTAGAACATTACCCGGGCGGAGCGCTCCGTGCAACGTGGCCGGACGTGGCGCGCGCCACGTCAGGCCACGGGCTGCGACGAGAGCCCCCGACGCCTGCTCAGACCGTCACGGACTCCGGCTCCGGCCGGTCCCCGCGCGCCAGCCGGCGCGCGGCGTCGAACTCCTCGACCACCGCGCCGTCGGGCCGCGGCGTCAGGAGGCTGACCACCACGGCGGCGAGCAGGCCGACCGCGAAGCCCGGGATGATCTCGTAGAGCGAGTCCGCGAGGGACGACCGTCCCCAGACGAACGCGACCACCGCACCCGCGACCATCCCGGACAGCGCACCCCAGCGCGTGAGGCGGCGCCAGTACAGGCTGAGGATGACGACGGGACCGAAGGCGGCGCCGAAGCCAGCCCAGGCGAAACCGACCAGGTCGAGGATCGACGACGTGCGGTCCAGCGCGATCACCCCGGCGACGACGGCCACCACGAGCACGCCCGCCCGGCCCAGCATCACCTCGGCACGGTTCCTCAGGCGCAGGCCCGCCATCTTCACCAGGTCCTCGACCAGCGCGGACGACGAGACGATGAGCTGCGACGAGATCGTCGACATGATCGCCGCGAGGACCGCTGCCAGGACCAGCCCCGCGACGAGCGGGTGGAAGAGCAGCTGGGCGAGCACGAGGAAGACCGTCTCCGGGTTGTCGATCTGGAGGCCTTCGAGGTTGGCGTAGGCCAGGCCGACGAGGCCGGTGGTGACGGCCCCGACCGCCGTCACGACCATCCAGCTGATGCCGATCCGGCGGCCGGCGGGCGCGTCCTGGGGGCTGCGCATCGCCATGAAGCGGACGATGATG
Source organism: Isoptericola nanjingensis (assembly GCF_050311635.1). Lineage (NCBI taxonomy): Bacteria > Bacillati > Actinomycetota > Actinomycetes > Micrococcales > Promicromonosporaceae > Isoptericola > Isoptericola nanjingensis. Next base: position 598,941 of record NZ_JBNOZL010000002.1, on the reverse strand, counting down.
TGCGGCTGCCCGAAGTACCCCAGGCCCCAGGCGAGCGCGGAGATCACCCCGGTGACAGACGCCCCCACGAGGAACGACAGGTGGTCGGTCCCGCTCGCGGCGTCGACCGCACGGATCCCCTCGAGGACCTCGCCCCAGCCGCCCAGCTCGACGATCGCGATCACGGGCACCGCGACGAGCGCGGCGAGCATGAGGCAGCCCTGCGCGACGTCCGTCCACGTGGCCCCGAGGAAGCCGCCGAACAGGGTGTAGGCGAGGGTCACGCCGCCCACGACGAGCAGCCCGGTGAGGTAGTCGAAGCCGAACGAGCTCTCGAAGAACGTCCCGCCGGCCACCATGCCGGACGACACGTAGAACGTGAAGAACACGAGCACGATCACGCCGGCCGCGATGCGCAGCAGGTGCGCCGGGTCGCGCAGGCGGTTGTCGAAGAAGCTGGGAACGGTGATCGAGTTGTTCGCGACCTCGGTGTAGGCACGGAGCCTCGGCGCCACGAACTTCCAGTTGAGCCACGCCCCGATCGTGAGACCGACGGCGATCCAGGCCTCGACGAGGCCGGTGGCGTAGATGGCGCCCGGGAGGCCCATGAGCAGCCAGCCGGACATGTCGGAGGCTCCGGCGCTCAGCGCGGCCACGCCCGGGCGGAGCTTGCGCCCGCCGAGCATGTAGTCGTCCAGGTCGTCCGTGCGGCGGTACGCGGCGTAGCCGATGCACAGCATCGCCACCAGGTACGCGACGATCGCGATCGTCTGCCAGGTCTGATCGCTCATGCGATCGATCACCCTCTCGGTCGTGTCGTGCAGCGTCTGGCGCTCGACGCGCCGACCGCCGCGTGGTGCGCGACGGGCCGGGGCAGGTCGGGACGCGGTCGGCGCTGACCTCGCTGCTGTGCCACCCCGTAGGTGCCGAAACGACCAACGGCCCGATCCCGGGTGAGGATCGAGCCGTTGTGCCTTTCGGTGCGCCCGGAGGGATTCGAACCCCCAACCTTCTGATCCGTAGTCAGATGCTCTATCCGTTGAGCTACGGGCGCATTCCTTGCCGGCGCTCTCGCACCGACCGACGAGAACATTACAGCCCTCGAGCCGGTTCCCCAAACCGGGAAGCCGCATCGTGATGCACGCCACCGGCCGCGCCCCTTCCGGGGCAACAGAAAAGGCCCCGGGCGTTCAGCAGCCGGAGCCTTCCTGGCGGAGACGGCGGGATTTGAACCCGCGAACGGGTTGCCCCGTTACCACCTTAGCAGGGTGGCGCACTAGACCAGACTATGCGACGTCTCCTCGCGGCAACACAGCAACACCGCGGCGCCCAGACTAACCGGCGACGCTGCCCGGGGGCAAAGCCGCGCGGCGTCGTCCCCCCCACACGCCGTACCGCGCTACGGTCTGCCGCATGCTGGACGACGACGACCAGGACCGCACGCAGCGCGCCGACCAGGGCAAGGACGACCGCACGCACCCCGGCACGACCCCCGGCACGAGCGCCGGCACACCCCCTTCCACACCACCCGACGACGCACCGGACGACTACGACGTCCTGGTGATCGGGTCCGGGTTCGGGGGCAGCGTCGCCGCCCTCCGGCTGACGGAGAAGGGGTACCGGGTGGGCGTCCTCGAGGCCGGGCGCCGGTTCGCCGACGACGAGCTGCCGCGCACCTCGTGGGACCTCCGCCGCTTCCTGTGGGCGCCCGCGCTCGGGTGCTTCGGCATCCAGCGGATCCATCGGCTGCGGGACGTGCTGGTCCTCGCCGGCGCCGGCGTCGGCGGGGGCTCGCTCGTCTACGCCAACACGCTGTACCGGCCGCTGGACGCCTTCTGGACCGACCCCGCCTGGTCCCACGTGACCGACTGGAAGGCCGAGCTCGAGCCGTACTACGACCAGGCGGAGCGGATGCTCGGCGTCGTCGACTACCGCCGCACGACGCCCGCCGACGAGCTGATGCGCGACGTCGCCGACGACCTCGGCGTGGGGCACACCTTCCGCAAGGTACGGGTGGGCGTGTACCTCGGCCAGGACGGCGACGAGCGCCCGCGCGGCGCCGGCGGCCCCGCCGTCCCCGACCCCTTCTTCGGCGGCGCCGGGCCCGACCGCAACCCGTGCCTGCACTGCGGCGAGTGCATGACCGGCTGTCGGCACAACGCGAAGAACACGCTCGTGAAGAACTACCTGCACCTCGCCGAGGGTGGAGGCGCCCGGGTGCACCCGCTGACCACGGCCACCGCCGTCGTGCCGCGGTCGGGTGGCGGGTACGAGGTGCGCACCCACCGGACGGGGCGTCGCTGGGCCGGCCGCCGCACCTACCGGGCCCGGCAGGTCGTGCTCGCGGCCGGCACGCTCGGCACGCAGCGCCTCCTGCACGCGATGCGGGACAGCGGCGACCTGCCGCGCCTGTCCGACCGGCTCGGGCACCTCACACGCACGAACTCCGAGGCGCTGCTCGGCGCCATGCGTCCCGCCCGCCGCGGGCGGGACGGCGGGCCCGACTACTCCGAGGGCGTCGCCATCACGTCGTCGTTCTACCCGGACCCGCAGACGCACGTCGAACCCGTCCGGTACGGGCGCGGCTCCAACGCGATGGGGCTGCTGCAGACGGTGCTCGTCGACGGCGTCGGCCCCGGGGAGGGTCCGCGCTGGCGGCGCTGGCTCGGCGAGCTGTGGCGGCAGCGCCGGCACCTGCCCAGCCTGTACGACCTGCGCGGCTGGTCGCAGCGCACCGTCATCGCGCTGGTCATGCAGAGCCGCGACAACTCGCTCACCACCTTCACGCGGCCCGGCCCGCTCGGCAGGCGCCTCACCTCCCGGCAGGGCACCGGCGAGCCCAACCCCGCGTGGATCCCCGTGGCGCACGACGCCGTGCGCGCGATGGCGGACCGCATGGGCGGGCTCGCGGGCGGCAGCGCGGGCGACCCCTTCGACGTGCCGATGACCGCGCACATCCTCGGTGGGTGCACCATCGGCGAGACCCCGGAGACGGGCGTCGTCGACCCGTACCACCGCGTGCACGGCCACCCGGGCCTGCACGTGCTCGACGGGTCCGCCGTCACCGCGAACCTGGGCGTCAACCCGTCGCTGACCATCACCGCACAGGCGGAGCGGGCGTGCGCGCTGTGGCCCAACCACGGGCAGGACGACGCCCGGCCCGCGCCCGGCGCCGGCTACGTCGTCGTGCCGCCGACGGCGCCCCTGCGACCCGTCGTCCCCGGTGCCGCGCCCGGGGCGCTGCGCCTGCCGCTCGTCGAGATCCGGCACCGCTGAGCCGGTCCGGGAAGGCACGACGCCCCGACGGCGTGGCCGTCGGGGCGTCGTCGGGCGGAGGGCGAGGGATTCGAACCCCCGGTGCATTGCTGCACAACGGTTTTCAAGACCGTCACATTAGGCCGCTCTGTCAGCCCTCCCGGGACGGCCGCCCGAGCGCCCGTCCGGCACAGGAGTGTACCGGCCGGCGTACGCCCGCGGCCCCGGACGCCGAGGCGTTCCGGGGCCGCGAGAGCGACGTGCGACCTGCGCTCAGGCCGCGCCACCGCCCGAGCGCAGCTGGCGCATCGCGAGCTGCACGAGGGCGATGAGCGTCTGCTTGGTCGCCGCGCGCGAGCGCGCGTCCGTGTAGAGCATCGGCACGTGCGCCGGGATCTGCAGCGCCTCGCGGACGTCCTCGAGGCGGTGCTTCGCCACGCCGTCGAAGCAGTTGACGCCCACGACGAAGGGCACGCCCCGCGACTCGAAGTAGTCGATCGCCGGGAAGCACTGCTCCAGGCGGTCCGTGTCGACCAGCACGACGGCGCCGATGGCGCCGCGGATGAGGTCGTCCCACATGAACAGGAAGCGGTCCTGCCCCGGGGTGCCGAACAGGTACAGCCACAGGTTGCCCGGGAGGTTCACCCGGCCGAAGTCCATGGCCACGGTGGTGCTCGTCTTGCGGTCGGAGACCCCGCCCGCGTCGTCGACGCCCACCGAGTGCTCGGTCATCGCGGCCTCGGTGTTGAGCGGCTCGACGTCCGAGATCGAACCGATGAAGGTCGTCTTGCCGACGGCGAAGCCACCGGCGACCACGATCTTCGTCACCGTCGGGGCGCCGGCGGGCGGCGCGGGCGCGGCGGCCGACTGCGTGGCGGCGGCGTCGGCGGGGCGCGAGGCGGCGGGCTGCGGCGCCGTGGCCGACGGGGCGGCCGGCGCCTGGGGCGCCGCCTGCTGCGGCGGGGAGGCCGGCACCTGCTGCGCCACGGGCCGCGCCGCCGCCCCCGACGGCGCCGCCGAGGCGGACGGCACGGACGTGATCGGGCCCTGGGGCGCCGCCGCGGGACGCGGGTCCTGGGCGCCGGACGGGGCGCCGCCGAGCACGCTCTGTCGCTGCGGGGCGCCGACCGCCGCCGGCGCGCCGCCGGCCACCGGCGCGCTCACGGCGCCGAAGGCCGGGGACACCGGAGCCCACGCCGGGGACATGCCTCCGGAGGCTCCGGGCGCCGGGCTGTCAGAGGGCGGAAATGCCATTGAGAACACTCTCCAAGACGCTCAGAGACAGGCCCGAGTGGGAACTGCCGTGACCCGTGTGGACGTTCACCGGGGTCGAGGTGTGCACGGTGATGTGCCCCTCCTCCTGCATGTCCGCAACCAGGATGCGGACGACGCCGAGGGGCAGTCGCAGCAGCGCGGAGAGCTCCGCGATCGAGACGTAGGTGTGCGCGGCGTGCTGCAGGATCGCCCGCTTCTCCGGGGTGAGTCCGACGCTCGTGACGGCGCCGGGCATCACCTCGACCAGCGCCTCGAGCGGCAGGTCGGACAGGGCGGATCGGACGCGGCCACCGGTCACCGCATAGGGACGCACCGTCGAGGCCTCGTAGCCGTCTGCCGAGTGCGCACCCAGAGAACCGAACGATGCGTGCGTCATGATCGCGACCTCATCCCACCCGCGCGGAGCGCGTCGAGCCGTCCACCGGAAGGTTCCCGCGCATCTCCGAGATCAGCTGCGGGGTGAGCGTCGCCTCGGTGCGGGAGACGAGCAGGGCCATCTCGTAGCCGATGAGCCCGATGTCGCACGAGGACTCGGCCACCACCGCGAGTACCGACCCGTTCGAGACGTTCATCAGGAAGAGGAAGCCGTTGTCCATCTCGATGACGGCCTGCCGCACGTTGCCGCCGTCGAGCTGGCGCGCCGCCCCGCGCGTCAGGCTCGACATGCCGGAGACGATCGCCGCGAGCTGGTCACCGCTGGTGCGGTCGAGCTGGTCGGACATCGCCATGAGCAGACCGTCCGCCGAGACCACCAGCGTGTGGCGGCTGCCCGGGACGGTGCGCACGAAGTTGTCGAGAAGCCACCCGAAGTTGGTCGCTTCAGTACTGAGGGTCACGCTTCCTCCTCGTCGATACGCCGAAGGCGCAGGTCACCGCAGGTGCGGCGCGGATCCAGGGACATCATTCACGGTCGGGGCGGCCTGCGTCGAGGCCCGGACGGCCCCGGCGTCGTTCCGGCCGCGGCTCGTGGCGGACTGGAAGGCCGACAGGCGCGACCTCAGCTGCTCCGGGTCCCGCTCGATACGGGCCGTGAACCGCTCGGTCGACGCGGTCGACTCCCCCGCCCGCTGGCGCCGCGCGAGGCCGCCGGCCTCGCCCGCGACCGTCGTCGGGCGGTACGTCTGCTCGTTCGTCGAAGTCACGTTCCCTTCCTGGAAGACGCCGCGCTGCAGCATCGTGGACATCTCCTCGTAGAGGACGGCCGAGGCCATCCACTCCGACCGCGCCTCGACGGTGTCGGGCACGAAGTGCGGGTCCAGCGGGTCGTAGCCCGCCGGCTCCGTCGGGCGCAGCGGCAGCACCGAGCCGCCGTACGACGTCGCGGCGGAGGCGGCCGGCTCGTCGGCCGGCGCCGGCACCTGTGCCTCGTCCCGCGTCGTCCCGTACGCCGTCGCCCCGAAGGCCGGGGCCTCGGGCAGCGCCGGCTCCGGCGCGGCCTCGGAGGCGGCGGGGAAGGGCGACGCGGTCGGGACCGCCGGGGCCACCGGCTCGTCGGCCGAGGGCTTGCGCCCGAACAGGCCGCGCTTGCGACCGCCCTGCGCGGGCGCCTCGCGGCCGGCGCGACGCCCCGGGAGGTCGGCGATGAGGTCCTCGAACGGCGGCAGCTCCTGGAACGCGTCCTTCCCCTGCGCCTCCGCCGGCGCGAGCGAGGTCGTCGGTGCGAACGGGCTCGCGGACGGAGGCGTCACGGGGTCGAACGACGCCCCGGGGACGGCAGCCGGGACCGGCCCGGCGGCGGGCTCCGTGACCTCGCGGACGACCGGGTCGAACGACGACGTCACGGGCTCCGCGTAGGGCACGGGTGCCGGCTCGTGCCGCACCGGCTCCTCGACCGGATGTGCGGGCTCGACCGGCGCGGCGGACGCGACGTCCCGCGTCGGCAGCGCCACGGCCGGCGCCGCCTCGGTGGCCGGCCTGTACGGCTCCGGCTGCACGGGCGCGAACGCCTCTGCCGCAGGCGTGTCGACGGGCGCCTCGTAGGGCGTCTCGACGGGCGCGGCCGCGTACGGGGCGTCCTGCGCGGACACCGGTGCGACGGGCTCGGGGAGGACCGGCGCCGCGGGCGCCGGGTCGGCCGGCGTCAGCGGGGCGAGCTCGTCCGGGAGTGCCGCCGGGTCCTCCGTCACCGCGTCGAGCTGGAGCGTGCTCTCGGTCTCGGAGGCGTCGAGCGACCCCATCGAGCGGAAGCTCGAGAACAGGCCCGCCCGCTGGTCGACGCCGAGGACCGGTGCGGACACGGGCTCCGGCTCGGCGACCGGCTCGGGCTGCGCCCGGTGCCGGCTCGGCAGCGAGCCCGCCGAGGCCTCGACCTCGGCCGGCGGCCGCCAGGAGTCGGTGGTCGCCTCGTCCAGGTCCGGCAGCTCGGGCGTCGCGAGCGGCGGCAGCACGATCGGGCCGGTGTCCGGTCGCGTCACGGCCTCGCCGGAGCCGACGCCGGAGCGCCGGCGGCGGGGCATGCCGATCGACGTCGTGCCGTCGGTCAACGCGTCCAGGTCGACCGGCACCGCGGCCGGCGGCTCGGGCTCGACCGGGAGGGCGGCCGACGCGACCGGGGCGACCGGGGCCACCGCCGGGGTCGGCATCGTGGGGGGCTCCGCCGCGTCCGGGACCCCGAACGACGGTGCGGGCTCCGGAGCCTCGAAGGGCACCGCGCCGATCGGCCCGGGGGCCTGCTCCTCGAACGCCTCCGCGATCTGGCCGCCGAGGTCGGCGGCGGCGTTCTGCGTGGCCGCCTCCAGCGGGTCGGTCGGCTGCGGCAGCGGCAGGGCGTCGTCGGGCAGGAACAGGTCGGCCGGGAAGACGACCGTGACCTCCGTGCCCGACCCTGACGCTCCGCCCTGGTACCGGACCTGCGCGTTGAGGCGGTCGGCCAGGCGGCCGACCACGTAGAGGCCGAGGCGCTGGGCGCCGACGGCGTCCGACGCGGAGCGGCTGGAGACCTTGGTGTTCGCGTCCGCGATCTCCTCGGGGCTCATGCCGAGCCCGTGGTCGCGCACGGTGACGACGACGCCGCGCTCGTCGCGCGACGTCGACACCTCGACCGGCGTGTGCGGCTCGGAGAACATCGTCGCGTTCTCCAGCAGCTCCGCCAGCAGGTGCGCGGAGCTCAGCGCGTTGTGGCCGAGCATGTGCGGGTCGACGCCCAGGTCGAGGCGGACGCGGTCGTAGAGCTCGATCTCGGACGACGCCGTGCGGACGACGTCGGAGATCGGCATCGGGTTGCGCACGCGCCGGCCCGAGTCGATGCCCGCGAGCACGAGGAGCGACTCGGCGTTGCGCCGCATCCGCGTGGCCAGGTGGTCCAGGCGGAAGAGGTTCGACAGCGTGCTCGGGTCCTCCTCGGACCGCTCCAGCTCGTCGAGGAACGACAGCTGGCGGTTGAGGAGCACCTGGTCGCGACGCGCCACGTTGACGAACATCTCCGCGATGGAGCCGCGGAGCGCGGCCTGCTCGCGCGCGACGACCATGGTCGTCTCGTTCACCTCGTTGAAGGCGGCCGCGAGGCGTCCGATCTCGTCGCTGGACTCGACGGGCACCTGCACGAGGTCGATCGACGGCGCCTGCCCGGGCACCGCCATCTGCTCCACCATGCGGGGCAGACGGTCGCGCACCTCCGCCGTCGCGGAGGTCAGGCGGGCCAGCGGCTGCACGATGCGGCGCGCGATGAGCAGCGCCAGCAGGAACGACACGAGCACGACGCCGAACGCCGCCGCACCGGTCAGCAGGGCGGCGGTCTGCGCGCTGCCCGCGAGGTCCTTCGAGTACTCGACCGCGGCGTCGCGGGAGTCGTCGCGCACCGGCTGCGTGGACTCGACCCAGCCCTGCGAGAGCGCGTTCCACTGGCTCGCGACCTCGGGGTCGATGCCGGAGAAGTTCAGGTAGCGCAGCTGGAGGCGGGCGCGGTCGAGGTCCGCCTCGTAGCCGGGCACCTCGAGCTCGCCCGGGATCAGGTCGAGCTGCTCCTGCGCGGTCGCGATCAGGCCGTCGGTGGTCTGCAGCAGGTTCACCATGCGGCCGTTGAGGTCCGACGGCGGTGCCTCGCCCTGCCCGAGGAGGGCCAGCGCCGCCCCGGCGACCGGTCGCTCCATGGTGTTGGCGAGCATCGCCTCGTCGAGGGCGACGTAGGCGTTGATGTGGCGCGTGAGACCGGCGTCGTCGCTGCTCTGGGCGATGGCGCGCGGGACGTCCAGCGCGTTCTCGCTCAGCGCGGTGTACCGCTCGGTCGCGCGCGACTCGGAGAGCTGGCCGGAGATGACGTTGCGCTGCAGGTCGTCCAGGACCGTGCGGTCACGGAGCGTCCGGTTCACGGCGTCCTGCACGTTGGTGGGCAGGGCGGTGGTGTCGAGCACCTCGAGCGCCTCGTCGCGGGCGTCGAGAGCGCGGTCGGTGGTCTCCTGCGCCTTGACGAGAGCCTTCTTCGCGCCCGGGATCCCCATGTCGGCAGCGATGTTCGTGGCGCGCTCCGCGGCCACGGCGGAGCCTGCGTCGTCCTGCAGCTGCAGCGACTCCATCAGGGCCGCGGTCTGCTCTGCGCTGCGGTTCTCCTGCAGCGACTGCCAGGTGATCCAGCCCGCCGTCAACGCCAGGACGAAGATCGGCACGGCGAGTGTCGCAAGAATCTTCCCGCGAACGCCCAACCTGCGGAGCATCTGAACCTCTCTCCAACACTGTTCGTCGAGGCGGGCGACCGTCGTCGTCCGATCCTCGGGTGGGTGCCATCACGTCCGGCACCACTCCCCGCGCCCGGCTGGGCTTCCAGGCACGCGAGTAGGCTCCATCGGTGTGCGAGCGGTCACGATATCGGCACCTGGCGGTCCAGGGAAACTCACCCTATCCCTCGTCAACCTGGGCAAACCGGGCCCCGGCGAAGTTCTGATCGACGTCGCCGCCGCGGGGGTCAACCGCGCTGACCTGCTGCAACGCGCCGGAAACTACCCTCCGCCGGCCGGCGCTCCCGAGTGGCCGGGGCTGGAGATCTCGGGTACGGTCCGCGCGCTCGGGCCGGGGGTGACCACCTGGGCGCCCGGCGACCGCGTCGTCGCGCTGCTCGAGGGCGGGGGCTACGCCGAGCAGGTCGTGGCGCGTGCCGCCCAGCTGCTGCCCCTGCCCGACGGCGTCGACCTCGTCGACGGCGCCGCGCTGCCGGAGGCCGTCTGCACCGCCTGGACCAACCTCGTCGACACCGGCCGGCTGCACGCGGGCGAGACGCTCCTCGTGCAGGGCGGCTCGGGCGGCGTCGGCAGCGTCGCGATCCAGCTCGCCGCGGCGCTCGGGGCGCGCGTCGTCGCCACCGCGGGCGGCCCGGAGCGCGTGGCGCGCTGCGTCGAGCTCGGCGCGGACGTCGCCGTCGACCACCGCACGCAGGACGTCGTGGCCGCGGTGCGCGACGCGACCGGCGGGCGCGGAGCCGACGTCGTGCTGGACGTGCTCGGCGGCGGCGGCCTCACCGACAACGTCCGCGCGCTCGCCCCGGGCGGCCGGCTCGTCGTCATCGGGCTGCAGCGGGGCCGCCGCGGGGAGCTCGACCTCGACGCCCTCATGGCCAAGCACGCCTGGGTCACCGGGACCCTGTTGCGTCCGCGCAGCGCCGCGGAGAAGGCGGCCCTGGTCGCGACCGTGTGCGAGCGGGTGTGGCCCCTGGTCGCCAACGGCCGGGTGCGGCCCGTGGTGCACGCCAGGGTGCCGTTCGCCGAGGCCCCTGCCGCGCACGAGCTACTCGAGTCCGGCGCGGTGTTCGGCAAGGTGCTCCTGGTGCCCTGACGCCCGCCGGACGCCCCCGGGCGCCCACGGACGGCCTCCCGGAGCCCCGACCGGCTCCTGTCGGCCCCGTGGGCCACACTGGGACGCATGACCGAGAGCGACGACGGCACTCGCGACACCGACGGCACCGCCCCGCGGGTGGTCACCCCGGACGGGGAGACCACCGAGCCGGTGGGCGTCGCGGCCCCCGGCGAGGAAGGCGAGCCCGAGGAGACGTCGCGGATCGAGGAGCCCGCCAAGGTGATGCGTATCGGCGGCATGATCAAGCGGCTGCTCGACGAGGTGCGCGACGCCCCGCTCGACGACGCCGCCCGCACCCGGCTGGCCGAGATCCACGAACGCTCCCTCGCGGAGCTGGAGGAGGGCCTCTCCCCCGACCTCGTCGAGGAGCTGCACCGCATCACGCTCCCGTTCTCGGACGAGGGAGTGCCGTCGGACGCCGAGCTGCGGGTGGCGCAGGCCCAGCTCGTCGGGTGGCTCGAGGGTCTGTTCCACGGCATCCAGACGGCGCTCGTCGCCCAGCAGATGGCGGCGCAGGCACAGCTCTCGCAGATGCGGCGCGCGCTACCGCCCGGTGCGCATCACGCGCCCTTCGGCCCCAGCGGGCCGGCGGGCCCGGGCCAGCCGGCCGGTCCGCCCGGGCAGGACGACCGGCGCCCCTCCCCCGGTCAGTACCTGTAGCCCGTACGTGCAGCCCGACCGGGTCCCGCGGGGACCGGTCAGGTCCGCGCCGTCATGACGATGGCGCCGGAGACGAGCGCGAGGCCGGCCAGCTCCGGCCAGGTGGGGACCTGCTGGAGGACGACGGCGCCGACGAGGACGGCGGTCGCGGGCAGGAGCGCGAGCATGACGGAGAACCGGGCCATGCCGACCCGGCGCAGCACCACCTGGTCCAGCACGTACGGGACGACGGACGAGCAGACCGCCACGACCAGCAGGAACAGCAGGAGGGGCGGGTCGGTCACGACCTCCGGCGTCGATGACGCGAAGAACGGCGCGAAGGCGACGGCACCCGCCACCATGCCGACCGCGAGCCCGTCGACACCGGACCCGCCATGGGCGACCCGCTTGCCCAGCACGATGTAGCCGGCCCAGCACGCGGCCGCGGCGAGGACGGCGCTCAGCCCGATCACGGCGTCCTCGCGCGAGATCCCGGAGCCCAGGGTGACGCCCGCGAGCAGCACCACGCCGGCCGCCGCCACCACGATCGCCGCCCGCTCCTGCCAGCCACGGCCCGTGACGGCGGCGACGGCCACGGGGCCGAGGAACTCGATCGCGACGGCGACGCCGAGGGGCAGGTGGTCCACCGCCACGTAGAACACGACGTTCATCGCCGCGAGGACGACGCCGAACAGCGCGGCCGCGACGAGGTCGCGGCGGGTCCAGCGCCGTCGCCACGGGCGCCGCCACGCGAGGAGGACGACGGCGGCGAGCGCGATGCGCCACCAGCCGACCGCGGGCGCCCCCAGCCGGTCGAAGAGGCCGACCGCGACGGCCGCGCCCGCGTACAGGGTGATCCCGGAGACCAGGAACATGGCGGGGGCAGGCACGCGGTCCAGCACTCCGCGCGAGGAGGGGGCGGGGGTCGACACCCCCGGGAGCATACGGGCGCAGCACATCCGGACCGCACCCGCGACGGGGAGCCCTCCCCACCCAGGATGTGGACGGGACGTGGACGAGCCCTGGACGTCGCGTGCGCACACGCCCTACGCTCGCGGGGCTGTCAGGGCCGGCGCGCGATCCCGCGCGCACCGCGGGGCGTCTTCGTCCCCGCCGCCCTCCCCCACGACCCAGTGAGGCCGCCATGTCCTTCCCGGACGCGATCAAGTCCGTCTTCTCGCAGTACGCCACCTTCACCGGCCGCGCGCGCCGGTCGGAGTTCTGGTTCTGGTACCTGTTCCTGGTGATCGTCGCCGCGGTGGCGGGCATCCTGCTCGGCATCGTCGGCGCGGCGTCGCTCGACACCACCACCGGGACGTTCGGCGCCGGGTACTTCGTCGTCACGGCGCTGGTCGGGCTGATCAGCCTCGCGCTCCTCGTGCCGACGATCGCCGTCATGGTGCGCCGCCTGCACGACCAGGACAAGTCGGGCTTCTACTGGTTCATGTCCTTCATCCCGCTGGCCGGGCCGATCATCATGCTCGTCTTCTACGCCACGGACGGCACCCACGGCCCGAACCGGTTCGGCCCGGACCCGAAGGGTCTGCCGGCCGGCCCGGCCGCGCCCTACGGCGCTCCGGCGGTCTGACCGCAGCACGAGACGCACGACGACGGCGGTCCGGGCGGATGCCCGGGCCGCCGTCGTCGTCCCCGTGTCCGCATCGCCCTGCGGCGGGTCGGACTCAGCCCTTGACCGCGCCCGCGAGCATGCCGCGGACGAAGAACCGCTGCAGCGCGATGAACACGATCAGCGGCACGACCATCGCGATGAACGCGCCGGCGGTGAGCAGGTACCAGTCCCCTCCTCGCGTGCCGGCCAGCTCGGCGATCTTCACCGTCAGCGGCTGGTACTCGGGGGCGGCGAACGTCAGGCCGACGAGCAGGTCGTTCCACACCCACAGGAACTGGAAGATCCCGAACGACGCGATCGCCGGGACCAGCAGCGGGAACAGGACGCGGAAGAAGATCTTCACGTGCCCGGCCCCGTCAACCCGGGCCGCCTCCACGAGGGAGGCCGGGATGTCCTTCATGAAGTTGTGCAGCAGGAAGATCGCCAGCGGCAGCGCGAAGATCGAGTGCGAGAGCCACACCGTCCAGAAGCTGCCGTTGACGTTCCAGTCGACGTAGTCCGACAGCAGCGGCACCAGCGCGATCTGCAGCGGGACCACCTGCAGCGAGAACACGGCCACGAACAGGAAGTTCCGGCCCGGGAACTTGATCCACGCGAACGCGTACGCCGCCAGCAGCGACAGCGTGATCGGGATGAGGACCGCGGGGATCGTGATGACGAACGAGTTCACGAAGAACGTGGACAGGTCGTTGCTGTTCCCGTACAGCGCCTCGTTGTAGTTGTCCATCGTGAACTGGGCGTCCCCGGTGAACAGGTCGCCGAACACGGTCCACCAGCCCGTGCGGCGGATGTCCTCCTGCGGGCGGAACGACGTGATGAGCAGGCCGAGCGACGGGATCGTCCACAGGATGGCGATGATGATCGCGATGCCCGAGGCCCACGGGGAGCTCAGCTTGCCCTTCGTGGCGATCGCCCGGCGCTCCAGGCGCGAGAGCTTGCGGACGCCCGCCTGAGGGACGTCGTCGTCGAGGGCGGAGCCGGCGACGGCCTGGCCGGGGGTGGGGGTCGAGGTCATCGGATCTCCTCCGACTTGCGCATCTGCCGCACGTTGTACGCGATGATCGGGATCACCAGGATGAACAGGACGACGGCGAGCGCCGCGGCGAGCCCCTGGTTCCCCTGCCGGAACGCCTGCGTGTAGAACTCGTTGGCCACCACCTGCGTGCCGAACTGGCCGCCCGTCATCGTGCGGACGATGTCGAAGGCCTTGAGCGTGCCCATCGCGATCGTGGTGAGGACGACGACCAGCGCCGGCCGGATGCTCGGCACCGTGATGTAGCGGAACATCCCCATGCCGTGCAGCCCGTCGAGGCGGGCGGCCTCGACGATGTCGTCCGGGATGGCCTTGATCGCCGCGGACAGCACCGTCATCGCGAACCCGGTCTGGATCCAGATCATCACCACGATGAGGAACCAGGTGTTCCACGGCTGCCCGATGAGGAACTGCTGCGGCGGCAGGCCGACCCACACCAGCACCTGGTTGAGCAGGCCGATCTGGTTGATGTTCGCCTGGTCGGGCCGGAACTCGTAGACGAACTTCCAGATGATCGAGGCGCCCACCATCGAGATCGCCATCGGCACGAACACGAGCGCCTTGGCGAGCTTCTCGAACCGGGTGCGGTCCACCAGGACTGCATACCCGAGTCCGATGACGGCGCTCAGCAGCGGCGCGAGGATCACCCAGGCCGCGGTGACCAGCAGCACCTGCTGGAACTGGCCCTCGGTGAACGCCCGCACGTAGTTGTCGAAGCCGATGAACTCGGTGCCGTTGCGGTTGAAGAACGACTGCCACAGCGTGATGAGGCCGGGACGCAGCAGGCCGTACGCGAGGAACAGGAGCGGCACGCCGACGAATCCGGCCGCCACCACCCACGACGGGATCCGCTTCGGCCGGTCCACCAGGAACAGGATGAGGCCCATCACCGCGGCGAAGAGCGCCACGGCCACCACCATGAGCAGGAACTTCTGCCCCGTGGTGTCAGGCTCGAGCAACCAGGTCATCGATGACCTCCTCGAGGAGTCGGGACGGAGTCGGGAGCGACGCGCGGTCGAGCACAATCACGCGGCGGGCCGGCTCACTTCGGCCAGAACGCCTCGATCTTGTCGGTGACCTCCTGGGTGCTCGACCCGGTCAGCCAGTCCACGATGCCGTTCCAGAAGGTGCCGGCGCCGACCTCGCCCGGCATGAGGTCGGACGCGTCGAACGCGACGACCGTGTTCGGGTCGGCCAGCACCCCGGCGACGTACTGGTCGAACTCCGTCGACAGGTTGTTCGGGTCGAGCCCGTTGTTGGCGCTGACCCAGCCGCCGTCCGGCGTGGCCAGGGCCTTCTGGTTGGCCCAGTCCGCGCTCGAGAGGTAGGTCTGGAAGGCCTGCACCTCGGGCCGGTCGTTGAACGCCGCCACGAACTCGCCGCCGCCGAGCATCGGCTTGACGTCGGTCTGGTCCGTGGGCAGGTAGAAGGCGAACACGTCGCCGGTCTCGGAGACCTCGGTGCCCTCGGGCCACTGCGTCTGGTAGAAGTTCGCCGCGCGGTGCATCCAGCACTGCTGGTCGAGGATGCCGTTGCCCGCGTCGGTCCACGACTGCGTGGCGATCGAGTCGACGCCGCCCAGGCCGGCGTTGACGTAGTCCGGGTTCTTGAGGATCTCACCCGCCGTGTCCCACGCCTTGACCACCTTCGGGTCGTTGAAGGGGATCTCGTGGGTGTACCACTTCTCGTAGTCCTCGACGCCCGCGGTGCGGAGCATCATGTCCTCGATGAAGTCGGTGCCCGGCCACCCGGTCGCGTCGCCGGACTCGACCCCGGCGCACCAGACCTGGCCGCCGGTGTCGTCGTGGATCTTCTGGGTGAGGTCCATCAGCTCGGTCCACGTCTGCGGCACCTCGTAGCCGGCGTCGGAGAACATCGACGGCGAGTACCAGACGAACGACTTCGCGTTGGCGCCCAGCGGCGCGGAATAGAAGGTGCCGTCGACCGTGCCGTAGCCCTTCCAGGTCTCGTTCCAGAACTCGTCCACGTTCTTGGCGGTGGCGTCCGGGGCCGGCTGGATGGCGTCCGGATAGTCCTTGACGATCGTGTTGAGCAGGCCCGGCTGCGGCAGGTAGGCGATGTCCGGGGCGTTGCCCGCCTTGATCCGGACGAGGAGCTGCGCCTCGAACTCGCGGGACGCCTCGTAGTCGATCTTGACGCCCGTGCAGTCCTCGAAAGCCTTGTACGAGTCCTGCTGGGTGGCCCCCTCCGGGTCCACGATCGACGTGTACACGCTCACGGTCTTGCCGTCGAGGTCGCCGAACTCGTCATAGGCGGAGCAGTCGATCTCCGCGCTGGAGGCGCTGGTCTCCTCCTCGCCGACACCGCCCTCGCCGTCGGGGTCGCTGCAGGCGGCCAGCACGAGCGCGAGGCCCGCGCCGGTTGCCGCCAGCGCCAGTGCGCGTCGCCGCGCCGTCGTCGTTCGTCTGGTCATTGCCGAGCTCCTCCACTGCGTCGTGGTCCACGGAGGTGTTCCCGCCGATCGGCGGCCCGTGATCCCTGGTCCCCCTGACCGGGATACTGCCTCCCTCCAGAGTTCACCGCACCCCCACCTGCAGGTGCAAGTTCCTGCAAGTCGTTTCACGGTCACGACTCGGTGACGATTCGTGACACCCTGGGACCCGGACCCCCGTCACGTACCTTCCGAGAGGACCGCCATGATCGAGCTGAGGAGCCCGCGAGAGATCGACCAGATGCGCCCCGCGGGGCGTTTCGTGGCCGAGGTGCTCACGGCCGTCCGCGACGCTGCCGCCGTCGGGGTGAACCTCCTCGAGCTCGACGCCGTCGCGCACCGGATGATCCGCGACCGCGGCGCCGAGTCCTGCTACATCGACTATCACCCGTCGTTCGGAGCCATGCCCTTCGGCAAGGTGATCTGCACGTCCGTGAACGACGCCGTCCTGCACGGGCTGCCCCACGACTACGCGCTGCGCGACGGCGACCTGCTGAGCATCGACTTCGCCGCGTCGGTGGACGGCTGGGTGTCCGACTCCGCCCTGTCGTTCGTCGTCGGGACCTCCGCGTCGCCGCAGCGCGCGGCCGCCGACGCGAAGCTCATCGAGACCACCGAGGTGGCGCTCGAGGCGGGCATCGCGGCCGCGGTCGCCGGCAACCGGATCGGCGACATCTCCGCCGCCATCGCCAAGGTGGCCCGCGGCGCCGGCTACGACATCAACACGGACTTCGGCGGCCACGGCGTCGGGCGCACCATGCACGGCGACCCGCACGTGCCGAACGACGGCCGCCCCGGCCGCGGGTTCCCGCTCAAGCCGGGCCTCGTCATCGCCATCGAGCCGTGGTTCCTCGAGACCACCGACGAGATCTTCACCGACCCCGACGGCTGGACCCTGCGGTCCGCCGACGGCAGCCGCGGCGCGCACAGCGAGCACACCATCGCCGTCACGGACGACGGCCCACTGGTCCTCACGGCGCGCAACTGACGCGCCGAGATAGAGAACCCCGGACCGCGAGATAGAGAACCCCGAGCCTCTCTATCTCGCGTTCCGGGTTCTCTATCTCGGTAGGGAGAGCAGCACCGGCACCACGCCGTCCTCGTCGACGGGGCCGGTGACCTCGTCGGCCGCGGCGCGCACGACGTCGTCCGCGTGCCCCATCGCGACGCCGCGGCCGGCCCAGCGCAGCATGTCGACGTCGTTGCGTCCGTCGCCGACGGCCACGGTGTCCGCGGGGTCGACGCCCAGGCGCTCGCGCAGCCGCTCCAGCCCCGACGCCTTGGTGACGCCCTTCGGTGCCACGTCCATCCACGCCGTCCAGCCGACGGCGTAGGTGACGTCGCCCAGGCCGATGCGCGCCGCCATCGCGCTGAACTCCTCCGGGGTGCGCTCGGGGCTGCGGATGACGACTCGCGTCACCTCGCGGGCCCACAGCTGCTCGAAGTCGACGACCTGGTGCACGCCGTCGAGCTCGCCCTCGGGGAACAGCGCGTTCATGCGGAAGCCGATGCCGATGTCCTCGACGGCGTAGCGCGCGTCGGGCAGCTCCTCGCGCAGCAGGCGCAGCGCGGGGCCAGGGTCGAACGTGCGCACCTCGTCGAGCTCCCAGCCGTGCGGGAGGGCGGCGTCCAGGCGCACGGTCACGGCGCCGTTGGAGCACACCATCCAGCCGGTCGTGATGCCGAGCAGCCGCGCCACCGGCGTCATCGCGATGAGCGACCGCCCCGACGACAGCACCACGTGGTGCCCCGCCGCCTGGACCGCCGCGACGGCGTCGCGCACCGCGGGCGACAGGCCGCCGTCGTACCCGAGCAGCGTGCCGTCGATGTCGAGGGCGACCAGGCGCGGGGCGGGCTGCCCGCTCACGCGACCGGCTCGAGCACCTCGAGGCCGCCCAGGTAGGGCCGCAGCCCCTCGGGCACGCGGACCGAGCCGTCGGCCTGCTGGTGGTTCTCGAGGATGGCGACGATCCAGCGGGTGGTGCCCAGCGTGCCGTTCAGCGTGGCGACCGGGCGCGTGGTGCCGTCCACGGTCCGCTCGCGCACGCCCAGGCGACGGGCCTGGAACGTGGTGCAGTTCGACGTCGAGGTGAGCTCGAGGAAGCGTTCCTGGGTGGGCAGCCACGCCTCGCAGTCGAACTTGCGCGCGGCGGACGTGCCGAGGTCGCCCGCGGCCGTGTCGATGACGCGGTAGGGCAGCTCGACCTTGGCCAGCATCGCCTCCTCCCAGGCCAGCAGGCGCTGGTGCTCGGCGGCCGCGTCCTCCGGGTCGCAGTAGCTGAACATCTCGACCTTGTGGAACTGGTGCACGCGGATGATGCCGCGGGTGTCGCGGCCCGCGGCGCCGGCCTCGCGGCGGTAGCAGGCGCTCCAGCCGGCGTACCGCTTCGGGCCCGCCGACAGGTCGATGATCTCGTCCGCGTGGTAGCCCGCAAGCGCCACCTCGCTGGTGCCGACCAGGTACAGGTCGTCCTTCTCCAGGTGGTACACCTCGTCCGCGTGGCTGCCGAGGAAGCCGGTGCCGCGCATCGTGTCCGGCTTGACCAGCGTCGGCGTGATCATCGGCGTGAAGCCCGCGCTCACCGCCTGGTCCACCGCCGCGTTCAGCAGCGCCAGCTCGAGGCGCGCCCCGATGCCGGTGAGGAAGTAGAACCGCGAGCCCGACACCTTGGCGCCGCGCGCCGTGTCGATCGCGGCGAGACCCTCGCCGAGCTCCAGGTGGTCGCGGGGCGCGAAGCCCTCGGCCGCGAAGTCGCGCGGCGTGCCGACCTCCTTGACGACGACGTAGTCGTCCTCGCCCCCGGGAGGCGCGCCCTCGACGACGTTCGCGATGCCGTACAGGAGCTCGTCGAGCTGCTTCTCGGCGTCCGACGCCTCCGCCTGCCGCGCCTTCACCTGCTCCGCGAGGTGCTTGGTGCGGGTCAGCAGCTCGGCCTTCTCGTCGCCCTGCGCCTTGGCGACCTGCTTGCCGAGCGCCTTCTGCTCCGCCCGCAGCGACTCGAACTCCGTGAGGGAGGAGCGACGGCGCGCGTCGGCGTCGAGCGCCGCGTCCACGAGAGCGGGGTCGTCGCCGCGGGCCAGCTGGCTCGCACGGACGACGTCGGGGTTGTCGCGCAGCAGTCGGAGGTCGATCACGCCCGCAAGCCTAACGGCCGGGCCGCACGCGGCCCCACGGATATCCGCGGAGCTCGGTGCCGTACTACCTCGGCAGGTTCCGTACTACCTCGGCAGGTTCCGTACTACCTGGGCAGGTCCGGTACTACCTCGGCAGGTTCCGTACTACCTGGGCAGGTCCGGTACTACCTCGGCAGGTTCCGTACTACCTCGGCACGTGGGCACTCCTTCGGCGTGAGATGGACGACTTCGCCGGGTCCGGGCGGCTGATCCGTCGTAGGTTGCCGTCATGCCGGACGAGTACGCGGAGATTGTCGCGCTGGTCGTCGCGCTGGCCCTGGTGCTCAGCGCGCTCGCCGCGACGCTGGTGCTGTGGCGCCGCGCCCGGACCCGCGAGCACGTCCTCGCGGCACGGGACGCGCAGCGTGCGCAGGAGGGCGAGGCCCAGGGGATGCGGCTCGCCGTCGTCATCAACCCCTCCAAGGAGGGCGCGGCAGACGTGCGCGCCGTCGTGGAGCGGGTGTGCGCCGACGCCGCGCTGCCCCACCCCCTGTTCTACGAGACCACGGTGGACGACCCCGGCACCGGCCAGGCCCGGCGGGCACTGTCCGACGGCGCGGACGTCGTCGTCGCCGCGGGCGGGGACGGCACCGTGCGCGCCGTGGCGGAGGTCCTGGCCGGGACCGGACGCCCGATGGGCCTCATCCCGGTCGGCACCGGCAACCTCCTCGCCCGCAACCTCGACCTGCCGCTCACGTCGGTGACCGACGCCGTCGCCGTCGTCCTGGGCGGCACCGACCGCGCCATCGACGTCGGCCGCGCCCGGGTCAGCGAGTTCGCCCCCGGCGCCGAGCCCCTCGTCGACGGCGACCCCCACCAGGCGCACCTCTTCCTCGTCATCGCGGGGCTGGGCTTCGACGCCGCGATGGTGGCCGACGCGGACGACCAGCTCAAGGCCAAGGTCGGCTGGGTGGCCTACTTCGTCGCCGGGGCACGGCACCTGCACGGCCGGCGCATGCGCGCGACCATCCGCCTCGACGACGGCGAGCCGGTCGAGGCGCGGCTGCGCAGCATCATGGTCGGCAACTGCGGCCGGCTGCCCGGCGGCATCACGCTGCTGCCCGACGCCGTCATCGACGACGGCGAGCTCGACGTCGCGGCCATCGACACCCGCGGCGGCCTGGCCGGGTGGGCGCAGCTGTTCGGCGAGGTCGTGGCGCAGGGCCTCGGCGTGCGCAACGACCTGCCCGGCAAGATCGGCCGGATCGACCACACCCGCGCCCGCCGCGCGGTGATCCGGGTGGACGACGGCGAGCAGGCGCAGGTGGACGGCGACCCGCTGGGGAACGCGGTCGAGCTGGAGACCTGGGTGGAGCCCGGCGCGCTCGTGGTCCGGACGGGATGATCGCGTGAACGTCCGGCGTCCCGCGGCGGCCTCGCGGACCCCGCGACCGGGCGGTGCATAGGCTGGCCCGCGTGATCCGCCCCGCCCGCGCGCTCGTCGCGTCGACGTTCGCCCTGCTCGCCGCCCTCCTCCTCGGAGCGCCGGCGGCGTCCGCGGCCCCGGCGCCGGCGGACGCCGAGCCGCCCGAGACCCCGCTGGTGCTCGCGGGGGTGTCGGGCCTGCAGTGGTCCGACGTCGACGCGGTGCGCACCCCGCACCTCTGGCGGCTCATCGGGGGCGGGTCGGTCGCCTCGATCGCCGTGCGCACCCTCACCCCCACCTGCCCGGTCGAGGGGTGGCTCAGCCTGTCCGCGGGCAGCAGGGCCGTCGCGCAGCCCACCCTCCTCGAGGATGCGGACGAGGGCGACGAGGAGGAGGGGCAGACCCCCGACGACGGCGCGCCCGCGCTCGGCTGCACCTCCGTGCCCGTGCCCCGCACGACGGCGGGCGGCACGGAGACAGGCGCGGAGGCCGGCACGGAGCGCACTCACGTGCCCGGGTGGACGGAGCTCGCCGCGAGCGACCCCCTGACGCCGAACGCCGCCGAGCCCGGCGCGCTGGGCGAGGTCGCCGACGTCGCGCGGGCCTGCACGACCGCCGTCGGGCCGGGCGCCGCCGTCGCGCTCGCCGACGCCGACGGCGACGTGGCGCGCTACCTCCCCGACGTGGGGCGTCTCACGGCCGCGCACGTGGCGGAGTGCCCGGCCACCGTCGTCGACCTGGGCGTGCTGCCCGACGCCGCGAGCGAGCGCACGGCCGCGGTCGAGGAGCTCGACGCGCAGGTCGGCCGCCTCGCCGACCTGCTCCCCGCCGGCGGGCGGCTCGTGGTGGCCGGGATCTCCGACACGCCGCTCGGCCCCGCGGACCTCCAGGTGGTCGTGGACTGGACGTCACCCGGCGGCAGCGCGACGTGGCTCACCTCGACGTCGTCCCGCTGGGCCGGCGTGGTGGTGCTGGCCGACCTGTCCGCGACCCTCGCCGACACCGTCACCGGAGGCGCCCTGTCCGGGACCTCGGCCGACGACGACGCGACCGACGACGAGCCGGCGGCCGACGGGGCAGACGAGGCCGACGAGGCCGACGAGGCGCTCACCACCGCCCTCGCGCCGTTCAGCGGCTCCCCTCTGGAGCGGGGCGACGACCGCCGCATCTCCGTGTCCCGCACGGTGGAGAACCGGCAGTACCTCAGCGTGCTCACGGACACCGTGCCGCGCCTGTCCCCGCTGGTGCTCGGGCTCGTCGGCCTGGCCGACGTCGTCGTGGTGGGCGCCCTGCTGCTGGCCCGCCGCCGGGGCGCCCGCCTCGACGCTCCCGACGCGGGCCGCCCGGCCGGGCCGCGGTACGGCCGCCGCGTCGGGCTCGCCGTCCTCGTGGTCGCGTCGAGCCTGCCGGTCGCGGCGTCGCTGGCGACCCTGTCGCGCTGGTGGGCGGCGCCGTCCCCGGTGACGACGCTGGTCCTGGCGCTCACCGTCGCGGCCCTGGCCGCCGCGCTGGTCGCCTGGTTCGCGCGCCACCTGCTGCCGCGGTCGCCGTGGCGCCTGGCCACCAGCCTCGCGGGCGTGACGTGGCTGGTCGCCACGGTGGACGGGCTCACCGGCACGACGCTGCAGCAGGGCTCGCTGCTGGGCCCGGCGCCCTCCCTGGGCGCGCGGTTCTACGGCTTCTCCAACACCGTCTTCGCGGTCTACGCGGTGGTCGGCCTGGTCCTCGCCGCGGGGCTCGCGGCGGCCGTGCGCGCCCGGGGCGGCAGCCCGGCCCGGGCCGGGTGGACGGTGGCCGCGGTGGGCCTGGTGACCGTGCTGGTCGACGGCCTGCCGCCGTTCGGCGCGGACTTCGGCGGCATCCTGGCCCTCGTCCCGGGCTTCGCCGTGCTGGCGCTCGGCGTGGCGGGCGTGCGGATCACCTGGCGCCGCGTGCTGCTCGTGGCCGCCGGGACCGTGCTCCTGGTCGCGGTGGTGTCCGTCGTGGACTGGCTCCTGCCCGGCCCGGGCAGCCACCTCGGCGGCTTCGTCGAGTCGGTCGTCGAGGGCAAGGCCCTCGGCGTCGTGGCCGGGAAGGCCGCCGGCGCGTGGGCGACCGTCGCCAACCCCGCCGGCGCGGCCGCGCTCCTCGTGTGCGTCGCCGCCGCGTGGGCCGTGCTCTCCCCGGAGCGCGCGCGGCTCGACGACCTCGCCCGCGCCTACCGGCAGGACCCGGTGCTGTGGCGGCTCGTCGTCGCGCTGGTCGTGACGGCCGCCGTCGGCACCCTGCTCAACGACTCCGGCGTCGCGGTCGCCGCGATCGTGCTCGCCCTCGCGCTGCCCGTGCTGCTCGCGGGGCGGCTCGCCCACGCCGACGACGCGGGCGCGGCCGGCGCCGGACCCCGGGGCGACGCCGCGCGCGCCGCGGCGCCCGTGCTCTCCCGCGTGCCCGCCGTGCTCGTCGGGGCGTCGGCGGGGCTGCTCGTCGCGCTGCTCGTCGGCACCACGGCGCTGCCCGGCTCGGCGTCCGCGCGGGCCGGCGACGTCTCGACCTCGGGCACCCCCGTGGTCGACGACGCGCACCCCGTCGTCATCGTGGGGACCCAGGGGGTGCGCTGGGAGGACGTCAGCCCGTCCGCCACGCCGACGCTGTGGGACGTGCTGCGCGACGGCGCCAGCGGCGCGGGCGTGACGCCCGCCGTCGGCGGCGCCTCGGCGACGTGCCCGGCCGCCGGGTGGCTCGGCCTGTCGTCCGGGCGCAGCCCCGTGACCGGCGAGACCACCGACGGCGCGTGGTCGTGCGCCCCGTGGGAGGTCGCGCCCGGCGGCACGGGCGACGACGGCGCCGCGACCGTCGACGGGTGGGACGGGCTCGCCGCGCTGCAGTCGTCGTCCGAGTTCCGCCCGACGCTCGGCGTGCTCGGCGACGCCCTCGCCGACGGCGGCGTCTGCACCACCGCCGTCGCACCCGGTGCGGCGCTCGCCCTGGCCGGCCGCGACGGGACGGTGGCGCGCTACCGCGACCTGGACGCGGCGCTCGCCGACCCGGCCGACACCTTCTCGTGCCCCGTCACCCTGGTCGACGCCGGCAGCGCGCCGTACCACCCGGACCCCGAGACCTCCACGGGCCTCGTGCCGCTGACCGACGACGCGACGTCCGACGGCCCCGCCCGCGACGCCGCGCTGCGCGCCGTCGACGCGACCGTCGGCCGCGTGCTGGCGGCGGTGCCCACCGACGCGACCGTGCTGGTGATGGACGTCGGCAACCCGGCCCCCGGACGCCCGTCCCTCGGCGTCGGCGTGGCCGACGCGGACGCGGACGACGCGCCCGCCTACCTCACGTCCGGCGCCACGCACTGGCTCGGCGTCGTGCGGCTGCTCGACGTGCCGACCACCCTCGTCACGGCGTTCGGCCTGCCCGTGCCCGCCGACCTCAGCGGCTCGCCCCTCGAGCTCGCCGCCGAGCGCCCGGGCGGGACCGGGGCCACCGTGCGCGAGCTCGCCGGGCTCACCGAGCGCGACCACATGCTGCGGGTCACGACCGGCACGGTCACCACCGCCCCCGCGTACGTGGGGCTCGTGGCGTTCGCCCTGGTCGTCCTGCTGCTCCCGGCCCTGCGCCGCAGGTCGCCGCGGGCCGCGGGCCTGTGGGCCCGCGTGCTCGACGTCGTCCTGCTCGCGTGCGCCGCGGTGCCCGCCGCCGCGTTCCTCATGACCGCGTGGGGATGGTGGCGCCTCGCCGAGCCCGCGACGTCCCTGTGGGTGACGCTCGGCCTGAGCACCGTCGTCGTCGCGCTCGTCGGCGCCCTGGCCCCCCGCCGGCCCGCGTGGGCGGGCGCGACGGTGATCGCGACGCTCACCTTCCTCGTCCTCACGATCGACGCGATGCTCGGCACGCCCCTGCACCGCGGCAGCCCGCTGGGCTCCGCCCCGACCCTGGGCGGTCGCTACTACGGCTTCGGCAACCCCACGTACTCGGTCTACGCGACGGCCGCCGTGATCGCCGCCGCGGGGCTCGCCACGGCCGTGCGGCGTCGCTGGGGCCGGATCCCCGCCGGGGTGGTCGCCTCGGCGGTCGGCGCCGTGACCCTGGTCGTGAGCGTCTGGCCCACCCTCGGCGCCGACGTCGGCGGCGGGCTGGTGCTGGTGCCCGTCTTCGTCGTCCTCGTGCTCGGCGTCGTCGAGGCCCGCGTCACGTGGAAGCGGCTGATCCTCGCCGGGCTCGCGGGCGTGGCGCTCGTCGCCGCGATCGGCGTCGTCGACTGGCTGCGGCCCCCGGCCCAGCGCACCCACCTCGGGGCGTTCGTGCAGTCCGTGGTCGACGGCACCGCCCTCGAGACCATCGCCCGCAAGGCCGGCTACGCCCTGCGCTCCCTGAGCGGCGGCGTGCCCGCGTGGCTCGCGCTCGCCGTCCTCGTCGGCCTCGTCGCCGTGCTGTGGGGCGGGCCGCGCCTGCGGGCACGGTGGCTGCAGCGCACCGAGGACCGCTGGCCGCTGCTGCGGCCCGTGCTGATCAGCCTGATCATCGCCGGCGTCGGCGGCGCCGTCGTCAACGACTACGGCATCCGCATGGTGTCGATCATGCTCATGGCCGCCGTGCCGCTCGTCGGGTCGATCGTGCTGCGGTCGTGGATGACCGGCGAGCCCGACGGGTCGGCTCAGCCGGCGTCGCCCGAGCGGGTGCCGGCCTCGTCCGAGGAACCCGAGGCGTCCGCGGGACCCGCGTCGTCCGGGGAGTCCGCGGTGTTCGCCGCCTCCGACAGGGCGGAGCGACCCGGCAGGTAGACGGACGTCTCGGGCTCCGGGTGCTGGCGGCCCCGGACGACGAACAGCGCGACGCCCAGCGCGACGGCGACGAACGACGTCCAGATGTTCGCCGGGATGTCGAGCCACGCGTTGCTCGTGGGGTCGATGCGGAGCGCCTCGAGCCAGCTGCGCCCGAGCCCGTACCAGACCAGGTACAGGGCGAACAGCCGGCCCCAGCGCAGCCCGTAGCCGGGCTCGCCGACGGCGTCGGCGCGGACCTCGGCCCGCTGCCGCACCGCCCGCTCGACGAGGAGCAGGACGGCGACGCCCAGCAGGTTCCAGAGCATCTCGTACAGGAACAGCGGGTGGAACAGGGTGTCGTCCGGGAAGCCCGCCACCGGGTGGTCGATCTCCAGGCCCCAGGGCAGCGTGGTCGGCGCCCCGAACAGCTCCTGGTTCATGTAGTTGCCGAGCCGGCCCACCGCCTGGGCCGCGAGCATGCCGGGCGCGAGCGCGTCCGCGAACGACCAGAACCGCAGGCCCGCCCGACGGCACCCGATCCACACGCCGAGCGCCCCGCCGATCAGCGCACCGTAGATGGCGATGCCGCCGTCCCAGATGCGCACCCACTCCCAGTAGCCCCACGTCCCGGTGCCGTCCGAGTAGTCGCCCAGGTGGGTGAGCACGTGGTAGATCCGCGCGACGACGATGCCCAGCGGCACGGCCCACATCACGATGTCGAGCGTCACCTCGGGGCCCGCGCCGCGCGCGACGAGGCGCCGGTGCGTGATCCACGTGGCCAGCACGATCCCGGCGAGCAGGCACAGCGCGTACACGTGGACCGAGAACGGGCCGAGCTCGAGCACCGCCCACGCGGGGTCGGGGCTGGGGATCGAGGTGGCGAGTCCTCCGACAGCGGGCATGGCAGCGGGCATGGCCCGAACCTACCGCGCGCCCGGCCGCCTCCGGGCCCGCACCGAGGTCAGTGGCCGGCGCCCAGCCGGCCCGCGAGCCGGTCGAGACGCGCCGCGCTGTCGGGGTCGAGGCCGCGGAACTCCACGGTCTTCCCGTGCTGGGCGAACTTGTGCTGCACGGCGTCGAGGGCGGCGACCGTGGAGGCGTCCCACACGTGCGCCCTCGACATGTCGACGACGACCCGGTGCGGGTCGCCCGCGTAGTCGAACTGGTCGACGAGGTCGTTCGACGACGCGAAGAACAGCTCGCCGTCGACGGCGTACACCCGCTCGTCGTCCGCGTCCGACGCGTCCAGGCGGGTCACCGTGGTCAGGTGGGCGACGCGCTGGAGGAACAGGACCGCGGCGACGACCACGCCCACGCCCACGCCGTAGGCGAGGTTGTGGGTGGCCACGGTGACGGCGACGGTCGCCAGCATGACCGCCGTCTCCGACCTCGGCATCCGCCGGAGCGTCGACGGGCGGGCCGAGTGCCAGTCGAACGTGCCCACCGACACCATGATCATCACGGCGACGAGCGCAGCCATCGGGATGGTCGCGACGACGTCGCCGAGCCCGACGACGAGCGCCAGCAGGAAGGCCCCGGCGAGGAACGTCGACAGGCGGGTGCGGGCGCCCGACGCCTTCACGTTGATCATCGTCTGGCCGATCATGGCGCAGCCGCCCATGCCGCCGAAGAAGCCGGTGACGATGTTCGCGACGCCCTGCCCCCAGGACTCGCGGGTCTTGTTCGAGTGGGTGTCGGTGATGTCGTCGACCAGCTTGGCCGTCATGAGCGACTCGAGGATGCCGACCAGCGCCATCGCGAGGGCGGACGGGGCGATGATGCGCAGGGTCTCGAGGTTCAGCGGCACGTCGGGGAAGACCAGGGTCGGCAGGGACTGCGGCAGCTCGCCCTCGTCGCCGACGGTCGGGACGTCGAGCCCGCCGAGCAGCGCGGCGGCGGTGATCAGCACGATCGCGACCAGCGGCGCGGGCACGACCCTGGTCCAGCGCGGCAGCAGCACGATGATCGCGAGGCCCACGACCACCAGCGCGTAGATCCACCACCGGTTGTCGGCCGTGACCTTGTCGCCGAACAGGTGCGGCAGCTGGGACGTGAAGATGAGGATCGCGAGCGCGTTGACGAAGCCCGTCATCACCGAGCGCGGGACGAACCGCATCAGCCTGGCGACACCCAGCACGCCGAGCACGACCTGGACGATGCCGCCGAGGATCACGGTCGCGACGAGGTAGTCGAGGCCGTGGTCGCGCATGACGGGCGCGACGACCAGCGCGACCGCGCCGGTGGCCGCGGAGATCATCGCCGGCCGGCCGCCGACGAACGAGATCGTCACCGCCATCGTGAACGCCGCGAACAGGCCGATGCGCGGGTCCACGCCCGCGATGATCGAGAACGCGATCGCCTCGGGGACGAGCGCGAGGGCCACGACGAGGCCCGCGAGGACCTCGGTACGCAGGGCCCTCCCCGAGCTGAACGCCGCCCGGAACGAGCCCGACGAGGTCGCCTCGGGGGGCGCCACCGGGAGGGGGCGGGGGGCCGGGTCGGGCAGGGAGGCGCGCAGGTCGTCCGACACGCGGAGGACTCCGTTCGTTCCGGGGGCGGCCGACGGCACGCCCTGGCGGGGCGGGAGCGTGCGTCGCGGGAGAGGTCCAGGGCCGCGGCCGGACTGGGCACGGGCGGTCCGCGGCGGCGCCGACTCTACCCTCACGTGAGGGTAGGGTTCCACCCCGTCCGGATCCGTCAGACTGGTCCCCATGACCGACCCCTCCCCCGCCGCCACGCTGCACATCGGGGCCGTCGCGAGCCGCACCGAGCTGTCGCTGCGCACGCTGCGCCACTACGACGAGGTGGGGCTGGTGCGGCCGTCGGCCCGCAGCGAGGGCGGGTTCCGCCTGTACACCGAGGACGACGTCGAGCGCCTGCTGCTCGTGCGCCGCATGAAGCCCCTGGGCTTCACGCTCGAGGAGATGGCGGAGCTGCTGGAGATCACCGACGCGCTCGAGGCGGGGACGCTCGACGACGCGGGGGCCGGCGACGCCCGTGCCCGCCTGGACGGCTACCGCGCCGCGGCCGAGGAGCGCCGGGCAGGGCTGGCCCGCAAGCTCGCCATGGCGGACGAGTTCATCGCCCTGCTGCGCTCGCGCTGACCGGACGTCCCGGGACCCGG
Organism: Isoptericola nanjingensis; assembly: GCF_050311635.1. Lineage (NCBI taxonomy): Bacteria > Bacillati > Actinomycetota > Actinomycetes > Micrococcales > Promicromonosporaceae > Isoptericola > Isoptericola nanjingensis. Next base: position 570,488 of record NZ_JBNOZL010000002.1, on the reverse strand, counting down.
GTCAGGCGCCCGCGGGCAGGTCGCGGTCGAGGGCGTGGGACCGGACGCGCTCGACCGCGAGGCGCACGGCCCCCGTCCGCACGACGTCCGGCCCGAGGTCGGACAGCACCACCTCGACCGCCGGGTCGTGCAGGTGGTCCGGGAGCAGCGCGCGGGCGCGCTCCACGACCGGCCCCAGCGCGGGCGCCATCGCCCCCGTGACGATCACGCGGTCGAGGTCGAGGAGACCGGAGAGGACGGCGCACACCCGGGCCAGCCGGTCGGCGAGCCCGTCGGCCACCTCCCGCGCCACGGCGTCACCGGCGTCCGCCGCCGCCAGGACGTGCTCGGCGTCCAGGCGCTGGCGCGGGACGTCCGCGAGCACGCTCCCGGCCCGTCCGGCGTCGAGCAGCCGGCCCGCCTCGTCCCGCGCCAGCGCGCCCAGGCCGTCGCTGGAGCCCACCCCCACGACCAGGTCGAGGATCCGCATCTCCCCGATCGCCCCGCGCGGCCCCCGCCGCAGGGCGCCGTCCAGCACGATCCCGGCCCCGATCCGCTCCCCCACGAGGAGCGCGGCGTAGGCCGCGGCGCCGTCGCCGTGCTCGGTCTCCGCGACCGCCGCGAGGTTCGCGTCGTTCTCGACGACGACGTCCCAGCCGCGGGCCGCGAACAGGTCGCCCAGACCGGGGTTCATCAGGGCCCAGAACGGGTTCCGCGCGCCGGCCGGCACGTCGCCCGTTCCCACGGGCGCGGGCACCCCCAGCACCGCGGCGACGACGGCCCGGCCGTCGCGGCCGGATCTCGCCACGGCGGCGTCCACGGCGTCGCGGACCGTCGCCCGGCGCGCGTCCGCGTCGCTCGCCGGGTCCACCCGCACGGCCTCTTCGGCGAGCACCCGACCGTGCAGGTCCGCGACCGCCGCCGAGACACGGTGCTGCCCGGCGTCCACGCCGACGACGAGCGCGGCGTCGGGCCGGAAGGCGTAGCGCAGCGCGGGGCGGCCCTTGGTGTACGCGCCGGCGGCGCGGGCGTCGTCGAGGGCGACGAGCCAGCCCCGGTCCATGAGCTCCCGGCACAGCGCCAGGACGGTGGAGCGTGCCAGGCCGGTGGCGGCCATGAGGTCGCTGGCCGTCACGGGCTCCCCGTCCCAGACCTCCTGGAGCACACGCTCGGCGTTGAGCCGGCGCACCAGGTGGGTCGAGGGAGTCGTGGCCCCCTCCGGGCCGTTCGTCATCGTTCCGCCTCGCGTCGTGGTCCCCTCCCGGCGGCGAGCCGGCGGGCGGGTTGATTCTAGGCCGCGATTTTCTCGGCCGGAGGGGTTGACCCTGGGCGCAGGCGGGTGAGATGGTGCTTCGACCGAGTTAATTTCGGCACAACATTTAGTGCGGAAATCTACCCGGTTCGAGCTCTCTCGACGAAAGGACGACGGTGTCTGAGGAACCGAGACGTGCGCTGCGCGGGATCTCCGGGGCGCTGGGGCTGGCGCTCGTCAGCAGCCTCCTCGCGGGGTGCGGCAGCGGCGACGGCGCCGAGCCCGTCCGCTTCACCTTCAGCAAGCGCGAGGCGATCCCGTACATGACCCAGGTCGTGGCCGACTACAACGCGTCGCAGGACGACGTCCGCGTGGAGCTCGACACCTCGGGGGTCGACGTCGTGTCCGCGAGCTTCGTGCGGGGCAACCCGCCCGACCTCATGCTCGCGAACTACAACATGGAGGTCGCGCGGTTCGTGGACCGCTGCACGCTGAGCGACCTGGGCGACACCGCGGCCGCGGCCCGGATCCGGCCGGACCTGCAGCCCCTCATGGACCAGTACGGCACCTGCGACGGCCGCACGAGCGCGCTGCCGTACTCGGTGATGGCCGCCTCGGTGATCTACGACAAGGCGGTCTTCGCGGAGCACGACCTCGAGGTGCCGCAGACCTGGAGCGAGCTGCTCGAGGTGGCGGACACGCTCGAGGCCGCGGGGGTGACGCCGTTCTACGGCACGTTCAAGGACGACTGGACCGTGGCGCAGGGGTGGTTCGACTACGCCGTGGGCGGCCAGGTCGACACCCTCGACTTCTTCCACCGGCTCGACGCCGAGGGCGCGGACGTCGGCCCACGCTCGGACGTCTCGTTCGAGAAGGACTTCAGCCGGCCCCTCGAGCAGATGACCCAGCTCGCGCAGTACACGAACGACGACGCCGCGAGCCGCGGGTACGGGGACGGCAACCTCGCCTTCGCCCAGGGCCAGGCCGCGATGTACCTCCAGGGCCCGTGGGCCTTCAGCGAGATCGCCAAGACCGCTCCCGACCTCGACCTCGGCACGTTCCCCCTGCCCATGACCGAGGACCCGGCCGACCTCAAGGTGCGCGTCAACGTCGACCTCGCGGCGATCGTCCCCGAGGGATCGCGCCACCAGGAGGCCGCGCGCGACTTCCTCGAGTACCTGTACCGGCCCGAGATCATCGAGGCCTACAACGAGTCGCAGCTCGGCTACACCCCGACGACGGACGCGCCACCGCCCTCCGACCCGCGGCTCGCGGGCATGACGGAGTACTACGACGAGGGGCGGGTCTACCAGGGCGCCTCGGTGCTCGTGCCCAAGACGATCCCGGTCATGGCCTACACCCAGGGGATCGCGTTCGGCGCCGACGTCGACGCCACGATGCGCACCCTCGACACGGACTGGGCCCGCCTGGCCCGGCGCCAGTAGAGCCCGAGCGGAACGAAGGAGTCCTTGCTCATGTCCCTCCTCACCACGACGGCCGTGCCCGCTCCGGCCGCCGCGCGGCCCGGTCCGCGCGGCGCCAGGCGGACCGAACCGATCTACTACCTCTTCCTCCTGCCGAGCCTCGTGCTGTTCACCCTGGCGATCCCGGTCCCCGCGATCGTCGGCATCTTCTTCAGCTTCACGAACTCGGTCGGCATCGGGGACTGGGACTTCGTCGGCCTCACGAACTACGCCGTCGCGTTCACCGACCCCGCCATCCTGCGCAGCTACCTGTTCACCTTCGGCTTCTCGCTCGTGACCGTGGTGCTGGTGAACGTCGTGGCGTTCCTCCTGGCGGTCGGGCTGACCTCCCGCATCCGGCTGAAGGTGGGCCTGCGCGCGGTCTTCGTCATCCCGATGGTCGTCTCCGGCATCATCATCGCGTACGTCTTCAACTTCCTGTTCTCGAACTCCCTGCCCGCCGCCGGGCAGGCCGTCGGGATCCCCTTCCTGGAGACGAGCCTGCTCGCCAACCCGGACCTGGCCTGGCTCGCGATCGTCGTCGTCACGGCCTGGCAGGCCGTCCCCGGCACCCTGCTCATCTACATCGCCGGCCTGCTCGCCATCCCGGGCGACGTGTACGAGGCCGCCGAGATCGACGGCGCGACCAGGTCGCAGCGGCTCGCGCGGATCACCCTGCCGCTCATGGCCGGGTACGTCGTCATCAACGTCATCCTCGGCTTCAAGAACTTCCTCAACGCCTACGACATCATCGTCGGCCTCACGAACGGCGGCCCCGGCACGGCCACCCGGAGCATCGCGATGACCATCATCACCGGCTTCAACGGCGGCGACTACGCCTACCAGATGGCGAACGCGACGATCTTCTTCGTCGTCACGGTGCTGATCGCCTTCCTCCAGATCTCGGTCACCCGCGGAAGGAACTCCCTCTGATGGCCACGCTCACCGCACCGACCGCGCGCAGGCCGCGCACCGCCGCCGCGCGCCCGCTGCGACCGTCCCGGGAACGGTGGAGCAGGTCCGGCACCCTGCTCCTCCTGCTGTGCTCGGTGACCGTGCTGCTGCCCCTTTACGTCACCGTCTCGATGGCGTTCAAGACCACGGGCCAGGCGGTGGACGGCAACGCGTTCTCGCTGCCGGCGCCGTTCGACGTGCAGGGCTTCGTCCAGGCCTGGCAGCTCACCGAGTTCCCCGTCGGCCTGGCGGTGTCGGTCCTCGTGACGGCGGGCACGGTCGCGGCGACGATCCTGCTGGCGGCGGTCGCGTCGTTCGCCATCATGCGCAACTGGGAGCGTCGCCTGTTCCGCTGGTCGTTCTTCTACCTGCTCGGCGCGATGTTCATCCCGTTCCCGGTCGTCGCCCTGCCGCAGATCCAGCTCACCGGGCGCCTCGGCCTCGACAACCCGGTCGGCGTGATCGTGCTCGCCACGATGTTCCAGCTGAGCTTCAGCGTGCTGCTGTTCACGGCGTTCCTCCGCTCGATCCCGCTGGAGCTCGAGGAGAGCGCCCGGATCGACGGCGCGACCACGTGGCAGACCTTCTGGCGGCTGATCTTCCCCCTCCTGGCCCCCATGAGCGCCACGGTCGGCATCTTCGCGTTCCTCTACGCCTGGAACGACTTCATGATGCCGTCGCTGATCATCTCCGACCCCGACCTCCAGACGCTGCCGGTGCGCCAGCAGCTGTTCCAGACCCAGTTCAGCAACAACTACAACGTCTCGTTCGCCTCCTACCTCATGGCGATGGCTCCGGCGATCGTCGCGTACCTGTTCACGCAGCGCTGGGTGATGGAAGGCGTCACCCAGGGGGCTGTGAAGGGCTGACCGCCCGACTCCCCGCCAGACCGCACCACCGAAGAAGGGCATGCACCCCATGAGCGACCTGCTCGACGTCCCCGCCCCCACCACCGAGGGCTCCGACGCCACCTGGTGGCGCCAGGCCGCCGTCTACCAGATCTACCCCCGCAGCTTCGCGGACTCCGACGGCGACGGCATCGGCAACCTCCGCGGCGTCACCTCCCGCGTGGACTACCTGGCCGCCCTCGGGATCGACGCCGTGTGGCTCAGCCCGTTCTACCCCTCCGCGCTGGCCGACGGCGGCTACGACGTCGCCGACTACCGCGACGTCGACCCGAAGATCGGCACGCTCGCCGACTTCGACGAGATGGTCGCCGCGCTGCACGGCGCGGGGATCCGCGTCGTCGTCGACATCGTCCCCAACCACACCTCGAACCTGCACGAGTGGTTCGCCGAGGCCCTCGCCGCGCCGAAGGGGTCGCCCGCCCGCGACCGCTACATCTTCCGCGACGGCCTCGGCGAGCACGGCGAGCTGCCGCCCGCGGACTGGACCTCCACCTTCGGCGGCCCCGCCTGGGAGCCGGTGGGCGACGGGCAGTGGTACTTCCACCACTTCGCCGTCGAGCAGCCGGACCTCAACTGGGACAACCCGGAGGTGCGCGAGGACTTCCTGCGCACGCTGCGCTTCTGGTCCGACCGCGGCGTCGACGGGTTCCGCATCGACGTGGCGCACATGCTCACCAAGGACCTGCCCCCCGACGGCGAGCCGCTCCCGTCCCAGGACGAGCTCGAGGCGCTGCCGCGCGACGGCCAGCACCCCCTGTTCGACCGCGACGACGTGCACGACGTGTACGCCGCGTGGCGCGAGGTCTTCGACTCCTACGACCCGCCCCGGACCGCCGTCGCGGAGGCGTGGGTGGGCTCTGCCGAGCGCCGCGCGCGGTACGCCAGCAGGGACGGTCTGGGGCAGGCGTTCAACTTCGACCTGCTCGAGGCCGACTTCGACGCCGCGCAGTTCCGCCGCATCATCACGGCCAACCTGGAGCTGGCAGCGGCGTCGGGCTCGTCGACCACCTGGGTCTTCTCCAACCACGACGTGGTGCGGCACGCCACCCGCTACGGCCTCGCCCCCCGCGGCGACGACCGGCGCAAGGGCGGCACGGACTGGCTGCTCGCCGGCGGCCCGGAGGACCAGCTCGACCGCGCGGCCGGGCTGGCCAGGGCGCGCGCCGCCACGCTGCTCGAGCTCGCGCTGCCCGGCTCGTCGTACCTCTACCAGGGCGAGGAGCTCGGCCTGCACGAGGTCGCGGACATCCCCGACGGCGAGCGCCAGGACCCGACGTTCTTCCGCCACCGGGGGGTCGAGGTCGGCCGCGACGGCTGCCGCGTGCCGCTGCCCTGGACCGCCGACGGGCCGTCGCTCGGCTTCGGCGACGGGCCCGCGCACCTGCCGCAGCCGGCATGGTTCGCCGAGCACGCCGCCGACGCCCAGGACGGCGTCGAGGGCTCGACGCTGGAGCTCTACCGCGACGCGCTGCGTCTCCGGCGACAGCTGCAGACCGCCGAGGAGCTCGAGTGGCTCGAGACGGGCTCGCCGGACGTCCTCGCGTTCCGCCGCCCCAACGGGTGGACCAGCGTCACCAACTTCGGCGCGGCCGCCGTGCCGCTGCCCGAGGGCGAGGTGCTGCTGGGCAGCGCGCCCCTCGCCGGCGGCGCGCTGCCCGGCGGCACGACCGCCTGGCTCCGGTCCTGACGCCTGTCCGACCCGTCCTTCAGGTCGAGCCTGCCGTCACCCGCCGGGGTGGGGCAGGCTCGACCCGGACGCGGGCGACGACTGCGAGGATGGACCTCGCCGTGTCTCCCGCCAGCCACCCGTGAAAGGCGACCCGCCCCACCGTGTACTCGCTCCTCCTCGCCCTCATCTACGTCGCCTTCGTCAGCCTCGGGCTCCCGGACTCCCTCGTCGGTGCGGGCTGGCCCGTGATGCACCAGGACCTCGGCGTCCCCGTCGCCTTCGCCGGGATCATCACCATGATCATCGCGGGCGGCACGATCCTCTCCAGCCTCGCGTCCGAGCGGGTGACCCGGAGGTTCGGCGCCGGCGCCGTCACCGCCGTGAGCGTCGGGCTGACCGCCGCCGCGCTCGTGGGCTTCTCCGTCTCGGGCTCGTTCTGGCTGCTCTGCCTCTGGGCCGTCCCCTACGGTCTGGGGGCGGGCGCGGTCGACGCGGCGCTCAACAACTTCGTCGCCCTGCACTTCGCGGCGCGGCACATGAACTGGCTGCACAGCTTCTGGGGCCTGGGCGCCTCGATCAGCCCGTTCATCATGAGCTACGCGATCACCTCGGGCCTGGGCTGGTCCAGCGCCTACCGCATCGTCGGCGTCACGCAGGCGGTGCTCACGGCCGTGCTGATCCTCAGCATCCCGCTCTGGAGAAAGGTCGGGCCGGCCCCCGGCGCCGAGCACGCCGGCGACGGCGAGCCGGCGACCGGCGGCTCGCACGTCCCGCTCGCACAGGCACTGCGGATCCCCGGCGTCCTGCTGGTCCTGGCCGCGTTCTTCGCCTACTGCGCGCTCGAGAGCACCGCGATCCTGTGGGCGTCGACGTACCTGGTCACCGACCGCGGGGTCGACGACGCCACCGCGGCCGCGTTCGCCTCCCTCTTCCTCCTCGGCATCACCGCCGGGCGGTTCCTCGCCGGATTCTTCGCCGACAGGGTCGGCGACAAGCTGCTGATCCGCGGCGGCTTCGCGGTGGTCGGCCTCGGTGTCCTGCTGGTCGCCCTGCCCGTCGGCACGCCCGTGCCCGCCCTGGCGGGCCTCGTGGTCGCGGGACTGGGGTGCGCGCCGATCTACCCCGCGATCATCCACTCCACGCCGGTCAACTTCGGCGCGCGCAGCTCGCAGGCGATCATCGGGATCCAGATGGCCGCGGCGTACACCGGCTCGACCCTCGCGCCGCCCGCCTTCGGCGTGCTCTCGACGTGGGCCGGGGCCTGGGTGTTCCCCCTGTTCCTCGCGGTGCTCGTGGCGCTGGGCCTGGTCATGTCCGAGCGCCTGAACAGGCTCGTCGCACGGCGCGGCGGCAAGGCTCAGGGCGTGGCGGCGGGGGCGGGCGCGGCCGGCGCCGCGGAGCGCAGGGGATAGAGCCAGAAGCAGACGAAGGCCAGGGCGGCGAGCGCCACCGGCACCCCGCCGACGAGCAGACGGATGCCGGCGGCCACCTGCGGCACCTGCGTCGCCGCACCCTCGACGTACCCGCTCGCGGCCAGCACGCCGGCCACGACCACCGCCTGCACCACGACGGACCCGCGCACCACGAAGCCGTTCGCGCCGAAGTACATGCCCTCGCGGCGCAGGCCGGTGCGGCGCTCGTCGTCGTCGATCACCTGGCCGAGGGCCACCTCCAGCACCTGCATGAGTCCGGCGACGCCGAGGCCGACGGCGAGCCCGGCCACCGCGGCGCCGAGCACGGTCGTCGGCAGCAGGTAGAGGCACGTCGCCAGGCCGTACACGGTGACGACGGCGAGCATCGTGGTGCGCGGCCCCAGCCGGCGCACCACCCACGACCAGCCCCAGATCGCGGGGATGGCGGCCACGAAGATCGGCGCCAGCAGCAGCGTCGCGTCCGCCTCCGTGCCGCCCACGGTGTACTTCACGTAGAACGGGATCCCGGCCAGCAGCACCGCCGTGGTGCTCTGCAGCAGCAGCGACCCGAGCACGTACGTGACGAACGCGCGGTTGGCGAACGTGTACCGCAGCTGGTCGCGCAGCCCGACGGCGGACTCGCGTGCCCGCACGGCGTCGTCGGCGTCGCGCTCCACCATCCCCAGCAGCGACCAGGCGAAGAAGGCGGCGCACACGACGGCGAGCGCGACACCCATCCCGGCCCAGCCGATCGCGTCGTACAGCAGCGGCGCCCCCGCCGTGCCGAGGATCATCCCGACCAGGGCGAAGAGCTGCCGGGGCGCGTTGCCGCGCGCCCGTTCCGCCGTCGTCCGGAAGATCTCCGGGAACAGCGCGGACACGTTGAGCACGACCGCCACGTAGGCGACGTCGAACACCGCGACGACGAGCAGGAACCACACCACCAGCCCCGCCGCGGGCAGGGACGGCGGCGCCCACACGAGCGCGAACGACACGACGAGCGGCACGATCCCCAGCACGATCCACGGGACGCGGCGGCCCCAGCGCGTGCGGCGCCGGTCGGACGCCGCCCCGACCACCGGGTTGAGGACGGCGTTGAGGACGCCGTGCGCCACCATCGCGCCCGCGACCCAGCCGGCGGGCACGCCCAGGTGGTCCACGTAGAAGAAGACGACGAACGCGGAGAACGTCTGCAGCATGAGGTTCGCCGGGAACGCGGACGCGCCGTAGGCGACGGCCTGCGCCCGGGTCGGGTCCCCCTCGAGACGCCGGTCGCGCAGCCGGGCGAGGACGCCCGCGCGGGTCCCGGTGTCGCTCACCGCTCGCCCCGCTGCACCGTCTCGCCCCGCTGCACCGCGCGCAGGTCGCGCCAGCCGACGCGGACCAGGCCCTCGTCCTCGATCACGGCGGCCACGTCCGGGTCGCGGAGCAGCCGCTCCTCGTAGCCGCGCTTGGGCGCCGCGTAGTCGACGGCGTCGCGCAGCTCGTCGTCGTGCAGCATCGGGTGCAGGAAGATCTCCGTGACCCCCGGCTGCACGCCGCGCAGCAGGTCGAGGAAGCCGGCCTTCACGGCCTCGTACCCCTCCGCGTCGGGGGTGCCCTCGCCCGCCAGCTCGAACGGGTGCGTCCACAGCCGGTCGAGGATGACGACGCCGGCCGCGTCGGCGGCGGCGGTCGCGGCGTCGAGGATCGCCTGCGACCCCGGCGCGTCGGGGTCGGCGCCCATCGCCGCGAGCCCGTCCAGCGAGCGCGGCAGCCGGAACGGCAGGCCGCGCGTCGCCGCGAGCTCCAGCACCTGCGACAGGAACGTGCGGCCGGTGGCGAGCCCGTAGACCGAGCCCATGTGGTTGTCCAGGTGGCTGACGTCGACGCCCGCGGCGAGCGCGGCGTCGAGCTGGGCCGCGAGCTCGGCGGCGACGTCCTCGTCCCGCGCGTGACGCTCGACGACGTCCACCGCGGTGGGGAAGTACCCGGCGTCGTCCACCAGCGACGTGCCCACGCCGGTGAGCGGCCGCCACCGGTAGCGGGTCCACTCGCTCGTCAGGACCAGGTGCACGCCCACGTCCAGCCCTGGGTCCGTGGCCGCCGCCGCGAGGGCGTCCGGCGCCCACGGGCACGGCACCATCACCGTCGAGGAGTCCAGGAGCCCCTCGCCGAGCAGCGGCAGGATCGCGCGGTTGGCGGCCCGGCACATGCCCAGGTCGTCCGCGTTGAGGATGATCGCACGGGCGTCGGGGGCGAGCCCGAGGCGGGCGGTCAGGTCGGACGGCGGCGCGCCGGCCGCGCTCACCGGGTGGCCCCGTCGACGACCGCCGCCGCGTCGTCGGCCACGTCGTCGGCGATCCGCGCGCGCAGCGCCTCGCCGGCGGCCCACGCGGCGCCCAGCACGGCGCCGTCCGCGCCGAGCGGCGACGCGTCGATGTGGACGGGCAGGACGCCGATGCGGTCGCGGAGGTAGCTGGCGACCCGGTCGTGGATCGCGGGCCGCGCCGCCTCGTCGGCCAGGACGAAGGCCTCCGGGTCGAGCACGATCGCCAACGACGCGACGATGACGGCGACCCGGCGCGCCAGCTCCGCGACGACCTCGTCCGCGACCCCGTCGCCCTGCTCCGCGCGGTCGAGGAGCTCACGGACGGTGACGTCCTCCGGCAGGTCGTGGTCCTTCGCCAGCGCCGCGATCGCGGCGTCGCCCAGCACCTGCTCCCCCAGGGCGTGCCCTGGCTGCGGCAGGAACGCCACCTCGCCCGCGATGCCTGCGGCGCCCCGGTGCACCCGGCCGTCGAGCACGATGCCGGCCCCGAACCCCGCGCCGAACGAGACCGTCACGAAGGACGTGCGTCCGCGCCCGGCTCCCCGGTGCTGCTCCGCCACCGCGGCCAGGTTCACGTCGTTGTCCAGCGTCACGGGGCAGGCCAGGGCGTCCACCAGGGCGTCGTGCAGGGCCGTCCCGCCCTTCTCGTACCCGGGCACGTGCAGCACCGTGGTCCGGTCGGCCCCGACGACGGCGGGGAACGCCACGACCGCGCGGCTCACCTCGACCCGGCGGCCCGGCGCGAGCCGCGCCTCGACGTCCTCCCGGCAGGAGTTCGCCAGCACCGCCGCGGCCCGCGCCCGCGCCACGGGGGTGCGCTGCACGTCCCGCCGCTCCGCACGCGCCCGGACGGCGCCGGTCGCGTCCACCAGGGCGACCCGCACCCGGTCCCGGGCGACGTCCACGCCGAGCCCGAACGCGGTGTCCGGGTCCACCCGGAACCCGCCCGCGGCGCCGTCGTCCGCGGCCGCGCCGCTCGCCCGGAGCGCCGCGAGAGCGTCCGCGGCGGTCGCGCGGGGCAGGCCGGTCGCCTCGGCGACCGAGGCGTCGTCGGCCGGACCGGCGGCCACCAGCGCGTCGAGCACCTCCAGGACGTCGGACCCGCGCAGCGGGCCGGGAGCTCCGGTGTCAGTGGTGGTGGGCATCAGGCCTCCGTCGGGGCGGGACGGGACGCGTTCGTCCCGGCGCTGCGAGCCTAGCCACGCCCCGGCGAGGTTGTCGACGCGAGGTGTCGGCGCTGATCAGGGGCCAGATCGGCCCCGGCGGCCCGGTCAGGTCGCCCGGGTCAGGACTGCGCGCTCTCGTGCGAACGCCCGATGCCGCGCACCGCGTCCACCGCCCCGCGCACGCGGCGCGCGTTGACCGCGAGCACGACGTCCCGGTACTGCCCGGCCCGGTGCAGCTGGCCCTTGAGGTCGTTCGACGAAGCGCGGTGCCTGAGGTCGCACGGCACCTCGACGGCGACGTAGCCCTGGCGGAGCAGGTCGATCGTCATGCCCGTCTCCACGCCCCAGCCGTGCGCCAGCGGCGTCGCCGCCTCGAACGCCTCGCGGGTGAGGCAGCGCATCCCGGACAGCGGCTGGCTCGGGCTCCACCCGGTGAGGTGCTGGATGGCGCGGCGCGCCGTGCCGACGACGATGCCGCGACCGCCGGCCCCGGTCTGCTTCGGCAGCAGCGCGATGGCGAGGTCGGCCACGCCCTCGCGCACCGGGGCGACGAGGGGCGCCGTGTTGACGGCGGTGTCACCGAGGTCCCCGTCGACGAACAGCAGGAGTCGCGGGGCCCGGCCGTCGGCGTCGCGCATCGCGACGACCGCCGCGCCGGTCTCCATCGCGGACGCCTTGCCGCGGTTGTGCGAGTGGCGCACGACGACGGCGCCCGCGTCGCGCGCGACGTGCTGCGTGTCGTCGGTCGAGCCGTCGTCGACCACCAGCACGAGGTCGACGTGCGGGATCGCGCGGGCCGAGCGCACGGTCGCCGCGATGCGCGCCGACTCGTCCTTCGCGGGGATGATCACCGCGACGCGCTGCGGGTTGCGCCTCCCCTGCGCGACCGGTGGCCGCGGGGTCTTGGCGACCGGCAGCGCGCCCACGCGGGTCGTCACGACGCTGCCGTCGCCGCCGGCGACGGAGTTCCGCTCGCCGGCCTCGTCCTGGCTGGTGGACACCTCAGCGCCCGTGCGGGTCGCTCCGTGGTCCGTGTTCACGACTCCCTGCCTGTTGGGTTCTCTCGCCCGTGTCGGCCGGCGCTCCGCCGGCGTGCTGTGCGGTGTCCCCTTGGGGGAATCACCGGGAATCAGAAGAGCAAACTTTTCCTGAGAAACTGTACTCCCCCGGAACGCCCGATCTCTGGTCAAGAAACGGTGTCGAGCGGGACGGTCCGTGAAGATCGTGCGGAGCCCGCGACGTCGCGGGGTACCGCCGGCGGCCGAGGCCGCCGGGCGGCGCCGCGTCAGCGCAGCGTCACCTGTCGGGAGACGATACCGGCCCGGGCGCGTCGCTCGTTCGCGTCCAGCGGCTCGGTCACCGCGAGCGCCTCGTCGAGCCGGGCCGCGAGCTCCGCCACCGGCTCCTCCAGCTCCGCCGCCTCGGTGCCGCGCGGCAGCTCCCAGACCGGCACGACGAGCCCGCAGGCGCGGAACATCCCGAGGAACTTGCCGCCCGCGAGGCCGGACTCGCGGCGCGCGTGCAGCCGCGCGATCGCGTCGACCACGGCGTCCTCGTCCTCCGTGCGCGCCCAGCGCAGGAACTCGCGCGACATCCGGCACCAGTACGCCGCGGGGACCGACGCCAGCTTCACGGTGGGGATGGACGACTCCGCGGCCTCGTCGAGGGACTCGCGGATCTCGTCCGTCATCTGCGTGCCGGCGTCGATCCAGTAGTCGTAGCCGTCGTGCACGGTCACCTCGAACGGGACGTCGAGGTCGAGCACGTCCTGCAGGCGCGGGTCGTCGTCCGCCGGGGCCGGCAGCTCCTCGGGCAGGATGCCCGAGCCGGGCTCCGCCGCGAGCGCCGCGAGGAGCGCGGCGGCCAGGTCGCGGCTGAGGTCGTCGGAGGCGCCCAGGCCCTGCAGCGCGAGCAGGACCGTGCCGTCCTCACGGTGCAGCGCGCACCAGCCGCCGGGCAGGACGGTCGTGACGGTGACGTCGCGCCCGCCGTGGTCGGCCGTCGTGCGCGCCGTCGCCGTGGCGGACGGCACCACCTCGCGCAGCGCGACCCAGTCCGCCTCCCCGGGAAGACCCTCGAACGGACGCAGGACAGGGGCGGTCGCAGAGCTCTTGGCCATGCCCGCGATCCTATCGGCCCGGCACACCCCCCTCCCGCCCAGGTCGTACCGGTCCCGCCGAGGTAGTACGGGGCTCGCCGAGGTAGTACGGAGGTTGCCGAGGTAGTACCTCGTGGCGTGCCGCACCACCTCGCGGGGCCCGGCACCACCTCGCGCGATCTCGTACTACCTCGACGGGTCCGGTACTACCTCGCCAGGTCGGGTCGTCCCCGGAGGGCGTGGGTACGGTGACGGGATGGAGCCGTGGCGCCGCCTCGTGGCGGACTACCGGTCCGGGCTCGACGACGGTGCCCGGACCGACGACGACGTCCCGCCGCTCGACGGCGCGCGGGACCACTGGCTCGCCGGCACGCTGCCGGCGCTGGACCTGGCGGCAGGGTCGGTCGCGGCCTTCGCCTCGGCCGCCCGCCGCGCGGGCGCGACCGGCCCCCTGGTGGAGCGCGGGCCGTCGCCGGCGCGGCTCGCGGCGTCGTTCGGCTCCGACCGGCTGCTGCGGCTCGACGGGCGGCCGGTCCCGGGGTTCGCGCCGCTGTCCGGCTTCTTCCGCACCCGCGACGGCTGGGTGCGCACGCACGCCAACTACCCGCACCACCGGGTCCGGCTGCTGCGCCTGCTCGGCCTTCGCGACGGCGCCGACCGGGACGACCTCGCCGCCCGGCTCGCGGACACCTCGGCCGGCGCCGTGGAGGACGACGCCGCCGCCGCGGGCGCGATCGCCGTCCGCGTGCGCCCCGAGGCGGGGTGGCGCGCGTCCGCGCCCGGCCGGGCCGCCTCGCGGGGGGCGCTGGTGCGGGCCGGGGTGCGCGACGACGTCGTCGCCCGGCCGGCCGTCCTGGCTGGCGGGGCCGCACCCCTCGCGGGGGTGCGCGTGCTCGACCTCACCCGCGTCATCGCCGGACCCGTCGCCACCCGGGCGCTGGCCGCCCTCGGCGCCGACGTGCTGCGCGTCGACCCGCCCTTGCCCGCCGAGATCCGGCACCAGCACCTCGACGTCGGGCAGGGCAAGCGCACGACCCTGCTCGACCTGCGCGACGACGGCGACCGCGAGCGCGCGCAGACCCTGCTCGACGACGCCGACGTGCTGGTCACCGGCTACCGCCCCGGCGCGCTCGACCGGTTCCGGCTGCGCCCACCGCCGGGCGCCGTCGTCGCGCACGTGTCGGCCTGGGGCGTCGAGGGTCCGTGGGCGCACCGCCGCGGCTTCGACTCGATCGTGCAGGCGGCGTCGGGCGTCGCGCTGCTCGAGTCGCCGGACGGCGGGACCCCCGGCGCGCTGCCCGCGCAGGCGCTCGACCACGCGACGGGCTACCTGCTCGCCGCCGGCGTGGTCGACGCGCTCGCCGCCCGCCGCGACGACGGGCGCGGGCGCGACGTCTCGGCCGCGCTGGCCCGCACCGCGGCCTGGCTGCTCGACGCCGACACCCGCGACCCCGAGCACCCGCCCGCCGCCGCGCCCGGACCGGAAGCGGTCGTGAGCCACGGCCGTCACCCGCGCGTCACGACCGCCCGCCCCGCGCTGCCCGGCCACGACGACCACCCGGCGCCCGCCCACCCCTGGGGCACGGACCACGCCGCCTGGTCGACACCGCTGCCGGGGTGATCCTCGGCCCGGGACGTGCGAAGGGGCCGGGCCTCTGGTGTCATCGGACCTGACCCGGCACGCACCGTCCGGGCCGCGGCGTGAGAGGGGTCGGCGATGGCGGTCGTGACACGAGGGTTCGGGGGCCGGCGCCCCGAACCGGAGCACGAGGTGCCGCCGGGGCAGTTCGTCACGGACGACTTCCCCGTGCTGTCGGCAGGGCCGACCCCAGACGTGGACGTGTCCCGCTGGGAGCTCACCGTCCGCACGGAGACGGGCGAGGGCGTCTCGTGGACGTGGGAGCAGCTCCTGGCGCTGCCGGCCGAGGACGTCGTCACCGACATCCACTGCGTGACGCACTGGACCAAGCTCGGCACGACGTGGCGCGGCGTCTCCCTGGACACGCTGCTGGCCGACGTCGAGACGAGCGCCGAGTTCGTCATGGCGCGCTCCTACGGCGGCTACACCACGAACCTGCCGCTGCAGGACCTGCTCGACGGGCAGGCGTGGGTGGCGTACGAGTTCGAGGGCGAGCCGCTGGAGCCCGTGCACGGCGGGCCTGCCCGGCTGCTGGTGCCGCACCTGTACTTCTGGAAGAGCGCCAAGTGGCTGCGCGGCCTGGACCTCATGGACGACGACGACCTGGGGTTCTGGGAGCAGAACGGGTACCACGCCTACGGCGACCCCTGGCTCGAGCAGCGGTACGCGTGAGCTGGCACGTCGCGACGGTCGTCGGGGCGCGGCCCCTGACGCGCACCGCCCGCGCCCTGACCCTGGCGGTGCCCGGGTTCGTCGGGGCGCTGCCCGGCCAGCACGTCGACGTGCGGCTCACCGCCCCCGACGGCTACCAGGCCACCCGCGCCTACTCGCTCGCCGAGACGGGGCACGACGAGCGCGTCGACCTCGTCGTGGACGAGGTCCCCGACGGCGAGGTGTCGCCCTACCTGGTCCGCGACGCCCGGCCGGGCGACCAGCTCGAGGTGCGCGGCCCGCTCGGCGGGTACTTCGTCTGGCACGACGCCGACACCGCCCCGGTGCTGCTCGTCGCCGGCGGCTCCGGCGTCGTGCCGTTCCTCGCGATGCTGCGCGCCCGCCGCAGCACCGGCCGCCGCGCGCCGTTCCGCCTCGTGTGCTCCGTACGCACGCCCGCCGACGTGATCGAGCGCGGGGAGGTCGACACCCCCGACCGCGGGTTCGACGTGCGCTGGGTCTTCACGCGCGAGGCCCCGCCGGGGTGGCCGACTCCACCCCGCCGGATCACGACCGACGACCTCGTCGCCCCCGGTTTCGGCCCGGACGACGGCACGGAGGTCTTCGTCTGCGGCCCCACCGGTTTCGTGGAGGCGGCGGCCGGCCTGCTGACCGGCCTCGGGCACCCGCCCGACCGGGTCCGCACCGAGCGATTCGGAGGTGCCTGATGTCGTCCCCCGAGCCGTCCGCCCCGGGCGGGCCCGTCCTCGACGGGTCGGCCCTGGCCGGCGCACTGAGCGAGGTCTACGCCTTCGAGACCACGAGCGCCGTCGTGCGCTGCGCGAGCTGCGGGCACACCGACGTCCTCGCCCGCACGACCGTGCACCTGTCCGCCATGGGCGGCGTCGTGCGGTGCGCGACGTGCGCCGCCGTGCTGCTCGTCGTCGTCGAGCGACCCGACGGCGTCCGCGTGTCCTCGTCCGGCGCGGCGTGGGTGCAGGCCCCGTCCCGCTGATCCCGCCGGATCAGTGCCGGCTGCACCGAGGATCGGGCCTCACAGGTGGTCGAGCCACTGCAGCACGGCGCCCTCGCGCAGCGCCCACGGGCAGATCTCGACCTCGTCGACGCCGAGCGCGCGCATGGTCTCCTCCGCCACGACCGCACCGCCGACGATCTGATAGGTGCGCTCCGGCGTCACGCCGGGCAGCGCGGTGCGGCCCTCGGCGGTGAGGCGGGCCAGCCGCGGCACCCAGTCCGCGAGCTGGGGCAGGCGCAACCGCCAGCGGTCGTCCGGGCCGACGGCCTCCACCTGCATGCCGGCCAGCCGCGCGAGCGAGCGGAACGTCTTCGACGTCGCGACCACGTGGTCGGGTGCCGGCACGGTGGCCAGCCTGTCGACGACGGGCGTCAGCAGCGCGCGGGCGTGCACGCGCAGCGCCTGGACCTGGTCGGGCGGGGGCGGGTCGTCGGGCAGGTGCTCCCTCGTGGTCCGGCCGGCGCCGAGCGGCACGGACGCGGCGAGGTCCGGCTCCTCGTCGACGCCGGTCGCGATCTCCAGCGAGCCGCCGCCGATGTCGAGCACCAGGAGCCGGCCGGCGGCCCACCCGTGCCAGCGGCGGGCGGCGAGGAACGTGAGCCGGGCCTCGTCCTCGCCCGACAGCACGACCACCTCGCGCCCCACGCGCCCGGCGATCTCCGCGAGCACCGCGGTGCCGTTCGCGGCGTCCCGCAGCGCGGAGGTCGCCATCGGCAGCAGCTCGTCGACCGCGGACTCGCGGGCGAGCTCCATGACGTCGTCGACGGCGGCCAGGATCGTGCGCCGCCCCTCGTCCGTGACCGCGCCGTCGGCGTCGAGGTACCGCATGAGGCGCACCGTGATCTTGCGCTCCGCGTGCGGCACCGGCCGCACGCCGTACCGCGCGTCCAGCACGAGCAGGTGCACCGTGTTGGAGCCGATGTCGATCACGCCGAGGCGGGGCGCGGAGGCCCGGGCTGCGCTGCTCATGGCAGCCGAGCGTAGCGGCGGCGTCGGACGCCGTACCCGCCCCGCGCACGACGACGCCCGGTCCCGCGGGGCGGGGCCGGGCGTCGTGAGCCGGTCAGCCGGGAGTGGTCAGGCGAGCGCCTTCGCCTTGAGCTGCGCGTACTCCTCCGGCGTGATGGTGCCCTCGTCGAGCAGCTTCTTCGCCTGGGCGATGTGGTCGGCCGGGCTGCCCGCGACCTCCCGGATGTACGCGTCGGTGCCGGCCTTGGCCTCCTTCACCGCCGCGAGCTGGCGCTCCGACATCCCCCGCCCGCGGGCGATGAGGTAGATCAGCGCGGTGATCATCGGGACGAAGATCAGGAAGATGACCCACACCGCCTTCCACCAGCCCGACAGGTCCCGGTCACGGAAGAGGTCGGTGAGGATCTGGAAGAGGACGATCAGGTAAGCCACGAAGAGGAAGATCCAGACGAGGTACCAGAAGAAGTCCCAGAAGGTGTCCATGTTCAGCGCGTCCTTTCGAAGGCGGTTCCCACACCGTCGACGGCCGACAGGGGCGGCCAGGTGCCCGCTTTCGGCACGCTAGTGCCGACATGCCGGACGCGCGCGCTGAAACGGGGTGATCTAGGCCCCCAACCGGCGAACCGGGCTCTGCGGGAGGTTCGCGACAGGCGGGACGATCAGCGCCGGTCGGCGCGCTCGGCGTCCTCGACGAGCTCCTCGGCGCCCGCCACGACGGCGGCCTCCTCGGCCCGCGCCCGGGCCAGCGCCTCCGCCCGCGCGGCCACGATCTCGCCGTGCAGGGCGGCGTGCACCCGCTTGCGGACGTCACGCGAGATGGCGTCGACGTCGGCCTCGTCGGGGGTGGTCCCGCCGCGCGCCGCCAGCTCCGTGGTGAGGCGGTCGACCGCCGCGTCGACCTCCCGGCGGACCTCGACCTCGGCCGCGTCGAACAGCGCCACGACGGCGGCGTCCGCGGCGCGGCCCAGGCGGGTCTCCTCGAAGCCCGCGGCCGCGTCGTCCACGATCCGCCGGGCACGGTCGACGACGTCCGCGGCGGTGGCCGGGGCGTGCGCCTTGAGCGTTCCCAGGTCGTACAGCAGCACGCCCTCGACGTCCGCGACGCGCGGGTCGACGTCGCGGTGCAGCGCCAGGTCGAGCACGACCAGGGGGCGCGGCTCCGGCTCGTCGCCCGCGGCGACCGCGGCCCGCTCGCGCGAGCGCACCACGGCGGCCGCGTCGAGCACGTACTCCAGGGAGGCCTCGGCCCGCCCGTCCGTGACGCCGCCGGCCCGGCGGCCGCGGGCGCCCGAGCACGACACCACGAGGTCGGCGTCGGCGAGCGCCTCGACGAGGTCCGGCGCCGCCTCGACGTCGTGGCCCTGCGCGAAGATCTCGGCGCGGCCGGAGCGCGAGTACACCCGCACGTCGTCGCAGCCGCGGGCACGCAGGGCCGCCACCGACGCCCCCGCGTACGAGCCCGTGCCGATGAGCACCACGCGCAGGCCCCGCCACGACGCGTCGAGCTCGGCCGCGCGTCCGCGCCGCAGGTCCTGGCCGGCGAGGTCCAGCCCGAGCGACACGACGGACCGCCCGGCGGCGCCGAGCTCCGTCCGCGTGCCGACGCGCTTGGACGTGCGCGACGCCGTCTGGAACAGCAGCTCGAGGGTCTTGGACGTGGTGCCGTCGTCGCGGGCCTCGGCGAGGGCGCGCTTCACCTGCCCGGCGATCTCGCGCTCCCCCACGACCATCGAGTCCAGGCCCGCGGCCACCGTGAACAGGTGCGAGGTGACCTCCGGCCCGGTGCGGACCGTGAACGAGTCGGCCGCGACCTCTTCCGAGACCCCGGAGCCGGCCGCGACCAGCGCCGCGACGTGCTTCGTCGTGTGCCGGACGGCGTCGCCGTGCAACGGGGCGTCCACGTCGAGGTAGAGCTCGAAACGGTTGCACGTGGAGATCACGACGGCGCCCTGCACGGGCCCGCACGACCCCACGGCGACGCGCCCGACGGAGCCGGACCCGGTGGACAGCCGCTCGAGCGCGTCCAGGTCCAGCTCGCGGTGCGAGGCGGTGAGGGAGAGGAGTACCACAGTGGCTCCACTTTAAGAGGGCCGACGAGGCGGGGCAGAATCATGAACCGTGACATCCCCCACGATCGCTCCCGAGCCGAGCCGCGAGACCCACCCGCTCCCCGCCGACCACCCGCTGGTCGACGGCCGGACGACGCGTGCCCCGCTGGTGCGTGCCCTGCGGGGCGACCGTCCGGACGTGACCCCCGTGTGGTTCATGCGGCAGGCGGGTCGCTCCCTGCCCGAGTACCGCGAGGTCCGTCAGGGAGTAGGGATGCTCGACTCCTGCCTCCGGCCACCGCTCGCCGCGGAAATCACCCTCCAGCCCGTGCGCCGCCACCGGGTCGACGCCGCCGTCTTCTTCAGCGACATCGTCGTACCGCTGCGGCTCGCAGGCGTGGACGTGGACATCAAGCCCGGCGTCGGGCCCGTCATGGACCAGCCGTACCGCACGGCCGAGGACGTCGCGCGGCTCACCTCGCGGACGCTCGAAGACGGCGCGCTCGCGCCGATCGCGGAGGCCGTGCGGCTGACGGTGGCCGAGCTGGGCGACGTGCCGCTGCTCGGCTTCGGCGGCGCCCCCTTCACCCTCGCCGCCTACCTGGTCGAGGGCCGGCCCTCGCGCGACCACCTCGCCGCGCGCACCCTCATGCACGCCGACCCCGAGACGTGGGCCCGCCTCACCGCCTGGACGGCCGAGCTCACCGGCCGCTTCCTGCGCACGCAGGTGCTCGCCGGCGCCTCGGCGGTGCAGCTCTTCGACTCGTGGGCGGGCTCCCTCTCGCTGGCCGACTACACCGCGCACGTGGCGCCGTCGTCGACCGCCGCGCTGGCGCACGTCGCCGACCTGCGCACGCCGGGCGCCGACGAGGGCGACGGCCTCCCGGCGATCCACTTCGGCACCGGCACCGGGCACCTGCTGCCCGCGCTGCGCGACGTGCTCGACACCGCCGGGATCGGGTACCCCGTCGTCGGCGTCGACTACCGCACCCCGCTGGACGAGGCCGCCGGGCTGCTCGCCGACCACCCCCGCGGCGCCGTGCCCGTGCAGGGCAACATCGACCCCGCGCTGCTGGGCGCCCCGTGGCCGGTGCTCGAGGCGCACGTGCGCGACGTCGTCGCGCGCGGCGCCGGGGCCCCCGGCCACGTGGTCAACCTGGGCCACGGCGTCCCGCCGGACACCGACCCGACCGTGCTCACGCGCGTCGTCGAGCTGGTCCACTCGCTGTGACGCCGCTCCCGCCGCTCGGCGCCCCCGTCGACGTGCCCTCGGGCCGGCCCGCCCGGCCGCCCGAGCACGTGGACGCGGTGGTGGTCGGCGGCGGGATCGGCGGGCTCGTCGCGGCCCGCACGCTGGTGCACCGCGGCCTGCAGGTGGTGCTGCTCGAGGCGTCCGACCGCGTGGGCGGGCCCGTGCGCGGCGGTGCGTTCGGCTCGCTCCCCGTGCGGCTCGACCTCGGCGCCGAGTCGTTCGCGGCGCGCGGCACCGCCGTCACGGACCTGGCCGAGGAGCTCGGGCTGGACGTCGTGAGCCCGGCCCCGCTGTCCGCCTGGGGGTACGCGGCGGGCCGCGCCTTCCCGCTGCCGAAGGCGGGAGTGCTCGGCATCCCCTCCGTGCCGTGGGCTCCCGACGTCCGCCGCGCGATCGGCTGGCCCGGCGTCGCACGAGCGGCCCTCGACCGCGTGCTGCCGCGGTTCGTCGCCGACACCACCGACCTCGGGACGCTGGTGCGCTCCCGGCTCGGCCGGCGCGTGGCCGACCGGCTCGTCGCGCCCGTCGCGACGGGGGTGCACTCCGCCCCGCTCGACCGCCTCGACGTCGCCGCCGTCGCACCCGGGCTGCTCGACGCGTTCGCCCGCACGGCGTCGCTGTCGCGCGCCGTGGCCGAGCTGCGGGCCGCCGCGCCGGCCGGGTCCGCCGTCAGGGGCATCGACGGCGGCATCCACGCCGTCGTCGAGGCGCTCACGGGCGAGATCGCCGCGAGCGCCGAGGAGTTCGCCGACTCCCCGCGCACCGACGCGACCGGCCCGATCCACGCCGCCGTGCGCGTGGGGCAGCAGGTCGACGGCGTCGAGCGGCTCGGCGTCGACTGGCAGGTCACCACGACCGTCGGCGACACCGTGCGCGCGCCGCGGCTGGTCGTGACGACGCCGCAGGTCGCGCCGCTGCTGTCCCCGTGGGTGACGGCTCCGGGCGAGGTCGAGCCGGGGTCCGTGCCCGTGCCGGCAGCGGAGGCCGGCGCCGACATCTGGCTCGCGACGCTCCTGCTCGACGCGCCCGAGCTCGACGACGCCCCCCGCGGCTCCGGGCTCCTCGTCGCTCCCGACGGCGACGGGGCGGACGGGGTGCGCGCCAAGGCGCTGACGCACGCGACGGCGAAGTGGCCGTGGCTGGCCGACCGCCTGCGCGCCGTCGCCGGCCCGGGGGTGCACGTGGTGCGGCTGTCGTACGGGCGGATCGGCGCCGCGACCGAGCCCCCGTCCGCCGAGGAGGCCGCGCGCGACGCGTCCGCCCTCCTCGGCGTCGACCTCACCGACCGGGTCCGCGACCACCTGCTGCAGCGCTGGGACGGCGCCCTGCCCCCGCCGACCCCCGCCTACCGCGCGCAGGTCGGGGCGTTCACCGCCGCCGTCGGGCACACGCCCGGGCTGGCCGTGACGGGAGGCTGGGTGGCCGGCACCGGCCTGGCCGCGATCGTCGCGCACGCGCAGGCCGCCGTCGCCGCCCTCTGACAGCTCTCCGGGCGGTAGTGACGCATCGTCATGACCCTGCGTCACGACGTCGGGGAGAACGGTGTGAGATCGGCCTCCAGCCCGCCGGGAGTTGTCCACAGGCGGTACCGCTGCGCGACACTGGACGGGTGAGCACCCCCGAGACCGCCCCCGCCCCGCTGCGCCTCGGCACCCGCGGCAGCGCCCTCGCGACGACGCAGTCCGGCCTGGTCGCGCGCCGGCTGGAGGAGCTGCTGGGCCGGCCGGTCGAGCTGGTGCGCATCCGCACCGAGGGCGACGTGAAGACGGGCTCCCTCGCGTCGCTGGGCGGCACGGGCGTGTTCGTCACCGCGCTGCGGGAGGCGCTGGCGGGCGGTCGCTGCGACGTCGCCGTGCACTCGCTCAAGGACCTGCCGACGGCGCAGCCCGCCGAGCTCACGATCGCCACCCCCGAGCGGGAGGACCCGCGCGACGCGCTGTGCGCCCGCGACGGCCTCACCCTCGACACCCTGCCCCGCGGCGCGCGCGTCGGTACCGGCTCCCCGCGCCGGGCGGCGCTGGTACAGGCGGCGCGCCCCGACGTCGAGCTGGTGGACATCCGCGGCAACGTCGAGACCCGCCTCGCCCGCGCGCTCGGCCCGGACGCCGACCTGGACGCCGTCGTGCTCGCGCTCGCCGGCCTGACCCGGCTGGGCCGCACCGAGGTGGTCACGCAGGCGCTCGACCCGGCCGTCGTGGCCCCCGCGCCCGGGCAGGGGGCCCTCGCGGTCGAGGCCCGCACCGCCGACCTCGCGCCCGGCACGCCCCTGGCCGACGCGTTCGCCGCCCTCGACCACCGCCCCACGCGGCTCGCCGTGCTGGCCGAGCGCGCGGTGCTGGCGCGCCTCGAGGCCGGGTGCGCGGCTCCGGTCGGCGCGCACGCCCGCGTCGAGGCGGGCGAGCTGCAGCTCACCGCCGTCGTCGCGCGCGTGGACGGGACCGAGCAGCTCACGCACAGCGCGTCGGCGGTCCTCGCCGCGGACGACGCCCCCCTCGACCCGGCCGCGCAGGACGACGCCGCGACGGCCCTGGGGGTCCGCGTGGCCGAGGCTCTGCTCGCCGACGGCGCGGCGCGGCTCGCGCCGCTGGTGGGCGGCACGGTTGAGCCGCGCCGGGGCGAGGCGGACGCCGTCACCCCGCGCTCCGACGTCGAGCCCCTGCACACGCCCACCGGCACCGACGACCCGGAGGGCGCGTGACACCCGACACCCCCGCGACCCCGGCCCGCGCCGTGCTGGTGGCGCGGGCCCCCGAGCGTGCGGCAGGCCTCGCGGCCCGGCTGCGGGACGACGGGCTGGAGGTCGTCGTCGCGCCGGTGATCGAGCGCGCCCCGGCGGACGACCTCGCCCCCCTCGACGACGCCGTCCGCGGCCTGGCCCGGGGCGCCTACGTGTGGGCGGTCGTGACCAGCGTCAACGCCGTCGACGCGCTCGTCGACGCCGCCGCCCGGACCGGCACGAGCCTCGCGGAGACCCCCGCGCGTTGGGCCGCCGTCGGGCCCGCGACGACCCGTGCCCTCGCCGCGGCCGGCGTCACGACCGACCTCGTCCCCGACGACGACGCCACGGCCGCCGGCCTGGTCGCGGCGTTCCCCGACCCGGCCGTCACCGACCCGGAGACGCCGGCCGTGCTGCTGCCGCTCGGCGACCTCGCCCGGCCGACCCTCGACGACGGGCTGGCCGACCGCGGCTGGGCGCCGCACGTCGTGACGGCCTACCGGACGGTGCGCCACGCGCTGCCCGCGGACGTCGCGGAGCGCGCCCGCGCCGGCGGCTTCGACGTCGTCGTCGTCTCGTCCGGCTCGGTGGCGCGCGAGATCGCCGACCAGGCGGGCACCGGCACGCCCGTCGTCGCCATCGGCACCCCCTCGGCCGACGCCGCCCGCGAGGCCGGGCTGCGCGTCGCCGCGGTCGCGTCGCACCCCACCGACGACGCGCTCGCCGCCGCCGTCGCGCAGGCGCTGACCGACCCCGCAGCATCAGACCCGGCACCGTCAGCACCACGGCCCACGGGAGCGAACCGTGCGCCTGACACCTCAGCGAAGGAGCACCCGTGAGCACCTCGGGCACCGGCATCGTGTACCGACCGCGCCGCCTGCGCACCACCCCCCGCATGCGGCGCCTGGCCGCCGAGACCCGCCTGCACGCGGCGGACCTCGTGCTGCCGCTGTTCGTCAAGGAGGGCCTGGCCGAGCCGGCGCCGATCACCTCGATGCCCGGCCAGGTGCAGCACACCGAGGCCACGCTGCGCGACGCCGTCGCCGACGCTGCCCGCGCGGGACTGGGCGGCGTCATGCTGTTCGGCATCCCCGCCGAGCGCGACGCGACCGGCACCGCCGGCGACGACCCGGACGGCGTGCTGCAGCGCGGCATCCGCGTCGCGCGCGAGGCCGTCGCGGAGGTCGAGTCCGAGACCGGACGCCCGGGCCCCGTCGTCATGGCCGACACGTGCCTGGACGAGTTCACCGACCACGGCCACTGCGGCGTGCTCGCCGCCGACGGCACCGTGGACAACGACGCGACCCTCGACCGGTACGCGGCGATGGCCGTGGCCCAGGCGCGGGCGGGCGCGGAGGTCGTGGCGCCGTCCGGGATGATGGACGGCCAGGTGGCCGTCATCCGCGACGCGCTCGACGACGCCGGGTTCGACCAGGTGAGCATCCTCGCCTACAGCGCCAAGTACGCGAGCGCCTTCTACGGCCCGTTCCGCGAGGCCGTCGACAGCGCCCTGCAGGGCGACCGCCGCACGTACCAGATGGACGCCGCCAACGCCCGCGAGGGCCTGCGCGAGGCGGACCTCGACCTCGCCGAGGGCGCGGACATGGTCATGGTGAAGCCGGCGGGCACGTCGCTCGACGTGCTGCGCGGCGTCGCCGACCGGTCCGACGTCCCCGTGGCGGCGTACCAGGTCAGCGGCGAGTACGCGATGATCGAGGCGGCAGCCGCGAACGGCTGGATCGACCGCGAGGGCGCCGTGCTCGAGTCCGTGACCGCCATCAAGCGCGCCGGCGCCGACGTCGTCCTCACCTACTGGGCCAACGAGATCGCGGAGTGGATCAAGTGACCATGACGACCGACAACCACGCCGCGTTCCTGCGCGCGCAAGCCGCGATCCCCGGGGGCGTGAACTCCCCGGTCCGGGCGTACGGCTCGGTGGGCGGCGACCCGCGGTTCCTCGCCAGCGCGCGCGGCCCGTACGTCACCGACGTCGCGGGGCGCGAGTACGTGGACCTCGTCTGCTCGTGGGGCCCTGCCCTGCTGGGCCACGCGCACCCCGAGGTCGTCGCGGCCGTGCAGGACGCCGCCGCGCGCGGCCTGTCGTTCGGCGCGCCCACGGTGGCCGAGGTGGAGCTCGCGGAGGAGATCCGCCGCCGGGTGCCCGTCGCCGAGCGGGTGCGCCTGGTGTCCACGGGCACCGAGGCGACGATGACGGCGGTCCGGCTGGCGCGCGGCGTCACCGGCCGGCCTCTCGTCGTGAAGTTCGCCGGCTGCTACCACGGGCACGTCGACGCGCTGCTGGCGGAGGCCGGGTCGGGCGTCGCGACGCTCGCCATGCCGGGCACCGCCGGGGTCACGGAGGCGTCGGCGGCCGAGACGCTGGTGCTCCCCTACAACGACCTCGCCGCCGTCGAGGCCGCGTTCGCGCAGCACGGCTCGCGGATCGCCGCCGTCATCACCGAGGCGAGCCCCGCCAACATGGGCGTGGTGCCCCCGGCCGAGGGGTTCAACGAGGGCCTGCGCCGGATCACGCGCGCGCACGGCGCCCTGTTCGTCATGGACGAGGTGCTCACCGGCTTCCGCGTCGGCCCGTCCGGCTGGTGGGGGCTGGAGAACGCGCGCATCCGGGGCGAGGGCGGCGAGGGGTACACCCCCGACCTGATCACCTTCGGCAAGGTCGTGGGCGGCGGCATGCCCGTGGCGGGCCTGGGCGGCCCGGCGTCGGTCATGGACCAGCTCGCCCCGACCGGCCCGGTCTACCAGGCGGGCACGCTGTCCGGGAACCCGGTGGCGGTCGCCGCCGGCCTCGCGACGCTGCGCCTCGCCGACGACGCCATCTACGCGCGGGTCGACGCCGTCGCGGACGCCATCGCCACCGCGCTCGGCGACGCCCTGTCCGCCGAGGGCGTGGAGCACCGCGTGCAGCGCGCCGGGTCGCTGTTCTCGACGTTCTTCGGCCCGCTCGCCGCTGCCGAGGGCGTGCGCGACTACGCGCAGGCCCAGGCGCAGGAGGCGTACCGCTACCGTGCGCTGTTCCACGCGCTGCTCGACGCCGGCGTCAACCTGCCGCCGTCCGTCTTCGAGGCGTGGTTCGTCTCCGCCGCGCACGACGACGACGCGGTGAACCGCATCCTCGACGCCCTGCCCGCCGGCGCCCGCGCCGCCGCCGCGGCGACCGCCTGACGCCGGTGGTGGTCACGCACCCGACGCCTCGGGCGCTCGGGGCCGAGCGGTCCGTGCTGCTGGTGATCGACCTTCAGGTCGGGGTGCTCGACGGCTGCCTCGACGCCGACGGCGTGGTGCGCCGCACCGCCGCGCTCGTGGACCGGGCCCGCCGCGCGGGGACGCCTGTCGTCTGGGTCCAGGACCACGGCGACCTGCCCGAGGGCTCCCCCGGCTGGGAGCTCGCGGCGCCCCTCGAGCGGGCCTCGGGCGAGCCCCTGGTGCGCAAGGCGTACCGCGACTCGTTCGCGGGCACGGAGCTGGAGGACGTGCTGCACGACCTCGGCGCGACGCGCCTCGTCGTCGCCGGGGCGCAGTCCGACTACTGCATCCGCACCACGACGCAGGCCGCCGCGGCCCGCGGTCTCGACGTCACGCTCGTCAGCGACGCCCACACGACGACGGATGCCGAGTGGGAGGGCGTCGTGGTCCCGGCCGAGCACATCGTGGCGCACACGACCATGTACTTCTCCGGGCTGCGGTACCCGGGCCGCTCGCACGGCGTGGCCCCGCACGACCGGGTCCGGCTGACCACCTGACGTCGGCCCCGCCCGACGAGGTCAGGGAGCGACGGCCTTGTCCACGGTGCGCACCAGCATCGGGACGATGTCGTGCCGCGCGGCCTGCCCCTCGCGCAGCGTGGCCCACGCGAGGTAGAGCTGCGCCCAGACGACGCCCACCACCCACTCGAGGTCGAGCTCGGGATCGATGCTGCCCTCGCGGTGCCCGCGTGCCACGAGCGCCGCGAGCGGGGCGGCGCCCTCCCCGTCGAGGACGGCGTCCGGGACGACGCCGGTGAACAGCAGCGTGAGCAGGTCGCCCAGCAGCAGGTACTCGGGGCACAGCCGCCGCAGCGCGGAGCGCGCGTCGCCCTCGTCGAGCCGGGCCCGCGCGTGCGCCTCGGTCAGCCGCGCCACGGTCTCGGCGCCGACCGCCTCGAGCAGCGTGGCGCGGTCGGGAAAGTACCGGTGGAGGGTGGTGCGACCGACCCCGGCGGCGTCCGCGATCTGCCCGAGCGAGGCCGCGGGGTCGCGCGCGAGCCGGCCGACCGCGGCCTCGACGATCGCGCGCCGGGTCCGCGCGCGGGCGCCGGTCTCGGCGTCGTGCACCTCCGTCATGCGGCGAACGCTACACCCGGGAATGGTTCACTGCTTGACCACGTTGGAACATCAGTGTTCCACTTTGGAGCAGACCACCACGCCCGTCGGATCGTCAATCAGGGTTGACGAATTGAGGAGCGTCAACCATGGTTGACAGCATGGCCGCCACCGAGACCGCACCCCCACCAGACGCCAGGGCCACCAGCGACCCCGAGCGTTCCGGCCGCGAGCGCCTGCGCATCCTGCTCGGCTTCGTGCGCCCGCACCGCCGCACGCTCGCGCTCGGGCTGGTGCTCGGGCTGCTGGCCACGGCGATGAGCCTCGCCACCCCGATGGTCACCAAGTGGGTGCTCGACACGCTGTCGACCGGCGCGTCCCTGGGCGGCCCGGTCGCCTGGCTCCTCGCGCTCATGGTCGTCGGCTCCGTCGTCGGGCTGTTCCAGTGGATCCTCCTGGGCCGCCTCGCGGAGGACGTCGTCTACGAGGCCCGGTCGTCGATCGTCACGCGCTACCTGCGGGCCAAGGTCGGCGCCATCACCTCGAAGCCGGCCGGCGAGCTCGTCACGCGGGTCACCTCCGACACCCTGCTGCTGCGCGAGGCGACGTCGAACAGCCTGGTCAGCCTCGTCAACGGGTTCATCTCCCTGGTCGGCACGCTCGTCCTCATGGCGGTGCTCGACCTCACGCTGCTCGGCTCCACGGTGGTCGCGATCGTCGTCGTCGCCGTCGCGATGGGGCTGCTGCTGCCGGGCATCGGCAAGGCGCAGCACCGCACGCAGGAGGCGGTGGGCCGCCTGGGCGGCGCCGTCGAGGGCGCGGTGCGCGCCGTGCGCACGGTCAAGGCCAGCGGCGCGGAGGAGCGGCAGGGGACGAAGATCCTCGGCGACGCGCGCGAGGCGCGCAAGCACGCGGTGACGGCGGTGAAGACCGAGGCCGTCGCCTGGACCGTCTCGTGGGGCGGCATCCAGCTCGCGATCATCGTCATCCTCGGGCTCGGCGCCTGGCGCGTCTCGCAGGACCTGCTCGCCGTCTCCAGCCTCGTGGCGTTCCTGCTCTACGCGTTCAACATCGTCGGGCCGATCTCGGAGCTCACCCAGGCGTTCACCACCCTGCAGTCCGGCCTCGCCGCCGCGGAGCGGATCCGCGAGGTCGGGACGATGGAGCTCGAGGAGGACGGCGCCGCCGCGCGGCCAGCGTCCACGCCGCGCGCCCCCGGCCCCGACGGGCGCGACGGCGCGGCGCGCCCGGTCCTCGTGCTCGACGGCGTCACCGCGGGCTACGCCGAGGGCACTCCGGTGGTGCACGACGTCACCCTCGAGGTGCCGCGGCGCGGGCACGTGGCGCTCGTCGGCCCGTCCGGGGCGGGCAAGACGACGCTGCTCTCGCTGCTGCTGCGGTTCCTCGAGCCGACGGGCGGCGAGGTCCGCCTCGACGGCGTCCCGTACCGGGACCTGACGCACGCGCAGGTGCGCGCCCGCTTCGCCTACGTGGAGCAGGAGACGCCGGTGGTGCCGGGCACCATCCGGGAGAACCTGCTGTTCAGCCGGCCCGACGCCTCCGACGCCGAGGTGCGCGCGGTGCTGGAGGCCGTGCGCCTCGCGGCCGACCTGGACGCCCTGCCCGACGGCCTGGACACCTCGCTGGTGTCGTCCGCCGTCTCGGGCGGTCAGCGGCAGCGGATCGCCCTGGCCCGCGCGCTGCTCAAGGAGCCGGACGTGCTGCTGCTCGACGAGGCGACGTCGCAGGTGGACGGCCTCACCGAGGCGGCGATCCACGACGCGATCCGCGCGCACACCCGCCACGGCGCCGTCGTGACCGTGGCGCACCGGCTCTCCACGGTGCTGGACGCCGACCGGATCCTCGTCATGGAGGGCGGCCGGGTCAGGGCCAGCGGCACCCACGAGGAGCTGCACGCCACGGACGAGCTGTACCGCGACCTGGTCGCCGCGCTGCGCATCGCCGTCGACGACCCCGAGCCGGACGCCGTGCCTACCATCGCCTGACCTCTCGGTCGCCTTCGAGAACGGGATCCGTACCGTCACGTCATCGAATGGCGGTACGGATCCCGTTCTCGAAGGCGACAGGGACCTGGTGGTGACCAGCCGCGATGCAGAGATGTATGCGCGTTCACTATCGTGGGACCGCTCGCACGGCCGTGCGGGCGAGGGATGCGGTCAGGAGTTCCGGTGGCGAAGGCCCCCACGGTGTACGACGTCGCGCAGCGCGCGGGGGTCTCGATCGCGACGGTCTCGCGGGTGCTGCGGCGCCCGGACGACGTGCGCGAGCGCACCCGCACGGTGGTGCACGAGGCGATCCGCGAGCTGGGGTACGTGCCGTCCGGCGCGGCCCGCGGGCTGGCGGCGCGCTCGACGGGCGTGCTGGGCCTGTGCTTCCCCGACGTGGACGGCATCGACGAGGCCGCCGACCTGCCGGACCCGGTCCGCGTGGGCGAGGCGGTCGAGGTGGTGCGCGACGTCGGCGGCCCGGTCACGGCGCGCTGGAGCAACCTCTACCTCGGCGAGGTGATGCGCGGCGCGGAGCTGGAGGCGTGGCGCACCGGCCACGCGGTGATGATCGGCGTCGCGCGCGGGCTGCGGCGCGCGCAGGCGGTCAACGAGCTCGCCGGGCGCGTGGACGGCCTGGCGGTGCTGGCCAAGTCGGTGCCCGACGACCTGCTGGCGCACATCGCCCGCCGCGTCCCCGTCGTCGTCATGGCCGGCCCGCCGCAGGACGACGCCTACGACCACATCTCGGTGGACAACCGTGCAGGCACCCGCGCCCTGGTGGACCACCTGATCGCCGACCACGGCCTCCGCGACCTGGCGTTCGTGGGCGGCCCGTTCGACTCCCCCGACGCGCACGAGCGCTTCCAGGGCTTCCGCGACGCGCTCGCCGCGGCGGGCCTGCCCGTGCCCGACGAGCCGGTGGCACGCAGCGACTTCACGCGCACCGGCGCCCGCGACCTCGCCCGCCGGATGCTCGAGACCCACGTGACCGGCCGGGGGTCGGGGACCACGGGACAGGCGCTCCCCCGCGCGCTGGTGTGCTCCAACGACCAGACGGCGCTCGGCTTCCTCGACGTCCTCACCGAGGCCGGGGTCGACGTCCCGGGCGACGTCGTCCTCACCGGGTTCGACGGCATCGACGCCACGCAGGCGTCGATGCCGCGGCTCACCACCGTGAGCCAGCCGATGGTCGAGCTGGGGCGCGCCGCCGTGGAGCTGCTGCGCGGGCGCCTCGCCGACCCGTCGGCACCGGCAGCCACGGTGAACCTGCCCGTCCGCGTGCTGCTGCGCGAGAGCTGCGGCTGCTCGTGACCCTCGCCGACCGGGGCACCGCAGCGCACGCCCGGGCCGTTGGCCACACGGTTTGCCGCTCCGAAATGTATGCGCATACACTCGCCGGGACGCCGCACGCCGACCCCGGCGTGCGCGGGCCCTCACAGGAGAGGCCTCGACGAAGAGGAGTGGATGTCCATGACGCGCACAGCGCGCTCGGGGCGGCGCCTGGCCGCCATCGCGGCCACCGTCGCGGTGCTGGCCACGGCGGCCTGCTCGGCACCGGTGCAGAACAAGGGTGACGACGGCGCCGCCGGCGGCGCGACGTCGATGCTCATCGCGGCCGACAACGGCTCGCCGACGTTCGACCGGAACTTCAACCCGTACTCGTCCGGCAAGCGGAACACGACGACGTACATGTACGAGCCGCTGGTCATCATCAACGAGATGAGCGGCGAGGAGACCCCCTGGCTGGCCACGGGGTACGAGCAGCCCGACGCCAAGACCGTCGTCTTCACCATCCGGGACGGCGTCACCTGGTCGGACGGCGAGCCCCTCACCGCCGAGGACGTCAAGTACTCCTTCGAGCTCGTCAAGAAGCACCCCGAGATGGACCTCAAGGGTGCGTGGTCGCACCTGAAGTCCGTCGAGGTGGACGGCAAGACCGTCGTCGCGCACCTGAAGACCGACGACGTCCCCGCCGCGAAGATCCTCGCCCAGCAGCTCATCGTGCCCGAGCACATCTGGTCCGAGGTCAAGGACCCGGTCACCTGGACCAACGAGGAGCCCGTCGGGTCCGGCCCCTACACGCTCGGCACGTTCACGCCGAACCAGTACACGCTCACGAAGAACGCGACGTACTGGCAGGCGGACAAGGTGGCCGTCGAGGAGCTCGTGCAGCCCGCCGCCAACTCCGAGCTGGACATCGTCAACAACGGCTACGACTGGGCCTACGCGTTCATGAGCGACGTCGAGGACACCTGGGTCAAGGCCGACCCCGAGAACAACACCTACTGGTTCCCGGCGGGCGCGGCGATCTCGCTGATCCCGAACATGACGAAGGCGCCGTACGACGACGTCGACTTCCGCAAGGGGATCGCGCTGGCCCTGGACAAGCAGGTCATCGCCGACAAGGCCGAGCAGGGCTACGTCGACCGGGCCAGCCAGACCGGCCTCATGCTGCCGAACCAGGAGGCCATCCTCGACACGTCGATCCCGAACCAGGGCTACGTCGACCAGGACACCGACGCCGCCCTCGCCTCGTTCGAGAAGGCCGGGTACACGAAGAAGGGCGACAAGCTCGTCGACTCGTCCGGCAAGCCGCTGAAGGTCACGATCACCACCCCGAACGGCTGGTCCGACTGGCTGCAGGGCGTCGAGCAGGTCAAGGGCCAGCTCACCGCGATCGGCATCGACGTCACCGTCGTGCAGCCGCAGGCCGCGGCGTACCAGAAGGAGCTCCGCACGGGCGACTTCGACATGATCATGGGCACCGTCGGCGGTACCGGGCAGCCGTTCCAGGACTACAACGGCCTCATGGGCTCGGAGTTCCTGCTGCCCGTCGGCAAGACCTCCGCCGGCAACTTCGGCCGCTTCGAGTCGAAGGAGGCCGACGCGCTGCTCGCCGAGCTCAAGGTGACCACCGACGAGGCCAAGCAGCTCGAGATCACGCACCAGCTGGAGCAGATCACTTACGAGCAGCTGCCGATGATCGCGCTGTTCTACGGCGGCTCGTGGGGCCTGTTCTCGAACAAGAACTTCACCGGCTGGCCCAGCGCGGACGACCCCTACGCCTCCCCGAAGACGTGGGACTCCACCCCGCTGCTGATCCTCACGCACCTCGAGCCCGCCCAGGGCTGACGCCCGCCCGCCGGCCGGGCCCGACGACCGCCGTCAGGCCCGGCCGGCACCCCCTGCCCCACCGAACCGACCGACCCGGAGGCTCCGTTGCGCTACGCGCTCCGCAAGCTCGGCCTGCTGGTCCTCACGCTGTGGGCGGCGGTGACGCTGAACTTCGTCATCCCGCGCCTCATGCCCGGCTCGCCCGCTGACGCGGCCATCGCCAAGCTCGCCCAGAACGGCCCCGTGACGCCGTCGGTGCAGGCGGCGATCGAGGCCCAGCTCGGCGTGCCCGGCGGCAGCATCTGGGACCAGTACGTCACGTACCTGAACAACGTCATCCACCTCGACTTCGGGGTGTCCTACACCTTCTTCCCGCAGCAGGTCTCCGAGCTCGTCGCCGGCGCCCTGCCCTGGACGCTGATCATGGTCGGCGCCGTCACCGTCGTGGCGTTCGTGCTCGGCACCCTGATCGGCATCGGGGCGGCCTGGAAGCGCGGCACCTGGATGGACTCCCTGCCCACGGTGGCCGGCAGCTTCCTCTCCGCGTTCCCCTACTTCTGGACCGCGCTCCTCATCGTCTTCTTCCTCGGCTACGTGCTCGGCTGGTTCCCCACCTCGGGCGCCTACTCCGCCACCGCGGTGCCGAACCTGTCGTGGGAGTTCCTCGGCGACGTGCTGTACCACGCGACCCTGCCCGCGGTGACGATCCTCATCACGTCGCTCGGCGGCTGGATCCTCGGCATGCGCAACACGATGATCAACACGCTCGGCGACGACTACGTGACGTTCGCCGAGGCCAACGGCCTGCGCGGCCGCACCGTCGCGATCCGCTACGCCGCCCGCAACGCGATCCTGCCGAACCTCACCGGGTTCGGCATGGCGCTCGGCGGCGTCGTCGGCGGCTCCCTGCTCGTCGAGCAGGTGTTCGCGTACCCCGGCGTCGGCTACCTGCTGTTCAACGCCGTCACCAACCAGGACTTCCCGCTGATGCAGGCCCTCTTCCTCATGATCACCGTGAGCGTGCTGCTCGCGAACTTCCTGGTGGAGATCCTCTACGGCGTCCTCGACCCCCGAACGAGGCGGTGACCCCGATGGCTGACCCGACCACCACCACCACCGCGACGATCCCGGACCCCGAGGGTCCCGCCCCCGAGGCGGCCCGCGGCCCGCACCGGCCCGCCCGCACCCGCCTCGGCCGCACCGGCCAGGTGCTCGGCCGCGCGTTCGCCACCGTCTGGGCCAACCCCAAGGCGCGCGTGGGCCTCGTGATCCTGGGCCTGTTCGTCCTCATGGCGGTCTTCGCGCCGCTGCTGGCGCCGTACTCCCCGCACGACGACTCGTTCGCCCGCAACGAGCCCGGCAGCGCCGCGCACTGGCTCGGCACCACCGGCGCCGGCGAGGACGTGCTGTCCCAGGTGATCTACGGCGCCCGCGTCTCCCTGCTCGTCGGCTTCGTCGCCGGCGGCCTGTCGACCGTCGTCGCCGTCGTCATCGGCCTGTCGTGGGGCTACCTGCGCGGCTGGGGCAACGACGTCGTCAACTTCCTCGTCAACCTGTTCCTCGTGATGCCGGGCCTGCCGCTGATGATCATCATCGCGGCGTACCTGCAGAACGGCGGGCTGCCGATGATCATCCTGGTCGTCGTCATCACCGGCTGGGCGTGGGGCGCCCGCGTGCTGCGCTCGCAGACGCAGTCCCTGCGCTCGCGCGACTTCGTCACCGCGGCGATCTTCTCCGGCGAGAGCTCGGCCCGCGTGATCTTCCGCGAGATCCTGCCGAACATGACCTCGATGATCGCGGGGTCGTTCTTCGGCGCCGCGACGTCGGCGGTGCTCGCCGAGTCCGGCCTGTCGTTCCTCGGCCTGGGCGACATGGCCACCGTGAGCTGGGGCTCGATGATCTTCTGGGCCCAGAACTCGATGGCGATCCTCACCGGCCAGTGGATCCTCCTGTTCGCCCCGGGTCTGTGCATCGCGCTGCTGGCGACCTCCATGACCCTCGTGAACTTCGGCGTCGACGGGTTGTCCAACCCGCGCCTGCGGGAAGGGACCGGCCGATGAGCCTGCTCGAGATCCAGGACCTGTCCGTCGTCTACGAGCCCCGCGGGGCCGTCCCGACGCACGCCGTGAAGCACGCGAACCTCACCCTGGAGCAGGGCGAGTTCGTGGGCCTGGTCGGCGAGTCCGGCTCCGGCAAGTCGACGCTCGGCTTCGCCGTCACCCGCCTCGCCAAGGCCCCGGCGCGCATCTCCGCCGGCCGCATCGTGTTCGACGGCACCGACATCGCGCACCTGGACGCCGAGGAGCTGCGCGTGCAGCGCCGCGGCGGGTTCGCGATGGTGCTGCAGTCGGGCATGAACGCGCTCAACCCGGTGCGCACCATCGCGCACCACTTCGGCGACATCTTCGCCGCGCACGGCCACGTGCCGAAGGGCAGGCGCCGCCAGCGCGCCGTCGAGCTGCTGGACAAGGTGCAGCTGCCGTCCACGGTGCTCGACCGCTACCCCGGCGAGCTCTCCGGCGGCATGCGCCAGCGCGTCTCGATCGCGCTGGCCCTGTCGCTCGAGCCGCGCCTCATGGTGTTCGACGAGCCCACCACGGCCCTCGACGTGCTGGTGCAGCACGCCGTCATGGACACCATCCGCGAGCTGCAGGCCGCGGAGGGCTTCACCGCCGTGCTCATCTCGCACGACCTCGGCGTCGTGCTGGAGTCCGCGGAGCGCGTCGTCGTCATGCACGACGGCGAGATCGTCGAGGACGGCGCCTCGCGGCAGATCTTCTCCGCACCCGCGCACCCGTACACGCAGATGCTGCTGAGCCACTACGCCGACCCGCGGGCCGAGGTCGTGGAGCTGCCGGGCTTCGAGCGCAAGGCCCCTGCGGCCGTAGCGACCGGCGGGGCGGAGGACCGCGCGGCCCGCACGGGCGCTCGCGAGGCGCGCGCGGCCGCGCACGACGCGATCGTCGTCGACCACGTGTCGAAGGTGTACCCGCCGCCGCGCCGCGGCGAGAAGGCGGTCACCGCCGTCGACGACGTCTCGTTCCGGCTCGAGCCGGGCGCCGCGATGGCGCTGGTCGGCCAGTCGGGCTCCGGCAAGTCGACCATCGCCAAGATGGTCACCGGCGTGGAGCGACCGACGTCGGGCACCGTGACGTTCGGCGACCTGCGGGTCGACCGGCTGCGCCGCCGCCAGCTCAAGACGCTGCACGCGGACGTCCAGATGGTCTTCCAGGACCCGTACTCGGCGCTCAACCCGCTGCACACCGTGGAGTACACGCTCACGCGGCCGGTGGAGAACTTCACCGGGCTCAAGGGCGAGGCCGCGCGCGAGCGCGTGCTGGAGCTGCTCGAGACCGTGGGTCTCACGCCCGTGGAGCAGTACGCGGCCAAGCTGCCGCACCAGCTGTCGGGCGGGCAGCGCCAGCGCGTCGTCGTGGCGCGCGCCCTGGCGTCGGACCCGCAGGTGCTCATCGCCGACGAGCCGGTCTCCATGCTCGACGTGTCGCTGCGCGCCGGCGTGCTCAGCCTGCTGGAGGACCTGCGCGCCGACCTCGGCGTCTCGCTGCTGTACATCACGCACGACCTGCTGTCCGCGCGCGTCGTCACCGACCAGATCATGGTGCTGCACCACGGCAAGGTCGTGGAGTCCGGCGGCACCACGCAGGTGCTGCGGTTCCCCGAGGACGCGTACACGACCCAGCTGCTCGACGCGATCCCGCAGCCGGCCCGCCGCTTCTCCGACGGGGCCGCGTCGTGACCGCGCCCGCCCCGACGGCCGTCCGGCCCGGGGCGCCGTTCTCGGTGCTCCCGCTGCCGGACGGCGTCGAGCCGCTGGTGCTGGACGTGCCGGTGGGCCCGCTGACCGCGCTGCGGTCGGTCGTGCCGGACGGCGTGGAGCGCCGCGCCGTCGCGCTGCTGGTCCCCGGGTTCACCGGGTCGCGCGAGGACCACCGGCTGCTGCTGCCGCTGCTGGCCGAGCGCGGGGTCGAGGCGTGGACGTACTCCCAGCGCGGGCAGGCCGACTCGGTCGCGCCGCGCGGGGTGGGCGCCTACCGCCGCGACGACTTCACGGGCGACGCGCTCGACGTCGCCGTCGTCGTGGGCGCGGCCGCCGGCCTCCCCGCCGGCGACCTCCACCTGCTGGGGCACAGCTTCGGCGGCACGGTCGCGGCGGCCACGGCCGTGCGCGACGCCGCGCCGTTCGCCAGCCTCACCATGCTCTGCTCGGGCCCGCACGGCTGGCCGGGGCGCAAGGACGCCGAGCGCGACCGGCTGCTCGCCGCCGCCGGGCTCGTCGACCTGTGGACGCTCGACAACCCCGGGCTCGCCCGGCGCCTGTCCGAGGACCCGGCCGCCCTGGCCGCCCTCGACGTCGACGCCCGCTTCCACCGCGACCGCTCGGTCGCGACCAGCACGGACAACCTGCTGGGCGCGATCGACGTCCTCGCCGACGTCCGCGACGTCACGCCCGGCCTGGCCGCCACCGGCCTGCCGGTGCTGGTCGCGCACGGCGTGGACGACGCGGCGTGGCCGCAGCCGTGGCAGCGCGCCATGGCCGAGCGGCTCGGCGCCCGCTACGAGGTGATCGCCGACGCCGGTCATCTCCCCAACGTCGAGAACCCCGCCGCGACGGCGGACCTCCTGGCCGACTTCTGGACCACCTCCCGCTGAGCCACCCCCCGAACACCGCTCCACTACGTAAGGACCATCCCGTGCTGCACTTCCCCGAGGGCTTCCGCTGGGGCGCCGCCACCGCGGCCCACCAGATCGAGGGCAACAACGTCTCCAGCGACTGGTGGGTGCGCGAGCACGCCGCCGGCACCTCGATCGTCGAGCCCAGCGGCGACGCCGCGGACAGCTACCACCGTTACCGCGAGGACATGACGCTCCTGCGCGACGCCGGCCTCGACACGTACCGCTTCTCCATCGAGTGGGCGCGGATCGAGCCCGAGGAGGGCTTCGTCTCCCGCGCCGAGATCGCGCACTACCGCCGCATGGTGGAGACGTGCCTCGAGCTCGGCATCACCCCGATGGTCACGCTCATGCACTTCACGGTGCCGCGCTGGTTCTACGAGGAGGGCATGTGGCGCTCCCCGAAGGCGGCCGACCGCTTCGCCCGCTTCACCGAGCTCGCCCTGCCGATCCTCGGGAACGACGTCGACTACGTCTGCACCATCAACGAGCCCAACATCGCCGCGATGATCGCGGGCGGCGAGGACCCGGCCAACCTGGTCGCCTACGGGCTGCCCGCCCCCGACCTGCAGGTCGCGGACACGCTGCTGGAGTCGCACAAGCGCTCGCGCGAGATCCTCGCCGGCGTGGGCGGCATCAGCTCCGGCTGGACCGTCGCCACCCAGGACTTCCAGCCCGAGCCGGGCTGCGAGGACGTGGCCCACGAGTACGGCCACCAGCGCGACGACTGGTACCTCGAGGCCGCCCGCGGCGACGACTGGGTGGGCGTCCAGGCCTACACCCGCACCATCATCGGCCCCGACGGCCCGCGCCAGGTGCCCGAGGGCGTCGAGACCACCCTCACCGGCTGGGAGTTCTACCCCCTCGCCCTGGAGCACGGCGTGCGCTCGGCGTGGGAGAAGACCGAGGGCGTGCCGGTGTTCGTCACCGAGAACGGCATGGCGACCCAGGACGACGCGCGCCGCATCGACTACACCGAGGGCGCGCTGGCCGGCCTGCACGCCGCCATCTCCGACGGCATCGACGTGCGGGGCTACCTGCACTGGAGCCTGCTGGACAACTACGAGTGGGCCTCCGGGTTCCGCCCCACGTTCGGGCTCGTCGAGTTCGACAAGGAGACGTTCGAGCGCCGCCCGAAGCCGTCGCTGGGCTGGCTGGGCTCCGTCGCGCAGGCGAACGGCCTCACCGTCCGCTGACCCCGTCCGCGAGGCGGTACGGACCCTGCCGAGGTAGTGGGCTGCCCACGACCTCGGCACGGCCCGTACTACCTCGCGGGGTGCGGTACTACCTCGCGGAGACTCGTACTACCTCAGCGATCCTCGACCGACGGAAGGCTCAGGAGCCATGACCGACCTGCCGTACCGCGACCCGTCCCTGTCCCCCGCCGCACGGGTGGAGGACCTGCTGAGCCGCATGACGCTGCCCGAGAAGGTCGGGCAGATGCTGCAGCTCAACGCGATGGACGACCTCGACGAGATCGTCGTCGAGCGGCTGGCGGGGTCGATCCTGCACGCGTCGCCCTCGCGCGTCGTCGAGGCGATCGAGCTGGCCCGCGGCACGCGCCTGGGGATCCCGCTGCTGGTGGCCGACGACGCGATCCACGGGCACGGCTTCTTCCCCGGCGCGACCGTCTTCCCCAGCCAGCTGGGGATGGCGGCGACGTGGGACCTCGACCTCGTGGAGCGGGCGGCCCGCGCGACGGCGGTCGAGGCCGCCGCGACCGGCCTGCACTGGACCTTCTCCCCCGTGCTCTGCGCGACGCGCGACCTGCGCTGGGGCCGCGTGAACGAGACGTTCGGCGAGGACCC
This sequence comes from Isoptericola nanjingensis, assembly GCF_050311635.1. Taxonomy (NCBI): domain Bacteria; kingdom Bacillati; phylum Actinomycetota; class Actinomycetes; order Micrococcales; family Promicromonosporaceae; genus Isoptericola; species Isoptericola nanjingensis. The sequence goes on along the minus strand of NZ_JBNOZL010000002.1, from coordinate 531,023 downwards.
GTACCTCATCGGCGAGCTCGGCGCCGCGATGGTGCGCGGCTACCAGGGCGAGGGGCTCACCGACCCGACGGCGGTGCTCGCGACGGCCAAGCACTTCGCCGGCTACTCCGAGACCCAGGGCGGCCGCGACGCCACCGAGGCCGACCTCACGCCGCGCAAGCTCCGCTCCTGGTTCCTGCCGCCGTTCGAGCGCGTGGTCCGCGAGGGCGTGCGCACCGTGATGATCGGCTACCAGGCCATCGACGGCGTCCCCATCACGACCAGCCGCTGGCTGCTGCAGGGCGTCCTCAAGGACGAGTGGGGCTTCGACGGCACCCTCGTCACCGACTGGGACAACGTGGGCCGCATGGTGTGGGAGCAGTTCGTCAGCCCCGACCACGCGGCCGCGTCGGCCGCCGCCGTCGGCGCCGGCAACGACGTCATCATGGCGACGCCGACGTTCTTCGAGGGCGCGCAGGAGGCCCTCGCCGACGGGCGCATCGACGAGACGCGGCTCGACGACGCGGTGCGGCGCATCCTGCGCCTCAAGGTGGACCTCGGGCTGTTCGAGGACCCGCGGGCGCCGGTCGGCGAGCGCATCGAGGCCGTCGTCGGCTCGGCGGAGCACCGCGACCTCGCCCTCGACGTCGCGCGCGGCTCGCTGGTGCTGCTGGAGAACGACGGCACCCTGCCGCTCGCGGGCGGCCTCGTGGCGGACGACGACGGGCGCGCGGTCGCCCCGACCGGTGCCGCGCCGCTGCGCGTCGCCGTCGTCGGACCGAACGCCGACGACCCGCACGCCCAGCTCGGCGACTGGGCCGGCGCGTCGGGCCAGGTGAGCTGGATCCGCGACGGCCACCCGCGCGAGCTGACCGAGACGGTGCTGGACGGGCTGCGCGCCGTCGCGCCGCCGTCGTGGGAGGTGACGTACGCCCGCGGCGCCGACATCGTCGAGCTGGGACCCGACCCCGACGGCACGCACTTCCCCGACGGGCAGCCGCGCCCGCCGGCGGCCCTGCCCGCGCCGTCCGACCCGGCCCTGCTGGCCGAGGCGGAGGACGCGGCCCTCACGGCGGACGTCGTCGTCGCCGTGCTGGGCGACGAGGTCGCGCTGGCGGGCGAGGGCAGGTCGACCGCCACGCTGGAGCTCCAGGGCGGGCAGGCCGAGCTGCTGGAGCGGCTGGTCGCGACGGGCACTCCCGTGGTCGTCGTGCTCGTCGCCTCCAAGCCGCTCGTGCTGCCCGAGGCCGTGGGCCGCGCCGCCGCCCTCGTGCACGCCGCCAACCCCGGCATGCGCGGCGGCCGGGCCGTCGCGGAGCTGCTGCTCGGGCTGGTCGAGCCGACCGGCCGCCTGCCGATCTCCTACGCCCTGCACGCCGGGCAGCAGCCGGTCTTCTACCACCAGGTGCGCGGCCAGCACGGCACGCGGTACGCCGACCTCACGCAGCGCCCGCCGTACGTGTTCGGCGAGGGCCGGTCGTACACGACGGTCGAGTACTCCGGGCTGGAGCTGGACGCCGCCGACGTCGCGGCCGACGGCGTGGTGCGGGGCCGCGTCACCGTCGCCAACACCGGGGCCCGCCCGGCGGTCGAGACCGTGCAGGTGTACGTGAGCGACAAGGTCACGTCCGTGACCTGGGCGGACCGGGAGCTGAAGACCTTCCGCCGCGTGCCGCTGGCACCCGGCGAGAGCGTCGTCGTCGAGGTCGAGGTGCCCGCCACGGACTGCACGATCGTCGACGCCGCCGGCCGCCGCGTCGTCGAGCCGGGCGAGTTCGAGCTGCTCGTCGGTCCGAGCTCGCGCCGTGACGACCTGCTGGTGACGCCGTTCCGCGTCGGCTGACCGCTTCAAGGGTTGACGCATTACCCCCTAGGGGTATGGTGGACCCATGACCGACACCGGCACGCCCCTCCCCGACATTGCGACCGACGGCGGCCACCCGCACGACGGCCCGCACGGCTACGCCTCCGACAAGGAGGCCTACCTCAAGCGCATGCGCCGCATCGAGGGCCAGGTGCGCGGCATCGCCCGCATGATCGACGAGGACGTCTACTGCATCGACATCCTCACCCAGGTGTCCGCCGTGACCAAGGCGCTGCAGGCGGTCTCCATCGGCCTCGTCGAGGACCACCTGGGCCACTGCGTCGTCGACGCCGCCCGCGCGTCCGAGGCCGAGGGCGCCGCGAAGGTCAAGGAGGCCGCCGACGCCATCGGCCGGCTCGTCCGGTCCTGACCCACGTCTCACCCCTGCTGATCCACCCTCGATGAAGGAGCACGCATGAGCACCGTCACCACCCTGGGCGTCACCGGCATGACCTGCAGCAACTGCGTCGCGCACGTGACCAAGGACCTCTCCGCCGTCCCCGGCGTCGAGGACGTCTCCGTCGAGCTGCACGCCGGCGGCACCTCCGACGTCACCGTCTTCTCCGACGCCCCGCTCGACGAGGCCGCGCTGCGCGAGGCCGTCGACGAGGCGGGCTACGACGTCGAGTCCGTCGCCGTCCAGCAGGACGCGCTCGCCGCCCAGCAGGCCGCGCAGGCGCCCGCCCGCCAGGAGGCGCACAACTGCGCCTGCGGCTGCGGCACCGGCGAGGCCTCCGCCACCGAGACCGGCCCGGCGCGGAAGACCTACGACCTGGCCGTGCCCCCGCGCGCCTGAGTCCCCGCTCCCCGGAGCCCATCCCCGCGGACCGCCTGCCGAACCGTCGCGCCGCTCGACCACCACGAGCCGCCGCGACCCAGGCCCTCCGCGCCGCGCCGCCGTCCCCCCGACCCGGCGCCCCCACCGCGACCCCGCCGCCCCGGGTCGTCGCGGGTGACCTCCACCCAGCACCTCAGGGAGTCACCCTCATGAGCACCCCCACGTCCTCGCCGGTCGACCCGGCAGGGCCCGCCGCCGGCCCTCCGATCCTGGAGATCGACCTCGCCATCGAGGGCATGACCTGCGCGTCGTGCGTGGCGCGCGTCGAGAAGCGGCTCAACCGCGTCGACGGCGTCACCGCGACGGTGAACCTGCCGCTCGAGAGCGCTCACGTCGAGCTCACCGCGCCCGTCGACGACGCCGCGCTGGTCGAGGCCGTCGAGAAGGCCGGCTACGGCGCCCGAATCACCGGCCGCCGCGACGTCGCCCCGCCCGCCCCCGACCTGTCGGAGGCTCAGCGCACCCCGGTACGACCTCCGTCCGACACGTCCGCCCCCGGCGACGCCCGCGGGGCCGACCTGCGCCGTCGGCTCGTCGCGTCCGCGGCGCTCACCGTGCCGGTGGTCGTGCTGTCGATGATCCCCGCGCTGCAGTTCACGGGCTGGCAGTGGGTGGTCGCCGCCGCCGCGCTGCCGGTCGTGACGTGGGGCGCGTGGCCGTTCCACACCGCCGCGGCGCGGGCCGCCCGGCACGGCGCGTCCACGATGGACACGCTGGTCTCGCTCGGCGTGGCCGCCGCGACGCTGTGGTCCCTGTGGGCGCTCACGCTCGGCGGGGCGGGCGAGCTCGGCATGCGGATGCGGCCGTCGCTGATCCCGTCCGAGTCGGGCGGCGCGCCCGAGCTGTACTTCGAGGTCGCGGCCGTCGTCACGACCTTCCTGCTCGCCGGCCGCTACGCCGAGCACCGCTCCCGCCGCCGCGCCGGCGACGCCCTGCGCTCCCTGCTGGAGCTGGGCGCCAAGGACGCCGAGCGCGTGCGGCTCGCACCCGACGGCGCACCCCTGACCGGTCCCGACGGCGGGCGCGTCACCGAGCGCGTGCCCGTCGCGGACCTCGCCGTCGGCGACGTGTTCGTCGTGCGGCCGGGCGAGAAGGTCGCCACCGACGGCGAGGTGGTCGAGGGCGCGAGCGCCGTCGACACGTCGCTGCTCACGGGCGAGCCGGTCCCGGTCGACGTCGGCCCCGGCGACGCCGTCACCGGCGCGACCGTCAACACGTCCGGCCACCTGCTGGTGCGCGCCACGCGCGTGGGCGAGGAGACGACGCTCGCGCAGATCGGGCGCCTCGTGTCCCAGGCGCAGACCGGCAAGGCCCCCGTGGCCAGGCTCGCCGACCGCATCTCCGCCGTCTTCGTGCCGATCGTCATCGGGCTGTCGGTGCTCACCCTGGTGGGCTGGCTGCTGGCCGGCGCCGACGTCCAGCTCGCCTTCACCGCCGCCGTCGCGGTGCTGATCATCGCGTGCCCCTGCGCCCTCGGCCTCGCGACCCCCACCGCCCTGCTGGTCGGCACCGGCCGCGGCGCGCAGCTCGGCATCCTCATCAAGGGCCCGGAGATCCTGGAGTCCACCCGCCGCGTCGACACCGTCGTGCTCGACAAGACCGGCACCGTCACCGAGGGCCGCATGCAGGTGGAGCGCGTCGTCGCCGAGCTGTCAGGGCCAGGAGCAGGTTCTGATGGCCCTGGCCGTGACAACTCACGGGAGGACGAGGTGCTGGCGTACGCCGGCGCCGTCGAGGCCCTGAGCGAGCACCCGATCGCGCACGCCGTCGCGGCCGCCGCACGCGAGCTGTCAGGACCAGGAGCACGTTCTGATGGTCCTGGCCCTGACAGGTCGGGCGGGACGGGGGCGGACGGCGTCGGGATCGGCGCGCTGCAGGCGTTCGACTTCCGCGCGACGCCGGGCGGCGGGGTCGAGGCGGTCGTGCGGCGGGCGCACTCCGGCCTCGCCGGGCTCGCCGCGGACGGCGGGCTCAACGCCCGGCGGGTGCTCGTCGGGCAGCCGTCGTGGCTGGCCGGGGAGGGCGTCGCGTTCGACGGCGACCTCGCGGCGGCGTTCGCCGACGCCGAGGCGACCGGCGCGAGCGCCGTCGTCGTCGCGTGGGACGGCGCCGCCCGCGGCGTCGTCGTGCTGCGCGACCCGGTCAAGGCGACCTCCGCCGAGGCGGTGCGCGAGCTGCGCGACCTCGGGCTCCGGCCGGTCCTGCTCACCGGCGACGGCGAGGGCGCGGCCCGCGTCGCCGCCCGTGAGGTCGGCATCGCCGAGGAGGACGTCATCGCCCGCGTGCTGCCGCAGGACAAGGCGGCGGTCGTGACGCGGCTGCGCTCCGAGGGCCGGGTCGTGGCGATGGTCGGCGACGGCGTGAACGACGCCGCCGCCCTCGCCACGGCGGACCTGGGGCTCGCGATGGGCACGGGCACCGACGTCGCGATCGAGGCGAGCGACATCACGCTCGTCCGCGGCGACCTGCGCTCCGCGCCCGCAGCCGTCCGGCTCTCGCGCGGCACGCTGCGCGTGATCAAGCAGAACCTGTTCTGGGCCTTCGCCTACAACGTGGCGGCGATCCCGCTCGCCGCGGCAGGCCTGCTCAACCCGATGATCGCCGGGGCGGCCATGGCCGCGTCGTCCGTCATCGTCGTCGGCAACTCGCTGCGCCTGCGCCGCGCCGGCTGACCCTCCCGCGATGGTGTGGGCGCGATGTCGGGGACGCATGGTCCCCGACATCGCGCCCACAACACAGCCGGTGGCGGGCAGGCAGGTCAGCGGAAGCGGCGGCCCTCGTCGCGGCGGTAGGCGCCGGCGGCGAGGACGGCGAACAGCACGGTCCAGCCGAGCAGCACGACCCACGCCAGCCCGTAGGCGGGCTCGCCGGTGAGCGCCTGCACCAGCAGGTCACGACCGGCGCGCGTCGGGGTGGCCTGCGAGATCGCGTCCAGCCACTCCGGGAACGCCTGCGGCGGCAGGAACAGGCCGCCCGCGAACGCCAGGGGGAACAGCACCGCCTGCACGACCGGCAGCGCGGCCTTGGCGGACAGCGAGTACCCCACCGCCATGCCGAGCAGCACGAACGGCACGGAGACCAGCAGGATGGTGCCCACCCCGGCGAGCAGCTGCCCGAACGTCACGGTCGCCGCCGTGAAAAGCCAGCCGATGAGGATCAGCGGGACCAACCCGAACAGCGCGAAGATCGCGCCGTTGCCGATCCGCGCGACCATCCGCGGGCCGGGGCCGGCGGGCAGGGAGCGCAGGAACGGGTCGAACGGGAGCTGCCGGTCCTCGGCCACGCCCAGCCCGTAGGTGAACAGGCTCGCCGAGCAGACGGCGAACAGGCCGAGGCTCGCCACCGACATCGTGGCCCACAGCGGGTTCTGCGCGACCTCGCGCTGCGGCACGACGAAGAAGAACATCGCCAGCGCGGGGAACAGCATGTTGCCCAGCACCGCGATGGGCACCCGCACCGTCTCGAGGAACTGGTAGCGCAGGTGCAGCCAGGTCAGCCGCAGCGGTCCCGGGGCCGTCCCCGCCCGGGTGGGGGTCGTCGTCGCGCTCATCGTGCCGCCTCCGTCACCATCTCCTCGAACGCCTCCTCGAGGCTCGCGCCCCGGATGCGGAGGTCGTGGAAGTCCACCTCGCCGCGCACCAGCGACCGGACGAGCTCGTCGGCGTCCGCCGTGTACAGCTCCTGCGTGCCGTCGTCGAGTCGTTCGGCGCGCACGACGCCGGGCCACGCGGCCAGGTCGGCCGTCGCGCGCAGCGCCACCCGCCGCAGGCCCACGCGTCGCAGGATGGCGTCGAGCGTGTCGTCCGCCCGCACCACGCCGCGGTCGATGACGACGACGCGCTGCGCCAGCGCCTGCACCTCCTCGAGGTAGTGGCTGGTGAGCAGGACCGTGCCGCCGTCCGCGTGGTAGGCGCGGATCGCGTCCCACAGCGCCTGGCGGGCGCCGACGTCGAGCCCGGTGGTGGGCTCGTCGAGCAGGACGACGCGCGGCCGCCCCACCAGCGACAGCGCGACGGCGAGCCGCCGCTTCTGCCCGCCGGACAGGGCGCCCGTCTGGCGGCGGGCCAGGTCGGCGAGCCCGAACTGCTCCAGCAGCTCGCCGGTGGGCACGGGGCCGGCGAAGTGCCCGCCGACGAAGTCGACCACCTCGCGCACCCGCAGCGTGGCGGGCAGCCCCGTCTCCTGCGGGGTGATGCCGAGGCCGGCGCGGCTGGCGGCGTCGCGCGGGTCGCCGCCCAGCAGGCGCACGGTGCCCGCGTCGGGGCGGCGCTGGCCGCTGACCAGCGAGAGCAGCGTGGACTTGCCGGCCCCGTTGGGCCCGAGCAGGCCCACGAGCTCGCCGGGCCCGACGTCGAGCGACACGTCGTCGAGCGCGACGACGTCGCCGAACCGCCGGGTGACACCGCGCACGGCGACGACGGCGGGGACCGTTGCGGGCACGGGGTCGGGCGCGGCGGCGGGCACGGGCGGCGTGTCGGCCCGGGCGGGGGCACGCTCCGGGGGGCGGGTGCGGGTCATGATCCGGCTCCTCTCAGCAGGCCGGTCAGGGCCTCTTGGTAGTCCTCGAACGCGCGGCGCCCCTGCGGGGTGAGCGCGAGATAGGTCGCGGGGGTGCGGCCCTCGTGGGTCTTGGTGACGCGGACGTAGCCCGCGTCCTCGAGCTTGCGCAGGTGGGTGGACAGGTTCCCGGCGGTCATGTCGAGCAGCTTCTGCAGCCTGGGGAAGCTCAGCTCGTCGCCGGCGTCCAGGGCGGCGAGCGTCGCGACGACGCGCAGCCGGGCGGGCGCGTGGATGACCGGGTCGAGGGCGTCAGCCACGGCCCGCCCCCTCCCCCGCGCGGCGCCGTCGGCGCACGATGCGCAGGTGGTCGACGAGGGCCATCACGAGGAAGCCGCCCCCGCCGGCGAACGCCATCACGAGGTAGGTGAGGGGCAGGCCGGCGAGCGTCGCGGCCGCGGCGACGAGCAGGATCCACCCGCCCAGGACGAACAGGGAGCGGTCGTCGAACGCGACCGCCCCGCCCAGGTACAGCAGCCCGACGACGAGGCACGCGCCGCCGTTGCTGGCGAGGCCCATGAGCTCCCCGTCCGCGCCCGCGCGGGCGAGCCCGCCGAGGAACGCGCTGAAGGTGAGGAAGCCGAGCATCCACGCCCAGCCGTACATCGCGCCCGTCCGGGCGGAGACGCCGCGCGTGCCGGACGTGCGGCTCATGGTGTGCACCATCGTGAACACGACGGCCGCGGCGAGGGCGCCGGCGAAGACCCAGTACGCCCAGGCCTCCGGCTGCTCGCGGCCCTGCGCGCTGAACCACAGCACCAGGTAGCCGGCCAGCCATGCGACGCCCCACGCGCCGTAGAGCGCGCGGCCGTCCGGCCCGAGGGCCGCGCGGGCCCGGTCCTGCTGCTCGCGGATGAGCCGGAGCGAGTCGGCGGCGGCCAGCCCGGCGTCGTCGGTGGCGTCGCCAGGGCGGTCGGGGTGGTCGGTCATGGCTCCCTCTCGAGGATCCTGCAGACGACTTTGCGCTGCAAACTGGTTTGTTGATCATGACACCGAGCGGCTCCGCGCACAACCCCCCCCCCCCCTCGCCTACGCCCCGGAGATCGCCCGGGCCATGCTGCAGCGCCAGCAGGCGGGCGCGATCATCGCCGCCCGGTCGCGGATCGTCGAGGGCGCCGTCTCGATGGTCGCGGACGCGCTGAACCGCCTCGAGTCCGAGGGCGTCGTCACGCTCGACGACGAGCGCCGCGCCACCACGTTCTCCAACCTGCTGGTGGTGCTGTGCGGCGAGAGCCGCGCCACCCCGTCGTCACGCGGGATCGCTGCACCTGCGACGCCCGCGCCCCTGAACCCGGGGACCAGCGCTCAAGGACGCCGCCGTCCTCCTGACCGCCGTCCAGGGGCGGGTGCTATAACCGGACGGTGGCCGACCCGCAGACGATGACGCCCGCGGCGCGACGCCGCACCACCGCCGAGATCTGGATCGTGCTGGGCCTCAGCCTGGGGCAGAGCGGCGTGTACGCCCTGGTCAACATCATCGCGAGGCTGACGGCCGAGACCCCGCTCGCGGAGCAGTCCGCGACCCTCAACGCCAGCCAGTCGGACCGCTCGCTCCTCGACCTCACCTACCAGCTGCTGGGGATCTTCTTCGCGCTGGTCCCGGTCGCGCTGGCGCTGTACCTGCTCAGCGGGCGGGCGGGCGCCACGTGGCGGGGCACGCGCCGTCGGATCGGCCTCGACTGGGGCCTGGAGGACGCGCGCCCCGGCCGCGACGTCGCGTGGGGCTTCGCGCTGGCCGCCGCCATCGGCATCCCGGGGCTCGCGTTCTACGCCCTCGGCCGCCTGCTCGGCATCACGGTCCAGGTGCAGGCCAGCGCCCTGAACGAGCACTGGTGGACGGTGCCGGTCCTCGTCGTCGCCGCCCTGCAGAACGGTCTGCTCGAGGAGGTCGTGGCCGTCGCGTACCTGCACGAGCGCACCCGCGACCTCGGGTGGTCCCGCCTGTGGTTCGTGGTGTGGAGCTCGCTGCTGCGCGGCTCGTACCACCTGTACCAGGGCATCGGCCCGTTCTTCGGCAACGTCGTGATGGGGCTGGTGTTCTCGTGGTTCTACACCAGCCGGTGGGGCCGGCAGCGGGTGGTGCCGCTCGTCGTCGCGCACACCCTGCTCGACGTCGTCGCCTTCGTCGGCTACGCGCTGCTGCCGCAGGGGTGGAAGGACGCGCTCGGCCTCTGATCGGCGACCGAGCGCGTCCCGCCGGGGTCAGCGCTGCCGGAGGGCGAGCAGCTCCTCCCGGTGCACGGCCTGCGCGTCCGGGTCGGGCACCGGCAGCGAGGCCAGCAGCTGCTTCGTGTAGTCCTCGCGCGGGGCGCCGAGCACCTGCTCGCCCGTACCCTCCTCGACCAGGTGCCCGCGGTAGAGCACCGCGATGCGGTCGGCCAGGAGGTCCACGACGGCGAGGTCGTGCGACACGAACAGGCAGGCGAAGCCGAGCTCCTTCTGCAGCTCGGCGAAGAGCTCCAGCACCCGCGCCTGCACCGACACGTCGAGGGCCGACGTCGGCTCGTCGGCGATGAGCAGCTCCGGGTCGAGCGCCAGGCCGCGCGCCAGCGACGCGCGCTGCCGCTGCCCGCCCGACAGCTCGTGTGGGAAGCGGTCGCCGTAGCTGCGGGGCAGCTGGACGGCCTCGAGCAGCTGGTCGACGCGGCCGCGCGCGGCCTCCGGGTTGCGCACCCGCCCGTGCACGACCAGCGGCTCCGCCACGCACTCGGCGATGGTCAGCAGCGGGTTGAACGACGTGGCCGGGTCCTGGAACACGAACCCCAGCCGCGGGCGCATCGCCTTGAGGTCACGTCCCTTGGCGCCGCGCATCTCGGTGCCGAGCACCTGCAGCGACCCGCCGCTCACGGGCGTGAGGCCGGCGATCGCGCGGGCGATCGTCGTCTTGCCCGAGCCCGACTCCCCCACCAGCCCCAGCACCTCGCCGGGGCGGATCACGAGGTCCACGCCGTCCACCGCGGTGAACGCCGGCTGCCGGAACCGCCCCGGGTACGTGATGGTCAGGCCCTCGGCCCGCACCACCGGCTCGGACGCCGCCCACCCCTCCGGGCGGGCGGCGGCGCGCTCGACGGCGCGGACGGTGCCCTCCCCGACGCGCGGCACGGCCTTGAGCAGCGCCTTCGTGTAGTCGGCCTGCGGGTCGGTGAACAGGTCGCCCACCGGCGCCTGCTCCACGACCTTGCCCTGGTACATCACGGCGACCCGGTCGGCCAGGTCCGCCACCACGCCCATGTTGTGCGTGATGAGCACGATCGCCGTGCCGGTCTCGTCGCGCAGGTGGCGCAGCAGGTCGAGGATCTCGGCCTGGACGGTGACGTCCAGCGCCGTCGTCGGCTCGTCCGCGACGATGAGGCTCGGCCCCAGCACCAGCGCCATCGCGATGACGATGCGCTGCTTCTGCCCGCCCGAGAACTGGTGCGGGTAGTGGTCGACGCGGTGCTCGGGGTCGGGGATCCCGACCGTGCCGAGCACCTCGATCGCCCGTCGCCGCGCCTCCTTCTTCGACACGTCGCCGTGCGCACGGATGCCCTCGGCGATCTGCCACCCCACCGTGTACACGGGGTTGAGCACGCTGGAGGGCTCCTGGAACACCATCGCCACGTCGCGGCCGCGCACCTGGCGCAGCTTCGACGCCGAGACCGCGACGACGTCCGTCGCCGCGCCGTCGCGCCCCGTGAGGACGACGGCGCCGCTCGTGGTCGCCGTCTCCGGCAGCAGGCCCAGGATGGTCTTGGCCGTGACGGTCTTGCCGGAGCCGGACTCGCCGACGACGGCGAGCACCTCGCCCGGCTGGACGTCGAGGCTCACGCCGGCGACGGCCCGTACCGGCCCGGCGTCCGTGGCGAACGAGACCTCGAGGTCCCTGATCGACGCGACAGCACCGTTCGGCGCGACCGCGCCGTTCGATGCGGCGGCGCTCGATGCGACGGCGCTCATGCGTCGCCTCCCTTCGGGTTCTCCTCCGAGTGCTCGGCGGACGCCGGGTTCTCCGGGTCGGAGGCGTCCGCCTCGACCGACGTCGCCGCGACCGCCCCCGCCACCTGGCCGGAGCGTGCACGCGAGCGCAGGCGCGGGTCGGCCAGGTCGTTGAGCGACTCGCCCATGAGGGTCATGCCCATCGCCGCGAGGACGATGGCGAGACCCGGGAACAGCGCGGTCCACCAGATGCCGGAGGTGACGTCGGCGAGCGAGCGCTGCAGGTCGTAACCCCACTCGGCTGCCGCCGTCGGCTCGATGCCGAAGCCGAGGAACCCCAGGCCGGCGAGCGTGAGGATCGCCTCCGACGCGTTCAGCGTGACGATGAGCGGCAGCGTGCGCGTGGAGTTGCGCAGCACGTGGCGGGTCATGATGCGCCAGTGCCCGGTACCGAGCACGCGCGCCGAGTCGACGAACGCCTCCGCCTTGATCCGCACCACCTCGGCGCGCACCACCCGGAAGTACTGCGGCACGAACACCACGGTGATCGACAGCGCGGCGGCGAGGATGCCGCCCCACATGCTCGACTGCCCGCCCGAGATGACGATGGCGAGCAGGATCGCGAGCAGCAGGGACGGGAACGCGTAGATCGCGTCCGCGATCACCACGAGCACCCGGTCGAGCCAGCCGCCGAAGTAGCCCGACACCAGGCCGAGCAGCACGCCCACGACGATCGACGCCGCGACCGCGACGATCACGACGAGCAGGGACGTCTGCGCGCCCCACACCACGCGGGACAGGACGTCGTAGCCGCCGACGGTGGTGCCGAACCAGTGCTCCGCCGACGGTGGCTGCTGGGCACCGAACGCGACGCCGTCCCCGCTGCGCAGCTGCGACCAGCCGTACGGCGCCAGGAGCGGCGCGAAGACCGCGACCAGCACGAACACCGTCGTCAGGACGAGGCCCGCGATGAGCATGCCCCGCTGGAGCCCGACGCTCTGGCGCACCTGGTGCACCACCGGCAGCTTCTTGAACCAGGCACCGCGTCCGGCGACGTGCTCGGGGGCTGCGCCGGCCGTGCCGACGCTCGTGATCTCTCCGCTGGTCATCAGTACCTCACCCTCGGGTCGATCAGGGCGGCGAGGACGTCCACGAGGAAGTTCGTCACCGCCACGACCACGGCCATCAGCACGACGATCCCCTGCACGGCGACGAAGTCGCGCGCCTGCAGGTACTCCGACAGCTGGAAGCCGAGGCCGCGCCACTCGAACGTGGTCTCGGTGAGCACGGCGCCCACGAGCAGCATCGCGACCTGCATGCCGGCCACGGTGATGATCGGGATGAGCGCCGGGCGCCACGCGTGCTTGCGCACGAGGCGGCTCTCCTTGACGCCCCGCGAGCGGGCCGCGTCGACGTAGCCGGTACCGAGGGTGCCGATCATGTTGGTGCGCACGAGGCGCAGGAACACGCCGGCCGTGAGCAGGCCGAGCGCGATCGCCGGCAGCGCGGCGTGCGACAGCACGTCGAGCACGACCGCGGGGTCGCCCGTCTTGAACGCGTCGATCAGCATGAACCCGGAGTCGGCGCCGGCGAGCTGCATCGCGATCTCCCCGTCGGTGGACACGCGGCCCGCCACCGGGAACCAGCCCAGCCAGACGGAGAACACCAGCTTGAGGATGAGGCCGGCGAAGAACACCGGCGTCGCGTACGCGAGGATCGCGAGGATGCGGAGCACCGCATCGGGCAGACGGTCGCGGAAGTAACCGCTGACCATGCCGAACGGGACGCCCAGCACGAGAGCCACGAGGATCGCGTACGACGCGAGCTCCAGCGTCGCCGTCCCGTAGGTGGTGAGCACCTCGGTGACCGGCCGGTTGTCGCTGATCGTGGTGCCGAAGTCGCCGGAGAAGATCCCGGTGAGGTACTCCCAGTACTGGACGACGATGGGTCGGTCGTAGCCGGCCGCATGGATCAGCTCGGCGAGTTGGTCGGGCGGAAGCTTGCCGCCCAGCGCGGCGGTGATGGGGTCACCGGTCGCGCGCATGAGCACGAAGACGGTGGTGACCAGGATGAACACGGTGGGGATGATGAGCAGGAAGCGCACCAGGACGTAGCGTCCCAGTGCGCTCCCTGCCGTGCTACGTGCAGACACGAGAAGTGCTCAGTCCGTCTCTCAGCCCTTGGCCAGCGCGGCGTAGCGGACCTTGAACGACGCGTCGAGGGTGTCCTCGACGCCCGTGACGTCGGCGCCGGTGACCGCGACCTGCGCACCCTGCAGGTACGGGACGGTCGACAGGTCCTTGGCCTCGGCCTCCTGGATCTGGCCCAGGAGCTCGGTGCGCTTCGCCTCGTCGGCCGTGACGGCCTGCTCGAGGATCATGTCCTCCACGTCCTGGTTCACGTAGTGGTTGCCCAGGAAGTTCTCCTTGAGGAAGAACGGCGTGAGGTAGTTGTCCGCGTCCGAGTAGTCCGGGAACCAGCCGAGCTGGTAGGCCGGGTAGACGTCGGACGTGCGGTCCTTGGAGTACTGCACCCACTCGGTGGTCTGCAGGTTGACGGTGAACAGGCCGTCCGCCTCGAGCTGGTCCTTGATGAGCGCGTACTCGTCGCCCGACGACGGGCCGTAGTGGTCGTTCGAGTACTGCAGGTTCAGCTCGACCGGGGTGGTGACCCCGGCGTCGTCGAGGCGCTTCTTCGCCGCGTCGGCGTCGGCGCCGCCCTGGCCGTCGCCGTACATCTCCTTGAGCGGCTCCGTGGCGCCGGTGAGGCCGTCCGGGACGAAGGAGTACAGCGGGGTGTAGGTGCCCTTGTAGACCTGGTCGGCCAGGGCCTCGCGGTCGATGAGGTCGGCGACGGCCTGGCGGACCGCGGTCGCCTTCTTCGGGTCGGCGTCCGGCTGCTTCTCGCCGTAGGGCTGGGTGTTGAAGTTGAACGTGATGTAGCGGATCTCGCCGCCGGGCCCGTCGACGACCTTCACCGCGTCGTCGCCGCGCAGGTCCTCGATGTCCGTGGGCGACAGCGACCGGAGGGCGACGTCCACCGAGCCGTCCTGCACCTCGAGCTTGAGGTTGGAGGCGTCCGTGAAGTACTTGGCGGCGACCTTCGGCGTCTTGGCCGCGCCGAGGATGCCCTGGTAGCCGTCGTACGCCTCGTAGCTGATGAGCTCGTTGGCCTTGTAGCTCGTGATCGAGTACTGGCCGGCAAACGCCTTGCCGTCGACGATCTCCTGGTCCGGCGTCACGGCGTCGGCCGAGAAGACGTCCTCGTCCACGATGGGGCCCACAGGGGACGACAGGATCTGCGGGAAGATCTGGTCGTCCGCGCTCTTGAGCTTGAAGACGACGGTCGTGTCGTCCGGCGTCTCCACCGAGTCGAGGTTGTACAGCAGCGACGACGGGCCGTTCTCGTCCGCGATCGCGAGCTGGCGGTCGAAGGTGAACTTGACGTCGGAGGACGTGAGGTCGTTGCCGTTGGCCCACTTCAGGCCCGGCTTGAGCTTGACCGTGTACTCCTTGGGCGACGTGAACTCCGCCGACTCCGCGATGTCCGGCTCCACGTCGGGGCTGCCGTACGGGGTGTTCAGGAGGAACGGGTAGATCTGGTTCATCACCGCGAACGACCCGTTGTCGTACGACCCGGCCGGGTCGAGCGACGTGATCTTGTCCGTGGTGCCGACGACCAGCGACTCGGCGCTGCCTCCGCCGCCGCTCCCGCCGTCGCCGGAACCCCCGCCGCACGCGGTCAGCACCAGCGCGAGCGCTGCCGTTCCTGCGGCGCCGGCGAGCAGCCGTCGCGAGCCTCTGATGGCACTCATGGTCGTGGTCCCCTTCGTCCAGGCCGGCCGCGGCGGGTGGCCGCGGACTCGTCACGATGCGGGTTTCTAGCACACCGGTGTGTCGCTCCCGTCACGGGTGTGGGTCACACCCGGGGGCAGGTTCGCATCGTGGTCCGGGAACCTACCACCGCTCTCTACCTCGTGTCACAGGCCGTGAGGCCCGGCAACACCTAGACTTTCCGGCATGTCCGGAGCGAGCACCGCGGGTCCTGCCCAGGATCCTCCGCACCGGAGCCCCGCGGGCGACGCGGCGACACCGACCGGCCCGCTGCGCGCCCTGCTCGGCGGCGACACCTCCGACCAGGGCACGCCGACCGACCTGGTGCGCGTCGTCGACACCCCCGAGGCCCGGGTGCGGCACCCGTCCGACATGCTCGGCATGGTGGTCAGCGCGCTGGGCGTGGCCCTGGTGCTGGTGCTGTCGGTCGTCGCGCACGCCACCACCGAGGGCGTCACCCAGGACGTGCGGACGTTCAGCTCCCTGCTGGCGCGCATCCTGTTCATCCCGGTCGCGCTCCTCGAGGGCCTCATCACCCTGTTCGTGCCCGCGGCCGTGCTGATCGAGCTGGGCTGGCGCCGGCTGGGCCGCCAGGTGGTGGAGTCCATCTGCGCGGCCGCGCTCGGGCTCATGCTCGGCGTCGTCACGGCCCTGACCATCTCCCGCTTCGGCAGCGACGAGCTGGTGCGCGGGCTGTCGGTGTTCACCGACGGCGCGTGGCAGCTCACCATCCCCGGGTACGTGGCGGCGATCGCCGGCCTGCTCACCACGGCGGGGCCGCGCACACGCCGGCGCACGGTGCGCTGGTCGTGGAACGTGCTGTACCTGGCCCTGTTCATCGTGCTCATCACGGGGCAGGTGTCGCTGCCGGGCGTGCTCGTCGCCCTGCTGCTCGGCCGCCTCGCCGGGCAGGCGGTGCAGTACGTGTCCGGCGTGCGCAGCGAGCGCGCCTACGGCGCCGACCTCGTGGGCGCGGTGCGGCGGGCCGGGTTCCACCCCACGGCGCTGGTGCGGGTGCGCGACGTCTCCGCCGTCGTCGACGACGCCGAGGCGCACGCCGACGGGCCTCCCGCCGTGCCGGAGGACCCGGTGGCCTCCTACGACGCCGACGGCGACGTCGTGGACGCCCCGGAGGACGAGGAACACACGCTCCCGCCGGACCCCACGACCGCGGACGCGGCGGCCGTGGCCCTCACCCGCTCCGGCGACAACCGGGTGTACGCGCTGTTCACCGGCGACGGCGAGCCCCGCCGCGACGTCGTCGTGCTGGACGGCGACCGCCAGGTGCTGACCACGGTGCAGCGGCTGTGGCGCGCCCTGCGGCTGCGCGGCCTGGAGGGCCGCGCCGCGATCTCGCTGCGCGCCGCGGCCGAGCGCACCGCCCTGCTCGCGTACGCCGCGCAGGCGGCCGGCGTGCGCACCCCTCGGCTGGAGGGCATCGGCGTCGCCGCCGACTCCGTGGTGCTGGTGCAGGAGCACGCCCGCGGCGCCGTCTCCCTGCGCGACCTCGAGCCCGACGACCTCGACGGGCCGCGCGGCGACGCCGTGCTCGCCCAGGCGTGGGAGCAGCTGCGGCGCGCGCACGACGCCGGTCTGACCCACCACGCCCTGACGCCCGACGTCGTGCTGGTGCACCGGGACCTCTCCGGCGCGCCGCACGTGTGGCTCACCGGCTGGGAGCAGGGCGAGATCGCGTCGGGCACCCTGTCGCGACGCCTGGACCTCACGCAGATGCTCGCGCTGCTGGCCCTGCAGGTCGGGGCGCGTCGCGCGCTCGCCTCCGCGGTGCGCGCCCTGCCCGACGAGGACATCGCCGCCATCGGGCCGCTGCTGCAGTCCATCGCGCTGCCCAGCCCGACGCGCGAGGAGGTGCGGCGCACGAAGGGCCTGCTGGACGAGCTGCGCGAGGCGCTCGTCGAGCGGCTGCCGCAGGCGGACGTGCAGCCGCAGAACATCACCCGCTTCGGCGCCCGCACGGTCATCACGCTCGCGCTGACCATCGTCGCCGTCACGGTGATCGTCACGACCCTGAACTTCGAGGAGATCGCCTCCGCGATCACCGAGGCGAATCCCTGGTGGGTCGCGGCGTCGTTCCTGCTCGGGGCCCTCACCTGGTTCGGCGCGGCCCTGACGTTCAGCGCCTTCTCGCCGGAGAAGCTGCCGCTGTGGCGCGCCACGCTGACGCAGATGGCCGGCTCGTTCGTCGCGCTCGCCGCCCCCGCCGGCATCGGGCCCGCGGCGCTCAACCTGCGCATGCTCACCCGCCGCGGCGTGTCGACTCCGATGGCGGTCGCGACGGTCGCGCTGGTGCAGCTGTCGCAGTTCGTCGTCACGGTGCTGCTGCTCGTGGTGCTGTCGGTGTCCACCCAGTCCGGCGGCCTCATCGACCTGCCCTCCACGACCGTGCTGCTGGCGATCGCGGGCGTCGCGATCGCCGTCGTCGCGATCCTCCTGGTGCCGTCCGTCCGCCGGTGGGCGTGGGAGAAGGCGCGCCCGACGCTCGAGCAGGTCTGGCCCCGGCTGTCGGCCATGCTGGGCCAGCCCACCCGCCTCGCGCTGGGCCTCGGCGGCAACGTCATCATGACGCTCGGGTACGTGCTGGCGTTCGACTTCGCCCTCGCCGCGTTCGGGCAGTCGCTCAACCTCATCGACGTCGCGGTGATCTACCTGGTCGGCAACTCCGTGGGCGCGATGGTGCCCACGCCCGGCGGCCTGGGCGGCGTCGAGGGCGCGCTCATCGCCGGGCTCACCGCCGCCGGCATCCCGGCGTCGCTCGCCGTCACCGTGACCATGCTCTACCGCGTCGTCACGTACTGGGCCCGCGTGCCGATCGGCTGGGTGGCGATGAAGCGCCTCGAGAAGACCGGCGACCTCTGACCGACCTGAGGGACCTCAGCCGGCGCACCACGCCGCGCGGTCAAGACACATGTCTCATACCGTGTCCTCGTGAACCGTGCCAGGGGGACCCTCAGCGCGCTCGCGGCGCTCACGATCGCCGCGCTCTCCTCTGTCGCGGCGCCCACGGCGGCCACCGCGGCGACGACCGCCGGCTGGGCGGGGTGGGAGCCGCTCGCCGGGACCGCCGGCGACTGGTCGACGACGATGCAGCTGCCCGCGGCGGGCTTCCCCGCCGCGACCATGACCTCCAACTCGCGCGGGGGCGCCGTCGGTGTCGTCTCGGGAGCTTCGTCGTGGCTGTCCGACGCGACGCCGCCCGGTGAGGTCTTCGGCTCGAGCCGGAACCAGCCCTACGTCAACCTGCGCCCGCAGGCCGACCGCCCGACGACGCCGTCGACCACCGTCTACGCCTTCGAGCGGCCGACGCCGGCGGGCGGCTGGGCGTTCGTGCTCGGCGACATCGACGCCGACTGGGTGCGCGTCTCCGCCGTCGGGGCGGACGGGCAGCAGCTCACCGCCGACGAGCTCGGCTGGCAGGGCGCCTTCAACTACTGCCAGGGCGCGGGCTCGCCGTCGTGCACCGACACGGAGGTCCCCACCTGGGACCCGGCCACCCAGCAGCTCCGCGGCAACGCGACCGCGACCGACACGAACGGCGCGACCGGCTGGTTCCGGCCCACCGTGCCCGTCACGCGGCTGACGATCGGCTTCTTCCAGCGCTCCGGGTTCCCGGTGTACCAGACGTGGTTCGCGTCGTTGGCCCGCGACGTCGCGGGCAGCGT
Source organism: Isoptericola nanjingensis (assembly GCF_050311635.1). Lineage (NCBI taxonomy): Bacteria > Bacillati > Actinomycetota > Actinomycetes > Micrococcales > Promicromonosporaceae > Isoptericola > Isoptericola nanjingensis. The sequence goes on along the minus strand of NZ_JBNOZL010000002.1, from coordinate 512,357 downwards.
CACCACGGACGACGGCGCCACGCTCGGGGGCGCGACCCTCACGCTGTTCGGCCCCGACGGGACGACCCTCGCCACCACCACGTCCGCGGCCGACGGCACGTACGCCTTCGAGGGCTACACCGCCGCCCCCGGCTACCGGGTGGAGCTGACCGAGCTGCCCGGCCCGTCGGACGCGCACCCGTTCGGGCTCGTCGCGGTGGGGCCGACGGTCGTCGACGACGTCGACCTCTCCGACACCGACGGCGTCGCCGACTTCATGGCCCGCGACATCCGGCCCGTCGCCGTCAGCGGGACGGTGCTCGACGACGACGGCAACCCCGTGCCCGGCGCCACCGTGACGCTCACGCCGGTGGGCGGCGGCGACCCGATCACGGCCGTGACGAGCTCCCGCGGCGAGTACCTCGTGGACGACGTCGCGTGGGACGTGGCGAACGGCCGACCGCAGGAGTACGAGGTCTCGCTCGGCGACCTGCCCGAGGGGTACACCGTCACGGGCACCCCGCCGAACCTCGTCGTCGACGTCGGGCAGGAGGGAGCCAGCACCGGCAACGACTTCACGGTGCAGGGGCCCGCCGCCGTGTCCGGCACCGTGACCGCGGGCGGGGAGCCCGTGGCGGGCGTCGTCGTGACGCTCGGCGACCGCAGCACGACCACCGGCGCGGACGGCACCTACGCGTTCGAGGGCGTCCTGCCGGGTGACGTCCCCGTGACCGTGGAGGCGCCGGACGGGTACACCGTCGACGGCCCCGCCACGCGGGACGTCGGTGTGGGCGCCGACGACGTGACGGGTGTCGACTTCGCGCTCGCCCGGCCGGGCACGGTCGGCGGCACGGTGACCGACGACGCGGGCGACCCGGTGCCGGGCGCCACGATCACGGTCGGCGGCCCCGGCGGACCCGTCACCCTGACGACGGACGGCGCGGGCGGCTACTTCGTCGACGGGCTCGCCCCCGGCGACTGGACCGTCACCCTCACCGTGCCCGACGGGTACACGGCCGACGTGACCGAGCGGTCCGTCTCGGTCACGGCCGCGGGCGAGAGCTTCCTCGCGGAGGACTTCGCCGTCGTCGCCGAGCCCGTGGAGCCGCCCGGGCGCCCCGTGGGCGGCACGGTGACCGACACCGACGGCGCCCCCGTGCCGGGGGCCGAGGTCGTGGTGACCGGCGCGGACGGCGCGGAGGCGGCCACCGTCACCACGGCCGACGACGGCACCTGGACTGCCGACCTTCCGGACGGCGCGTACACGGCCACCGTCACGCCGCCCGACGGCTACGTCGTCGAGGGCGACCCGACGCTGGGGTTCGAGGTCGACGGCGCGGAGGTGGCCGGCCTCGACTTCGTGCTCGCCGCCGAGGACGTCGCGCCGGCGCCGAGCCCCTCGCCGGACCCGACCGCGAGCGCCACCTCGCCGACCCCGCCGACGACGCCGACATCGCCGGGCGCCCCGGGGGCCCCGGGCGACGGGCCGACCACGCCGGGCGGCGGGGGCCTGCCCGTCACCGGCGCCGAGGTGGCAGGGGCCGCGCTGGGCGCGCTGCTGCTGGTCACCGCGGGCGGGCTGCTGCTGCGGGCGTCGCGCCGGCGGGGAGCGGCGGCCGAGAGCTGACGTCGGTCCGGGGGGACGGCGTCGCCGCTCACCGCCTGGCCGTGGGGCAGCCGGCGGTCAGGCGGTGAGCATCCCCGTGGCGGAGCGCACCAGCTCCTCGGTGAGGACGTCGAGGGGCGGCAGGTCCAGGTCGTCCCGCTCGTCGTCGGCCTCCCACGCGGCGACCGCGGCGACCACCGCGCGCGAGACGATCGCGACCCGCAGACCGGCCAGCGGCTCGACCCCGTCGCACGCCACGGCGCGCATCATGTCCTGCAGGTCGAGGGTCGTGACCACCGGCACCGCGATCCCCTCGTAGCGCTTCACGTCACGCCGCACCCAGTCCATGAAGACCAGCGGCCGGTCCTGCAGCACGGCCTGCGTGTAGCGGGCCCAGGAGCTGGGGCGCAGCCCCTCGACCGCCGTCACGAACGGCACCACGTACGCGCGCACCAACGCCTCCGGGTCGCGCTCCCGCCCCGCGGCCACCAGCTCGGCGACCAGGCGCGCACGGTGCTCGTTGATCGGTCTGCTCCGCCAGTGGTACAGCGCGTCGAGCATCGTCTGTCGGGACCCGAAGTAGTACGTCACGGCCGAGTTGTTGCGGTGCCCCGCCTCCCGGACGATCGCCCGCGAGCTCGCGCCCTCGAGCCCCGACCGCGCCACGAGCCGCTCCGCGGCGGCCAGCAGCGCGAGCTGCGACGCGTTCGGATGGAGAACGTTCTTCAGGTCGTCGGGACGCATCCCCCGGAGCGTAGCCACGCCCGCCCGGTGGACGCGATCTCCGGCCGGCGCCGACCGGGATCCGGACGCCCTGACGGTCGCTCGGGACGGTCGCACAGGACGGTCGCGCACCCGTCCGCCCCGCGTGGCATGCTCCTGGAGGGCCCGGGCCGGACGCGCCGGTCGTCGCGCCCGGGGAGGCGCGATGACCGTGACGGACCTACCCGCGCCGTCGTGCGCCGTCGGCCCCGAGGGCGCCGACGGGCCGGGCGCGAGCGCGGCGTCGGCCGCCGCCGAGGAGCTCGACCGCGTGCTCGCGGGGCTGCAGTGGCGCTTCGTGGCACGGTCCCGGCACACCCTGGCCGCCGGCGAGTGGGCCGAGCACACCTCCGGGGACGCGGCGCTCCTGCTCGTCACCGACGGCCTGGTGCGCGTGCGCGGCGTGGGCGACGTCGCCGACCTCGCGCCCGGCGACTTCCTGTTCCTGCCGCACGGCCCACGCTTCGAGGTGCACGCGCTCTCGACCGCCGCCGTGCAGTGCGTGCGGGTGGCGCCCGTGGGGGCGGACGACGGCGCGGGCGTGCTGCCCGCCGTCGTGCTCCTCACCGAGCTGCCCCAGACCGAGCCGACGGCCGCCACGATGCTGCGCTCGCTGGTCGAGGACTACCGCGCCCCGCGCAGCGTGCTGGGCGACCGGGTCGTCACCCTCGTGGCGTCGATGGCGATCAGCGCCTGGTACGCGCGAGGCTGCGCCCCCGCCCGCTGGCTGATGCAGCGCGAGGACCCGGGCCTGGCGAGCGCCGTCGCCGCGATCCACGCCGACCCCGGCCGCGAGTGGACGGTGGACGACCTGGCCCGGGTGGCGCTCGCCTCCCGGTCCGGGTTCGCCGCCCGGTTCCGCTCCGCGACGGGGCTGCCCCCCGGGCGCTACCTGGCACAGGTGCGCGTGGCGCACGCGCGCTGCCTCCTGACGGCGGGCGACCTGCCGGTCGCGACGATCGCCCGCCGTCTGGGCTACGGCTCCGACACGGCGTTCGGCCGCGCCTTTCGCCGTCATACCGGCGCGACGCCGTCCGAGTACCGCCGCGACAGCGTGCTGCGCACCAGGACCCCGCCCGCGACGGCGGCCACCGCCGCCACGAGGTAGGTCCGACCGACCCCCACGGAGTCGACGCCGAGGCCGCCCACCGCGGAGCCGAGGATGATCGCCGTCTGGAACGCGGCGACGACGAGCCCGCTGCCCGCCTCGACCTGGCCGGGCATCACGCGCGTGATCCACACCTGCACCACGTTGAGGACGCCGCCGAACGCCGCGCCCCACACGATCACCGCGGGGTACACGAGCAGCGGCAGGGCGGACGCCAGCCCGACGGCGGCGACGCCCGCGCCGATCGCCACGGGGACCGCGAGCAGCAGCACGGCGAGGTGCCGGTCGACGAGCGCCCCGATCGCGAAGTTGCCGACCAGGCCGCCCACGCCGAACAGCGCGAGCAGCACGGCGACCGTCCCGACGTCGGACCCCGGCAGCAGCGACAGCGCGGGCCGCACGTACGTGTAGCCGGCGAAGTGCCCGCCGATGACCGCGACGATGGCCACCAGGCCCACGCCGACGCCCGGCGACCGCAGCGCCCGCCCGGTCGCCGACCAGCCGATCCCCGGCGTCGGCGCCACCGGCGGCAGGGCGACGCGCATCGCGACCGCCGTCACCACCGTGATCACCGCGGCGGCCACGAACACGACCCGCCAGCCGGCCGCGGCGCTGAGGATCACGCCCAGCGGCACGCCGGCCACCGTGGCGACGGTCGTGCCGGCGTTGACCACCATCATGGCCCTGCCCACCCGGTCCGCGGGGACGAGCTGCGTCGCGATGACCAGCGACATCGACCAGTATCCGCCCAGCGCCGCGCCCAGCAGCAGCCGGGCCGCCATGAGCACGCCGAAGCTCGGCGCCAGCGCCACCAGCACGTTGGAGGCGACCGCGCCCATCGCGAGCACCACGAGCAGCGTGCGGCGGTCGGTGCGCGGGAACAGGGAACCCAGCACGAGGGCGGTGAGCAGCGCGGTGAGGGCCGTGGCACTCACGGAGAGGCCCACCACGCCCTCGGTCACCCCGAGGTCCTGCGCCACCGGGGTGAGCACCCCGGGCGGCAGGAACTCCGCCGTCACGAGGGAGAAGCTGCCCAGGAACATCGTGGCCAGCGCCAGTGCGGCGCGTCGGCGCGGGAGAGGGCCGGGCGCCCCCGGTGCCGCCGTCGTCGTGGCCGCCGCGGGAGCCGCGGTGGTGTCGATCGGGTTCGTCGTCATGCTGGTCGCAACAACGCGCGGCCGCGCCCGGGCCGACCGGGACGCCGACGGACTCGATCCAGACGCCACGCGCCGGGCGCCGCCCGCGCCCGGGTCCGGGAACGCCGGAGGCCCGCCGCTCGCAGGATGCGGGCGGCGGGCCTCCGGAGCGCTGACACGACGCGTCGTGTCAGCGAAGGATCACTTCGCGACGGCCTTCTTCAGCAGCGAGCCGGCGCTGATCTTCACACCGAAGCCGGCCGGGATCTGGATCTCCTCGCCCGTGCGCGGGTTGCGGCCGGTGCGGGCCGCGCGCTCGACGCGCTCGACCGAGAGCAGACCCGTGACCTTGACCGCCTCGCCCTTGGCGAGCGACTCCTCGAGCACCTCCTGGAAGGCGCTGAGGAACTTCTCCGCGTCCGCCTTGCTGAGCTCAGCCTTGCCGGCGATGGCCGAGACCAGCTCGGACTTGTTCAGCGACATGTGCATCCCTTCTCCGGTTCACGACGCACGCGACCCGCGCGTCGTCACGTTCGTACGCCACCCCGGCTCGCGCCGGGAGGACGGGGAACACACTAGGGAACATCCGCGGATTCCTGCGACTTTTGCGCGCGTGGCGTGCCGGACACCTCGAATCGGGAACCTTTCGAGCACGCGATCTGTCCCGGTATCTGCCGTCATGGCGGGACAGATCGCGTGCTGGCAGGGCAACCCTCAGGACGTCGGGTGGTCCGCGTCGCCGGGCGTTTCGCCCGGTTCGCGCGGTTCGCCCGTCGTGTGCGGGCCGTCACCGGCGTCGTGCGCGTCCTCGGCGGCGCGGCGGCGCCGCTGCAGCAGGACGGCGGCCGCCACGCCCACCACCGCGAGCACGGCCACGGGGAACAGCCACGCCGTCGCCCACCCCGCCTCGCCGTCGGCGTCCAGGTCCACGCCCGGCGTGCCCCCGCCGTCGTGCTCGTGCCCGGACGACGCGGTCGCGTCCCCGGACGACGTCGGGCTCGAGAGAGTGCTCGACGGCGTGGCGCTCGGGGAGGCTGTCGGCGAGGCGGTCGGCGAGGCGCTCGGGGACGGCGGCGCGGCGTCGACCGTGAACGCGAGCTCGCCCTCGATCGGGTGGCCGTCGGAGGAGACGACGCGCCACGACACGTCCCAGTCGCCGCCGGGCAGGTCGTCGGGCAGCGCGGCGACGGCCTCGTCGCCGTCGACGGTGACCTCCGCCGGGACCGTGCCGTCCGCCGTCGTGACCGCCACCTGGGCGCCCGCGGCCAGCACGTCGGCGCTGAACACGAGGGTGAGCTGCGTGGGCACCTCGTCCACGGTGGCGCCGTCGGCCGGGTCCGAGGACAGGAGCCGGTCGTGCGCGCTGGCGGGCTGCGCGACGGCGACGGCGAGCGCGGGGGTCACCGCGGCGGCGAGCAGGACGGCGAGGACGCGACGACGGCGCGCGGGTCGGGGGTGCACGGCCCGACCCTAGCGACCCGCCCGCCCGACGTGTCAGGGCCAGGTCTCGCGGGCACGGGCGGCGTTCCTACACTCGGGGGGTGGACTTCACCTCGGCCTACGCCCACGGCTTCGCCCGCGTGGCGGCCTGCACCGTCCCCGTCACCGTCGCCGACCCCCGCGCGAACGCCGCCGCGATCCTCGCCGAGGCGCGCGCGTGCCACGACGACGGCGTCGCGGTCGCCGTCTTCCCCGAGCTGTGCGTCTCGGGGTACGCGATCGACGACCTGCACCTCGCGGACACGCTCCTGGAGGCGACGTCGGACGCCCTCGCGGCGATCGTCGAGGCCAGCGCCGGCCTGCGGCCGCTGCTGGTCGTCGGGGCACCGCTGGAGGTCGGGAACAGGCTGCTGAACTGCGCCGTCGTCGTGCAGGGCGGCCGCGTGCTCGGCGTCGCGCCCAAGTCGTACCTGCCGAACTACCGCGAGTTCTACGAGAAGCGGTGGTTCGCCCCCGGCGACGACCGCCGAGGCACCACGGTGACGCTGCCGTTCGCGGACGGGTCCGTGCCGTTCGGCCCGGACCTGCTGTTCGCCGCCGACGACGTCGCCGGGCTCGTCGTGCACGTCGAGGTGTGCGAGGACCTGTGGGTGCCGGTGCCGCCGTCGGCGGAGGCGGCCCTGGCCGGCGCGACGGTGCTGCTCAACCTGTCCGCGAGCCCCATCACGGTCGCGCGCGCGGAGGACCGGCGGCTCATGGTCCGGTCCGCGTCGCACCGCGGGCTGGCCGCCTACGCGTACGCGGCGGCGCAGGGCGAGTCGAGCACGGACCTGTCGTGGGACGGCCAGACGATGGTCTACGAGGTGGGCGACCTGCTCGCCGAGACCGAGCGCTTCCCCGACGGCGCGCGCCGCTCCGTGGCCGACGTCGACCTCGACCGGCTGCGCCAGGAGCGGCTGCGGCAGGGGTCGTTCGACGACAACCGTCGCGCGCTCGGCGCCCGCGTCGAGGGGTTCCGCACCGTCGGGTGGACCGTCGACCCGCCGGCGGGCGACGTCGGCCTGCGGCGCAAGGTGGATCGCTTCCCGTTCGTGCCCGACGACCCGGAGCGCCTGGCGCTGGACTGCTACGAGGCGTACTCGATCCAGGTGGCCGGGCTGGAGCAGCGGCTGCGGTCGATCGGGCAGCCGAAGATCGTCATCGGCGTCTCGGGCGGCCTGGACTCGACCCACGCGCTGATCGTCGCGGCCCGCGCGATGGACCGGCTCGGCCGGCCCCGCACCGACATCCACGCGGTCACCATGCCCGGCTTCGCGACGTCGTCGGAGACGAAGGACCGCGCCACCCGGCTCGCGACGTCGCTGGGCGTGCACTTCGAGGAGCTCGACATCCGGCCGGCGGCCGAGCAGATGCTCCGCGACCTCGGCCACCCCTACGGCGCGGGCGAGAAGGTCTACGACGTCACCTTCGAGAACGTGCAGGCCGGGCTGCGCACCGACTACCTCTTCCGGCTCGCGAACCACCGCGGCGGCATCGTGCTCGGCACCGGCGACCTGTCGGAGCTCGCGCTCGGCTGGTGCACGTACGGCGTGGGCGACCAGATGTCGCACTACGCGGTGAACACCGGCGTGCCGAAGACGCTCATCCAGCACCTCATCCGCTGGGTGGCGGACTCCGGCCAGTTCGAGGCCGACACGAACGCCCTGCTCCTGGAGATCCTGGGCCAGGAGATCTCCCCCGAGCTCGTCCCGGCCGGCGAGGGCGAGGCGCCGCAGTCCACCGAGGCCGCCATCGGCCCGTACGCGCTGCAGGACTTCACCCTGTTCTGGACGCTGCGCCACGGCCTGCGGCCGTCCAAGATCGCGTTCCTCGCCTGGCACGCCTGGCGCGACCCCGACGCCGGCGAGTGGCCGCCGAACTTCCCGCACGACGAGCGGTCGGCCTACGACCTGGCGACCATCCGGAAGTGGGAGACCGTGTTCTTCCGGCGCTACTTCTCGTCGCAGTTCAAGCGGTCCGCCATCCCGAACGGCCCCAAGGTCGCCGCCGGCGGCTCGCTCTCGCCGCGCGGAGACTGGCGGATGCCGTCCGACGCGTCCGCCGCCGCCTGGCTCGCCGAGCTGGAGGAGAACGTCCCGACGACGGTCTGAGTCCCGTGCGAGTCAGGGGCGGGCGGCGGGACCGAACCCGGTCCAGCGCAGCTCGGCCGGCAGGTGGCCCATGTCGTTGTAGACGATCAGGGAGGCGCTGCGGTCGTCGCGGTACTCGATCGTCGTGAGGGCGGCGTTGCCGTAAGGCAGCCCCAGCCAGCTCGCGGGCGGCGCGGCGAGGGCGTCGCGCACGAGCCACGCGACCTGGAACGCGTGCGTGACCAGCACGTCGTGGGTCTCGGCGTCGACGGCGCGGGCGAAGCGGGTGGTGAGCGCGGCGGCGAGCCGCTCGCCCTCGGCCGCCTGGGCGACGTCGTACCCGTCGAAGAACCCGGCCCACGCGGCGGGCATCGGGTCGGGCAGGTACGGCACGTGGTCGATCAGCTCGGCCGCCTCGCGCACCCGCACGCCCGGCAGCTGCGCGCCCAGGACCTGCGCCGACCGCACCGCGCGCGACAGCGGCGAGTGCCAGACGGTGTCCACCGGCAGGGCGGCCAGGCGGCGGCCGGCCAGCTCCATCTGCTGCTCCCCCTCCGCCGTCAGCTCGCCGAAGGGGTCCGCGAGACCGTGTCGCAGCACGTGCAGGTGTCGGGTCGGCATGCGCCGACCGTAGCGGCATGATGGCGGCCATGACCGCACCGATCCGCACCGCCCGCTCGTCCGTCGCGATCACGAACGGCTACGTCGTCCCGGTCGACGGGCTGCCGATCGAGAACGGCACCGTCCTCGTCACGGACGGCGTGATCACCGCCGTCGGCGCGGACGTCGAGGTGCCCGCCGGCGTGCCGACGCTCGACGTCGGCGGCCGGTGGGTGCTGCCCGGCTTCGTCGAGGCGCACGGGCACGTGGGCGTGCACGAGGAGGCAGAGGGCTGGGCCGGCGACGACACCAACGAGAAGACCGGGCCGAACGGCGCGCACCTGCGCGCGCTGGACGCGATCAACGTCGAGGAGGAGGGCTTCCGCGACGCCCTCGCCGGCGGCGTGACGTCGGTCGTCGTGAAGCCGGGGTCGGCCAACCCCATCGGCGGCCAGACCGTCGCGATCAAGACGTGGGGCGGGCGCACGGTCGACGAGCAGGTGATCAGCGACGCCGTCTCCGTGAAGTCGGCCCTCGGCGAGAACCCCAAGCGCGTGTACGGCGAGCAGAAGAAGGCTCCGTCCACCCGCCTGGGCGTGGCCGCCGTCATCCGGCAGGCGTTCCTCGACGCGCAGCACTACGTGGCCCAGCGCGACGCGGCGGAGGCCAAGGGCGAGCCGTTCGCCCGTGACCTCGGCAAGGAGACGCTGGGGCGGGTGCTCGCCGGCGAGCTCGCCTGGGACCAGCACACGCACCGCGCCGACGACATCGCGACCGCGCTGCGGCTGGCCGACGAGTTCGGCTACCGGCTCGTCGTCAACCACGGCACGGACGGCGCCGCGATCGCGGACGTGCTCGCCGAGCGGGACGTGCCGGTCATCTACGGCCCGATGCTCACGTCCCGCTCCAAGGTGGAGCTGCGCGACCGCGACGTCGCCAACCTCGCCCGCCTCGCCGAGGCAGGTGTGCGCGTCGCCATCACGACCGACCACCCGGTGGTGCCGATCAACTTCCTCGTGCACCAGGCGTCGTTCGCCGTGAAGGAGGGGCTGGACCCGCGGGTCGCGCTCGAGGCGCTCACCGTGAACCCGGCGTCGTTCCTCGGCCTCGACGACCGCGTCGGCGCGCTCAGGCCCGGGCTCGACGGCGACGTCGTCGTCTGGTCGGGCGACCCCCTCGACGTCGGCTCGCGCGCCGAGCACGTCTTCGTCACCGGCACCGAGGTCTACACCTGGGACCGCGCCGCCGACCGCGGGCGCGGCGCGGGCCGCGTCGTCGAGCGGTCGGAGCGGTTCGGCCGCTGACCGCACCGTCGGCGCGGCAGTTCGTGCTCGGCGCGGCAGCTCGAACTGCCGCGCCGAGCAGAGACTGCCGCGCCGGGCGACCCCGCACCCGCAGGGCGAGTTAGACGACACCTGTTGCTTTACTGGTTTCCCCGGCGTACCGTCGAAGGCGTCGGGAGGTGACGGACGTGGACAAGCGGGTCGAGCGGACCGCCGAGGCGCTGCGCGCAGCCGTCCTCGAGCTGGCCGCGGAGCAGGACGTCGCCGCCCTCACCGCGTCCGCCGTCGCCGCCCGCGCGGGCATCAACCGGGCCACGTTCTACGACCACGCCGCCAGCCCCGCCGACCTGCTGGCCCGCGTCCTCGGCGCCGAGCTCGACCGCATCCGCGCGGAGTTCGACGCCGCCGTGCGGCAGGTCGCCGGTCACGCCACCCACGGCGACGCCGAGCAGGTGGTCGCCCGGTACACCGGCGCGCTGCAGGCCCACGTCGAGGCGCACCTGCCCGTGTACGAGCGGGCCCTCGAGGGTGGCCTCAGCGCCCCGCTGGCGCGCCTGCTCGCCGATCACGTGGCCGGCACCCTCACCGACCACCTGCGCGCCCACCCCGGCCTCATGCCCCTGGCCCCGGGCACCCCCGCCGACCAGGTCGACCGCTACGCGCGCGCGTTCGCGACGTACGTCGGGCTCGGCACCGTCGGCGCCCTCGAGGTCTGGCTCAGCACTCCCCCGCCCCGCGACTCCGGGTTCTTCCCGCGCGTCGCCCACGACGCCCTGCCCGCCTGGTGGACCACGCCGTCCCCCTGACGTCCCCTCCGTCCCGGGACCGTCGCGTCCCAGGCGGGCAGGTGCACCCACCCGGTGCGCGCACCACATCAGAACCACGAAGGAGGGCCGACATGGCCGTCAGCACAGGAAGCCGCGTCCACAACAAGGTCGCGATCGTCACCGGCGGGACCGGCGGGATGGGCGTCACCCACGCCCGCGCGCTGGCCGCCGAGGGCGCCAAGGTCGTCGTCGCCGACCTCGACGACGCGAAGGGCGAGGCCCTCGCCGCGGAGCTGGGCGGCGACCGCACCGACGTCGCCCGCTACGTGCACCTCGACGTCACCAGCGAGGACGACTGGGCGAAGGCCGTCGCTTACACGCTGGACGAGTTCGGCCGGATCGACGTCCTCGTGAACAACGCGGGCATCGCGAACGGCGGCCCCATCACCGAGTTCGACACCGACGCCTGGCGCCGGATCATCGACATCAACCTCACGGGGGTGTTCCTGGGGATCCGTGCCGTCTCGCCGATCATGGTCAGGTCCGGCTCCGGCTCGATCATCAACATCTCGTCCGTCGAGGGGCTCCGCGGGAGCCGCGGCCTGCACGGCTACGTGGCCTCCAAGTTCGGCGTCCGCGGGCTCACCAAGTCGGTCGCGCTCGAGCTCGGGCCGCACGGCGTGCGGGTGAACTCCGTGCACCCCGGGTTCATCGAGACGCCGATGACCGCCGGCATCGACGCGGGCGACCTGCTCATCCCGCTCGGCCGCGGCGCACGGCCCGAGGAGGTCTCCCAGACCATCGTCTTCCTGGCGAGCGACGAGTCCAGCTACTCCACCGGCTCCGAGTTCGTCGTCGACGGCGGGCTCGTGGCAGGCGTGCCGCACAAGCACGGCGCCTGACCGGTCACAGGCCCGCCAGGAAGTCCTTCATGAGCGGGCCGGCGGTGTCCGACCCGCGGTGGCCGTCCTCCACGAAGACGGCGACCGCGAGGTCGTCGACGATCGCGAGCATCCACACGTGCTGCTTCGACCCGTCGCCGTACTGCGCGGTGCCGGTCTTGGCGCCGACGATGCCGGGCACGCCCTGCAGCATGTCCGCGCTGCCCTCGGTGACGACGCCGTGCATCAGGTCGCGCAGCACCGCCGCCTCGTCGTCCGCCACCCCCGGCGTCGAGGGCTTCTTCGGGGCCTTCTCCGACGCCTCCTCGTCGGCCGACGGCGAGGCGGAGGCCTCCTTCTCGTCGCCCGTCTCGTCGCGCACCAGCACGGGCTGCACACGGTGACCGGCGGCGACGCTCGCGGCGACCGTCGCCATCCCCAGCGGCGACGCCTGCACCTTGCCCTGGCCGATCATCGACGCCGCGTGCTCGGTGCCGTCCGCCTTCGCGGGCACGGCGCCGAGGAACGCGGGCACGCCCAGCACGGGCGACGCCACCTCGTCGTCGACCAGCCCGAGGTCGGACGCCGCGGTCGCCAGGTCCGCCTGCGCCACCTTGTCGCGCTGCCCGATCATCGCCGTGTTGCACGAGTGCGCGAACGCCGTGCGCAGCGGCACCTCCCCGGTCGCCGACGCCGGGTAGCCGGGCACGTTGCCGAACGTCCGGCCGTCCACGGTGAGGTGCTCCGGGCAGGCGACCTTCGTGTCCGGGGTGAGCCCCGCCCGCTGCATCGCGAGGGCGTCCACCACCTTGAACGTCGACCCCGGCGGGTACTGCCCGAGCGTCGCGGTGGACCAGCCCTCGCTGCCCGGCCCGCTCGCCGCGGCGAGCACCTCGCCGTCCGACGGCCGGATCGCGACGATCGCGCTGGCCGGGTCGACGTCGTCGAGCACGTTCTCCGCGAGCTTCTGGAGGTGCTGGTCGAGGGTGGTGGCCACGGGCGTGCCGTCGACGGCGTCCACGCGGTACAGCTCCCGGCCCTCGTTCTCGTCCTCCTCCGGCTCGCCGTCCAGCCCCACGTCGCCGTCGCCGGCCGGGACCACGCTCACGAGGACGCCCGGAGAGCCGGTGAGCTGGTCGTCGTAGGCGCGCTGCACCCCCGACAGGCCCACCACGTCGCCGGCCTGCACCGCGCCGTCCGATTCCTCGATGACCTCCTTGGTCGCCTCGCCGACCCGGCCCAGGATCGGCGACGCGAAGGTGCTCGTCGGACCGAGCTCGAGGGAGTCCTCGACCGCCCGCACGCCGATGATGTCCTGCGCGTCCCCCACCGTGAAGTCCACGCCCGGGTTCTTCTGGCGGATCGTGATCGCCTCGACGAACGCCTTCTCCCCGGCCGCGTCGACGCGCGCGAAGAACTCGTTCGGCTCGAGGCCCACGAGCTGCGCGAGGTCGCGCGCCGCGGACTCCTGGCCGAGCCCCTCGACCGCCGTCTTGTCCACCCCGATGTGCCACACGCCCCGCTCGGTCACCATCGGCTTCCCGTCGCCGTCGAGCAGGTCGCCGCGGTCCGCGTCGAGGGTCTTGACCGTCAGCCGCTCGCCCGGCTCCAGGTCGGGCACCAGCACGTCCGGCCGCCACACCGCGCGCCAGGCCCCCTCACCGTCGCCGCTCTCCGGCGGCGTGTAGGCGAGGTCGACGTCGGTGCTGTACTTCCACGTGACGTCGCGGCCCACCGGCCACGACCAGTCCAGCGTGGCCACCGCCGTCGTCGAGCCGTCCTTCGTGACCGGCTTGCCGACGTCGGCCACCGTCACCGTGTGCTCGCGCTCGCCCGAGGCGTCCACGAGCGGCTCCAGCACCTGGCTGAGCTGCGTCTGCACGTCGACGGAGCCGGGCGCCTGCAGCGGCAGGTCCTTCACGTCGCCCGCCTGGAGCGCGGTCGCGAGCGCCGCGGCGGTGGGCTCGGCGGACGGCGTGTCGGTCCCGGTGCACGCCACCAGGGACACCCCGACGACAGGGGTCAGCAGGACGGCGAGGGCGAGGCGGTGTCGGCGGCGCACCTTGGCGAGATTATCGGCTCCCTGGCAACCGTGTCGGCATGTTCCCCCGTGTCGTGGTCACGGTCCCGCATAGATTTCGTGACGCTGCCGTGGCGGGCACCCTGGCGGGCGTCCTGACCGTCGCGGGCAAGTACGGACCGCGCCGAGGTAGTACGGACCGCGCCGAGGTAGTACGGACCGCGCCGAGGTAGTACGGACCGCGCCGAGGTAGTACAGGGCCTGGGGCACGGGACCGCCTCGGCAGGTCCGTGCTACACCGGCGCGGCGAGGGCGCGGCCGAGGCGCTCGACGGCCTCGGTGAGCACCGCCGTGGACGTCGCGAGGTTGAGCCGCAGCCACCCGGCGCCGCCGGCGCCGAAGCGCACGCCGTCCTCGAGGGCGAGGCGGCCGCGCTCCAGGACGAACGCGGCGGCGTCGGCGGCGGGGACCCCGCCGGGCAGGGCGGCGCGCAGGTCGAGCCAGGCGAGGTAGGTGGCGTCGGCGGGCTGGAGCCGCACGGCGGGCGTGTGCTCCGCGAGCAGGCGCGCGAGCATCCCGCGGTTCGCGCGCACGCCGGCGAGGAGGGCATCCAGCCACGGCCCGCACTCGCGGTAGGCCGCCGCGTGCGCCAGCACCGCGAGGTGGTTGACGGCGTGGCCAGCCTCCTCGGGGATCCGGCGCAGGTCGTCGGCGGCGTCCGACCCGCCGAGCGCGACCGCCGCCCGCAGCCCGGCGAGGTGGAAGGCCTTCGACGCCGACTGCACGACGATCGCGCGCTCGGACCCCGCCACGGAGAGCAGCGGCACGAACGCGGGCACGCCGGCGGCCACGCGCTCGAACGTGAAGGGGGCGTGGATCTCGTCGGCCACCACCCGCACCCCGTACCGGTCGGCGAGCGCCAGCACCGCCTCGAGCTCCGCGCGGGTGTGCACGGTGCCGGTGGGGTTGTGCGGGTTGCAGAGCAGCAGCACGGCGCGCCGGCCGGAGCCGGGCCCCGTGCCGTGGGCGGCAGCGCCCGTGACGCGCGCGAACGCGGCCTCGAGCGTGCCCAGGTCGAGCCGCAGGTCGGCGTCCAGCGGCGCCTCCACGACCTGCCGCCCCTCGTTGCCGGGGAAGCCGTAGAACGGCGGGTACACGGGCGGCGTGACGACGACGGCGTCGCCGGGGGCGGTGAGGACACGCAGCACCTCGACGATCGCGACCATGACGTCCGGCATCGTGCGGCTGGACGCGACGTCGGGCGCCCAGCCCCACCTCTCCTGCGCGAACGGCCCGAGCGCCTCGGCGTACGTGGTGCCGACGTCGTACCCCGTGTCGCCGAGGGCGAGCGCGGCACGGACCGCGTCGACGACGGGCGGGGCGACGGGCGTGTCCATCTCGGCGACGAACAGGGGGAGTACGTCCGGCGGGTAGGCGCGCCACTTCACGGACGTACGACGGCGCAGGTCGTCGAGGGTGAGCTGCTCCAGGGGGTTGTCGGTCACGGCTCCGGTCTACCAGAGGCGCCCGCGTACTACCTCGGCGCGACGCGTACTACCTCGGCGCGACGCGTACTCCCTCGGCGCGACGCGTGCTACCTCGGCGCCGGGGGTGCTACCTCGGCATGGGTCAGGCGGACGGGACCGTCTTCACCACCGGGGCCCACTGCTCCTCGACGAGCGCCGGGCGGTCCTCGTCGGTGTGGCCGGCCCAGCGCCGGGCGTCCTCGATCGTGGCGGCGAGCAGGCCGCGCAGCCGGGCGTCCGTGTCCGGCACGAACGCCTCGCTGATGCCCTGCACCGCGGTGGAGACCACGGACGGCGCGGCGTCGCGCACGAACCGCTTGGGCCGCACGCGGGTGCCCTCGCAGAACCGGTAGGCCCACTCGGCCGTCTTCGGCGACGCGGCGAGCGCGTCGGCGCTGGCGGGGTCGAGGGTCCCCTCGGGTCGTCCGTCGAGGGCGTCGAGCATGCGCTCCGCACCGATGATGGCGACGGCCAGCGTCTGCTGCCGGTCGGCGGGCGCGACGGGCAGCGCCGTCTGCGCGGCACGCAGCGCGATCCGCACGTCCCAGCGCGGGTCGCCGCTGGTCAGCCCGATGACGGACGGGATGAGCGGCGCGAGCTGCGGCCGGTTCCCGTCGGAGGTCAGGTCGTTCACGGCACGGGCCAGCATCGCGAGGAGCGGGTGCGTGCACTGCGGATGGTCGCTCCACCGTTCACCGGCCAGGAACGAGGCCAGCTCCATGAAGCACGCGCCCTTCTTGGGGTTGCGGTGCTTGCCACGCCCGAGCATCGGCAGCGCGTCGAAAGCGCCTGCAACAGATCCAGCCACGAGTCCACCCCCGTATAGGTCCGGTCTCCCCAGTGTGCGACCGCTGTGACCCAGGTCGCAACGGCTGGCGCGGGCGAAGGCGGGTCCGGGACCGGCCCCGGCACGCCGCAACCCTGCCCTGGGGGTACCTCAGACGGGCGAAGGCCCTGGTCGCCACGCCGTCTGAGGTACCTCCGACGGCGAAGACGGGGCAGTTGCCCGATCCCCCGCCGGGGGCCTCAGGACGAACGTGGTCACCACGAGATCGGAGAGCCGGCGGTGGCCGGCACGACGGCCGGGACCCCGGCCGGTGAGGGGACGAGGACATGAACCAGATGACGTCGCGGGACGTGGCCGTCCTGGCCGAGCTGGACTACCGGCGCGAGCGGATGGCCGAGACCTACCAGCGCGGGACGCCGGCGTGGGTGCGCACGGTGGGCCGGGCGGTCCGGGACCTGGCCCGCCGGGCACGGTCGCGGGCCGTGGACCGCGAGGCGGTGCAGCGCCTCGGCTCGACGCTCGACGCCGTCGCGGCCCGCACCGACGCCCGCGCCTGGGACCTCCAGGTGACCCGCCGGGCGGACCAGATCGCCCACGGGCTGGACGCGCTGCGCCCGCAGGACGGCGCGGGACGCCGGGCCGCCTGACCGTGGGCGGCACGGGGGCCCGCACCGCGGTCGAGGCGGCCGCGGAGCGGGTCGGCGAGCACGGAAAACCTGCGGCGGGTGTGGGCGGCCGGTGGGACGATCACCTCGTGCGACGTTCCAGCGAGGTGCCCCTGATCGCCCGCCAGGAGGAGGTCACCGCCTTCCGCGGTGCGCTGGAGCGCGCCGCGGAGGGCGAGCCCGGCGTCCTGCTGCTCGGCGGCGACGCCGGGGTGGGCAAGACGCGCCTGGTGACGCACCTCGCGGACACCGCGCGCGACGCCGGCGCACGCGTCGTCGTCGCGCACTGCGTGGACCTGGGCGACGTCGGCATCCCGTACCTGCCGTTCACCGAGGCTCTGGGACAGCTGCGGACGGTCCCGGCCGTGGGCGAGGTGATCGCCGAGCGGCCCGCCCTGACCCGCCTGCTCGACCCCGCCAGCGGCTCCGGCACCGACCACGCGGAGCGGCTGCAGCTGCTCGACGGCGTCGCGGGCAGCCTCGCGGCGGCCGGGCACGCGGGCTCCCCCCTGGTCCTCGTCCTCGAGGACCTGCACTGGGCGGACGAGTCCACCCGCGACGTGCTGCGGTTCGTCGTCGCGCGGATGCGCTCGGAGCACCTGCTGGTGGTCGCCACGTACCGCAGCGACGACGTGCACCGGCGCCACCCCCTGCGCCCCGTCATCGCGGAGCTGCACCGCCAGCGCCCGGTGCAGCACGTGGAGCTGTCCCCCTTCACGCCCGACGAGCTGCGCGAGTTCACCACCGCCACCCGCGGAGAGCCCCTCGACGACGCCGAGTTCGACGCCGTGCGCAGCCGGTCGGACGGCAACGCGTTCTTCGCCGAGGAGCTGCTCGACGCCGGGCCCTCGAGCGTGGGCCTGCCCTGGTCGCTCGCGGACGTGCTGCACACGCGGCTGCAGCGGCTGGACCCCGCCGTGCAGCAGCTCGTGCGGCTCGCGGCGGTCGCCGGCCGGCAGGTGGACGAGTCGCTGCTGCGCGCGGCGGCGCCGCGCCTGCCCGGGCTCGACGCCCCCGGCGCCGCCGACGCCGCACTGCGCGAGGCAGTGGCCCAGCAGGTGCTGGGGGTGGAGGGCCAGCACGTCGCCTTCCGGCACGCGCTCGTGGCCGAGGCGCTCGTGCTCGACCTGCTGCCGGGCGAGCGCACCACCATGCATCGCGCGTACCTCGAGGCGCTGTGCGCCGAGCCGGCGCTCGGCTCCGCCGCCAAGCGCGCGCACCACGCCCTGCAGGGCCACGACCTGACGGCGGCACTCGTCGCGTCCCGCGAGGCGGCCCGCAGCGCGGCCGAGCTGCTCGCCCCCGCCGAGGAGCTGCGGCACCTGGAGCAGGTCCTGTCCCTCTGGGAGTCGGTGCCGGACGCCGCGGAGCTCTTGGGCGAGGACCGCGTGGCGCTGGCCCTCGGGACCGCGGCGGCGGCCAGCTCCGCCGGGCTGCCGATGCGCGCGGAGCAGCTCGCCCGGCGCGCCGTGGAGGGTCTGTCCGGCGACCCCGACAGGCAGGCCCGGCTGCGCCACGTGCTCGTGCGGTACGTCCTCGACCTCGAGTCCCTCGACGACGCCCTCGCCCAGTCCTCCGGCGCCCTCGACGTGCTGCTCCCGGGCGCCACCGAGGCCGGCGTCTCGGGGCCGTTCCCCGAGGTCGCCGACGCCGACGCCACGCCCGAGCTCGCGTGGACCCTTGCCGTGCACTCGCGCGTCCTGCTCACCGTGGACCGCGACGACGAGGCCGGCGTGTTCGCCCGGCAGACCGTCGACGTCGCCCGCCGCGCGGACGCCCCCGGCGCGGAGGCCGACGCCCTGACCACGCTCGCCGTGCTGGAGGTCGGCACCCCGGACACCGCGGCGGAGCTCGTCGACCGCGCCCGCGAGCGCGCCGTCGTCGCCGGCGACCTGCGCACCGAGATGCGCTGCTGGTACGGCCTCGCCACCACGCACTTCTACGCGGGGCACCTCGAGGAGGCCGAGCGCGTCCTGGAGGCGGCGATCGAGCGCGGCCGCGCCACGGGCGTCATCTGGGGCGTGTACGGGGTGCAGCTGCTGGACCTCGCGCTGCTGGTGTCGTACTTCGCCGGCGACCTCTCCGACCAGCCCATCCCCGACGGCGCGCCCGCGCCCGCCCTCGTCTACCTCGACAGCGGCCGCCTCTACGCCGCGACCGCCCGCGAGGGCGGCGACGCCGTCGCGGCCGCCGAGGCGCTGCGCCCGTCCTGGGGCGTGGACGGACAGATCGCGCTCGTCGCGGGCGGCCTGCTGGCCGACGCGCTGACCTGGGCCGGCCGGTACGACGAGGCCGTCTCGACGGCGGAGGAGGTCGCGGCGCACGTCGGCGCCACCTGGTCCGAGTTCTTCCTCGGCCGCATCTGGCTGTCCGCGCTGGCGCTGGCGGCGCTCGCGGACGACGCGGAGGGCGGCCCCCACGCCGCCGACGCCGCCCAGGGGCTGCTCGACCGCGGCGACGCCCTCCTCGCCGTCGCGCAGGAGACCGCGCGACGCGGGCGCCCCCGCGGCGGCCGCCTCGGTCCCGAGGGCCGGGCGTGGCTGAGCCGCGCGGCGGCGGAGCACTCCCGGCTGCGGACCGCGCTCACCGACGCCCCGGCCGACCCCGGGCTGTGGGAGGCGACCGTCAAGGAGTTCGACTTCGGCTACCGCTACGAGGTGGCCCGGTCCCGGTTCCGGTGGGCGCAGGCGCTGCGGGCGTCCGGCGACGTGCCGGCGGCCGAGGTCGAGGCGGCCGAGGCGCTCGGCGAGGCCGTCGCCATGGGCGCCGCGCCCCTCGCCGAGGCCATCCACGCGTGGGGCCGCCGCGCCCGCGTGCCGTTGCCCGGCGCCCGGCGCACGTCGTCCGTCCTCACGGAGCGCGAGGAGGAGGTGCTGGTGCTCGTCGCGCAGGGGCTGAGCAACCGGCAGATCGGCGAGCGGCTGTACATCTCCACGAAGACGGTCAGCGTGCACGTGTCGAACCTGCTCGCGAAGCTGGGCGTGTCGGGGCGGGCGGAGGCGGTCGCCGTCGCGCACCGGCGCGGGCTGATCGGCGTCTGACCGATCGAGGTCCATACTGGGCCCGTGCCGGAAGCCCAGGCTGTCGGCTCCCTGTCCGGCCCGTCGCCCGGCCGCGTGCCCGGTCCCGCGTCCGACCGCGTGCCCGGCCCGCCGCCCGGCCCGGCCAACAGTGAGCCCGTCGCAGATGAGGTGTTCGACCGCATCGCGCGGCTCGTGCACCGACAGCTCGGCGTGCCCGCGGCCGCCGTCGTCATGCTCACCGACGAGGGCGACGTCAAGACGCTGCCGGGCGCGGTCGGCTTCCCCGAGGACGCGCAGCGCAGCCGCCGCCTCGTGCTCCCCCGGCCCCTGACGGCGATCGTCGCGCGCACCCGCACGCCGCTCGTCGTGGGCGACGCCGACGACGACCCGCGGGTGGGTGGCCGGCACAGGATCGGCGACCTCGTGCTCGCCGCGTACGCCGGGTACCCGATCGAGGACGCCCGTGGCCACGTGGTGGGCGCGCTGTGGGCGGTGTCGTCCGTGCCGCGCACCTGGACCGAGACGGACCTCGCCACCCTCGCCGACCTGTCCGCCGCGGCGTCGGGCGAGCTGCGGCTGCGCGCCGAGCGGGAGCGGGCGCGGCTGGCCGAGCAGGTCGCGTTCCGCGCGCACCGCCGGTCGCGGTTCCTGCTCGGGCTGTCGGAGCGGTTCGCGCGCGTCACCACGCTGGACGAGGTCGAGGACGCCATCGCGCACGTCATCGGCACCGGCACGGGCGCCCGCTGGGTGTCGCTGGCCCTGGTCGACGCCGACCGGCGGCACCTGTCGTTCTTCACCGTGGGGCACCACCACCCGGGCGAGCCCGCGCTGCGCAGCACGCGGCTCGACGCGCCCCGGCCCGACACGCACGTCGTGCGCAGCCGGGCCGCCCTGCGGTTCCGCGACCACGCGGAGATGGTCGCGACCTACCCGGAGATGGGCCCCGTGGGGTCCGTGTCGGAGGGCGCGCGGTCGTTCCTGCCGGTGATGTCGAACGGCATGGTCGTGGGCGTCATCGCCTGCGTGTGGGACCAGGCCCGCGAGCACGACGCCGAGACCGCGGCGCTCGAGTCGACGATCAGCCGGTACGTGGCGCTCGCGCTGGAGCGGGTGGCGCTGCTGGAGGCGCGTCGGCGGGTCGCGACCACGCTGCAGGAGTCGATGCTCACCGCGCCGCCCACGGTGGCGCACCTCGACATCGCGACCACCTACGCCCCCGCCGCACGCACCGACCAGGTGGGCGGCGACTGGTACGACGCGGTGGTGCGCGACGACGGCACCGCGATCGTCATGATCGGCGACGTCGCGGGCCACGACGTGCACGCCGCCGCGCAGATGGGCCAGCTGCGCTCGATGCTCCGGGCGCTCGCATGGAGCCACGACGAGTCGCCGGCCGGGCTGCTGACCCGCCTCGACAAGGCGAACGCCCGCCTCGGCCCGCGGGCGATGGCGACCGCCGTCGTCGCGCGCCTGGACCGCGACCCGGCGCCGTGCCCGACGGACGCGCTCGAGGGCGTCCCGCCGGCCGAGCGGCCCGAGCGCGCGTACACGCTCACGTGGTCGGTGGCCGGGCACCCGCCGCCGATGGTGCTGCGGCGCGACGGGCGGGTCGAGCGCCTGTCCGAGACCCCCGACCTGCTGCTGGGCGTGGTGCCCACCACGCCGCGCGTGGACCGCTCCGTCCGCCTCCTGCCGGGCGACACCCTCGTGCTGTACACGGACGGGCTGGTGGAGCGCCGCGGCGTCCCGAGCGACGAGCGGCTGTCCGACCTGGAGACCGTGCTGCGCTCCGCGCACGGCGAGGCCACGTCCGCGGTCCCGCGCGCGCTGGTGCGCGGCCTCGTGGGCGACGCGCAGCGCGACGACGTCGCCGTGCTGGCGCTGCGGGTGCGCGTCCCCGCCCCGTCCGGGCCGCCGTCGTCGGCCGGCCCCGCCAAGGCGGAGCGGCGCGTCGCCGACGACGACCTCAGCGACCTCGGCCCGGCGCGCCGGTGGGTGGACGACGTGCTCGAGTCGTGCGACGTGTCCGACGAGCAGCGGCGCACCGCGATGCTGCTGACCAGCGAGGTGCTGACCAACGCGCTGGAGCACGGCGAGGGACCGATCACGGCGACGGTCGAGGTGGACGGCCGCCGCCTGCGCGTGGGCGTCCGCGACGGGAGCATGGCCGAGCCGGAGCTGCAGTCCCCCCGGCCGCAGGACCTGTCGGGCCGCGGCGTGCTCTTCCTCGACCGCCTCGCGTCCCGGTGGGGCGTCCAGCTGCACGACGGCTCCGACGCCGTCGGGCGGCACTCCGGCGTCGTCGAGGGCAAGACCGTGTGGTTCGAGATCGACCGCGCGGCCCGGCCGCTCACCGGCACGGTCAAGCGGGTACGCCCGCCGACGCCCGCCACCGGCGCCGTGCCCCTGGTCGAGCGCGTGCTGCGCGACGACCGTCGCTGACCCCTCGCCGTCGCCCCGGGCGACACCCCTCCCGGGTGTCGGCGGTACGTCGTACGGTGTGAGACGTGACACACACCGCCCAGCGCGCCGCCGCGCCGTCCCGACGCGGGACGACGGCGACCGGCGCCTCCCCCACGTCCGACGGCGAGGGCGAGGACGTCGGCGCCCTGCTCGAGCCGTACCGCCGCGAGCTCACCGGCTACTGCTACCGCATGCTCGGCGGCGCGTTCGAGGCCGACGACGCGGTGCAGGAGACGCTGCTGCGCGCCTGGCGCTCGTACGACCGGTTCGAGGGGCGGTCGTCGCTGCGGTCGTGGCTGTACCGCATCGCGACCAACGTGTGCTTCGACCACCTCGGCTCGTCCAAGCGGCGCGAGCGTCCCATGGGGCTGGGCGGGCCGCAGCCGGCGGAGGAGCAGTACTTCGGCGACGTCCTGGCGGAGGACCGGTGGCTCGAGCCCGTGCCCGACGACGCCGTCCTGCCGCGCGAGGGCGACCCGGCCGACGTCGCGGTGGGGCGCGAGTCCATCCGGCTCGCGTTCGTGGCCGCGCTGCAGCACCTGCCCGCGCGCCAGCGCGCCGTGCTGGTGCTGCGCGAGGTGCTGCGCTGGTCGGCCGCCGAGGTCGCCGCCCTCCTCGACACCACCGTCGCGTCCGTGAACAGCGCGCTGCAGCGCGCCCGCGCCACCCTCGGCAGCAAGGGCCTGCGCCGGGCGGGCGACGACGGCGCCGACGCCCCCGAGCCGCAGTGGGACGAGATCGACCAGACGCTGCTCGAGCGGTACCTGGACGCGTTCGAACGCTACGACATGGACGCCCTGGTGGCGCTGCTGCACGAGGACGCCGTGCTCAACATGCCGCCCTACACGATGTGGGTGCACGGGCGCTCCGAGGTGATCCGCTGGATGACGGGTCCCGGCTCCGGCTGCGAGGGGTCGCGCTGCGTGCCCGTGCAGGCGAACGGCTCGATGGCGTACGGCCAGTACCGGCGCGACCCCACGGGCGGCTGGTCGCCGTGGGGGCTCGCCGTGCTGGAGGACGACGGCAGCGGCCGGATCACCGGCATCACCACGTTCCTCGACACGGCCACCTGGTTCCCCCGGTTCGGCCTGCCCGACCGGCTGCCCGCCCTCTGACCTGCGGCCCAGCGCGCCCCGCGGGCCGCGCTGGGCTACGTTTTCCCGCATGACCACGGACGCCCCGCACCCTGAGGGCGAGCCCGACGAGGTCGACGAGGTCGACAGCTCCGTCCGTCCCGTCCAGCACGACAGCAAGAACCCGCCGCGGTGGCTGCCGCGCGCGCTGGTGATGGTCGTGGTGGCCGCGTTCGTCGCCACCTTCCTCGCGTACGCGTTCGGCCAGCTCGGCGGGCTGGCCGTCAACGTGCTCATCTCCTTCTTCGTCGCGCTCGCGCTCGAGCCGATCGTCGTGTGGCTGGTGCGGCACGGGTGGCGGCGCGGCGCGGCCGCGGGCGTCTCGCTGGGCGGGGCGATCGTCGTCGTGCTCGTCGTGTTCGCGATGTTCGGCAACCTGTTCGTGCAGCAGCTGATCCAGCTCGTCTCGTCGCTGCCCGACCTCTACACGAGCATCCAGCAGGGCATCGAGTCGCGCTGGGACGTCACCGTCCCCGACTCCGACGATCTCGTCGCGCAGGCCCTGGACCAGTGGGGGCAGGACGTCGCGACGGGTGCGATCAGCATCGGCGTGTCCATCGTGGGCGTCCTGTTCGCGATCACCACGATCCTGCTCATCACGTACTACCTCATGGCCGCGGGCCCCAAGTTCCGCGCCGCCATCTGCGCCTGGCTGCGGCCGGACCGCCAGCAGGAGGTGCTGACGCTGTGGGAGATCACGCAGGTGAAGGTCTCCGACTTCATCAGCTCCCGCGTCGTGCTCGCCGCGCTGTCGAGCGTGTTCACGTTCGTCTTCCTGCTGATCGTGCAGACGCCGTACGCGCTGCCGCTGGCGGTGTTCACGGGCGTCGTGTCGCAGTTCGTGCCCACCATCGGCACGTACATCGGCGGCGCCCTGCCGGTGGCGGTCGCGCTCGCCGCCCAGGGGCTGCCGCAGGCGATCGCCGTGCTGATCTTCATCGTCGCGTACCAGCAGGTGGAGAACCTCATCTTCTCCCCGAAGGTCAGCGCCCGGGCGCTGGAGATGAACCCGGCCGTGTCGTTCGTCGGCGTCCTCGGGTTCGGCGCCGTCTTCGGCGCGCTCGGCGCGTTCCTCGCCCTGCCGATCCTCGCGACCGTGCAGGCCCTCGGGAACACGTACCTGCAGCGGCACGAGCTCGTCGACTCGACCCTGCTGCACGACCCCGACCAGCCGTCCGGCCGCGGCGAGGGCGTGTGGTCGTCGCGGCGACGGCGCAACCTCGAGGCCGGGGAGCGTGCCGCCCGCGAGGCGGAGGCCCGGCGCCGCGACGGCGCAGAGGAGTGAGAGCTGAGATGAGCAACGCATGAGTCCGGACCTCGTCGGCGGCATCGCCCTCATCGTGATCGTCGGGGTGGCCGGACAGGTCGCCGCCCGCGCGCTGCGGGTCCCGTCGATCCTGCTGCTGCTCGTGCTCGGGCTGCTCGTCGGGCCGGTCCTCGGCTGGCTCGACCCGGACGCGCTGTTCGGCGAGGCGCTGTTCCCGCTGGTGTCGATGGCCGTCGGCCTCCTGCTCTTCGAGGAGTCGCTCAAGCTGGACTTCGGACGCCTGCGCGGTGGCGCGCGGCGGCCCGTGCTCGGCCTGGTGACCACCGGCGCCCTCGTCACCGGCCTCGGCGCCACCGCCGTCGCGTACCTGTTCCTCGACGTGACCTGGGGCCGGGCGGCCGTCATCGGCGCGATCCTCATCGTGTCCGGGCCGACCGTCGTCGGGCCGCTGCTCGCCATCATCCGGCCCCGCCAGCCCGTCGAGTCCGTCCTCGCCTTCGAGGGCATCTTCATCGACCCCATCGGGGCCACGGTGGCGCTCGCCGTGGCGAACGTCGTGCTCCACGCCGAGCCCGTCAGCCTGCTCGAGACCGGGGGTCTGGGGCTGCTGGTGGGCGGGGTGGCCGCCGTGCTGCTCGTGGTGCTCATCCGCTTCGGCAAGGTGCCGAAAGAGACGGAGGTCGTGCTGGCGTTCGCGTTCGCCCTCGGGGCCTACGCGCTGGCCGAGGGCGTGCACGACGAGGCCGGCCTGTTCGCCACGACCGCGCTCGGCGCCGTCCTGGCGAACCAGCGGGTGGCGCGCACCGAGCCGCTGCACGAGTTCGGCACCCACATCGGCCTGCTGCTCATCGGCGCGCTGTTCGTCGTGCTGTCCGCCCGGATCGACCTGGACGCCCTGGCCCGGTACGCGCTGCCCACCGTCCTCGTCGTCGCGGCGCTGGTGCTGGTGCTGCGCCCCGTGGTGGCCGCCGTCTCGACGCTCGGGACCGACCTGAGATGGTCCGACCGGGCGATGATCGGCTGGATGGCGCCGCGCGGCATCGTCGCCGCGTCGACCGCGTCCGTCTTCTCGCTGCGGTTCGACGACGCCGGTGAGCCGTTCCCCCAGCTGGTGCCGGTGATCTTCGGCGTCGTGCTGCTCACCGCGATCGTGTACGGGTTCACCGGCACGCCCATGGCGAAGCTGCTCGGGGTGCGCTCCGACGACCAGGAGCGGCTGGACGACGACGGCCTGCCGGTGCTCGACCGGACGTCCTGACCGGCCCGCTGCCTACGATGTCGGGATGACCGGTCCGGTGCTGGTGGGCGTGCCCCACGACCGCCACCCCAGCGTGCCCCGGCGGGCCGCCGACCTGGCGGCCGCGCTCGGTACCGAGCTGGTGTGCGTGGCCGTGGACGAGGCGTCCGTGCACGAGCCGTCCGGCGCCGTGGTGCCCGTCGACCCCGACGCCGGCTCTCCCGCCGACGACGGCGGCCTGCGCGACGCCGTCGCCGCCGCCCTGGCCGACAGCCCCGTGCGCTGGCGGCTCGAGCGCACCGCCGGCGACCCGGCCACGGAGCTCGCCCGGATCGCCGCCGCACATGACGCTGCCCTGATCGTGGTGGGCGCGCGCCGCCCCGGGATGCGGGGCTGGGCCACGCACCTGGTCGGCGGCACCGTCGCCGGGCACCTCGTCCACGACCAGCCGCGGCCGGTGGTCGTGCTGCCCGACCGGCACGCGGGCGACGCGTCGTGACGGCGGGCAGCCCGCCCGCGCGCGGACGCCCGGCCCACCGGCGCCCTGGTCTGGTCGCGCTGGTCGCAGCCGGCGGCGCCGTCGGCACCGCCGCCCGGTTCGGGCTGGCGCAGGCGTGGCCCGCCGTCGACGGGTGGCCGGTCGCGACGCTCGCCGCCAACGTGCTCGGTGCGTTCGTGCTGGGCTGGCTGCTGGAGTCGCTCGCGGCCCACGGGCCGGAGACGCCCACCGTGCAGCGGGTGCGGCTGGCCGTCGGCACGGGCGTGCTGGGCGGGTTCACGACGTTCTCGTCCCTCGCCCTGGAGACGGAACGGCTGCTCGCTTCCGGATCCGTGGGGCAGGGGCTCGCGTACGCCCTCGGCACGCTGGTGCTCGGGTACCTCGCCTGCCTCGCGGGCGTGCTGCTCGGCTCTCGCCGGAGGTCCCGATGAGGCGGCCGAGATGAGGGTGCCGCGATGAGCGCCGCCGCGACGCTGCTGCTCGTCGCCGTGGCAGGTGGGCTGGGCGCCGCCGCCCGGTTCGTCGTCGACGGCGCGGTGCGGGCGCGGACGCCGGGCGCGGCGTTCCCCTGGGCGACGGTCGCGGTGAACGTGTCCGGGTCGCTGCTCATCGGCCTCGTCTCGGGCGTGCTGCTCGGCGCCGGCGACCCGGCCCACCTCGAGCCCTGGCGCCTCGGCGTGGCGACCGGGTTCTGCGGCGGGTACACCACCTTCTCCACGGCGATGGTCGAGACCGTCCGCCTCGCCCGCTCCGGTCGGCCCCGGCTGGCCCTGGCCAACGCCCTCGGCACCATGGCGCTCACGCTGGCCGCCGTCGTCGTCGGCATCGGCCTCGGCGTCCTCGTGGGTCGGCTCCTCTAGGACGTCGTGGGCGCTCGGGGTCAGGGGCCTGTGGCACGCTGACCCGGTGAGCCTCATGCTGCTGGACTCCGCGAGCCTGTACTTCCGCGCCTTCTTCGGCCTGCCCGACTCGCTGCGCTCCCCCGACGGCAAGCCCGTCAACGCGGTGCGCGGCCTGCTGGACATGATCGCGTTCCTCGTCACCGAGCACGGGCCGGACCGGCTCGTGGCGTGCTGGGACGAGGACTGGCGGCCGGCGTTCCGCGTCGAGGCGATCGGGTCGTACAAGGAGCACCGGGTCGCGGCGGTCACCCCCGTGGGGGAGCCCGACGTCGAGGAGGTGCCCGACGCGCTCACGCCGCAGGTCCCCGTGATCGTCGACGTGCTGGCCGCGCTCGGCATCGCCCGTGTGGGCGCGCCGGGCTTCGAGGCGGACGACGTCATCGGCACGCTGGTCACCCGCGAGGTGGCGCGCAGCGCGGCGACCGCGCTGCCCGTGGCCGGCGCCGTCGGGATGGTGATGCCGGCCAGCGTCGACATCGTCACCGGCGACCGCGACCTGTTCCAGCTCGTCGACGACGCCGCCGGCGTGCGCGTGCTGTACCCGGCGCGCGGCGTGCGCGACCCCGACGTCGTCGACCAGGCGAGGCTCGCGGAGAAGTACGGCGTGCCCAGCGGGCAGGCGTACGCCGACATGGCGACCCTGCGCGGCGACCCGTCCGACGGCCTGCCCGGCGTGCCCGGCATCGGCGAGAAGACGGCGGCCAAGCTGCTCGCCGCGTTCGGCGACCTGGCCGGGTTGCGCGCCGCGGCGGAGCACGGCGCGAAGGGGATCACCCCGACCCAGCGGCAGAAGCTGCTCGACGCCGCGCCCTACCTCGACGTCGCGCCCACGGTGGTGCAGGTCGCGCACGACGCCCCCGTCGGGGAGGTCGACGCGACGCTGCCTCGGGCCCCGAAGGACCCCGAGGCGCTCGACGCCCTCGCCGAGCGGTGGGGCATCCGCAGCAGCGTGGACCGCGTGCTCGCGGCCCTCGCCGCCCGCCCCTGAGCCGCACCCCGGCCCGGACGGGTCAGGGCTGGAAGACGCAGAACTCGTTGCCCTCCGGGTCGCCCATGACGGTCCAGGCGATCTCGTCGTCCTGCGCGCGCAGCACGCGTGCGCCGCGGGCGACGAGGTCGTCCACGGTGACGCCGTCGTTCAGGGTCACGTCCCAGTGCCAGCGGTTCTTGACCGTCTTCGGCTCCGGCACGGGGACGAAGTCGAACGACTCGAACGGGACGCCCGCGCCCTCGTCCAGGTAGGCGTAGTCCATGGCGTCGTCCTGGGTGAGCGTGCCACCCAGGAGCCCGTGCCAGAACGCGGCGACCGTCCGGTAGTCCGCGCAGTCCACGACGATGTCCTTGAGCCGGTAGGCCGGCACCTCGTCGGCGGTGAAGACGCAGAGCTCGCCGCCCTCAGGATCGGCCAGCGTCGTGTAGTGGAACCGACCGGGCTCGCTGAGGCGCGGCTGGTCGGGGAGCTCGTCGAGCGACCGGGCGCGCACGTCGGGGTGCACGCGGTGCTTCACCGTCTTCGCCTCGGGCACGGTGTTGACCCAGATCGTCCGCGCCTTCGCGGGGTCGGGGCCCGGGTCGCGCAGGACGACGTCGCCGTCGTCCAGCGCCTCCGCCCGCAGCCCCAGGGTGCGGGCCCAGAACTCTCCCAGCGAGGCCGCGTCGACGGCGTCGACGCACAGGTCCTTGAAGGTCACCAGGCTCATGACCGGCCACCCTAGACCGTGGTGGGTGCTCGATGGGCGCTGTTCGCCTCGCGAACAACGCCCATCGAGCACCCCGACGAACCGGCGGGGTCAGCCCGTGTTCTGCAGGCCCGCGGAGACTCCGTTCACGGTGAGCAGCAGCAGGTGCTGCCAGCGGTCCTTGTGTCCGCCGTCCACCCACTCGCCGTCGTCCACGGTGAGGCCCTCGCTGACGCCCTGGCTGCGCAGCGCGCGCAGGGCGCGGACCTGGAGCAGCGACAGCGCGTCGACGTACGGGGAGCGCAGCTGTACGGCGCGGCCGAGGACGCGGCGGTTGGCGAGCGGCCATTCGTTGCCCGTCACCCGCAGCACCCACTCGCGGGTGAGCCGCAGCTCGCCGAGCACGAGCTCGGCGAGGTCGTCGCGGTCGCCGAGGGCCAGGTACTGCGCGGCGATGTCCTCCTGCGTCTTGGCGAGGCCCATCTCCACGGTGTCGAGCAGCGTGGTGAACAGGGGCCACTCGCGGTACGCGGCCTGCAGCTCCTCGAGCCCGCCCGGCTGCTCGCCGGCCGAGCGCAGCGACGTGCCGAGGCCGAACCAGCCCGCGAGGTTGATGCGCGCCTGCGACCAGGAGAACACCCAGGGGATGGCGCGCAGGTCGTCGAGCGAGTTGACCGACAGGCCGCGCTTGGCGGGGCGGGAGCCGATCGGCAGCAGGCCGACCTCCTCCAGCGGAGTCACCTGGGAGAACCACTGCGGGAAGCCCTCGGACTTCACGAGGCCGTGGAACGCGGCGCGCGACGTCTCGTCGAGCGCGGCGGCCAGCGGCGCGAACCGCTCCCGGGCGTCGGCGTTCCGCTTCTCCACCGTCGGGGCCGAGGCGAGCAGCGTCGCCGCGGCGACCTGCTCGATGTGCCGCGCGGCGATCGTCGGGTCGCCGTAGCGGGCGAGGATGACCTCGCCCTGCTCGGTGAGCTTGAAGCGGCCGTCCACCGAGTGCGGCGGCTGCGCGAGCACCGCGCGGTTGGCAGGGCCGCCGCCGCGGCCGAGCGAGCCGCCGCGGCCGTGGAACTGGGTCAGCGTGATGTCGTGGCGCTGCGCCCACTCGGCGATCCGCGACTGCGCCTTGTGCAGGGCGAGGGTCGCGGCGACCGGGCCGACGTCCTTCGACGAGTCCGAGTAGCCGAGCATGACCTCGACGCGCCGGCCGTTCTCCGCGAGGCGGCGCTGCACCTCGGGGAACTCCAGCATCGCCTCGAGGATGTCGACCGAGTTCTCCAGGTCGTCGAAGGTCTCGAACAGCGGCACGGCGTCGACGACGGGCGCGTCGTCGCTGCCCTCGAAGGCGAGCGCGGCGAGCCGGTAGACGGCGGCCAGGTGCTCGGGCGCCTGTGTGAACGACACGATGTAGCGGCGGGCGGCGCGGATGCCGAACCGCTTCTGCACGGCGCCGAGGGCGCGGTAGGTGTCGAGCACCTCGACCGTGCGCTCGGAGAGGTCGCCGTGGATGCCCTTCTCGGCGGTCTCCGCGAGGGCGGCGGCGTGCACCTGCGAGTGCTGGCGCACCTCCAGCTCGGCGAGGTGGAACCCGAAGGTCTGCACCTGCCACACGAGCTTCTGCAGGTCGCCGTAGGCGGCACGCGGGGCGCCCGCCTCGACGAGGGAGCGCTGCACGACCTCGAGGTCGGCGACGAGCTCCTCCGGCTCCCGGTACCCGAGGTCCGCGTCGCGGCGACGGGTCGCGGCGACACGGCCGGCGACGGCGAGGACAGCGGCGCGGTGCGGCTCGTTCGGCGAGTCGGCGGCGGCGCGGGTGACGAGCTCGTCGGAGAGCTGGCGCATCCGCTGCCAGAGCGCCTTGAGCTCGGCCGACGCCGGCGTGCCCTCCTCGTCGAGCGTGAGCTTGCGCCCCGTCTCGACGGCGGCCTTCTCGAGCGCGCCGAGCGCGTGCTCGGCGGCGAGGGTCGCGGCCTGCCGGGTGACCTCGGCGGTGACGTTCGGGTTGCCGTCGCGGTCGCCGCCGATCCAGGAGCCCAGGTGGACGAACGGGCGCGCGACGGGTGGCACGCTGCCGGCCTCGCCGTCGAGCAGCCAGTCGTCCAGGCGGCGGTACACCTCGGGGAAGGTGGAGAACATCGTGGCGTCGAAGACGCCCATCGCGGTCTTCACCTCGTCCAGCACGGACGGCTTGTGCGCGCGGATGGGCGACGTGCGCCACATGGTGTCGATCTCGGCGAGCAGGCGGCGCTCGTTCTCGGCGAGCGTGGTGCCTCCGGGACGCATCGTGTCGCGGTCGGCGACCAGCGAAGAGATGCGGCGGACGGCGCCCGAGACGGCGCGACGGCGGGCCTCGGTGGGGTGCGCGGTGAGGACCGGGCGGAACTCGATCTCGCCCAGGCGCCGCAGCGCCTCGTCGCGGCCGACCTCCTCCGCGAGCTGCGTGAACGCCTGCGGCAGCGAGTCCTCGATGACGACTCCCGACGCGGCGTCCGACTCGCGCGCCCGCAGCACACGGACACGGTGGTACTCCTCGGCGAGGTTCGCCAGGTGGAAGTAGCACGTGAAGGCCCGCGCGACCTGCTCGGCGCGCTCCGGCGTGAAGCCGGCCACGACCTCGGCCGCCTCCGCCAGCGTCGCACCGCCGTCGTCCGCCCCGTAGGCGCGGATCGTCAGGCCGCGGAGACGCTCGACGTCGTCGAGCAGGCTCTGACCACCCGCCTCCTTCAGCACGGTGCCGAGCAGCCCGCCCAGCAGGCGGATGTCGTCCCGCAGGGGGTCGGGCATCTCGTGGCGTGCCACCACGCGTTCGATCGAGCCGGTGGATCCCAGGTTCTCGCTCACGGGACCAGAGCGTAAGCCGTCTCGCCGTCCGGGCGTCGAGCCGTCCGGCAGGTGACCCCTGAACTGTGGCTCAGCCCACCCATGACGGGTCGTCGAGGAGCTCCTGCAGCTCGTCGACCAGGCGCGCCGTGTGGAAGCCGTCGGCGGCGGCGTGGTGGACCTGCACGGCCAGCGGCAGGAGCACCCGGCCGTCCCGCTCGACGTACCGGCCCAGGGTGACGATCGGCGCGAGGTGGCTCCAGGCGTCGCGGATGGTCAGCGTGAACCCGGTGAACGACGCCCACGGCAGGCTGGACACGTCGAACGCGTTCGGCGGCGGCGCGCCCTGCGGGAAGAAGTCCGTCGAGCCCCCGTGCTCGGCCAGCACCGCGGTCGCGGCGTCGTGGAACGCGCCGAAGTCGGCGTCGTAGGGCGCCCAGACGCACGAGAACGTCTCCCGTTCCACGTGGAACACCGTGAACGCCGGGTGCACGACCGGCCAGACGGCGGGCGCACCGTCCTCGGTGAGGACCATGCGGAACTCGTCGTGCCGGTTCACGACCGTCGCGAGCGCCCACACCTGCGCCACGTACGTGCGGCGCGACGACGTGCGCAGCGCCGCCACGAACGCCGTCGCGTCCAGCTCCACCGTCATCGCGTACGTGCACGGCGACGCCCGGTAGTGCTCGAAGTGCTGCCGGCGCGGCCAGGTGTCCAGGTCGATCGGGGCTGGTGTCTGCATGCTCCCCAGCGTCGCAGCGACCATCGGCTCTCGGCAGCGCATTTCTGGTCGCCCCGACCGACGGTGCCGCGTGCGGGAGCGGGCGAGCGTCGCGGTTAAGGTCGTCCCCGGCGGATGGTCCCCACGGACCGGTGGCACGGCCGGACGACGGACGGAGCGAACGGCAGATGACGAGGGTGTACGCGGTCAGCGACGTGCACGGCTACCGCGACGTCCTGGTGCGTGCCCTGGCCGAGGAAGGGCTCACGGACGCAGACGGACGGTGGGCCGGCCGGGACGCCCGGCTCTGGTTCCTCGGGGACTACCTGGACCGCGGGCCGGACGGCGTCGGCGTCATCGACCTCGTCCGGCGGCTCGTCGACGAGTCCGGAGGCGCCGTGGCGGCGCTCCTCGGCAACCACGAGGTGCTGGCGCTCGGGATGCGGCGGTTCGGGGCGACGACGGTCCCTCCGCCCGGCGAGCCCGGGCGGAGCTTTGCACGGTCGTGGGCCCGCAACGGCGGCCTCGACCGCGACCAGGCGCGGCTCACCGACGAGCACGTCGCCTGGCTGGGCGCCCTGCCGATGGCGGCGCACGACGCCGGTGCGCTCCTCGTGCACTCGGACACCCTCGCCTACCTCGGGTGGGGTCGGACCCTCGAGGACCTCAACGCCGCCGGGCGGGACCGGCTGGCGAGCGACGACCTCGTGGTGTGGTGGGAGACGTGGCGGGACCTCACGTCTCGCGCGGCCTTCCGCGGGGAGCACGGTCCGCGGGCCGCACGAGAGCTGCTGGACCACCTCGGTGGTGACCGGGTCGTGCACGGACACAGCATCGTCGCCGAGATGCTCGGCACGGCGTACACGGACGTCACGGAGCCGCACTCCTACGCCGACGGCCGCGCGCTCGCCATCGACGGTGGGGTCTACGAGGGCGGGCCCTGCCTCGTCGCGCGGCTCGCCTGACGTCCGGACGCCCCGGCCGACCCCGACCACCTCCCCCGCGGGCGAACCGACACCCTAGGCCGCCAGGTCCTCCGGCCCGTCGTCCGGAAGCTCGACGACGACCTTGCCCTTCGCGCGGCCGCGCTCCAGGTAGGCGTACGCGCGGGCGATGTCGGCGAACGCGAACGTCCGATCGACCACGGGGCGCAGGTGCCCGTCGTCGACGAGGCCCGCCAGGACGGCGAGGTCCGACCCGCTCGGGTGCATGAAGAGGTAGCGGTAGCGGACGCCCGCGCGGCGGGCCCGGCGTCGGATCGCGGTGCTCGCCGCCCACAGGAGGGCCGCCTTGAGGGGGCCGGCCTCCAGGTCGACGCGTGCGGTCGTCGCGTCCGGGAGGCCGGCCACGGAGACGACGGTCCGGCCCGGCTCGAGGATCGTGAAGGCGTCGGTGAGGTCCTGCCCCCCGGTGAGGTCGAACACGCCGTCGTAGTCGTGCAGGACGTCGGCGAACCGCTCGCTCCGGTAGTCCACCACCCGCGTGGCGCCGAGCGATCGCACGAGGGCCGTGCCGCGGGCGGACGCCGTCGTCGTGACCTCCGCGCCGAGCCAGACCGCGAGCTGGATGGCAAGGGTTCCGACGCCGCCCGCGCCGCCCGTGACGAGCACCCGGTCCCCCGGGGCCACCTTCAGCTCGTCGCGCAGGGCCTGCAACGCGGTGAGCCCGGCCAGCGGCAGCGACGCGGCCTCGACGAACCCGAGCGACGCGGGCATCGCCGCCACCAGGCCCTCAGCGACCGCCGCGTACTCGGCGAACGCGCCCAGCCGCCGCTTGTCGACCCGCGCGAAGACCCGGTCGCCCACCGCGAACCGGGTGACCCCGGCCCCGACGGCCGCCACCTCACCGGCGAGCTCGCTGCCCGCGACCAGCGGGAGCCGGAGCCGGGTGATCACCCGCAGGCCGCCGTCGCGCGTCTTGTGGTCGATCGGGTTCAGGCCCGCCGCCCGCACGCGGACCAGCACCTCGCCCGGTCCGGCGACCGGGCGCGGCACCTCGCGCAGCTCCATCACGCCCGGGTGGCCGTAGCGCCTGAGCACGTACCCCTGCATCCGCACGTTCCCTCCCTCGGTGGTCCGCCACGCACCGCCCGCCGCCCGCCGCGACGTCCGGCGCGCGCCGCGGGCCGCGCCCCCATAGCGTGACACCGCGACCGGGCCGCGCTACCTGCGGCAGCGTCCGGCCGTCGTGACGAACCCCTGTCCCGCACCTCCCCGGCGGGACGTCACCCGCACCCCCGAGGAGGTACGGCCATGGCCGTCCAGGTCAGCATCGACAACTTCGCCCGCGCGGAGACGGACACGATGATCGCGAGGATGCTGCCGATGGTGGGCGGCCTCGGGACGTTCCACCACGACCGCGTCCTGGCCCCGCTCGACGAGCAGCCCGTGATCCGTCAGAACCGGGACACGCTGTACTCGGTGGCGATCGTCGACCTGGGCGCGGGGGAGGCGACGCTGACCGTGCCCGAGGTCGGTGACCGGTACCTGTCGGTGATGGTGATCAACCAGGACCACTACATCAACCGGGTCCTCCACGAGGCGGGCCCGTCCGTCCTCTCCCGCGACGAGTTCGGCACGGACTACGTGGTCGTCGCGGCGCGCACGCTCTTCGACCCGACGAGCCCCGCCGACGTCGAGGAGGTGCACCGCCTCCAGGACGGGCTCACCCTCGTCACCGCAGAGCAGCGCGAGTTCGTGCGCCCCGACTACGACCCGGCCAGCCACCAGGAGGTGCGCGGGGCCCTGCTCACCCTCGGCCGCACGATGGGCGGCCTCGAGCACTGCTTCGGCCGGGCGGAGGACGTCGACCCGGTGCGGCACCTCGTCGGCACGGCGCTCGGGTGGGGCGGCCTGCCCGACGCCGAGGCGTCGTACCTGAACGTCGAGCCGCGGCTCTCGGTGGGGCGGTACACGATCACGTTCGACGACGCGCCGGCCGACGCGTTCTGGTCGCTCAGCGTCTACAACGCCGACGGCTACTTCGAGCCCGGCCCGAGCGGCCTGACGAACGTGAACTCCGTCTTCGCGACGCCGGACCCGGACGGCCGCGTTACGATCCACCTCGGCGACTGGCCCGACGACACGCCCCACCGCATCCCGCTGCCCGAGGGGTGGAACTTCACCGTCCGCCTGTACCGGCCGCGGCTCGACGAGCTCGCCGCCTGGACGGTCCCGCCCGTCGTGCCCGCCTGACGCCGGCGCACGTCATAGCGTGGCGGCGGCCAGCGTCCCGCCGCCCGCGTGCGCGATCTCGACGCGCGCGATCCGGTCCAGCGGCACCGACGACGCCGCGCCGAGGCCGGTGGAGGCCGTGCCCGACCCGGTCCACGTCGCGGCGACCGTGCGTCCGCCGTCGTGGTCGACGAGGACGAGCTCGTAGGTCGGCGCCGCCGCAGGGTCGTAGCCGCCCGAGCGCGGCGGGTAGGTGCAGCTCCACTCCAGGCTGGTCCCCCACGCGCGGGGTGTCGCGGTGAGCGACGCCCGCACGTCGACCGCGCCCACCGGCTCGAGGTCCACGGCCGTGGACTGCGCGACCGGCGCCGGCGACGAGGGTGCCGGGCCCGGGCCCTCCCCCGCGCCGCCGAGCGCCAGCCCCGTGCCGACCCCGCCCACCAGCAGCGCCGACGCCGCCACCGCAGCCACCGATCGGCGCCGGCGCCGCGAGCGCCGGGCCGCGCCGGCCAGGGCCACGAGGGGCACGACGTCCGCCAGGTCGCCGTCGTCGCCCCCGCCCACGTCGCGGCCTGCGTCCCCGCCCGCGGCCGTGACCGCAACCGTGCCCCGGGGGTCCGACGCGAGGGCGTGCTCCGAAGGCACGGAGGCGAGCAGCCCGGGCAGGCCCGCGAGCTCCGCGACCGCCGCACGGCACGCGTCGCAGCCGGCCAGGTGCTCCTCGTAGTCCCGCCGGTCGGCCGGGCTCAGCGCGCCCAGGACGTACGCCGCGTCCCACTCGCGGTACGGGTCGGTCGGCGCGGTCATGGCGTCACTCCCTTCTCCTGCAGGGCGAGCCGCAGGGCGCGCAGGGCGTAGTGCATGCGGGACTTCACGGTCCCGGGCGGGACGTCGAGCTCGTCGGACAGCTCGGCGACGGACCGTCCGCGGTAGTAGGCGCCCACGACGACGGCGCGGTGCTCGGCCGACAGGTCCGCGAGCGCGTCGGCGACGAGCCAGGCGTCCAGGACCGCCTGGGTCCGGTCCGGCTCAGGCTGCTCGGGCAGGCGCCCGGTGGCGCGCTCGCGCGCGTGGCGCGCGCTGCGGAGCTGGTCGACCACGAGGTGGCGCGCCACCGTGAACAGCCAGGCGCGCACGGACTCCTCCGGCCGTTCCAGCACCTCGGGGTGGCGCCACAGGCGCAGCAGCGACTCCTGCACCACGTCCTGCGCGTCGGTGTCGGCGGGCACCAGCCGCGCGACGAAGCGCTGCAGGTCCGGGGCGTGCGCGGCGTGGATGGCCTCGAGGAGCTGCTCGTCGGCGCGGGAGCGCGGCCTCATGACCGCTCCAGCACCAGCGAGATCTCGACGGCGCCCTCGTGGTCCACGCGGACGAAGCCGAGCGACGGCGCTGCGACGTCGTGGTCCGCGAACGTCACCGGCACCTCGGCGACGACCTGCACGACCTCCCCGACGGCCGCGACATGGGCCGCGGCCACGACGTCGCGCGTCACGCCGTGCACGGTCAGCTCGCCCGGCAGGTCCACCTCGGTGGCGCCGGCGGCGAGCGGCACGGGCTCGGTGACCGTGAAACGCGCGGTCGGGTACGTCCCCACCTCCATCACGCTGCCACGGAAGTACGCGTCCCGCGGCGGTTCGTCGGTGTGGATGCTCGCGACGTCGACCGTCACCTCGCCCGACGTGAGCGCGCCGTCCTCGACGGTCACGGTGCCGGTCACCTGGTCGGTCCGCCCGGTGACGGTCACGTCCTCGCCCCGCAGCACCTCGTGCACGCGGTAGCCGGCCTCCGACCCGGGTGCCACCGTCCACGTGCCGTCGAGGGCCGCGGGGTCGGCGAGCGGAGCCCCCGACGTGGAGAGCGTCGGGACCTCCGCCGCGGCGCGGTTGGCGTGGTCGGCGTACAGGCCGGGGCCGACGAGCACGGCGGCGCCGCCGAGCAGGACCAGCCCGGCTCCCGCCCCCACCAGCACCTTCGTCCGTGTCCGCACGACCGCTCCTCCCGCCCCGGGCCGCGCCCGCCCGCGCGGCTCCACCCCGCACGACGAGGCAGGGCGCCCGAAGGTTCAGGTGAACCGCCGGCGCCGCGATCTCGTCGTCCCTCACAGCAGCACCCGAGCGGAGAGTCCGAGCCGGAGGAGTCATCATGCGCACCACGAGGTCACGACTGGCCGCCCTCGCCGCGGCGGCGGCGCTCGCCACCACCCTGGCCGCGTGCGGCGGCGGTGGTGGGAGCGGCGGCTACGGCGGCGGGGCGAGCACCCCGACCGACACCATGTCGGGCTCGTCCTCCGGCGGCGGGTCGGGGAGCGCCGGCGCGCTGTCCACCGCCGACAGCGACCTGGGCACGATCGTCGTGGACGGCCAGGGCATGACTGTCTACTACTACACGCCCGACGAGGCCGGGTCGGGCAAGAGCGAGTGCACCGGCGAGTGCCTGGCCGCGTGGCCCCCGGTGCACGCCGGCAGCGCGACGCCGGAGGTGCAGGGCGTGACGGCCGAGGTCGGCACGATCACCGGCAACGACGGGGAGTCCCAGGTGACGCTCGACGGCCGCCCGGTCTACCTGTACGCGGGGGACGCGGCGCCGGGCGACGTCGCCGGCCAGGGCATCCAGGACGTCTGGTGGGTGGTGGCGCCGGACGGCTCCGAGATCACCACGATGCCCGGCTCGGGCGGCGGGGGGTACTGACGCGGCACCCGCGGCGCACGGTCACGGCCCGGTGTGCCGCCGCAGGATCGTGGCGGCGTCGGTGCCGCGCGGCAGGACGCCGTACCCGTGGCCGCGGTCGGCACCCAGCCGGGCGGCCACGAACGCGTCGGCCGACGCGTCCGGGGCG
The DNA here is from genome assembly GCF_050311635.1 of Isoptericola nanjingensis. Classification (NCBI taxonomy): domain Bacteria; kingdom Bacillati; phylum Actinomycetota; class Actinomycetes; order Micrococcales; family Promicromonosporaceae; genus Isoptericola; species Isoptericola nanjingensis. Next base: position 473,915 of record NZ_JBNOZL010000002.1, on the reverse strand, counting down.
TGCCGCACCATGAGCGACGCCTGCAGCCCGACGGCGAGGGCCTCGACGACGCGGCGCGCGGAGGCCTGCTGCCCGGCGGGGTCCGCGCCGGCGAGCCCGGTGAGCACCGCGCGGGTCGCGGCGAGGTGCGCGTCGAGGTCGCGGTGGGCGCCGGCGGCGAGCGCGAGCTCGGCGTCGACGGCGGCCAGCGACGCCGGCTCGCGCGTCATGGCCCGCAGCACGTCGAGCGCGACGACGTTGCCCGAGCCCTCCCAGATCGCCATCACCGGCTGCTCGCGGTAGCGCCGGGCGAGCGGGAACGCCTCGGTGTACCCGTTGCCGCCGAGGCACTCCATCGCCTCGTACGCGTGCTGCGGTCCGCGCTTGCACACCCAGTACTTCGCGACGGCGGTGGCCAGGCGGCGGAACGCCCGCTCGCTCTCGTCGTCCGCGTCGTGCGCCGCGGCGAGGCGCATCGAGGTGAGCGTCGCGGCCTCGGACTCCAGCGCCAGGTCGGCGAGCACCGCCGTCATCGCGGGCTGGTCCACGAGGGCGGCGCCGAACGCCGTCCGGTGCCGCGCGTGCCACAGCGCCTCGGCGACGCCCTGGCGCATCCCGGCCGCGCTGCCGTGCACGCAGTCCAGCCGGGTGCGCTGCACCATCTCGATGATCGTGCGCACGCCTCGGCCCGGCTCCCCCACCAGGTGCCCGACCGTGCCGTCCAGCTCGATCTCGGCCGACGCGTTGGACCGGTTGCCGAGCTTGTCCTTGAGCCTCTGGAGGCGGAAGACGTTGCGGGTGCCGTCCTCGAGGACGCGCGGCACGAGGAAGCAGGACTGGCCGTCCGGGGCCTGGGCGAGCACGAGGAACGCGTCCGACATCGGCGCCGAGCAGAACCACTTGTGGCCGGTGAGGACGTGCGTGCCGTCCCCGGCCGGCACGGCGCGCGTCGTGTTGGCCCGCACGTCGCTGCCGCCCTGCTTCTCCGTCATCGCCATGCCCACGAGCGCGCCGGGCTTGGCGCCGGGCGCGGCGAGGGCGCCGTCGTACCCGGTGGCGAGCAGGCGCGGCTCCCAGAGCGCCGCCAGGTCGGGGGCGTGCCGCAGGCTGGGCACGGCGGCGTGCGTCATCGACACCGGGCAGGCGTGGCCGGGCTCGACCTGCCCGAAGAGGGAGAACAGCGCGCCGCGGACGACGTTCGCCCCCGGCCGCGGGTCCGCCCACGCGCTCGTGTGCGCGCCGCGGGCGACTGCCGCGGAGATCACCTCGTGGTAGGCGGGGTGGTACTCGACCTCGTCGATCCGCCGTCCCCGCCGGTCGTGGGTGCGCAGCACCGGCTCGTGGGTGTTCGCGAGCTCCGCGGCCCGCTGGAACGCCGCGCTCCCGACGTGCGCCCCCGCCTCGACGAGCCTCTCCTCGCCCCAGCCCCCGCCGAAGGCGTGCACAGCGTCGCGCAGCACCGGGAAGTCGAGGTACTCGTTGACGTCCACCCGCTCCGGCGGCTGGTTGGTCACCTCGTGCGTGCGGTGCCCGCCCGCGTGCACGTCCTCGTCGACGGTCACGGCGGCTCCTTCCTCAGGTCGTCAGGAGGCGTACGCGCCCTGCCACACGGTGTCGAACGGTGTGCGGGCCTCGACGCGCGCCTCGATGCCCTGCGTCACCATGTCCTTCGCGACGCGGACCGCCTCGGGGACGTCGGCGCCCTTGGCGAGCTCGGCGGTGATGGCGGCGGCGAACGTGCAGCCCGCGCCGGAGACGCGCTCCTCGCCCACCTTGGGCGTGGCGAAGACGGTGACCTCGTCACCGTCGAACAGGACGTCGACGGCGTCGGGGCCGGCCAGCTCGACGCCGCCCTTCGCGACCACGTACCGGCGGCCGTGGCCGTCGCCCAGCCGGGCGTGGATGCGGCGCGCGGCCTCGGTCAGCTCCTCGACGGAGGTGATGTCGTCCATGCCCGCGAGCGTCTTGGCCTCGAACAGGTTGGGCGTCACGACCGTGGCCAGCGGGAGCACCCGCTCGCGCAGCGCGGTGTCGGTGTCGAGCGCGGCACCGGGCTCCTGGCCCTTGCAGATCAGCACCGGGTCGAGGACGACGTGGCGCCACGGCTGCGTCTCCAGCGAGCGGGCGACGACGTCGATCGTCGCGGGCGTGCCGAGCATCCCGATCTTGACCACGTCCAGCGCGTGGGTGGACGTCGCGGCCTCGAACTGGTCCGCGATGACCTGCGGCTCCACGGGCACGAACCGGTGGCCCCAGTCGTGCTTCGGGTCGAACGAGACGATGCAGGTCAGCGTCCCCACCCCGTAGGTGCCGAGCTGCTGGAAGGTCTTGAGGTCGGCCTGGATCCCGGCCCCTCCCGTGGCCTCGGACCCGGCGATGACGTACGCGAGCGGCGGCGTGGTGCTCATGGTGGGCCAGCCTACGACGGTGGCGGACGGGTGTTGTCGGGCGCGATCCGTAGGGTGGGCGCATGAGCGTGAAGATCGGGGCCCACGTCGACCGGACCGACGCCGTCGCGCAGGCGGCGGAGATCGGGGCGGAGGTGGTGCAGGTGTTCCTCTCCGACCCGCAGGCCTGGAAGGTGCCGCCGCTCGACCATCCCGGCGGCGCGGAGGCCTTCCGCGAGGAGACGGCGGCCGCGGGCCTCGACGTCTTCGTGCACGCGCCGTACGTGATCAACGTGGCGTCCACCAACAACCGCATCCGCATCCCCAGCCGCAAGCTGCTCCAGCAGATCATGACCGGCGCCGGCGAGATCGGGGCGAAGGGCGTCGTCGTGCACGGCGGGCACGTCACCGCGAAGGACGACCCGGACGTCGGCTTCGACAACTGGCGCAAGGCGATCGACGCGCTCGAGACCGACGTGCCCGTGCTCATCGAGAACACCGCGGGCGGCGACTTCTCGATGGCCCGCCGCCTCGACCGGCTGGAGATGCTCTGGGCCGCCGTGATGCGGGCGAACGGGGCCGAGAACGTCGGCTTCACGCTCGACACGTGTCACGCGTGGGCGGGCGGAATCGACCTCGCCACCGCCGTCGACGACATCCGCGCGATCACCGGCCGCATCGACCTGGTGCACGCCAACGACTCCCGCGACACCGCGGGCTCCGGGGCCGACCGCCACGCGCACTTCGGCGACGGGAACATCCCGCCCGAGCAGCTCGTCGGCGTGGTCGCCGCCGCCGGCGCGCCCGTCGTGTGCGAGACGCACGGCGACATGGGCCCCGACATCGCGTGGCTCCGAGAGCGGCTGGCCGCCTGACCTCCGCCTGCCGGCAGGCCTGTGGACGACGGGCGGGCCGGGTGCCGTGGTCGCTCGACGAGATCGGGCGGGAGCCGCTCAGCCGGTGGCGAGCCCGGCGTCGTGCACGACGATGGCGGCCTGCACGCGGTTGGCGGCGTCCAGCTTGGTGAGGATGCGCGACACGTGCGTCTTCACCGTCGGGACGCTCATGTAGAGCGCGGCGGCGATCTCGGCGTTGGACAGCCCGCGCGCGACGGCGAGGGCGACGTCGCGCTCGCGCTCGGTCAGCGTCTCCAGCCGCGCGGCGGCGGCCCTCCGGCCGTCGGGGGCGGACCGGTCGGTGACCCGCGCGATGAGCTGTTCCGCGACGCGCGGCGACAGGGTCGGCTCCCCCGCCGCGGCCGCCCGGACGGCCGCGACCAGGCGGTCCGGCGGGGTGTCCTTGAGCAGGAACCCGGCCGCGCCCGCGCGGAGGGCCTCGACGATCATGTCGTCCGCGTCGAACGTGGTGAGCACGATGACCCGCGCGTCGGGCACCGACCGGAGCCGCCGCGTCGCCTCGATGCCGTCCAGGCGGGGCATGCGGATGTCCATGAGGACGACGTCGGGCCGCTCGCGCGCCACGACGTCCAGCGCCTCGAGCCCGTCCGACGCCGTCGCGACGACCTCCAGGTCCGCGTCGCCGCCCAGGATGAGCGTGAGCCCGGAGCGCACCAGCGCGTCGTCGTCGACCAGCACCACACGCGTCGCCCCGCTCATGCCGCCCACCTCATGCCGCCCACCTCATGCCGCCCACGGTAGCCAGGCCTCCAGCACGAACGCCGCGGCGCGCCCGTCGCGCGACGCCGGGTCCGCCGTCGTGCCGTACGACAGGCGTCCGCCGACGAGCTCCACGCGCTCCGTGAGCCCCACCAGGCCGAGGCCCGACGGCGGGGGAACGGACGCCTCGGGCACGGGCCCGACGCTGCGGACCGGGTTGCGCACGACGATCGTCAGCCCCTCGCCCGGCGCGCCCGTGACGGCGACGGCCACGGGCGCCCACGGAGCGTGCTTGCGCGCGTTCGTCAGCCCCTCCTGGACGATCCGGTACGCGTGCCGGCTGACCGCCTCGCCGAGCCCCGCGGCCCGCTCGGCCAGGTCCTCGATCCCCTCCACCCGCACGTCGGCCCCGTTCGCGCGGGCCTCGGCGAACAGCTCGGCGAGGTTCGCCACCGACGGCTGCGGGGGCTCCGGCGGCACGCCGCCCTCCCCGTCCCCGGCGAGCGGGTCGCGCAGCACACCCAGCACCTCCCGCAGCTCGGTCAGCGCGGCGTGCGCGTTGTCCCGCACGACGCCGGCGGTCTCCGCGACCTTCTCCGGCGGCAGGTCGGTGCGGTAGGCCAACGCCCCCGCGTGCATCGCGACGAGCGAGATCCGGTGCGCCAGCACGTCGTGCATCTCGCGGGCGATGCGCGTCCGCTCCGCCGTGCGTGCCTGCGCCACCCGGCTCACCTGCTCCCGCTCGGCCGTCTCGGCCCGCTCCTGCAGCGACGCGAGGTGCTCCCGGCGCAGGCCGATGTACGCGCCGATCCACACGAACAGGGCATACATCACCGCGCCGCCGACGAGCTCGATCCACCGGTCGTAGGACTCCGGGGTGACGTACGGGTGCAGCGTGCTGTGCACCCGTCCCGCGGCCACGAACACCACCCCGACGACGGCGATCTTCCACCACCGCCGCGTCGTGGCCAGGGAGATCACCGCGATGGTCTCGGCGCCGACCACCAGGGACGAGACCGTCGCCCCGACGCACAGCACCAGCGCGATCGTCAGGGGGGCCTTGCGGCGCAGGAGCAGCAGCCCCAGCCCGACCAGCCCCACGAGGAAGTCCAGCGCCCACTGCCCGTCGGTCATCTGCCGCTGGCCGGTGTCCACCTCCCAGGCCACGAGGACCATCACCGTCAGGCCGGTGAGGAGGGCGACCAGCACGCGCCACGTCTCGCCCCACACCCGGCGGGCTCGGGACGGACGGGCAGGGGCGGTCGGCACGACGTCGAGCCTAGGCAGCAGCGGCACCGCGGGCATCCGCCGGCCGGAGGTGCCGCATCCTCCGGAAGGAGGACACGAACCATCCCCTCGCCGGACGCGGCGCCCGCCCGCGCCCGGGCAGGGTGGAGCCATGATCACCGTGGAGCACCTCACCAAGAGATACGGGCCGGCCGTGGCCGTGGACGACGTGTCGTTCACCGTCGAGCCCGGCCACGTGACCGGCTTCCTCGGCCCCAACGGCGCCGGCAAGTCCACGACGATGCGCATGATCTGCGGCCTCACGCCGGCCACGTCGGGCTCCGCCCGCGTGCTCGGCAAGCCGTTCACGGCGCTCGCCAACCCCGGCCGACGCGTGGGCGTGCTGCTCGACGCCGGCGCCCAGCACTCCGGCCGCACCGGGCGCGAGGTGCTCACCCTCGCCGCCCTCATGACCGGCGTCGACCGCCGCCGCATCGACACCACGCTCGACCTGGTGGGGCTCACCGACCGCGAGGCGGCCCGCCGCGTGGGCCAGTACTCCCTCGGCATGCGGCAGCGGCTCGGGCTCGCGTCCGCGCTGCTCGGCGACCCCGAGGTGCTGATCCTCGACGAGCCGGCCAACGGCCTCGACCCCGCCGGCATCCGCTGGATGCGCGACCTGCTGGACGACTTCGCCTCCCGGGGCGGCACCGTGCTGCTCTCGTCGCACCTGCTGCGCGAGATGGAGGCGGTCGCCGACCGGATCGTCGTCATCGGCCGCGGCCGCGTCGTCGCCGAGGGCCACAAGGACGACCTGCTCCGGCAGGCCGGCGCGTTCGTCCGCTCCACCGACGACGCCGCGCTCGCCCTCGCGCTGCGCCAGGGCGGCGCCGGCGTGGAGGAGCTGGCGACCGGCGGGCTGTCGGTCGAGGCCGAGCCCATCGACGTCGGCCGCGCGGCCGCCGCGGCGGGCGTCGTGCTCGCCGAGCTGCGCGCCGCCGACTCCCGCGGCCTCGAGGACCTCTTCCTCGAGCTCACCGCCGACGACGCCCGCGAGCAGACCCGCATGGAGGTGTCGGCATGACCACCGCGACCCCGACCCGCGCCGCCGGCGCGAGCCGCACGAACCGCCCGGGCGCCGACCTGCGCCCCGTGTCCTTCGCGACCCTCACTCTCGTCGAGTGGCGCAAGCAGCTCGACACCCGCGCAGGCCGCTGGATGCTGGCCGTCATCGCGATCATCACCGCGGCGGTGCTCGCCGTGATGATGGCGGTCAACGGCGGCAACCACTCGTTCAGCGCGTTCGTCGTCGGCACGACGACGCCGATGGCGATGCTGCTGCCCATCGTGGGCGTGCTCGCCGCGACGTCCGAGTGGTCCCAGCGGACCGCCCTGGTGACGTTCACGCTCGAACCCCGCCGCACGCGCGTCGGGCTGGCCAAGGTGGTCGGCGCGATCGGCTCCGGTCTCGCGCTCCTCGTGCTCACCGTGGGCCTGGCCGCCCTCGCGCACCTGCTCGTCGTCGCCTTCCGCGACGCCGACCCTGCCTGGGACGTCTCCCTGCGGGCCGTGCTCTACCTGGCGCTCTCCGTCGTGCTGTTCATGGCGCAGGGCGTGGGCTTCGGCCTGCTGCTGCGCAGCACGCCGGCCGCGATCGTCACGCTGCTGCTCGCGCCGACGCTGTTCGGCCTCGTGGGCGGTCTCGTGCCGGGCATGGCCGACGTCCTGCCCTGGATCGACCTCGGCACCGCGGGCGAGCCGCTGCTCTTCGGCGGCGCGCTCGACGGCCAGGGCTGGGCCCAGCTCGCCACCGCGACACTCATCTGGGTGGTCGCACCGCTGGCCGGCGGCCTGTGGCGGACGGCGCGCAGCGAGATCTCGTCGTCCTGACCTGATCAGCCGGCCGGATCAGCCGTCGAGGTGCCCGCGCATCTCGACGGCGATCTGGTCGGCGTCGAGCTGGTCCAGGGCCCTGCTCAGCAGGTCCGAGTCGTAGGTCCCCACGGCTCGGGCCTCGAGCAGGGCCTTGCGCTGCGCGGCGATGGTCGCGAGGCGCAGCTCGAAGAACTGGGCCGACAGCTCCTCGGGCGTCGCCTCCTCCTCGTCCTGGTCGGCCTGCTCGCGCACGACGACGGTCCGCACGCGCTCCACGACGTACGGGGCGTAGGGGGTGCCGTCCTTGCGGCGCAGCCCGGGGTCGTCGAGCATGTCCCGGGCGGTGCCGTCGACGATCTCGCGCAACCCCTGGGTCCCCTCGTCGAACCGCGACGACGTGACCCCGGCCAGCCCGAGCCTCCGCACCACCCACGGCAGCGTGCCGCCCTGCACCAGCAGGGTGCCGGCCGCGACCCCGAACGCGATGAGGACCAGCAGGGACCGCTGCGGGAAGTCCTCCCTGGGCAGGGTCTGCGCCGCCGCGAGCGTCACGACGCCGCGCATGCCGGCCCACACGATGACCACGCCCTCCTTCGGCCCGAGCGGGGCGGCGAGCAGGTAGTCGACGTCGGCGATCCGGCGCGTGAACCGGCGGCGGAACTCGGCGATCCGATCCATGCGGCGCTGCCGGATCCGCTCCTTCTGGTCGTCGGACAGCCCGCCCGAGGCCGCGGCCCGCCGCTTCGCGGCCTCGAGCTGCACGCGGCGCTGCACCCGCCGGACCTGGCGGCGGGGGTTGCCGGCCTCCCAGACGCGCTGGTCGCCCTGCGTCCACACGGCCGAGAGCGCCTTCGCGGCGTCGGGCGTGATGATCCCGCGCGGGTCGGTGAACTCGTCGAGCTTCGCGGAGACCCGCTGCTCCATCCGGTCGAGCGTCTCGCGGACCTGCTCCGCGCGCCGTCGGCGAGCCGCGAGGTAGCGCAGCAGCGGCAGCACGAACAGCGCGCGCAGCGCGATGACGACGACCGCCGCGAGCGCCGCGACGCCGACCGCCGTCCACAGCGACCCGTGCGCCTCGCGGACGTCCTGGACGAGGCCGAACACCTCCAGGCCCATGGCGAGGAACAGCCCGCCCTCGAGCAGGGTCTCGATGGTGCGCCAGTTCATCCGCTCGGCCACCCGGTCCTGGGGACTGAGGTGGCGCGCCGAGAGCGTGCTGGTGACGAGGCCGGCCGCGACGGCGGCGACGATGCCGGAGGCGTCCAGCTCCTCGGCGGGCAGGTACGCCACGAACGGCACGACGAACGACACCGCGGTGGACAGCGCGGCGTGCCGCAGGTGCTCGCGCACCCACAGGCCGAGGCGACCGACGACCACGCCGATGAGGACGGCGAGCAGCACGGCCTTGAAGAAGCTTCCGACCACCCCCCACAGGCTGACGCTGGCGGCCGTCGCGGCGATCGCGGACCGCAGCAGCACCAGGGACGTCGCGTCGTTGAGCAGCCCCTCGCCCTCCAGCATCACGACGACGCGCTGCGGCGCCCCGAGCTTCTTGATGATCGACGTCGCGACCGCGTCCGTGGGGCTGACGATGGCGCCCAGCGCGATCCCCGCGGCGAGGTCGATGCCGGGGATGACCCACGAGAACACGAACCCGAGCAGCACCGCGGTGATGACGACGAGCAGCACGGCCATCCCGCCGATCGCCGTGAAGTCGCGCCGGAAGTCCATCGAGGGGAACGAGGCCGCCGAGGCGTAGAGCAGCGCGGGCAGCACGCCGACGAGGATGACCTCGGGGTTGATCGGGATGGCCGGGACGACGGGAAGGAAGCTCACGGCGACACCGATCAGCACCAGTGCCAGCGGTGCGGCGACCCCGGCCCGGGGGGCGAGCGCGGTGACGGCGATGACGACGACCGCTGCGAGCACGCCGAAGAGCAGGACTTCCATGCCGAACAACGTAGGCGCACCTCCGCGCGTTCTCCTGGGCCCGTCTCCGATCCGGTATCGGAGTGACCCACGTCACACCTCGTCGGGACTTGCGGTAACGATATATCGCGTCCTATCTTAGATACGTCGCCGCCCGAGGTCGAGGCGCCGCCGGCGCTCCCCGGGCGACACCGACCATCCATCCCGAACCAGTGAGGACACCGCTCATGCGTACCCCCCGAGACACGTCTTTCGACCCCCGCACCTACGACCCCCGGTCCTTCGACCGGCACCCCTTCGACCGTCAGCCCGGCCCGCGCGGCGACCGCCGCCGGCGAGGCGACTTCCCCGGCGGCTTCGGCCCCGGGTTCCCTCCGGGCCCGGGCTTCGGCCCCGGCTTCGGACCGCGCGGCCACCGGGGCGGCGGCCGCCGCGCCGGTCGCGGAGAGATCCGCGCCGCCCTGCTGCTGCTCCTCGCCGAGCAGCCGATGCACGGCTACCAGGTGATCACCGAGCTCGCCGAGCGCACCGACGGCCGCTGGCGCCCCAGCCCGGGCGCCGTCTACCCGGCCATCTCCCAGCTCCAGGACGAGGGCCTCGTCACGGTGGCCGACGACGGCGGACGCCGCCTCGCGTCGCTCACCGACTCCGGCCGCGCGTACGTCGAGGAGCACCGCGACGAGCTCGGCACCCCGTGGCAGAAGGTCGCGGAGGACCCGCGGCGCCAGGGGCACGAGCTGCACCACGCGATGCGCGCCCTGGGCGGCGCCGTCGAGCAGGTCGCCCGAGCGGGCACGCGCGCGCAGGCCGAGGCCGCGGCCGCGGTGCTCGACAAGGCGCGGCGCGAGGTCTACCTCGTGCTCGCGGACGACGTCGCCCCCGACGCCGACGCGGACGACACCGACGACCCGTCAGCCGAGGCCGACGATCTCGGTCGGTGACCAGCGGACGAGCCGGCCGGCGACCGCGAGCTGGACCCCCCAGCCGTCGCCGCCGAGCTCGACCTGCCACAGCTGACGACCCGAGGCGGCGTCGAGCGCTACCCAGTGCACGACGTCGCCTCGGGCGTAGTCCGGCACCACGAACGCGGCCAGCCGACCGTCGGTGAACGCCGCGTCGACGAACCGCGGCCCGTACGCCCCCATCGCGTCGAGCCCCTCCACCAGGTCGGGGCGCACCCACAGCACGTCCCCCGTGCCGAGGTCCACGCCGTGCACGCGCCGGCCCTCGTCCACCACCACGGCCACCTGAGCGGTCCGCACCAGCACGCTGGTGCTGCGCACGTCGGTGCGCCACAGCTCGGTCCCGTCGTCGGACGTCGCCACGGTCGCGGCGCCGCGCCGCGCGAGGTGCACGCCGTCCCCGCCCCCGTCCGTGCTGAGCGGCACGAGGTACCGCCCGCGCACCTCGCGCACCTCGGTGCCGTCGTCGCGCAGGATGCGGTCGGTGGCTGTGGGATCCTCGGCGCTGAGGTCGTCGGCGTCCGTGCGCACCGCGTAGCCGCCGCCGGTCAGCGGCTCCACGGAGAACCCCTCGAACGTCCCCGGGTCGGCCGGGCGGTCCAGGCGACCGCCGTCCGGCGTGAACCACGCGTCGATGCCGCACCCGCCGAGCCACAGCAGGCGGTCGGTGACCACCGTCTGGACGCCGCCGCGCAGGTCCACCCCCGACGTCGTGCCGTCGTCCGACCACCGCACGCACAACGACGGGTCCACCGCGCCGTCGAACGGGACCGTCTGCTGCCACCGGCGGTCGCCCGTGACCGCGTCCTCGACCCGGACCCGCAGGTCGTAGCCGTCCGAGATGGCCCCCGCGTCCGCGACGCCGGCCACGACGTCGTCCGCGACCCGCGGGTCCACGGGCGACGCCTCGCCCACCCACTCGACGGAGACCAGCGATCCGTCGCCGCCGGGGTAGAGCTCGGCCGGGGAGCCCTCCACCTCCCGCGTGCCCTCCACGGTGCCGTCGGCGGCGACCACGGTCACCGTGCTGCGCCGCACCCTGTCGCCCTCCGAGGCGCCGCCGTCGGAGGGCCTCGCCGTCACGCACACGATCCGGTCCGCGGTGTCCGCCTGGACGCCGCCCGACCACACCTGCATCCCCGGGCCGCACGAGCTCGCGCCGGCCGGGAGCGCCACCTGCCAGCGCCGCTCGCCGGTCTCGACGTCCAGGCCGAGGAGCGTGTCCTGGCGTTGCGCCACCACCAGCCCGCCGGCCACCGCCATGAGCCCGCCGGGCACGCTGCCCTCCGCCTCGACCCGCCACACCTCGTGCGGCTGGGCGCTCAGGTCCAGCACCCCGCCGGGCGCGGCGCGCAGGGCGGCGATGCGCCCGCGGTCGCCCACCGTGTCGACGACCACCGCCGTGAGCGCCGCCGCGACCACGACCACCGCGGCCACCAGCCGGCGGCCGCGCAGGGCGTCGCGCGCGCGGTCCAGCGCGCGGCGCCACGTCAGCGGCTCGGGCCCGGCGCCCGACGGCGGCGGGAACCCGTCCGGGCCGTCGTCGACGTCGTCGGGGTCGAGGTCGATGAGGAGGGGACCGCGGGACCCGGCGCTCCGGGTGGCGCGGACGACCGGCGCGTCCGCGGGATCCTCGACGTCGTCGGGCGCCGCGCCGTCCGCGTCGAGGTCGAACGTGTAGGCGTCCGGGCGGGCGCCGCGTCGTCGGGCCACCTCTCGAACCTAAGCCTGGCCCGCGTGCCCGGCGACCCGTGCGCGCCGCGGATGTTCAGGGCCCGCTCGTACCGCCCCTCAGAGCGCTCGGCGGCGCTCCACGGAGCGCGCGACGGCGAGCTCCAGCAGCGCGGTGCGGGCGCGCCGGCGGCGGTCGTCGGGGTCGACCGTGAGCCGGTCGCCGGGGTTGGCGCGACGCCCCGCCCCGGGGGCGGTCGCCGAGTGCGGCGAGGGCAGGACCGCCCGCGACGGGGCGGGGACGGGGGTCGGGACGGGCATCGTGGCAGCCATGGGAGACCTCCTTCGCGCGGCCCGGGCGGCCGCTCGTCCCCATGCTGCGCGGCGCCCGTTTCCGCGGTGTTGCCCGGGCGTCACGACCGCGTCAGGACCCGGGACGGCGGAGCGCTCAGAGGAAGACGGCGGTGCGCCGCCCGAGGGGGCGCACCAGCACCCGCCAGCTCACCGCCTGCGCCGCCAGGACGGCGGCGAACGCGCCCAGCACGGGCCAGGTCAGGGCGTGCAGCACCGCGGCGGGCGCGGCGAGAGCGAGCACCGCGGGCCCGACGACGGCGGCGGTCGCGGCCACCGGCACGACGGCGAGCAGCGGGCCGGAGACGCGCACGACGCCGGTGCGGTGCACACCGCGGTCCAGGTCGAACCGGGCCGCGAGCGCCACCCCCGCGACGGCGACGAGCAGGACGGCGGCGACCAGCGCCGACGCCGTCCCGAGCGCCGCGACGGCGAGCGCGCCGAGCGCGCCGAGCGTGGCGAGCGCGGCGGCCGGCACGAGGGCGCGGCGGACACGCCGCCGGGCCTCCCGCGCGATCGCCTCGGGCGCCCGCGCGGCGACCACCAGTCCGCCGTGCACCCGCGCCGTCGCCACGGCGAGCCCCGCCGTGACGACCGGAAGCCCGAGCGCGAGCGCCTGCGCCGCGCCGGAGCCGCCGTCGGCCTGCGGCCCGACCACGGAGAACCGCACCCACGCGACGCCGGCCAGGGCACCGAACGCCGCCGGGAGCGCGAGGCTCGCCGCCTGCCCGACGGCGTCCCACCCCCGGCGCCAGCCCGGCGACGGCAGGCGGCTGCGCAGCCAGAGCGCGGCGTCGCGCACCACCCAGGCCACCAGCAGCGCCACCACGAACGGGTACCCGGCCGCCCAGAGCGTCGCCTCGACGTGGCCGAAGGCGGCGAGCAGCACGCCCGCCGCCGCGACCAGCCACACCTCCCCCAGCAGGAGGAACGGCGCGACCGTGGCCAGCACCGTGCGACGGCGCGCGTCGTCGCGGCCGCCGAGCGCGCGCACCAGCGGCACACCGCCCTGGACGGCGCCGTCGAGCGCGGCCCACCCCGCGAGCAGGACGGAGAGCAGCAGGCCCCAGCCGAGGACGTTCATCGGGTGCCTCCGAAGGTGAGGAGCTCGGCGCGGTCCTCGCGCCGGGTGCCGCCGTCGTCGCGCCCGTCGCCGTCGTCGTCGGTGTCGGCGTCGTGCAGCACCTGGGCGGGCGGGGCGCCGAGAGCGAGCCGCGTCGTGCCGCGGCGGGCGAGGCGCGCCATCACCGACCAGTCGACGACGGCGAGGGTGACCATCACGCCGACGAGGACGACGAGGGACGCGATCACCGCGCCCGCGGACGCGCCGGAGACGGCGTCCTCGGTGCGCAGCACGCCCGCGATCGCCCACGGCTGGCGGCCGATCTCGCGGGCCGCCCACCCGAGCAGCGCGGTGAGGAACGGCACGGGCAGCAGCGCGGTGAGCGTGGCGTAGAGGCCGGTGCGCAGCGGCCGCCAGAGGCGGAACAGCACGTTGCCGGGCAGCAGGAGCAGCAGCACGCACCCGACGACGAACGCCAGGCCGGCGACGCCCTGCATCACGCCGTAGGCGATGCCCACGACCGGCGGGTCGCCGCCGGGCAGGTCCTGCAGGTAGGTGAACTGCGCGTACCCGAAGGAGGTCGCGACGAACGCGCCGACGGTGCCCGCGACCAGCCCGATCCGCATCGAGCGCCGCCACACGTCGTTCTCCGGCGACATGACGGCGCCCGGCAGGCCCGCGGCGATCACCCCGGGCAGCCGCGACGGCGCCCGGCGCAGGTGCCAGGCGCTGACGCCCACCAGCAGGAACGCGCCCGCCATGAGGCAGGCGCCCACGACGTGCAGCGCGGACAGCAGCGCTGCGGGGTTGGTGACCAGGGCCGCGGCGTCGGTGACGCGGGCGACGCCGTCCACCATCTCGACACCGACCGGGTTCCGCAGGAAGCCGTTCGCCACCATCACGGTGAACGCCGACAGGTAGCCGGTGACCACCACCGCCCAGAACGCCGCCGTGTGCGCCCAGCGCGGCAGCACGTGCCACCCGAACACCCACAGCCCGAGGAACGTGGACTCCAGGAAGAACGCCGCCATCGTCTCGATCACCAGCGGGGCGCCGAACACGCCGCCGGCGACGTCGAGCAGGCCCGGGAAGTGGAGTCCGAGCTGCAGCTCCATGACGATGCCGGCGGCGATGCCCAGCGCGTAGTTGACGAGGTAGAGCTGCCCCCAGAAGCGGGTGGCGGTCTCGAGCGTCGCCGCCCGGCCGGCGTCGCGGGCGGCCGCCCATCGGGTCTGCAGGATCGCCACGACGGGCCCGAGCCCCAGCGTCACCAGGACGAAGAGGAAGTGGGTCCCGGCGAGCAGCGCGAACTGCAGGCGGGCGGCGTCGACGGCGGTCATGCGGCTGACGCTAGGGCGCCCGAGCCCCGCGATCCCAGGGTTTTCGGGACCTTCGGGGGACAACCCTGAGCGATTTCGGGGGACTCCCCTACCCCCACGGCCGACCTCAGGCGGCGGGGCGCTTGACGACGACCACGACCTCGATGGCCTGGCCGGCGCCGTAGCTCGGCGACAGCGTGCCCACCGCCTCCCAGCCCTCGCGGCCGAGGTCGTTGAGATCGCGCTCCATCTGGGCGTAGTCGAACCCGCGCATCGCGAGCTTGTAGGTGAGCACCTTGTGCTCCCACGCGGTGGTCGGTGCGGTCATGGCCGGGCTCCCTCGTCGGTGTTCGTGGACGGAGTTCGTGGACGGTGCCCGTGGACGGGAATCGCGGTCCGTGCGGGCTGCCGGTCAGGCGCGCGCCGTCAGGGCGCTCCGCCAGCCGACGCGTCCGCCGGTCTGCAGCAGCGCGCCGCGGTAGGCCCGCTCGCTCACGAGCAGCGCCACGACGGCGAAGGCGGCGAGGATCAGCAGCGAGACGATCGGCTCCCACCACGCGGCGTCGCCGGACAGCACGCGCACGGGCATCGAGACGACGTTCGCCACGGGGACGTAGGACAGGACCGTCTCGAAGGTGCCGCTGGCGGAGAACGTCAGGAAGTACACGCCCATGATGGCCATCGTCATCGGGGTGGTGGTGTGCTGCAGGTCCTCGGTGCGCGACGCGAGCGCGCCCGCCACCGCGTACAGGGCCGCGAGGCCGAGGAAGCCGACCGCGAAGAAGAGCACGAACCAGACGAGCGACGTCGACAGCGACGGCAGGATCGACGCCGTCGGCGTGAACGACAGGGCCGCGAGGCCGACGGCGGCGAACACCACGTTCTGCGCCAGCGCCACGACCGAGCTGCCCAGGATCTTCCCGGCCAGCAGGTGCCGCAGCGGCACGGCGGTGGCCATGATCTCCACCAGCCGCGACTGCTTCTCCTCGACCACGCTGCCCGCGATCATCTGCCCGGAGCCGAGCGCCCCTATGAAGAACAGCAGCGCGAGGGCGAACGACGCGAAGAACAGCGTCTGCGAGTCCACGGCGTCGCCGTCGACCCGGTCGGTGGTCAGGGTGCCGCCGGCGGTGAGCTCGGCGGTCGTGGTGCCGGCGGCCTGCGCGTTGGCGTCGAGCGTCTCCGCGGCCACCCCCGCCGTGAGCAGACGGGTGAGCGTGCTGTCGGGGTCCGCCTCGCCGGTGAGCACCCAGCCGCCGGCGCCCCCGTCCGCGCCCCCGTCAGCAGGGTGCAGCCAGCCGTCCGCGTCGCCGTCGGCGAGCGCTTCGCGGGCGGCCGCGTCGTCGGGCACCTCGAGGGTCGTGAGCTCGGCGCCGCCGCCCTGCTCCTCGGGGATCGCGGCCGCGGACGCGACCGCCGCCGTCGCCGCGGCGTCGCCCGCCGGGACGGCTACCGTGAAGCTGTCGGTCTTGCTGCCCTGCCAGGTCATGAACCCGGCCAGCGCGGCGATGATCGCGACCGAGACGAGCAGCCCCACGAGGAACGTCTTGTTGAGGGCGCGCACCACGATCTCGCGCTTCATCACGACCAGCCATGCGCCGCGGGTGCTCTCCTCGCCGGTCCGGTCGAGGGTGCCCGGCGTGTCCGGGCGGGTCGGGGTCGTGGTGGTCATGCCGTCACCTCGCGGTAGATCTGGGCCAGCGTGGGCCGGACGGGGGTGAGCTCGCGGACGCCGCCGCGCTCGAGGCCGGTGGCGAGCAGCCGCTGCAGGGACGCGTCGTCGGCCACCTCGAGCAGCGCGACGGGCCCGTCGACGTCGACCGCGTGCACGCCGGGGACGCCGCGCACCCAGCCGGCGTC
The DNA here is from genome assembly GCF_050311635.1 of Isoptericola nanjingensis. NCBI lineage: Bacteria > Bacillati > Actinomycetota > Actinomycetes > Micrococcales > Promicromonosporaceae > Isoptericola > Isoptericola nanjingensis. The sequence continues at coordinate 457,676 of NZ_JBNOZL010000002.1, read as the reverse complement.
GCCGCTCGTGACGAGCCGGTGGCGCAGCGCGCCGGTCCGCTGCAGGTCGGCGGGCGCGCCGTCGGCCATGACGCGGCCGGACTTGAGGATCACGAGCCGCTCGCACAGCCGCTCCACCAGGTCGAGCTGGTGCGAGCTGAACAGCACCGGCACGCCGCGGGCGGTGTGCTCGGCGAGCAGGTCGACCATGCCGTCGACGGCCGCCGGGTCGAGGCCGCTGAACGGCTCGTCGAGCACCAGGAGCCGCGGCGTGCCCATCAGCGCGGCGACGATCTGCACGCGCTGCTGGTTGCCGAGCGACAGCTTCTCCACGTGCTCCTTGGACCGGCCGGCGAGGCCGAGCCGGTCGAGCATGTCCAGCACCTCGGCGCGGGCCCGCGGGGCCGCGATGCCGCGCAGCCGCGCCAGGTAGACGAGCTGGTCGAGCACCGGCTGCTTCGGGTAGAGGCCGCGCTCCTCGGGCATGTACCCGAACGCGCGGCGGTCCGCGCGGGTCACCGGGTCGCCGCCGAACCGGACCTCGCCGGCCGTGGGCGCGAGGACGCCCATGATCATGCGCATGGTCGTCGTCTTGCCGGCGCCGTTGCCGCCGACGAACCCGGTGAGCAGCCCGGCCGGGGCCGCGAACGAGACGTCGTCGACGGCCGTGAGGTCGCCGAACGTCCGGGTCAGGCCCCGGACCTCGAGGGAGTCGTTGTCCATGACGACGACGTTACGGACCGCGAGCCCGCGGCGGATCCGCCCGGCGGCGGAGATCCGCGCCTCCCCCTGCCGGCGGAGCCGCGCCACCCCCGACCTTCGTCGCGGCACGGTGGCCGCCGGTCGGTACCGGCGGCCGTCCGCCCCCGGCACCGTGCGGCCGGACGCACGGTCCGCCGGCGACCTCCTCGCCCTGACGACGGTCGGCCGGAAAACCGGCCAGGAGCGGTCCGCCCCCGTCGGCGGGTTCCCCGGCGGCAACGGGAGCTGGATCGTCGTCGCGTCCGCCGCCGGCGCAGGGGCGAACCCCGCCTGGTACCTCAACCTCGCGGCACACCCCGACCACGAGCTGCCCGTCATCCGGCTGACCTCGCGCGCCTGACGTCGACGTAGTACCTGGTGACGGTTCAGCGCCGGGAACCGTCACCAGGTACTACGTCGACAGCACCAACGGGGTGTCGGCAGGCCAGGGGCGCGGCGCCCAGCCCGCCCGATCGAGCAGGCGGCCGACATCGGCGACGACAGCTCCCCCGATGACGTCCCGTCCCGTGTACCGCAGCATCCTGGCCCCGCGGGCGACCAGGGCGTTCTGCCGGGTCCGGTCGCGGAACACGGCCTCGGGGGTGGAGTGCTCCTCCCGTCCGTCGAGCTCCACGGGCACGACCCCTCCGGCGGGCAGGAACCAGGCCAGGTCCGCGCGGGCCAGGAACCGGCCGCGCTCGTCGTGGATCTCGAGCTGGAGCGCATCGGGCGGGAAGCCTGCGTCCGTGCAGGCCAGCCGCGCCCGGGTCTCGATCGGCGACTCCGCCCGCCCGTCCGACTCGTCCCACCACGCCCTCGAGCGCGCGGCGCCACGACGGCCACGGGCGGCCTCGCGGGCGTGTCGGAACTCGGCCTCCGTGACGAGGCGTCGATGCCGCACCGAGTCCATGAGGGCGACGGCGTCGCAGCGGTCGAGCTCCGGGACCGCCTGGGCCAGGGCGAGGTCTGCCTGGACGCAGGGGATGCCGTCGACGACCACCCACCGGCGGAGCTGCTCCCGTCGGATCCGGACGGGCTTGCTGCTCCGACGAGGCGTGCCGTCGGGGAAGGTCACCTCCGGCGGCACCCGCCGCGGCGCGCCCTGTGCGCCCTGCAGCACGAGCGAGGCGACGCCGGTCGCCACCGAGCCGGGGAACGCGAGCGGGCCGACGATCGCGCCCCGGCGCCGCCGTCGGTCGTACGGGTCGTCGTCCCGCGCCGAGGGAATGCCGGTGTCGAGGACGCCGAGCATGGCGCGCCGCCATCGTCCCTGCCGTACGAGCGCGGCGACCTGATGGCCCGTCAGCCCGTGATCACGGCACTGGGTGACGGAAGCCAGGCCTTCCTGGTGGGCGGCGAGCCGGACAAGTGGCGAGGGGACGTCGATCCGACGAGGCATGGCAGCAGCCAAGCCGAGCGGGACGGCGGACGGCCGGCGTTGTCCACAGCCCTCGAGGTAGTACCTGGTGGCGGTTCCGCGCCGCGCCGGGAACCGTCACCAGGTACTACGTCAGCGCGCGGTGGTAGTAGACGACGGCCTGCACGCGGTCGCGCAGGTGCAGCTTGGCCAGCACGTTGGAGACGTGGGTCTTGACGGTGGCCTCGCCGAGGAACAGCTCGCCCGCGATCTCGGCGTTCGACAGCCCCTGGCCGACGAGCACCAGCACCTCGCGCTCCCGCGGAGTGAGCTGGTGCAGCCGGGGGTCGGACGGTGCCGGCTGGGTGCCCGACGGCGCGCCCGCCGGCGGCCGCTCCCCGGAGACCATGCGCTCGATGACCCGACGGGTGACCTCCGGCGCGAGTAGCGCGTGCCCGGCGGCGACGGTGCGGACGGCGTCGACGAGCCGGTCGGCGTCGGAGTTCTTCAGCAGGAAGCCGGACGCGCCGGCGCGCAGGGCGTCGTCCACGTAGGCGTCGTCGTCGAAGGTGGTGAGCACCAGGACCTTGGCGAGGTCGTCGGCGACGATGCGCCGGGTGGCCTCGATGCCGTCCATCACCGGCATCTGCACGTCCATGAGCACGACGTCGGGGCGCAGCGCCCGCACCTGCTCCACCGCCTGCGCGCCGTCGGCGGCCTCGCCCACGACCTCGACGTCGGGCTCGACGGACAGGATCATCGCGAAGCCGGAGCGCACCAGCTTCTGGTCGTCGACCAGAAGCACCCGCACGGGCGCGTCGGCGCTGGTCACGGGCGGTCCTCGGGCAGGGGCAGGCGCACCCGCACACGGTAGCCGCCGGTGGCACGCGGCCCCACGTCGGCGACGCCGCCGTGCGTCGCGACGCGCTCGCGCACGCCCACCAGCCCGAGGCCGGTGCCCGTGGAGCCGGGGCGCGGGCGGCCGTCGTCGAGCACCTCCACCTCGGCGAAGCCGTGCGGGAACCGGTCGGCGGACGGGTCGTCGCGCCGTGCCGGGTGGCGGTCCACGCGCACGACGACGCGCGCGGACCGGGCCGTGGAGTGCTTGCGCACGTTGCTCAGCGCCTCCTGCGCGGTGCGGTACAGGCTGAGGCCGACCGGCGCGGGCACGGCGTCGACGGCGCCCGGCTCGGCCACCACCCGCACGTCGACGTCGAGACCGGCGTCGTCCGCGAGGGCCGGGACGTCGGCCAGCCCGGGCTCCGGCGCCCGCCCGCCGGCCGCCGCGGTCCCGGCCGGGCCGACGTCCTCGACCCCCCGCAGCGTGCCGAGCAGCCCGCGCATCTGCGCCACCGCCTCGCGCGACTCGCCCTCGATCGTGGCCAGCGGCTCGGCCGCGGCGGCCGGGTCGCCCGCGAGCATCCGCCGGGCTGCGGCCGCCTGGATGCCGATGACGGACACGTGGTGCGCGACGACGTCGTGCAGCTCGCGGGCGATGCGCAGCCGCTCGGTGACGACGGCCTGCCGCTGGAGCTCCGCCGTCTGACGCTCGATCGTCGCGGCCTGCGCCTCCAGCTGCTCGCGGCGGCGGGCGCCGTGCCACATGAGCTGGCCGGCCACGACCGCTCCGTAGAAGTAGGCGACGTTGATGAGCAGGTTGTACGCGGTGAACGCGACGCCGGGGTCGACCAGGCCGGGCTGCTCGTCGGCCAGCCCCATCGACTCGATGATGCCGTCGATGCCCGCCCCGACGGCGAACTGCCAGGCCAGCCACCCGAACATCGCCAGCAGCGCGGCGCCCACGACGAGCACCATCGCCTGCCGGTCGCGCGCCCACGCCACCGCGCTGAACAGGGCGACGAAGTAGACGACCTGGAGCGGCACGAGGATCGTCACCAGGGGGACGGTCAGACCCACCACGAGGAAGTGCAGGTACACCACGGAGAGCACGACCAGCGGGAACCGCCGCCGCCACATGAGGGGCGCGGCGCCCACGGCCGCGAGCAGGTAGAGCAGCCAGGTCGGGGCCGTCTCGTCCTCGAAGTACCCGATGCTGCGGGCGAGCTCGGCGCCCACGAGGGAGACGACGACGAACACGGCCCCGAGCCACAGGTCGTGGCGGTAGGCGCGGGCGGGGTCGGCGGGCACGCGCTCCCACCCGGAGTCGATCCCCCACCAGTCCGAGAGACGGGCGGTCCACCCGGCAGGTTGCTGCGGCATCCGCCCAGCGTAGGAAGACCGGCCGGGGTCCCGCCTCCCCCACGAGGCGGAGTTCGGGGGCAGGATGGGCGACGTGACCACCATCACCGGGATCGACATGACGCCCCCCGCTGCCCTCACCGTCTCCGTGTGCCGCACCTGCGCGGTCGAGCACGCCGAGCGCCCCGACACGTGCGCGATCTGCGCGGACGAGCGCCAGTGGGTGCCGGTGTCGGGGCAGGCGTGGACCACCCTCGAGGAGCTGGCCGCGGAGGGGTGCGCGGTGTCCGTGCGCGAGCTCGAACCGGGGCTCGTCGCCCTGGAGGTCGCGCCGGGGGTCGGTATCGGGCAGCAGTCGAAGCTGGTGCTGACGTCGGCCGGTGCGCTGCTGTGGGACCCGCTGGGCTTCGTCGACGACGCGGCGGTGGACGCCGTGGCCGGCCTGGCCGGCGAGGGCGGCGTCGTCGCGGTCGCTGCGAGCCACCCGCACATGTTCGGGGCCCAGGTCGAGTGGTCACGGCGGCTGACCGCGGTCACGGGACGCGAGGTCCCGGTCCTGGTCAGCGAGGCCGACGCCGGCTGGGTCGCACGCCCCGATCCGGTGATCGAGACCTGGGCCCCCGGACCCGCGGGCGAGCGGGAGATCCTTCCCGGTGTGTGGCTCAGCCAGCCCGGCGGGCATTTCCCGGGCTCTGCCGTCGTGCACTGGGAGGCCGGCGCCGACGGGCGGGGCGTGCTGCTGTCGGGCGACACGATCTTCGCGAACCCGGACCGCACGGCGAGCTTCATGCGCAGCTACCCCAACCGCATCCCGCTGTCCGCGGCGGTCGTGACGCGCGTCGCCGCGCACGTGGCCCGCCGGCCCTTCGACCGCCTCTACAACAACTTCGACGGCGTCATCCCGGCCGACGCGCGCGACGCCGTGCTGCGCTCCGCCGAGCGGCACGCGGCCTGGGTGCGCGGCGACTTCGACCACCTCACGTGAGTGCCTCGGCGGGCTCGTGCCGGGGCAGGACCGGGGCGGCGTCCGGCGGTCCCGGCACCACGACCGCCGCGATCGCCGTCGTGATCGGGATGGCGAGCACGAGGCCGATCGACCCGACCAACGTGCGGACGATCTCCTCCGCGATCTCCCCCGAGGTGAGCGCGGTCACGGGCGACTGGTCCAGCAGCCACACCGTGAGCAGCAGGGGCAGCGCGGCGCCCACGTAGGCGAAGGCGATCGTGTACACCGTCGACGCGATGTGGTCACGACCGATCCGCATCGCCCGCGCGAACAGGGCCCGGCGCGAGGCCAGCGGCGCCAGCGCGCGCAGCTCCCAGACGGCCGACGCCTGCGTGATCGTGACGTCGTTCAGCACGCCCATGCCCGCCAGCACGAGCCCGCACAGCGCGATGCCCTGCAGGTCCACCCCGGCCGCCATGGACGGCAGCATCTGCGCGGTCTCCGACGTCGCGCCCGTGATCTTCGAGGCGGACGTGGCCCACGTGCCGATCGCGGCCGTGAGGGCCAGGCCGGCCAGCGTGCCCAGCAGCGCCACCGACGTCCGCGTCGTCAGCCCGTGCGCGAGGTAGAGCACGACGAGCATCACCGCCGACGACGTCACCAGCGCGACCGCCATCGCGTCCTTGCCTGCGAGCAGGGCGGGGAACGTGAACCCGAGGAAGACCGCGAACGCGACACCGAGCCCGGCGATCGCGGCGAGGCCCCGCCACCGGGCCACGAGGAGGACGACGAGCACGTACGCCCCGGCGAGGAGCGCCAGCGGGAGCTCCCGCTGGTGCTCCATGAAGACGTAGGGGGCGGCGATCTCCCCCTGGAGGTCGCCGATGTGCAGCGCCACCAGGCCGTCGCCGGTCTCGAACTCGAACCGCGGGTCGACCTGCATGCGTGACGCGCCGCCGTCGGGCAGCTCGATCGGCAGGGTCACCTCGCCCGACTCGTCCACGCCCGGGGGCCCGGCCACCGTCACCTCGACGAAGGAGCTCCCGTCCACGACCACGGGGATGCGATCGGGCACCTCGCCGGCCTTCGGCCAGAGCATCCACATCCCGAGCGCCGTCGCGACGATCGCGGGCAGCACGAGACAGGCGATGACGAGCCGGGTGCGTCGTGGAGCCGGCGCCACCGGTCCGCCGTGCGCGTGGCCGTGTGCGTGGGCTCCCGTCATGGGCGGATCCTCACACGGGGCCCGCCGGTTTCCCGGACGTACACTCCCGGGGTGGACCAGACGCCCGACCCCGCCGCAGGCCCCGGGACCGGGCGGGCGGTCGGGGTGGCGCTCGCGATCGTCGCGGGGTTCGCCGCCGCGCTGCAGAGCCGCGTCAACGGCACCCTCGCCACCGAGACGGGCACGGCGTTCGGCACGGCCGCCCTGTCGTTCGGCTCGGGCCTGGTGCTCCTCACCCTCGCGCTCCCGTTCTCCCGCGCCGGGCGGTCGGCGCTCGGCCAGGTCGGCGCCGGCCTGCGCCGCGGCGGCTCCTCGGGCGGCCTGCGCTGGTGGGAGTGCCTGGGCGGCCTCGGCGGCGCGTTCTACGTGATGTCGCAGGGGCTGACGGTCGACGCGCTCGGTGTGGCCGTGTTCACCATCGCGCTCGTGGCCGGGCAGTCGGTGAGCTCCCTCGTCATCGACCGGCTCGGGCTCGCGCCGGGCGGCGTGCGCCTGGTGACCGTGGGCCGGGCCCTCGGCCCCGTGCTCACGGTCGTCGCCGTCGTCGTGGTCTCCGGCGCGGGCGCGGCGACCGCCGCCCTCGGGCTGGCGCTGTTCCCCCTCGTGGCGGGCGTGCTGCAGTCGTTCCAGCAGGCGCTCAACGGCCGCGTGCGCGCGGCCGTGCGCCCTGCCGGCGGCGGCGGCCGCGACGGCGGCGTGCTGGCCGCGACGTTCGTGAGCTTCCTCGTCGGGACGGCGGCGCTGCTCGTGGTGTTCGGGGTGTCGCTCGCCGTCGACGGCGCCCCCACCGGCTCGCTGCCCCCCGACCTGCTGCTCTATTCCGGCGGTCTGCTCGGCATCGTCTTCATCGCCCTGCAGGCGGCGGTCGTGCAGCGCATCGGCGTGCTGCTGCTCGGGCTCGGCATGATCGCCGGCCAGGTGGTCGGCGCGCTCGTCCTCGACGTCGTCTCCCCCGCCGTCGCCCCGCCGGGCGCCGCGACCTACGCCGGCGCGGCGCTCACCCTCGTCGCCGTCGCCGTCCCCCTCCTCGAGGGCGCGCTGCGCCGCCACCGCTGACCTCCCGGTCGCTCCCGGGCACGACCACGCCGCCCCGACCGGGCGGTCGAGGCGGCGTCGTCGTGCGTGGTGCTCAGCGGGTGACGCGGTGCGTCACTTCTGCCAGCCCCAGTTCTCCGGGTGCGGGTTCAGCCCCTGGAAGCCCGAGGTGAACGGGCCCCAGTTGGCCAGGCCCTTCTTCACGCCCGACATCGCGGGGCCGAAGTCGATCGGGAAGGTGCCGTACTGCTCCAGCGCCTTCTTCTCGGCCTCGTTGAACGCGGCGATCGCGTCGGGGATCTCCTCGATGGTGCCCGGCTTCTTCATCAGCTCGTCGATCTCCTTCGACCCGATGTACGTGAAGTTCGAGTCCGAGTCGGAGCAGTAGAGCTGGCAGCCCGAGGTGCTGTAGCCGTACGGGTCGGAGGACGACCAGGCCATGATCAGCATCTCGTACTTGCCGCCGAGGACGGTGTCCGAGAACTTCGACGGGTCCTGGTTGTCGAGCTCGACCTCGATGCCGGCCGCCTTGAGCATCGCCTGCACGGCGTTCGCCATGGCGGTCTGCGTCGGGCTGTCACCGAAGAAGGTGTACTTGAGGTGGACCGGCTTGCCGTCCTTCTCGTAGTAACCCGACTCCTCGTTGAGGGTGTAGCCCGCGCCCTCGAGCGTGGCCTTGGCGTTGTCCACCGAGAAGGCGGCGTCGGCCGGCATGTTGTTCTCGTAGCCGTCCTGGATCGGCGACATCACCTCGGACCCGGCCGGGTCCTCCTCCCAGCCGAGACCCTGGAAGTCGATCTCGGCGAGCTTGGTGACGTCCGTCGCCTGCGTCACGGCCTTGCGCACCGCGATGTCCTGCAGCGCCTCGGCCTTGGTGTTCAGCGTGAACACGCCGGTCGACAGGGCGTAGTTGATGAGGATCTGCACGTCGTCCATGCCGCGCGCCACCTTGAGGCGGTCGGCCGCCGCGATGTCCTCGATCGCGTCGATCTCACCGTTCTGGAACGCGTTGATGGAGGCGGACGGCTCCATCTGCTTGTACGAGATCTTCTCCAGCTTCGGCGTCTCGCCCCACCACTTGGGGTTCGGCACGAAGGTGGCCTGCGTCTCGTCCTGCGAGTCGACGATGAACGGACCGGCGGCCCACTCGTTGTGCGGCTCGTTCACCCAGCCCTTGGTGTAGGTCTTGACGTCCAGGCTGTCCGGGTGCATCAGGTTCAGGAACAGGAACTGGTACGGGAAGAACGGCGCGTCGAAGGTGACGACGACCTGCTTGTCGTCCTTGCCCTTCTCCACCGACTTGACCTGGTCGTAGCCGGTGGTCGAGACCGGGTTGTAGCCCTTGGTCTTGCCCGACTGCGCCTTCCAGGTGGCCTCGAAGGCCGTCCAGTCGATCGGCGTGCCGTCGTTCCACGTCGCCTTGGGGTTGACGTCGTAGGTGACGACCAGCGGGTCCTCCGAGGTGACCTCGACCTTGGACAGGTAGTCGGGGTTCGGCGTCGGGTTGCCTGCGGCGTCGTAGTCCCAGAGGTTCGTCTGGTACAGCTTCCAGAAGTCGCTCATATACCGGGTGTTGCCGTCGACCGAGAACCCGTTCCAGTTCGGCGTGATCTCGCTGATCGCGAGGTTCAGCGTGCCGCCGTCCTCGACCGCCTCGCGGTCCTGCGGGTTGTTGTACGCCTTGCCGGCCTCGGGCTTGGGCAGCGCGCCCTCGTACGAGGAGGGGACGCCGTCGGCGGGCTCCGTCGTCATCGACGTGTCGCCGTTGCCCTGGGCCGTGCCCTCGTCGTCGCCACCGCCGGAGCCGCACGCGGCCAGGGTGAGCGCGAGCACCGCGGCAGCAGCGACCGCACCGACGCCCTTCTTGCGGATCGTTGTCATGATTCTCCTTGAGAAGCGTCTACCCGGTCGGGTAGATGACCCGGACGGGTCAGGCGCGGGTGGTCTCCCGCACGTCTGTGAGGCCCGCCGACGTCCTGGTCAGCGGGAAGTGGCAGGCGGCGAGCTGGTCGTCGCCGCCGGTGAGGACGGGCAGCACGGTGTCGCAGCGCCGCTGGTCGTCGGCCGGCAGCGTGGCGCGCACGGGGCAGCGGCTCGCGAAGCGGCAGCCGGGGATCTCCTCCACCGGGCTGGGCAGGTCGCCCTCGAGCACCACGCGCTTGCGCCCGCGCTCGAGCTGCGGGTCGGGCAGCGGCACGGCCGACAGCAGGGCCTGCGTGTACGGGTGGCGCGGCGCGGTGAAGACCGCCTCCGTGTCCCCGGACTCGACGACCTGCCCCAGGTACATCACGGCCACGCGGCTGGAGATGTGCCGGATCACGGACAGGTCGTGCGCGACGAAGAGGAACGCGACGCCGAGCTGGGCCTGCAGGTCCTCGAGCAGGTTGATGACGCCGGCCTGGATCGACACGTCGAGGGCCGACACCGGCTCGTCGAGCACGATGAGCCGCGGGTTCACGGCGAGGGCCCGTGCGATGGCGATGCGCTGGCGCTGGCCGCCGGAGAACTGCGACGGGAACCGGTCGACGTGGTCGGGGTTGAGGCCGACCAGCTTCATGAGCTCGTCGATGCGGGCGTTGACCTTCTGCCGCGACCAGCCGTGCACCTTGAGCGGCTCGGCGAGCACGTCGTAGACCGGCATGCGCGGGTCGAGCGAGCTCATCGGGTCCTGGAAGACGATCTGCAGGTCGCGTCGCAGCCCCGCCCGCTCGCGCGTCGAGAGCTCCTCGAGGTTCTTGCCGAGCACGGCGACCCGGCCGCCCTGCGGCGCCTCGAGCTTCATGATCTCGAGGAGCGTCGTCGTCTTGCCGGAGCCGGACTCGCCGACCAGCGCGACCGTCTCGCCGGCGCGCACGTCGAACGTGACGCCGTCCACGGCCTTGACGGTGCCGACGCGGCGGCGCAGGAAGCCGCCCTTGGTGAGCGGGAAGTGCCGCTTGAGGCCCTCGACCTCGAGCACGACCTCGCGCTCGGAGCGGGGCACCGACTCGAGCGTCGACTCGGCGGCCTCGGCCACCTCGTACGCGTCCTCGAACGTGACGCCCTGCTCGGCGAGCTCGTCGGCGCGCACGCACGCGGCGAGCGTCTCGGGCCGGCCGGCCACGGGCAGCAGGTCGGGCTCGGCCGTGCGGCAGCGGTCCTCGACGAGCGGGCAGCGGTCGGCGAACGGGCAGCCGACGGGCAGGTCGACCAGCGACGGCGGGTTGCCCTGGATCGGCACGAGGCGGCGGTTCTCGCCGCGGTCGGGGCGCGGCACGGCGCCCAGCAGGCCCATCGTGTACGGCATGGCGGGCCGGGCGAACAGCTCGTCGACGGGCGCCTGCTCCACGGGGCGGCCGGCGTACATCACGAGGACGTCGTCGGCCACGCCGGCCACGACGCCGAGGTCGTGGGTGATCATGACGACGGCGGCGCCGGTCTCGCGCTGCGCCTTCTTGAGGACGTCGAGCACCTGGGCCTGGATCGTCACGTCGAGGGCCGTCGTGGGCTCGTCGGCGATGATGACGTCGGGGTCGTTCGCGATGGCGATCGCGATCATCACCCGCTGGCGCATGCCGCCGGAGAACTGGTGCGGGTAGGCCCGCAGCCGCTCGGCCGGGTTGGGGATGCCGACCAGGTCGAGCAGCTCGATCGACCGCTCCTTGACCTGCTTGCGGTTCAGGTCCTGGTGCAGGTCGAGGGCCTCGGCGAGCTGGTCGCCGATGGAGAAGACCGGGGTCAGCGCGGACAGCGGGTCCTGGAAGACCATCGCCATCTCGTTGCCGCGGTACTTGGACAGCTCGAGCTCGCTGAGGCCGAGCAGCTCCGTGCCCTTGAGCCGGATGGAGCCCTCGACGCGGGCGTTCTCGTCGAGCAGCCCCATGACCGACAGGGACGTCACGGACTTGCCGGAACCCGACTCCCCCACGATGCCGAGCGTCCGCCCGGGCATGAGGTCGAAGTTCACGCCGCGGACGGCGCGGACGGTGCCGGCCTCCGAGGCGAAGCTCACGTGCAGGTCGCGCACGCTCAGGACGGGGTTCATGCTCGGCCTCCCGACCGGGAGTTCGGGTCGATGGCGTCGCGCAGGCCGTCGCCGATGAGCTGCACGGAGAACGTGAGCAGCACCAGCGCGACCGACGGGGCGATGAGCACCCACGGCGCGGTGAGGATGACGCTCTGCCCCGCCTGGAGGATGGTGCCGAGCGAGGTGTCCGGCGCCTTGATGCCGAGGCCGAGGAACGACAGCGCCGTCTCGGAGTTCACGGCGGCGACCACGCCGAGCACGGTCTGGATGATGAGCACCGACCCGAGGTTCGGGATGAGGTGCCGACGGATGATCGTGAACGACCGCACGCCCATGTACCTGGCGGCGTGCACGTAGTCGAGCTCGCGCAGCGACAGCGTCAGGGTGCGCAGCACGCGGGCGTACCCGATCCAGCCGAAGACCGTGATGCCGAACGTGAGCCAGATCCAGCCGTTGGCGCCGGACGACGAGCGCACGATCATCGCGATGAGCAGGAACGACGGGATCACCAGCAGCATGTCGAGGACCCACATGCCGACGCGCTCCACCCAGCCCTCGAAGAAGGCGATGGTGGTGCCGATGATCGCGGCGATCACCGTGATCGCCACGGACGACAGGATGCCGATGGCGAGGGAGCGGCCGAGGCCGCGCGCCACGAGGGCGAAGACGTCGGACCCGCCCGTCGTCGTGCCGAACCAGTGCTCGGCGGACGGCGCCTGGGCGAGGGCGAGGAAGTCGGGCTCGTCGTAGCCCCACTGCGCGATGCGCGGGCCCACGAACGCGAACACGACGAGCAGCACCAGCAGCACCAGCCCGACGACGGCGGACGGGCGGCGCGCGAAGCGCCTGGCGATCAGGGTGAAGCGCCCGGTGCGCCGCAGCCCGGTGCTCTGCTCGTCCTCCGCCGTGAGGACGGCGGCGGCGGTGACGGTCAGCTCGGAGTCAGCCATGGTTGTCCAGCCCCTCTCAGCTGATCCTGATGCGCGGGTCGAGCCACGCGACGACGAGGTCGGCCAGCAGCGCACCGACGAGGGTGCACACGCCGGCGAACGCCGCGATGCACGTCGCGCCGTTGATGTCGTTGTTGACGATCGTCGTGACGAAGTACCGGCCCAGGCCGTTGATCGCGAAGATCGTCTCGGTGATCACGGCGCCCGTGAACACCGTCGCGATCGAGAACGCGACGTTCACGGCCGTCGGGATGAGCGACGTGCGCAGCGCGTGCTTGCGGATCGCGAGGTGCAGCGGCAGGCCCTTGGCCCGCGCGGTGCGCACGTAGTCGGCCTTCATCGTGTCGAGCAGGTACGTGCGCTGCGTGAGGTGGTAGCTCACGGCGCCGATGATCGTCAGCACGATGGTCGGCAGGATGAGGTGCTGCGCCAGGTCGAGCAGCCACAACCATGGGTTGTCGCCCTCGTAGCTGTGCAACCCGGTGACGTAGAACAACCGGAACCCGAGCGCCTCGTTGATGTAGATCGCGGCGATGACGACGAACAGCGCGAGCACCGCCGTCGGGATCACGAGGAAGAAGGTCGCGAAGCCGCCGAGCACGCGGTCCTGCCACTTGTACTGGCGGATCGCGGTGTAGACGCCGATCGCGACGCCGATGACGATCGCGAGCACCGTGGCGAGCGTGACGAGCTGCGTCGACGCGCCGATCCGCGTCGCGACCGCGCTGGCCACCGGCTCCTGGTCGGGGCTCAGGCCCCAGTTCCAGTGCAGGACGATGTCCGTCAGCCAGCGCCAGTAGCGCAGCAGCAGCGGGTCCTCGTCGTTGATGTTCGCCGCCGTGAGGGACGCGTTGATGGAGTCCATCGGCGGGCGCGGGTTGCGCGACAGGTAGTTGGACCGGGGGTCCATGAAGACCGAGGCCAGCAGGTACGTCGCCGAGACGGCGACGAAGAGCATCGCGACGTAGTTCGCACCACGCCGCAGGAGGAACCGGCCCATCAGTCGCGACCGACCACGCTCGTCGGTGCGGGCACGGGGGTGCCCCCTCGTCCGGGTGGCTGGTTCCCGGTCAGCATGGCGAGAGGCGCGACACGCATGGACTTCCCTGTGCACTTGGGGCTCGTGGCCCGACGACGCGCGTGGCCCCTGCCCGGTGGGTGCGGGCCGCGCGCACTGATGACGAAAGCGCAGGCCGAGGTGGTTTGGCAGGGCGCCTCACGATAGACCTGTGCAACAGTCGCTGACCTTACTCGCGCTGTGTTTCGCCGTGGTTCACGTCTTGTCACACGGGCGTTCAGCGCACCGGAGATGAGACGCAGAACACACCATAGGGCCGATAAAATTGCAGGTCGGCGCGTTCTGGACCGGTGAACATATCGATTCGATCACGATCGTCGACCCGGCCACCTATCGGGGCCGGAGCGCCGACGGACGACGGCGGCCGGCCCACCCCGTGGGTGGACCGGCCGCCGTCGTCACTCCCGGCCGCTGCCGGGCTCAGCGCCTCAGAACTTCTGCTGCATCTGGGGGTTGAGCGACCGCAGGTTGGTCTTCGCCTTCCCGTCGATCCGGTCGTCGATGTCGAACGTGTCGAAACCGATCCCCAGGTCGTTCGAGTAGGCGTAGCCGTTGTACCAGTAGGTGGACCAGGTGCCACCGCTGGAGACGCCAGCGCCGCGGTCGAACCAGGCGAGCTCCTTCGGCTTCTTCGAGTTGGTGAAGTCGAACACCGACACGCCGCCCTGGTACCAGGACTGGACCATGAGGTCCTTGCCCTTGACCGGGATCAGCGAGCCGTTGTGCGCCACGCAGTTCTCGGTGGCGTCGTTGATGCGCGGAATCTTGTAGTAGCTCTGGAACACGAGCTTCGTCTCGTGCTTCCCGCCCTTCTTCCGCTCCTTCTCGATGTCGTAGATGCCGTTGGCACCGAGCTCCGGGGCGTACTCGCCGGTGCAGGTCGCCAGCCCGCCGCCGCCGAGCTCGTCGGTGAAGACGACCTTGGTCGCGTCGTTGTTGAAGGTCGCCGAGTGCCAGAACGCGAAGTTCTCGGTGTCCCGGACCGTGCTGATCACCTTCGGGTGAGCGCGGTCCTTGATGTCCATGAGGATGCCGTCGCCCATGCACGCACCCGCCGCGAGGTCCTTCTGCGCGTAGGTGGTGATGTCGTGGCAGCCGGACGTCGCCGAGGCGCGCCGGTCCGGGTCGCCCTCGTAGCCGCCCTCCGGGAAGAGGTTCGGCGTGCCCACGAGCGTGGCGGCAGCAGGGTTCTTCACCGGGATCTTCACGACCGAGATGATGTCGTGCGGCGGCTGGCAGTCGGGGTAGGTCGAGCTCGGGCTGTACGACGAGACGTAGACGTACAGGTCCTTGCCGTTCTTGCTCGGCGCCAGGGAGTGGGTGTGGGAGCCGCACGCCGTCTCGACGGACTTGACGTACTCGGGCTCGAGCGGGTCGGAGATGTCCCAGACCTTGATGCCCTCCCAGGCGTCCTTCTCCGTCGCGGGGCGGGTCGTCGAGGCGCAGGAGTCGTCGCTGCGCGACGAGTCGGTGGACAGCACCAGGATGTCGCCGTAGACGGAGATGTCGTTCTGCGAGCCGGGGCAGTACACCTGGAGCGCCTGGACGGGCTGCTCCGGGTCGCGCAGGTCGTAGACCGTGAACCCGTCGTAGTTGCCCGCGTAGGCGTACTTGCCCTGGAACGCGATGTCCGAGCCGGTGCCCTGCAGGGCGCCGTTCTTCGGGTTGTTGTTGAGGTGCTCGATCTTCGACGAGGCCACCTCGCCGGGCGGGACGTCGGGCTCGGCGGCGTCGGACGCCGACGCGGGGGCCGCGAGACCCAGCGCCCCCGCGACCAGGGCCAGCGAGAGGGCGACACCGGCGACGCCTCTCGTCCGTGAACTGCTCGTCCGTGAACTCCGCATCCGTGGACTCCTCTTCCGTGAACTCAGGGTTGGACGACGCGCTAGCGCCACACCTCGTTGTGTTGGTCACACTGAGTGTTGTCTGGAAGCATCCTCCCCACCAGGTGTGCGGGCATCTTTTTACGCCGTGGCAACAACCTCAGGAGAGGATCTTCCGGTGACCACAGACCCCCGGATCCGTCGCTCGGGCGGCCGTCGCGCCGCCCTGACCTGCGTCGTCACGCTCGCCCTGGGGCTCTCCGCCGGGTGCACCGCCGAGGAGCCCGCGCCGGCACCGACGCCGTCGTCGGCCGTGCTCGCGCCGGGGAAGCCCGGCGAGCCCGCCGAGACCATCGCCCCCGAGGACTACGAGGGCATGGGCGACGCCGACGTCGTCACCGAGGCCGACGCCGACTTCATGACGCGGATGATCGGCCACCACGCCCAGGCCGTGGAGATGGCGCAGCTGGTCCCCGAGCGGTCGGAGTCGGCGCCGCTCGCGAAGTTCGCCGACCGCATCCGCCTGACGCAGGACGGCGAGATCGACTACATGAGCCGCTGGCTCGAAGACCAGGGCCTCCCGGTGCCCGCGGTGGCGACGGCGTCGGCCGCGCCGTCGGACGGGAGCGGGCCGCGCGCCCCGCAGGCCCACGACCACGGCTCCATGCCCGGCATGCTGACCGAGGCCGAGATGACGGCCCTGGCGGACGCCGACGGCACCGCGTTCGACCGGCTGTTCCTCGAGGGCATGATCAAGCACCACGCGGGGGCGCTGGAGATGGTCGACGACCTCAGCGCCGCCGGGCGGGACGAGACGGTCCAGGAGTTCGCCTCGAACGTGGCGGCAGATCAGATCGCGGAGATCGACCGGATGTCCCGGCTGCTCGACGAGCTCCCCGGATGACGGGTCGGCTCACCCCTCGCGGGCGACCTCCGCGACGAAGGCACGCACCGGCGCGGTCGCGTCGGAGGAGCGCCGCACCAGCGCCCAGCGCACCGCAGGCGCGCCGTCGAGCGGGAGGTACCTGACGCCCGGCCACGGGAAGTAGCGGCGGCCCTCGTCGGGCACCGGGCACACCACCTTCCCCGCGGCGACGAGGGCGAGGATCTCCTGGTAGGTGGCGGCGGCCGGTCCGCGCGGGACCTCCCGCCCGGCCGGCGTCCGCTCGGGCAGGACGCCGGCCAGCCACGCCGGCGGCGCCGCCCCGCGGACCGCGGGCACGGCGTGCTCGGCGAGCGCCTCGACGTCGACCCGCCCCGCCGCCGCGAGCGGGTGGTCCGTCGCCACCAGGAGCCGCAGCGGCTCGGACCGCAGCACGGGGCCGACGGTGAGGTCGGGCTCCTCGACAGGGAGCCACGTCGTCAGGAGGTCGACGTCGCCGCGCCGCAGCGCGGCGAACGGGTCGCTGAAGACGACCTCGCGGAAGCGCAGCTCGACGTCGGGGTGCCGCGCCCGGAACCGGGCGAGGTCGGGCTCCAGCTCGTGCGCCTGCCCGCCCATGAAGCCGAGCGTCAGCGTGCCGGCCACGCGCCGCGCCGCGGCCGTGGCGGCGGCGACGGCGGCGCCGATGCCCTCGTACGCGGGGCGCAGGCCCGCGCGCAGCACCTCACCCACGGGGGTGAGCTCGACCTTGCGGCTGGTGCGCTCGAACAGCGGCGCCCCGACGGCCCGCTCCTGCTTGCGGATCGACTGGCTCACGAGCGACACCGAGACGTGCAGCCGTTCCGCCGTCCGGCCGAAGTGCAGCTCCTCCGCGAGGGTCAGGAAGATCTCGATCTCACGCAGTTCCACGCCCCGTCCCACCCCTCGCCGCCGTGCCCCCCTCGGCCCGGGGCGACCGATCGTTGACCCGGGGTGAACGAGCGTAGCCGGATCGGCCGTTGATCCGTGCCGGGGCCACGGCGAGCCTGGGTACGGCCGCGAGGGCCGACCGCACCACGCCCAGGAGGACCACCATGCGCCCACCCTTCGTCGCCGAGCACGGCTCGTCGAACGCCCGGGTCGACGGCGGCCCGCGCCGGCACGAGCGCCCGCTGCACCGGCCCGCCCCCGCGCGCCGCCTGCCTCCGGCGTCGGTCCGGCGGCGCCGCCGGACCGCGAGTGCGAGTGCGAGTGCGCCCGAGGGTGACGACGACGACGGGGCGTCCGCCGTCAGCGGCGGCCCAGGGCCGTCACCATGAGCATCGTGGAGTCGTCGTCGGACTCGAGCCCGGCGAGCTTGTGCTCGATCACCTCGAGGTCGCGGGTGAGCCCCACGGTGGAGCGCAGGTCCTCCAGCCGCTCCGTGAGCCGCGTGCCGCGTCGTTCCACGAGGCCGTCGGTGTAGAGGAGCAGGGACTCGCCCGGCACGAGGTCGATCCGCCCGGCACGCACGGCCGCGCGCATCGCCCCGACCGGCGGGTTGCGGACCACCTCGACCAACCGCGCGCCGTCCGCGTCCGCGACGACCGGCGGCAGGTGCCCGGCGCAGACGTAGTCGACGCCGCCCGTGCCTGTCTCGGGGTCGACGTCGAGGATGCCGACCAGCAGCGTGGCCATGTCGTCGGTGAGGAGCGTCCGGGCGAGGCGGTCCAGGCCGGCCGCCGCCGTCGCGACGTCACGGTGCTCGAGCAGCAGGGAGCGCAGGCCGTTGCGCAGCTGGGTCATCGCCGACGCGGCGGGCAGCCCGTGCCCGGCGACGTCCCCGATGACGAGGGCGGTGCGGCCGTCGGGCAGCTCGAACGCGTCGTACCAGTCGCCCCCGACCCGGCCGCCGTCCGCGGGCCGGTAGCGGGCCTCGAGCCGCCACCCCGGCAGGGTCGGCAGCTCCGCCGGCAGCGAGGAGTGCTGGAGCACCAGCGCCGCGCCCAGGTCGGGCCGGGACCGCCGGTACAGGAGCTCGACGATGGTCCGGCGCGCCACGAGGGCCGCGCGGACGTCATGGTCCGACCACGGCTCGCAGGTGCCGTGCACGGCCTCGCGCCACGCCGCGAACGACCGTCGCGGGCCCACGCGCACGACCGCGCCGCTCTCGTCCCGGTCGATCGTCTTCTCGTGCGGGTCGCCGCCCCACGTGACCTCGCGCGCGACCTCGCTGCGGAACAGGGCGAGCAGGTCCCCGTCGGGCAGCGGGGCGACGAGCGCGCCCGCGACGTCGCCCAGGCGGTCGGCCAGCCCCGGATGCTCGGCCCGCAGGTCGTGCGACGCGTACACCGGCTCCGTGCCGCCGTCCCTGCGGGGCCGCGCCGTCCGCCGCACGACGTCGACCACGGCCTCGGGCTCGTCCGGGACCAGCCCGACCGTGGCCGTCGCGTCGCCGGTGCGGACCATCGCGCCGTCGGCGCCGAGGATGCGCAGCAGCCCCGGCTGCGCGACGGCGTCGGCCACCGGGTCGTCCTCCGCCCGGACCAGCGCCTCGAGCGCACGGGAGACCTCGCGGGCGTGCTGCGCGTCGTCCGCGGCGGCACGCACCACCATCTGCAGGGACAGCCCCGCCGCGAGCGCCTCGGCCGCCGCGCGGACCTCGAGCGACGGCGTGTGCGGGCCGGCGACGTGGTGGCACGCGACCATCCCCCACAGCCGCCCGCCCCGCAGCAGCGAGATCGACATCGAGGCGGCGACCCCCATGTTCCGCAGGTACTCGACGTGCACCGGCGACACCGCCCGCAGGCCGGCGAACGAGAGGTCGGTCGGCTCTCCGGCGGCCGGCAGCAGCGCGGGCACCAGGGGCCGCGGCACGGACGCGACGTCGTGGATGAGGCGCAGCCAGCTCTTCTCGTAGAGGGCGCGCGCCTGGGGCGGGATGTCGCCGGCCGGGTACCGGTGGCCGAGGAAGGGCTCGAGGTCGGCGCGCCGCGCCTCGCCCACGACCTGGCCGTGGTGGTCCTCGTCGAACCGGTACACCATCACCCGGTCGAAGCCCGTCACCTCCCGCACCCCGCGCGCCGTGAGGTCGTACAGCTCGTCCAGCGAGCCGGCCGTCGCCGCCTGGCCGAGCACGGTGTACGCGGCGCGGTACGGCTCCGCCGGGTCGGCGGCCTGGTCCGCGAGCGGCTCGAGCTCGACGACCACGGCGCCCTGCGGGTTGCGGTGGGTCGACGCGACCCACGTGCGGCCGTCCAGCGTCACCCGCCGGAGACCGTCCGCGAGCGGCCCGCCCTCGGTGACGTCCTCGAGCCGCAGGGCCGCCACGGCCTCGGCGCCGAGCACCGCGGTCAGGGGCCGGCCGAGGACGTCGGCCGGCTGCGGGCCGATCAGCTCGGGCAGCGTGGCCGAGGCCTGCACCACCACGTCGTCGCGCAGCACGAGCAGCACCCCGCGGGGCTGCACCGAGCCGGGCACGTGGATGGGTTCCGCGGCACAGGTGTCGAGAGCGTCGTCGTCCGGGCCGTGCTCTGGGTCCTGCATGTCGTCCACCCGTCCGGGCTCGTCACCGCTGGCTGCCGCGTCTTGGCATGGGCGCACCCTTCCACGGCCCGCACGCCCGCCACAAATGACGACCGGGGTCAGGGGGCGGTGACGAAGACGTCGAAGAGCTCCGGGTGGTGGCCGTGCACCAGCACGGCGAAGACGACGGCGTCGAACAGCAGGTGCACGGTCACGACGTACGGAAGGCTCTTGTAGCGGGCGAAGATCCACCCCTGCACCAGGGCGAACGGCACGGTGAGCAGCGGCCCCCACTCGCGGTAGCCGAGCTCCCACAGGAAGGACACGAAGATCGCGGCCTGCAGCACGTTCGCCGTCCACAGCCCGAAGTGGCGGCGCAGCAGCGCGAACACCGTGCACACGAAGAACAGCTCGTCCCAGATGCCGACGGCGTTGACGCCGACGAACAGCCGGGCGACGTCCTGCCCGCTCTCGAGCGCCGGCCAGTTGAGGTAGGCGCCCGAGCCCAGGAAGTACCACGGCAGCACGAGGTAGCCGACCGCCACCACGACGACGAGGTACACGTACTGCCCGCGCGTCCAGCGGCGGCCCGTCGCGACGGGGAACCGCACCGCCCCCGCGCCGTCGTCGTCGCGGAACCAGTACCGCGACGCCGCCCACGGCACCAGCACCGCGAGGGACAGAACGACGGCGAACCGCGCGATCCCGGCGTCGGACAGGTCCGCCTCGAGGGAGATCGTCGAGATGATGCCGAGCGCGACGGCGATCAGCGCGAGGTCGCGGCCCAGCCGCCGGTCGACGAGCAGGCCGAGCGCGACGCCGGCCACGAGCGGCACGTAGGCGAGCGGGCGCACGTGCACCGCGAACAGCAGCACGGCCGACGCGGACACGAGGGCGGCGGCCAGGATCCGCGGCAGCGCGGCGGGGGCACGGCGGGTGACGTCCATCGTTCGGCGAGGATATCCGGCGGCCTGCGTGGAAGAATCCGGGGCATGGTCGCGGGTCGCGGAGCGCAGAGCCCTGCCGAGGGTGCGCGCCCGTGACGCCACGCTCCCCCGGCAGGACGGTTCCGGCCCAGGACGCCCCGAGGACGGGCGCGGTGCAGGACGCCCCGGGGACGGGCGCGGTGCAGGCGCTCGTGGCGGCCGGGCTCGCCCGGCCGGTCGCGGACGAGTCGTTCGACCGCTTCGCGCGGCTCGTGCAGCGCCAGCTCGGCGTCCCCACCGCCCTCGTGACGCTCGTGCTCCCGGACGCCCAGGTGTACCCCGGCGCGCTCGGGCTGCCGGACCCGTTCCAGGCCACCCGGCGCACCACGCTCACCGAGCCGCTGTGCGGCGAGACGATCCGCTCCGGCCAGCCCCTCGTCGTCGAGGACCTGCGTGCGGACCCGCGCTTCGCGAGCCGGGAGACGGTCACCGAGCTCGGCATGGGGTCGTACGCGGGCTTCCCGATCTTCGACCGGCACGGCACCGCCGTCGGCACGGTGTGCGCGCTGGACACCGAGGCGCACGCGTGGAGCGCCACGGACCTCGCCACCCTGGCCGACCTGGCCGCCGCCTGCACCGCCGAGCTGCGTCTGCGCCTCGAGCGGCAGCGCGCGCACCGCATCCAGCAGGTGGCAGTGCATGCCACGCGCCGCACCCGCATGCTGCTCGACCTCACCGACAGGTTCGCCGCCGCGACCACGCTCGACGAGATCGTGGACGCGCTGCGCACGTCGGGACCCGGGCTGGGCACCGTGTGGGCCGCGCTCGCGCTCGCGGAGCCCGGCGGGTCCGGCCTCACCCTCGTGGAGCGCGACGGCGCCTACCCCTACCTGCCGCGGCACTGGCGCCTCGACGACCCGGCGGTGGCGGCAGTCGCCCGCGCCCGCCGGTCCGCGTTCTACCGGGACGGCGCGGCCGCCCTGCGCGCCCAGCCCACCTGGGCGCCGTGGATCGACCCGTCGCTCGGCGGCCTCGCGCTGGTGCCGATGGTGGTGGACGACCGGCTGCTCGGCGTCGTCGTCCTGCTGTGGCGCGGCCCGCACGAGCACGACGACGAGAGCCGCCGCACGGCCGCCACGCTCGCGTCGTGCGTGGCGCAGGCCCTGGTGCGCATCCGCGTGCTGGAGGACCGGCACCGGGTCGCCACCACGCTGCAGGCCGCGATGCTCACCGACCTGCCCCGCGTGCCGTACCTGGAGCTCGCGTCGACCTACGCGTCCGCGACCCGCACGGACAAGGTGGGCGGCGACTGGTACGACGCGGTGGAGCTCGACCCGCGCTCGACCGTGCTGATGATCGGCGACGTGACCGGGCACGACATGCAGGCCGCCGCCCGCATGGGCCAGCTGCGCGCCATGCTGCGCACCCTCGCGTGGTGCCAGGACGCCCCGCCGGCGCGGCTCCTGCGCGAGCTGGACCGCGCCAACCGCGGGCTCGGGCTGACCGCCAGCGGCACCGCCGTCGTCGCACGCCTGGACCGCACCGGCCGCGGCGAACCGGGCAGCGGCGACGACCGGTGCCGGCTGTGGTGGGCCAGCGCCGGGCACCCGCGGCCGGTCGTGCTGCGCGCCGACGGGAGCGTGCACGAGCTCGACGGCCGCCCCGACCTCATGCTGGGCGTCGACCCGTCGGTCGTGCGCCGCGACCACGCGGCCGAGCTCGGCCCCGGCGACACCCTGCTGCTGTACACGGACGGTCTCGTGGAGTCGCGCACCGCGACGTTCGCCGCCCGCGCCGCGGACCTGCGCGCCGTCCTGGCGGACCTGCACGGCAGCCCGACGGCGGAGCTGCCGCAGCGGCTCGTCGACCGGATGGTGCACGGCCGGCAGCGCGACGACGTGGCCGTGCTCGCCGCCCGGGTCCGCTGACCCGGGCCGGCAGTCCGTCAGGGGTGCGCGACGCCCAGCTCGACGAACATCGCGCGGTTGAGGCGGAACGCCTCCTGCGCCTCGGAGACGGCGAGCTCGACCTCGGTGTCGTCGAGGTCGAGCCCGTCGAGGCGCTCGCGGTACACGTCCTTGAACGGCTTGGCCTTGGGGATCTCGGGGAAGTCGTAGAACTCCAGGCCCGCCGCGCCCATGCCGTAGTGGCGCTGCATCATCCGCTGGATGACCTGGCCGCCCGAGAGGTCGCCGAGGTAACGCGTGTAGGCGTGCGCCGCATAGCAGGCGACGTCGCCGCCGACGGCGTCGAGCCGCGCGACGTAGCGCTCGGTCGCGGGCAGCACCCGCACGACGTCACGCCATCCGGCGCCGTGCAGGTGGGCGAGGTCCCGCTCGATGGCGGGCACGCGGGTGAGCTCGTCGAAGACCAGGGCGGCGCCGCGCTCGTCCTGCCGCATCCGCTCGCTCGCCTGCTCGAGCGCCGTGTAGACGGCGAGCTGCTGCGCGGCGAGGTCGGCGTACGCGGCGACGTCGAGCCCGCCCGACAGGAGCCGTTCGACGAAGCCCTCGGACTCCGCCTGCGTGTGCTCGGCGCGCGTGCCCTCGCGCAGTCGGGTCGAGAGCGCGGCAACGTCCGCGAGCACCGTCATGGGACCTCCAGCATCGGGTGTCGTGCCAGGCCATGGACGACCGGCGGGTACCGAGGTAGTGACAGCTCGTCACGACCTGGCGTCACCATAACAGCCCAGGTAAGGGTTGCCTACCCTGATCCCGCACGATGGTCGGCGGGACTCGCCGCGCCGGCTGTCGGTGCCGTCCGGCACGCTGGGCCGATGACGACGAGCGAGCTGCCCCCGGACGCCAAGACCGTGCTGCACCGCTACCTGCGCTCCGCGCGCGAGGCCTTGCTGTGGAAGCTGGAGGGGCTGTCGGAGCGAGAGGCACGGATGCCCCGCACGCCGACCGGCACCAACCTCCTCGGGCTGGTCAAGCACGCCGCCACGGTGGAGATCGGCTACTTCGGCGACGTCTTCGGCCGCCCCTGGCCGCGTCCCGAGGACGCGCCGTGGCTGGCCGCGGCCGACGCCCCCGACGCCGACGCGGACGCGCTCCAGGCGGAGTTCTTCGCCACCGAGGACGAGTCGGTCGAGCAGGTCGTCGGCCTGTACCGGCAGGTGTGGGACTTCGCCGACGCCACCATCGACGCCCTGCCGCTGGACGCGCCCGGGCACGTCTGGTGGTGGCGCGAGGGGAACCGCGACGTCACGCTGCACCAGATCCTCGTGCACGTCTCCACCGAGCTGAGCCGGCACGCCGGCCACGCCGACATCCTCCGGGAGGAGGCCGACGGTGCCGTGGGGATGCGGGCCGGCAACGACAACCTCGCCGACGGCTTCGACTACGCCGCGTTCACCACCAGGCTGCGCGGCATCGCCGAGCAGTTCCCCGGGGCAGCCCGATGAGCGCCCCGGACGTCCCCACGATCCGGCAGGTCGTGCTCGACACCACCGACGCGCGCCGGCTCGCGGAGTTCTACCGCGAGCTCTTCGGGCTCGCGTACCGCGCCGGCGACGAGCCACCCGGTCCCGGGCAGCCGGACGAGCGCGGTGCCGACTGGCTGGTGCTGCGGAACCCGGGCGGCGTGCCGCTCGCGTTCCAGCAGGTGCCGTCGCTGCCGCCGACCACCTGGCCCGACGACGGCGTGCCGCAGCAGCTGCACCTCGACGCGACCGTGCCGGACGTCGCCGCGCTGGACCGCCAGGACGAGCGCGCCCTCGCGCTCGGTGCGCGGCTCCTGCTCGACCGGTCCGACGACCCGGAGGAGCCGCTGCGGGTCTACTCCGACCCTGCGGGCCACCCGTTCTGCCTCTTCGTGGGCTGAGGACGCCGCGGCGCCCACCGGGGTCGGGCCGCAGGGGACAATGGGCGGGTGCAGTGCCCCCACTTCGACGCCGGCCGCTGCCACTCGTGCACCCTCCTCGCGACGCCGTACCCCACGCAGGTGGACGAGAAGGTGGCGCACGTGCGCGCGCTGCTCGCCGACGGCCGCATCGACTGGCTCCCCGCCGTCACCGGCCCGGAGTCCGGGTTCCGCAACAAGGCGAAGATGGTGGTCAGCGGCACCGTCGAGGAGCCGGTGCTCGGCATCCTCGGGTCGGCGGCGGGCCCGTTCGCCGGCCAGGGGATCGACCTCACCGACTGCGGTCTGTACCCGCCCGCGCTGCAGGAGTCGTTCCCCGTCCTGGCCGCGCTGATCACGCGGGCGCGGCTGCAGCCCTACGACGCGACGTCGCCGTCGCGCGGGGCACGCCGCCGCGAGACGCCCCGCGAGTCCGCGTGGCGGGGCGAGCTCAAGCACGTGCTCGTCACCCTCTCCCCGGACGGCGAGCTCATGGTGCGGTTCGTGCTGCGCAGCCAGGAGCCCGTGGCGCGCCTGCGCAAGCACCTGCCGTGGCTGCTCGACGAGCTGCCGCAGGTCGCCGTGGTGAGCGTCAACGTGCAGCCGGTGCACGCCGCCGTCCTCGAGGGCGACCTGGAGATCGTGCTCACCGAGCGGCAGGCGCTGCCGATGCGCGTCGGCGCGGACGGCATCACGCTGCACCTGCGCCCGCAGAGCTTCTTCCAGACCAATACCGCCGTCGCCACCGCCCTGTACGCGCAGGCCCGGGCGTGGGTGGACGAGGTGGCGCCCGCGTCCCTGTGGGACCTCTACTGCGGCGTCGGCGGCTTCGCGCTGCACTGCGCCGCTCCCGGGCGCGCCGTCACCGGGATCGAGATCTCCGCGGAGGCCGTGACGAGCGCGGGCGCGACCCGTGACGGGCTCGCCGCGCTGCCCGCGGACGCCGTCGTCGCCGGGCACGACGCCGCGTGGTGGGCCGACGCCGTGGCCGGCGTCCGTTTCGCCGCCGGCGACGCCACCGAGCTCGTGCCCGGGTCCCCGCGCGACGGCGTCGCCCCCGAGCTGGTGGTCGTCAACCCGCCGCGGCGCGGCATCGGCGCCGACCTGTCCCGGCGGCTCGAGGAGTCCGCCGTCGGGCACGTGCTCTACTCCAGCTGCAACGCCGTCACGCTGGCCGAGGACCTCGCGCGGATGCCCTCGCTGCGTCCGACCCGCGCGCGCCTGCTCGACATGTTCCCGCAGACCAGCCACTACGAGGTGCTCGTCCTGCTCGAGCGCGGCTGAGGGACGTCGCACCCCAGGGGTTTCCTGCAGCGCCTCCCGGGCCTACGCTCGCGCCATCCGCACCCCGCAGCGTCGCGCCGTGCGTCGTGAGCCCGACCCGGGCCGCGGGGTCACCACCAGGAGGTCGACCGTGAGAACAAGGACGTTCAGCACGGCCGTCGCGACCGCAGCCCTCGGCGGGCTCGTCGTCGCGGCGTCCCTCACCCCCACGGCGACGGCGGCACCCGCCGTCGCCACCGGCCGGCACGGCACCCACGTGCCGGGCCCCGACCTGTCGAAGAAGGTCACCGGCGAGCGAGTCTTCCGGCACCTCGAGGCGTTCCAGGAGATCGCCGACGACAACGACGGCAACCGCGCCGCCGGCACCCCCGGCTACGAGGCGTCGGCGCGGTACGTCGAGAAGACCCTGCGCAAGGCCGGGTACCAGCCGGAGCGGCAGTACTTCGAGTTCGACACCTTCGACGTGCTCGACCTGTCGGTCACCGTCCCCGGCGTCGAGTTCGACCCCGTGCCGATGACGTACTCGACATCCACGCCCGACGACGGCGTCACCGCGGCCGCGGTGCAGCCCGCGATCGCCGACGGCTGCCCGGCCAGCGACGACCCCGAGGCACCCCACGACGACTCGTGGGCCGGCGTCGACGCCACCGGCAAGATCGCCGTCGTGCAGCGCGGGGCGTGCGCGTTCGCCGCGAAGGCGCTCGCGGCCGGTGAGGCCGGCGCCGCCGGGCTCATCATCTACAACAACACCGACGGCGCCCTCAACGGGACGCTGGGCGAGCGCAACGACGGCTACGCGCCCACCGTGGGCGTCACGCAGGCGGAGGGCGCAGCCATCGTCGCGGCGATCGAGGCAGACCCCGCGCTGCAGGTCTCGTTCGACCTCCAGGCGGTGATCGGCACCGCCGAGACGTTCAACGTCATCGCGGAGACGAAGCGCGGGCGGCACGACAACGTGGTCATGCTGGGCGCGCACCTCGACGGGGTGCCGGAGGGCCCGGGCATCAACGACAACGGCACCGGCTCCGCGGCGATCCTCGAGACCGCCGTCCAGCTCAACAAGAAGAGCGCCAAGCTCAACAACGCCGTGCGGTTCGCGTGGTGGGGCGCCGAGGAGCTCGGGCTGGTCGGGTCGGCGCACTACGTCGACGACCTCGTGACGAACGACCCGGAGGGGCTCGAGGACATCGCGACCTACCTCAACTTCGACATGGTCGGCTCGCCGAACTACACGATCGGCGTGTACGACGCGAACGAGTCGACGTTCCCCGCCCCCGTGACGGTGCCCGAGGGCTCCGTCGCGACCGAAGCCGTGTTCACGGACTACTTCGACGGGATCGACCAGGCGTGGGTGGACTCGGAGTTCTCCGGCCGCTCCGACTACGACGCGTTCATCAGCAACGGCATCCCCGCCTCCGGCCTGTTCACCGGCGCGGACGCGATCAAGACGGAGGAGGAGGCCGCGGTCTTCGGCGGCGTCGCCGGCGAGGCCCTCGACCAGAACTACCACTCCGAGGGCGACGACCTGTCGAACGTGAGCCTCGAGGCGCTGGACATCATGTCCCGCGCGATCGGGCACGCCGCGCAGCAGCTGGCGTGGAGCACCGAGGCCGTCAACGGCGTCCAGCCCGGTCGGCCGTGCCACGGCCACGGACACGGACACGGACACGGGAACGGTCACGGCCACGGCCACGGCCACGGCCACGGCCACGGCGGGGGTCACCACCGCGGGGCGCACGGCTTCGCCACGCGCTGACCTCAGCCGACCTGCACCGCACACCGGTCGAGCCTGTCGGGACCGGGTCCCGGCGGGCTCGACCTGCGTCGGTCAGCAGGACCAGATCCACGCCGGCCAGTTGTAGGTGCGCTTGACGGTCACGCCGGGGTCGACCCCGGGCGGTGCCTCGACCGTGACCGTCAGCTCGCCGACGTCGTTGCGCCACGACGCCACGTACCAGCCGCCGTCGCACTGCTTGGCCCGGAGCCAGCGGCGGTCCTCGGCGACCTTGACGACGGTCGCGTCCGGGTCGGTCGTCGTGACCGCGTCGACGCCGCGCAGACCGGACGTGGTGACGCTGACCGTCGTCCGCACGGGGGTCGGCGTCGGGGTGGGCGTGGGTGTCGGGGTGGGTGTGGTGGGGGCCGTCGGCGTCGAGGTCGGCGTGGAGGGCGACGGGCTGGGCGACGTCGTCGGCGAGGGGCTGGCGGAGCCGGACGGCGCCGGGGACGGCGTCGGCTCGGCCTCCGGGTCGCTGGGCTCCGGCGACGACGGCGTGCCGGGCCGGGTGCCCGGCGGCAGGCCGGTCGGCGTGGTGCTCGGCGTGGTGCCCGGCGCCGTCGGATCGGTCGTCGGGGCCGTCGTCGGGTCGTCGGTCACCGGCGGCGCCGAGGGGTCCTCGGACGGAGCCGGCTCGGCGGAGGTGGACGCGCTCGGCTCGGGCGGGGCGTCGGGCGAGGCCGTGTCACCGGGCGCCGGGGCGGGCACCGACGACGACGACGTCGGACCGGGCGCGGGCGGAGCCGCCGCCGGCCCGCCGACCCCGCCGCTCAGGGCCACCGCGACGGCCGCGACCGCGACCCCCGCCACGGTGCCCGCGCCGATCATCCCGGCCTTGCCGAGCTGGCCCAGCCGCAGCGCGAGCGCCCGCACCCACTCCCCGGCCGCGAGCAGCGCGGCCCCGACCGGCCCGGACCACGCGATCGCCCCGGTGCCCGTCGTGCCGGCGCCGAGCGCGCCGACGACCACGGGGGCGCCCGCGACGACCCCGGCCGCCGTGCCCGCGAGCAGCAGGGGGCCGGCGTCGCGCACCGCCCAGCCGGCCTCGCGCACGTCGACGAAGGCGCGCATGCAGCCCTGGCAGCCGAAGAGGTGCGCCTCGAGCACGGTACGGCGCGGGGGCGACAGCCGGTGCCGCACGTAGGAGTGCAGCGACTGCCTCGTGTCGAGGCAGCCGGGCGGGCACGCACGGGCGTGGGCCGCGGCGAACGCGGCGCCGAGCCGCTCCTCGGCCTGGCGCAGGCGGCGCAGCACCGCGCGGGCGTGCATGCCCAGCTCCGTGGCGATCGCCGAGAGCTCGCGGCCGACGACGTGCCTGTCCCACAGCAGCCGCTGGTCGTCGTGGGGCAGCGTCGCGAGCACCGTACGGAGCACCGCGGGGTCGACCGTGCCGGCGGCCCCCGGGGCGTCGTCGCGCCCGTCCGCCGCGGCCGCGGCGCGCATCTTCCGGATGGCGTCGTCGACGGCGCCCCGGCGCGCGGGCGCGTCGCCGTCGTGGATCGCGGTCACGCGACGCCCCCGTCCTGCCGATGCTCGTCCGTGCCCGTCGTCGCGGGCCGTCCAGGGCGCGCGGCACGGGCGCGCCGGGGGACATGATCGCAGCGGCCCACGGGTCGATGGCAAATCCCCTGCCCCGAGGGGTGCGCGGCGCGGTGACGCCCGCCGGGGCCGCGGAACGGTCCGCGAACCGGCACGTCGAGCTACTCCGTGGGCGGGTCGGTCTCGTCCGTGGGCTCCGGATCGGGGGTCGCGGTCGGCGTGGGCGTCGGCGTCGCGGAGACCGTCGGGGTCGGCGTCGGCGTGGGCTTCTCCGTGGGCTTCTGCGGGGGCTCCGACGGCGCCGTGTCGGAGGGCTCGGGCTCGGGGTCGGGGTCACCGGCCGACGTGCCGGGGCCGTCCGTCGACGGATCCGACGTGGACGACCCGGACGACCCTGTCGACGGTGAGCTCGACGACGAGGCCGGCTCGTCGCGCCCGGGCGACGACGCGGGCGACGTCGACGGGTCGGACGTCGCGGCGTCGTCGTCCGACGACGCGGTCGGCGAGGGCTCGCCCGACGGCGTCGCCGACGGGTCCACGGACGGCGTCGGCCCCGTGCTCGGGCCGTCGTCGCGGGACGCCGACGACGGGGTCGCCCCGGGCGACGTCGCGCCGGCGGGCACCGTCCCCAGGACGGTCGCCCCCGGGGACGAGCCGGTCTCCGGGGCCGCGGGCGCCGCGTCGCCGCTGCCGAGCGCGATCGCGACGGCCGCCACGGCGACGCACGCGACCGTGCCCGCGACGATCAGCCAGCTCTGCCGGCGCGCGGGCCGGGGGGCGGCGCCCGCCGCAGTGCCGGACGCCGGGTCGGACGAGGTCTCCGCGGCCGCCACGACCGCGACCGCGGGAGGGTGCCACCCGCCCGCGAGCAGCCGCGGCCCGGCGTCCCGCAGCGCCCAGGCGGGCTCGCGCACGTCGACGAACGCCCGCAGGCAGGCGGCGCAGTCGAGGAGGTGGTCCTCGACCCCGGTCTCCTGCCCGGTCGCGAGCCGGCCCTGGACCAGGTCGAGGAGAGCCCGCCGCGTCCCGGCGCAGCCCGGCGGGCAGCCCGGCGCGTGCGCGTCGGCGAGTGCGGCCGCGAGGCCCTGCTCCACCTGCGGCAGGAGGCGGGCCGCCGCGCGGGGGTGCGTGCCGAGCGCGGCGGCGACGGCGGACGGCTCCTGCCGCTGCACGTGCGTCGCCCACAGGAGTCGCTGGTCGTCGGGCGAGAGAGTCACGAGGGCGGTGCGCAGCACCTGGGGGTCCGCGGTCCCGGCCGCGCCGGGCGCTCCCCCGCGCCCGGCGGCCGCGGCGGCGACCCGCATCCGCCGGATCGCGTCGTCGACATAGCCCGCGCGCGCCGGCGCGTCGTCACCGCCGGTCTCGGTCACGGTGCCCCCGTCCCTGGGTCTCCAGCGGCGCGCCGACGGCGCGCTCGCGGGGCTCATGATGGCAGCGCACCCCAGGGTTCCGGCAAGCCCCCGACCAGGCAGGTCTCAGGGGGCGGGACGACGGTGACGCCCGCGCGGAGGTGGAGCAGGCTCGGGGGCGTGAAGGAGTACGTGCTCTTCGACCACGACGGCGTCCTGGTGGACACCGAGCCCTGGTACTACCGGGCCGGGGAGCGGGCCCTCGCGGACGTCGGTTTCACGCAGGACCGGGGCCGGTACCTGCGCGACATGCACCACGGCCAGGCCACCTGGGCCCAGGCGCGGGCCGCCGGGATCGACGAGGCCACGATCGACCGCCAACGGGCGGTCCGCGACCGCTACTACCAGGAGTACCTGCGCACGGAGGCCATCGAGATCGACGGCGTCCTCGACGTCCTGGCGGCGCTGGCGCCGCACGTCCGCATGGCGATCGTGACGACGTCACGTCGCGTGGACTTCGACCTCATCCACGAGGGCCGCGACATCCTGCCGTTCATGGACGTCGTCCTCGTGCGCGAGGACTACGTGCGCGCCAAGCCGCACCCGGAGGCGTACCTGACCGCCCTGCGGGCCCTGGGGGCCGCGCCGGAGGAGGCGCTGGTCGTCGAGGACTCGTCGCGGGGCCTCGCCGCCGCGGTCGCGGCGGGCATCGACTGCGCCGTCGTCCACCACGACTTCACGGCCTCGCAGGACTTCTCGGCCGCCACCCACCGGATCCGCACCCTCGCGGAGCTCCCGGCCCTCGTGCGCGACGGCGCGTGACCGTCGCCGGCAGCCGTGGCCGCCCCCGGGGAGCGGGCGGCCACGGTCGGGGCCGGGTCGGTGCGGCGGCGCGGGTCAGGACCGCGCGGTCGCGAGCGCCTCGACGTGGCCGCGCCCGGCCAGGCCCATGAGCCGGTCCAGCGCGCGGCGGGCGTCGGCGCGGTCGTCGTCCTCGGCCGCGAGCACCAGCGAGTAGAGGTCCTTCGGGTCCTCCGGCTCGGCGACGAGGTCCAGGTGCTGCAGCAGTGCGTCGGGGACGTCGTCGCGCACGAACCGCAGCGCGACCCAGTCCTCGACGGCGAACCCGACGGAGTCGAAGACCGTCACGGTGGTGTCGTCCGGGGTGTGCCGGTCGCCCGCGTGCCGCGCGAACGTCTCCCCCGGCCCCGCCGAGGCGGGGGCGCCGCGGCGCCCGTCGCGGCGGCCGGCCACGACCTCCCACAGCTCGGTGACGACGAGGTCCGGCGTCTGCTGGATCTCGCCCTCGACGCGGGTCTGCGGCTCGTACTCGACGAACACCTCGGCGTCGCGCAGGATCGCCGGGTCGAGCTCGGTCTTGCCGGGGCAGTCGCCGCCGATGGCGTTGACGTGCACGCCCGGGTGGGCGAGGCGGAACACCATGTCGTGCGTGAGCACCGTCGCGTTCGTCTTGTCCGCCGTGCAGGTGGTGATCACGTCGGCGCCGGTGACGGCGTCCTCCCCGCTGCTCGCCTCGTGCACCTCGAAGCCGAGGGCGCGAGCGTGCCGGGCGAGCTTGGCCTGCGCGCCGGGGTCGGTGTCCCAGACGCGCAGGTGCGTGATCCCGAGCGCCGCCCGCATCCCCAGGGCCTGGAACTCCGACTGCGAGCCCGCACCGATCAGCGCGAGGGTGCGCGAGCCGGAGCGCGCCAGGTAGCGGGCGGCGAGCGCCGACGTCGCCGCGGTGCGCAGCGCGGTGAGCAGCGTCATCTCCGCGAGGAACGTGGGGTAGCCGTTGCGCACGTCGGCGAGCACGCCGAACGCGGTGACCGTCTGGAAGCCGCGCGCCGGGTTGCGGGGGTGCCCGTTGACGAACTTGAAGCCGTAGGTGACGTCGTCGGACGTCGGCATGAGCTCGATGACGCCGTCGCGCGAGTGCGACGCGATGCGCGGGCGCTTGTCCAGGTCGGGCCAGCGTGCGAAGTCGACCTCCAGGGCGTCCACGAGGTGCCCGATGAGGGCCTCCGGGCCGCGGTGCGCCACCCAGCGCGCCATGGACGCGACGTCGAGGAACGGGACCCTGCTGGTGGACGTGGTCATGCGCGGGCCTCCTGGCTCAGGGGAGCGGCGAGGGCGGGACGCAGCTCGAGGGTGCAGCACTTCACGGAGCCGCCGCCCTTGAGCAGCTCGGACAGGTCGACCCCGACGGGCTCGAAGCCGCGCTCGCGCAGGCGGGCGTGCATGCCGGTGGCGCGGTCGGTGAGGAACACGTGCAGCCCGTCGGACACGGCGTTGAGGCCGAGGACGGCGGCGTCCTCGGGGGTGGCGACGATGGCGTCCGGGTAGCGCTCCGCGAGCACGGCCTGCGACGCCGGGCTGAAGGCCTCCGGCAGGTACGCGACCAGCGGCGACGGGCCGCCGACGAGCACCGCGAGCGCCGTGTCGAGGTGGTAGTAGCGGGGGTCCACGAGCTCGAGGGTCACGACCTCGACGCCGAGCAGCGCGGCGACCTCGGCGTGCGCGGCGCGGGAGGTGCGGAAGCCGGTGCCGGCGAGCATGACGTCGCCGACGAGAAGCAGGTCGCCCTCGCCCTCGTTCTGCTCGGCCGCCTGGCCGAGGCTGACGACGCCGTCGCCCGCGCCGGCGAACCACGCCTCGTACGCGATCCCCTCGGGCCGCCGCTCCGGGTAGGTGAACCGGGCGGCCAGCGCGCGGCCGCCGAGCACCACGCCGCCGTTCGCGGCGTAGACCATGTCGGGCAGCCCGGGCACGGGGTCGATCACCTCGACGTGGTGGCCGTGGGCTTCGTAGGTGGCGCGCAGGTGCTCCCACTGCGCGAGCGCCCGGCCGGCGTCGACCGGCACGTCGAGGTCCATCCACGGGTTGATCGCGTAGACCACGTCGAAGTAGGTGGGCGGGCACATGAGGAAGCGGCGCGGGGTCGCCGTGCGCTCCGCGCTCGCGGGCTGGGGAACCGTGGCCGACGTCGTCGTCGGCGTGGTGAGGGCCGTCATGACCGGGACGCTAGGGCCGCGGACGTTGCGCCCGACGCCCGATCCGTTGCGCGTTCGGGGCCCCGACGTGGCGGATCGTGCGCGGCGGTTGAAGAATTCGGGCATGGAGAGGGCATGGTGACGGCATGGACGCGGTGAACCGCAGGATCGTCGGCCACCTGCTGCGCGACGGGCGCGCGACCTACGCCGACATCGGCGCCGACGTGGGGCTGTCCGCGCCGGCGGTGAAGCGGCGGGTGGACGTCATGCTGGCGCGCGGCGAGATCACCGGGTTCACGGTGCGGGTGGCGCCCGAGGAGCTGGGGTGGGGCGTCGAGGCCTACGTGGAGCTGTTCTGCCGCGGCAACGTCTCCCCGGCCACGCTGCGCCGCGACCTGGCGACCATCCCCGAGATCGTGCGGGTCGACACCGTGACCGGCGAGGCCGACGCGATGGTGCAGATCATGGCCGGGAACATGGCCGACGTGGAGCGCACCGTCGAGGCCATCCGCGCCAGCGCCCGCGTGGACAAGACGCGCACGTCTCTGGTCATGACGCGCGTCATCGACCGCCCCGCGCGCTCGTCGTCGGCGGAGGGGGCGTGACGTGCGCGCCCGTCGCGCCGTCGGGCTCGCGGTGGGCCTCGCCGTCCTGGCGACGGCCTGCACGTCCCGGGGCGACGACGCCGCGCCGCTGCCGAGCGGCGTCGCGCAGGGCCTGAGCGCCGAGCTGCGGCAGGACCGCACCCAGTACGCCGACCGCCGGGCCACGCTGCACGTCGTCAACGGCTCCGACCAGGCGGTGACGCTGCTCGGCGGCGCCCTCGACGCGCCGGGCTACGGCCCGAGCGCCCCCGACGGGCCGACGCGCGCGCGGACCCTCGCGCCCGGGGCCGGCCGCGACGTGCGGCTGCGGCTCGGGGAGGTCGACTGCGACGCCGACGCACCCGCGGCCCTGTCGGGCTCGGACGCGCAGACGACGCCGGTCGCGACGGCGACGGTACGGCTGGCGGTGGGTGGGGCGTCGCCCGGCGCGGACGACACGGGCGCGGGCACCGCTGTCGAGGTGGAGGTCACCGACCCGCTGGCCCGCCTCGCCGCCGTGCACGCGGAGGTGTGCGCCGAGCGGCTCGTCGCGTCGGGGGTCACGCTGCGCGTCACCGACGTGCGCGCCGCGGACGTGCCCACGCCCGACGGCGACGCGCCCGGTGGCCGCATCACGCTCGCCGTCGAGCCCGTGCCCGGCGGCTCGGACGTGCGGCTCGTCGAGGTCTCCGGCACGACGCTGCTCTCCCCCGCCACCGGCAACGCCTGGACGGGCGACGGCCTGGCCGACCAGGCGGACGGCCAGGTCGTGCTCGACGTCGTGCCCGCGCGCTGCGACCCGCACGTCGTGGCGGAGGACAAGCGCGGCACGTTCCTGCCCGTGCACGCCGACGTCGACGGGGCGCCGCAGCCGGTGATCTACGTGCCGATGACCGACCAGCAGCGCGCGGCCGTCTACGACGTCGTGCACGACACCTGCGGCTGGGGCTGAGCCCGCCGAGAGGGTGAAATCCACCCGCACCTTCCCCTTATTGAGGCAACCTCAGTAGTCTCCCTCCAGACCCGTCGACGACGACGGGCCACGGCCCAGCGCCGTGCCGCACCTCCCGCGTCGATGTGGACGCGGACCGGAGTGAGGCCCGATGAACCCCACCGCCCCCGTACCCCGCCGATCCCGCGGCCACGCCGCGTCCACGGTCACCGCCATCGCAGCGCTCGCGCTCGCCGCTCTCGTCGCGCTCGTGGTGCTCGTCCTGCTCGACGGCAAGGTCGCCGACGGCGCCACCCGCCTCGACGCCGGCGCCACCGCCGTGCGCGACGGAGCCGCCGACCTGTCCGACGGCAGCGGCCGACTCGCCGAGGGCGCCGGCACCCTCGCCGACGGCACGTCCGACCTGTCCGACGGCACCGCACGCCTCGTCGACGGGACCGACGACCTCACGGCCGGCACCGCCCAGCTCACCACCGGCGCCGCCGAGCTGTCCGAGGGGCTCAACGACCGCCTGAGCCCCGGGGCGACCCGCGCCTCCGCCGGCATCGTCGAGCTGCACGACGGCACGGTGCGGCTCCGCGCCGGGAGCGGTGAGCTCGCCGACGGCACGTCGCAGCTCCACGACGGCAGCGCCACGCTCGCCGCCGGGGCGGACAAGCTCGCCGACGGGGCAGCCCGTGCCGACGCCGGGGCGGGCAGGCTGGCGACCGGGTCCGGCCAGACCGCCGACGGCGCCCTCATCGTGGCGGGCGGGGCGTTCGCCCTGCGCGACGGCAACCAGGTCGCAGCCAACGGCGCCGACTCGTTGGCCTCGGGCACCACGCAGCTCGCGACCGGCTCGAGCGCCATCGCCGACGGCGCGGAGCCGCTCGCGGCGGGGGCCAGCTCGGTTGCCGACGGCACGAAGGCACTCGTCGACGGCAGTGGCGCGCTCGCCCAGGGCTCCGGTGATCTCACGGTCGGTGCGGCCGCAGTCTCCGACGGGGTCGCCAGCATCTCGGACGGACTGGACTCGCTCATGGACAGCGGCCCGAAGCTGGAGGCGGGAGCGAAGGACGCCTCCTCCGGAGCTGCCGCCCTGGCGTCGGGCGCCGAGTCGCTGGTCGCCGGCACCCAGAAGGTCGCCGCCGGCGCATCGACGACGGCCGCAGGTGCGACGAGGCTCGCGGCTGGCACCGACGAGGCCGCGGCCGGCGGCGCGAAGCTGGCCGAGGGCCTGAAGGCTGCCCAGGCAGGCGCCTCGAACGTCGCGGCCGGGACGTCCGGGATCGCCCGGCAGCTCACGGAGCTCGCCTCTGCCACCGCCGACCCCGACGCCCGGGCACGGCTCGAGGCCCTTGCCGCTCAGGCGGAGAAGGTCGCTGCGGGTGCCTCTGGGGTCGCTGACGGGGTCACGCAGAGCCGTGACGGCGCGACGACGCTTGCCGGGTCCCTGGACAAGCTCGGTGCTGGAGCGGCGAGCCTCCGCGACGGCGCCCAGCTCCTCGACGCGGGGCTGAACGACGAGAAGGAGGGCCTCCTCTCCGGAGCGACGAGGCTCTCTGCCGGTTCCGCCGGCCTCGCGGACGGTACCGCCAGGGTCAGCGATGGCGTCTCGGCCGTGCTCGACGGTGGCAAGCGGCTCCAGGCAGGCGCCAGCGCTGCCGCCACCGGTGCGAGCAAGGTCGCGGCCGGCTCCGTCGACCTCGACGCGGGGATGAAGCACCTCGCCGGCAAGAGCGTCACGCTGAACGACGGCGCACAGCGGGTCTCGGCCGGGAACGCGACCATCGCCGAGAAGACGGCAGCGCTCGCGGCCGGCGTCGCGGCAGCAGACACCGGCGCACGCTCCCTGGCCAACGGGACGGCGGAGCTCGCCGTGGGTGCCGATGCGCTGGCCGCGGGCTCGCTGCGGGTTGCGGCAGCGACGGACCAGGTGGCGATCGGCGCGGCCGAGCTCGCGGGCAAGACGCCGGCCCTCGCGGCTGGTGCCGACGACGTCGCCGCCGGCAGCACGCGCCTCTCCACCAAGCTGGGCGACGCGGAGGCGGGCGCGTGGCGTCTGGTGACCGGGCTCGATGACGCGGAGGCGGGCGCCGGCCGTCTCCAGGACGGCCTGGACGAGCTCGCGACCGGCGCCACCGACGCCGCGGCGGGCGCCGAGCGGCTGCGCAAGGGCAGCGAGCGTCTCGACGACGGCGCCACGGAGCTCGCCACGGGCTCCGGCGAGCTCTCCGCCGGGGCGGGCCGGCTCCTGTCGGGCGCGACGGAGCTCTCCGACGGCAGCGCGGAGCTGGCTTCCGGCGCCGGCGATCTGGCGGCCGGGACGGTCGAGCTCGCCGACGGCACCACCACGATGCGCACCGAGATGGAGTCCAGCCCGGCGGACCCGGCGGCGCTCGCGGGCGGGATGCTGCTGGTGCTCGGCCTCCTGGGCGGGGTGGCGGCCCTGGTGCTGCACCTGCGTCGTCGCGCCTGACGGCGCACCGACAAGCCGAACGGCCCGGCCCGATGCTCAGGGGAGCATCGGGCCGGGCCGTTCATGCGCGAGGTGTCGGGGCACCCCGTCACAGACTGCCGAAGATGACCTCCCACAGGCTCTTCACCCGGATGGTGGTGGTCGTCGTGGCGGCCTCGGTGGCGTCGTCGCCGGAGTAGCGCAGCTCCACCTCGACGGTGCCGGGCTTGAACGGCCCCGCCCACAGGCGCGCGTCGCCCTTCTTGTTCAGCGTGGCGGCGTCGACCTTCTTGCCGTCGACCGTCGCGGTGACCTTGCCCGTGGGCGTGCCGTCCGGCGTCTCGACCGACACCGCGAGGCGCACCGGCTGGAACCAGGCGACGGCGGTCTTCGGCGCGTCGACCGTGAGGGTCGGCGTGGCCTTGGCCGGCTCGGCCACCTCGATCGGCACGGTGACCTCGGTGCCGGTCGCCGCGCCGGACAGGGTGAGCGTCGCGGCGCCGGACGGGGCGTCCGCGGGGAGCTCGACGGCGACCGACGCGGTGCCGATCGTGTCGTACGGCTCGGTGCCCGCGGTGCTGTCCACGGCGGCGGTGCCGAGCACCCGGTCGCCGAGCGACACGGTGAGCTCCGGGTCGGTGACGTCCCCAGGGGCGGACATCGACCAGGAGGAGACGTCGAACGCGACGGTCGCACCGGGCTCGTACGCCTCGGGGGCGTCGGCCGGGAACGAGACGCCGACGGCGCGCTGGCCCGGGTCGACGGCGAGCGGCTCGCCGGCGGCGTGCGTCGCCATGTAGTCGACGAACGCCGCGAGGTCGGCCTTGCCCGTGTCACGGGCGTTCGCGCCGTCCGCGAAGGCGCGGAAGTTGTCGCCGCCCGACGCGAGGAACGAGTTCACCGTGACGGAGTACGACGTCGCCGGGTCGATCGGCTCGCCGTCCAGCCACATGCCGGTGATGCGGTCGCCTTCGGGCCGGTTCGCGTCGAAGGTGGAGGTGAAGCCCTCGGAGACGCCGAGCCGCAGGAACGGCCGCGACGGCACGTTGCCGTCCTTGTCGCGCTGCCACTGCTGCTCGAGGACCGTCTTGATCTGCTCGCCCGTGAGGTCCATGTTGACGAGCGTGTTGGCGAACGGCTGCACGGCGGCGGCCTGCTTGTAGGTGAGCGTGCGCGGGAAGGCGTCCGTGCCGGAGCCCACCATGTCGGCGCGCAGGCCGCCCGGGTTCATGAACGCGATCTGCGCCTCGCCGGACTCGGGGGCCTCGGTGGCCCACCGCTGCACCTCGGCGACGAGGTTGCCGAGCGTGGACTCGCCGCCGCGGTTCTCCGCGCCGGAGGACAGCTTGGCGCGGTTGAACGCACCGCCGATCTCGCCCAGCGGCTCCGCGCCGAGCACGTCGGCCTGCTTGACCGCGTCGGACACGATCGCCCCGACCGCCGGGTCGGCCGGGTACTGGCCCGCGAGCGGCAGGATCCCCGTCTCGACGCCGACCGGCTCGCCCGTCGCGGCGTCCACCGAGTAGGTGAGCTGGTTGAGGTTGTAGCCGTACTGGCCCGCGGAGACCACCGGGCGCTCCGTCACGGCCTCGCCGGACCACGCATCCACCGGGAACCTGCAGTCGTAGGCAAGGTGCGTGTGCCCGGAGACGATGGCGTCCACGTCGGGGCTGACGTCGTTCACGATCTCGGCGAACGCGTTGTCCGCCGTCGGCATCGCCGCGCAGTCCGTGGACTCCGCACCCTCGTGCACGAGCATGACGACGAGGTCGGCGCCCTCGGCCTTGAGCGCGTCGGTCTCCTCGTTCACCGAGTCGACGATGCCGCGCACCTCGAGGTCCGCGATGCCCGCGGGGCTGACGAGGGCGGGCAGCTCCTCGGTGACGGCACCGACGAAGCCCACCTGCACGTCGCCGAAGTCCTTGATCCACGTGGCGGGGACGGCGTCGTCGCCGGTCGCCTTCATCTTGAGGTTCGCGGCCACGTACTGCCACTGCGCGCCGCCGTACGGGTTCGTCTCGGCGTCGAAGGGCGCCATGACGCGGTTCACCAGGTCGTCGTAGCCCTGGTCGAGCTCGTGGTTGCCGACCGCCGACACGTCGAGGCCCGCGGCGTTGAGGGCGTCGATCGTGGGCTTGTCGTGCTGGATGAACGACTCGAACGTGGACGCACCGATGAGGTCGCCCGCGGCCGCGAACACGGTGTTCGGGTTCTCGGCGCGCAGCTGCTGCACGGCCCCGGCCAGCACCGCGGCGCCGGCCTCGGTGCCGTTCGCCTGGATGCGGCCGTGGAAGTCGTTGGTGGCGAGGATCTGGACGTCGACGATCGGGTCGGCGCTGGCGGACACGGCGCCGGCGGTGGCGATCCCCGCGAAGGCGAGGGTCACGCACGCGACGACGGCGGTCCGCCGGCGTGCGAGGGGACAGACGAAGGACATGAGTGCTCCCTGAGGTGAGGAGATATCAGGGGCACCGTAGCGGCGCCGGGCGACGCCGGCGTGGCGGGCGGGGTAACGATCAGGAAACCGTCGCCTCGTCGTCGAGCCGGGTCTCGGCGGACTTCTCTGACGACACCGCCGACGGCACGCTCAGGTGGCCCGTGCGGCGCAGCCACCACTCGGCGAGCAGCGTCGTCAGGGGCGGGACGGCGGCCGCGAGCGCCACCAGCGCGCGGAACCAGCCCCAGCGGAGCTTCACCGCGGCGACCAGCGCCACCACCACGTACGCCACGAACGCCGCGCCGTGCAGGCGGCCGAACAGCCAGACGCCCGCCTCCGTCGTCTCCGTGACGTACTTGAGGAACATCCCGACCAGCAGGCCCGCCCAGGTGAACGCCTCGATCACGGCGACGACGGCGAAGACGCGGCCGACGACGGACAGCGGCGGGCGGGGGGACACGGGCGTGGCGGGCATGGCGGACCTCTCGGGCGGTGCGGGACGGCGGTGCGCCCAGTCTGCCCGACGTGCGCCGTCGTCCCACCCGACGAGGTGACAGCCCGTCGGCACCGTTCGGCGCGGTACTTCCTGGGCCGGTCGCGGACGGCTCAGGCGAGCGGCCCGAGGGCGGCGCGCCGGCCGGTCCCGGACAGCGCGGCGGCGAGGGCCGGCTCGTCGAGCGCGGCGACCAGCCGCTTCTCCTCGTACCGGAAGTGCGTCTCCATGACGGCGTCGATGCCGTCCAGGTGCCGGTCGAGAGCGGCGGCGTCCGCACCGGCGTCGACCGCGCGGGACAGCTCGCCGAGCAGGTGGTCGAGCAGCCGGTGGTCGCGCTGCAGCTCGGCGACGACGTCCGCGAGGTCGGGGCGCAGGTCGAGCAGGGCGGTGAAGACGTTGGCGTCCTCGCCGCGGTGGTGGCCCTCGAGCGCCTGGCAGAAGCCGTGGCAGTAGAGGCCGAGCAGGCGGCGCGGGTCGGCGCCGTCGGTCGGGGCGGGCGCGGCGTCACCGGCGGAGTCGACGGCCTCGCGCGCGACCTCGAGGGCGTCGCGGAGGCGGGCGTGGACGGAGCGCAGCTCCTGGCCCCAGGCGACGAGTCGAGCGGTGTCGGCGTCGGTGTCGGTGTCGGCGGCGGTGTCGGGGCGGGCGGCGGTCGGGGCGGTGTCTCGGGAGGGGTCGGTCACGATGCGCCCGAACCTAGCAGCGGGCGGGTGCCCGGGTACGGTGGCGGCCGTGCCCGACACCCTCCCCGTCGAACCCGACGACGCCCCGCTGGTCGGTGCGCCCGACGCCGACCTGCTGCACGTGATGAGCCTCAACGTCCGCTGCGCCATCGACGACACGCTCCCCGGCAGCCCGGACCACTGGCCGGACCGCGCGCCTCTCGTCGGCCGGCTGCTGGCGCGGGAACGGCCGACGCTGCTCGGCGTCCAGGAGGCGCACTTCGCGCAGCTCACGACCGTCACCGACGCGCTGGGCGACGACTACCGGTCGGTGGGGCACGGCCGCGAGGGCGGCGCCGCCGGGGAGCACTCCGCGATCCTCTACGACGCCCGGCGGCTGTCGCTGCTGTGGTGGGACCAGTTCTGGCTGTCCGACACGCCCCGGCTGGCGGGCTCGACGTGGGACCACGTCTACCCGCGCGTCGTCACGTGGGCCCGGTTCCGCGACGAGCGCACGGGCACCGAGCTCGTGCACGTGAACTCGCACTTCGACCACGAGTCGGAGCCCGCCCGCGTGCGCAGCGCCGAGGTGGTGCGCGACCTCGTCTCCGGGTCCGGGCTCCCCGCCGTCTTCACCGCCGACTGCAACGCGCCCGCCGAGCGGTCCGCGCCCTACGACGTGCTCGTCACCGACGGCGGCCTGCACGACACGTGGGTGGTCGCCGACCGACGGCTCACCCCCGACGTCGGCACGTTCCCCGACTACGGCGCCCCCGTGCCCGGCGGCGAACGCATCGACTGGATCCTGGCGTCGGGCGGCACCGAGGTGCTCGCGGCAGGTATCAACACCTGGCGCGACGACGGTCGCTGGCCCAGCGACCACACCCCGGTCCAGGCGCTGCTGCGCCTGCCGTGACGTCGTCGGGCGATGAGTCCGGCCCGCCCGCGGCGTCCACCCCGCATGACACGACCTCCTGACCCCTCGTCCGTCGGGCCCGCGGACGGGGACGCCCTCGGGCCGGAGCTCTTCACCGACGGCGCGGCCCCGCTGTGCTACCAGGCCGTCGGGGACCCCGCCGACCCGACGATCCTGCTGCTCGGGGGCGTGGCCTCGTCCATGGACTGGTGGCCGGCGGACCTCTGCGCCGCGCTGGCCGCGGGCGGGCGCCGCGTCGTCCGGTACGACCACCGCGACACGGGCCGCTCCGCCACCTGCCCGCCCGGCGCCCCCGACTACACGAGCCGCGACCTCACCGAGGACGCGCTGCGGGTGCTCGACGACCTGGGCGTCGTGCGGGCGCACCTCGTGGGCCTCTCGGCGGGCGCCGCGATGGTGCAGGAGCTCGCGCTGGAGCACCCCGACCGGGTCGCCTCGGCCACGCTGATGTCCACGACGCGCGCGTTCGCCGGGCCGGACGACGCCGCGCTCGCCCCGTCCGCCCCCGAGCTCGCTGGCCTGTGGGACGGCCCCTCCCCCGACCCCGGCGACACGGACGCGCTGATCGATGCGGTCGTCGCCGACGACCGCGCGCTCACCGGCCGGGGCGACTTCGACGAGTCGCGCACCCGCGCCGTCGCGACCCGCGCCGTCGCGCGCTCGATCGACGCCACCGCCGGGACGAACCATTTCGCCGCGGAACCCGGGGCCCCGTTCGAGGGCACCCTGGCGGACCTCACCGTGCCGACGCTCGTCGTGCACGGCAGCGAGGACCCGCTGTTCCCCGGTCACGGCGCCGCGCTGGCCGCGGGGATCCCCGGGGCGCGGCTGCTGGTGCTCGACGGCGTCGGCCACCAGGTCGCGCCGCCGTCGTCGTGGGACGT
This sequence comes from Isoptericola nanjingensis, assembly GCF_050311635.1. NCBI lineage: Bacteria > Bacillati > Actinomycetota > Actinomycetes > Micrococcales > Promicromonosporaceae > Isoptericola > Isoptericola nanjingensis. The sequence goes on along the minus strand of NZ_JBNOZL010000002.1, from coordinate 414,871 downwards.
GCTCCTCCCGGCCCTGCTCGAGCACACCGCTGAGGACACTTCCAGGTGACAGGGCCAGGATGGGCAGCATGTCCTCCCTCACCCTCACCACCTGGGGCCACGCCGGCGTCCGCCTGGAGCGCGACGACCGTGTCCTCGCCATCGACCCCGGCACGTTCACCGACCCGCGCATCCTCGACGGCGCCGACGCCGTCCTCGTCACCCACGAGCACGTCGACCACGTGGACGTCCCCCGCACGGCCGCCGCGCTCGCGGCCGACGGCGGGCCCGACCTGTGGGCCCCGGCCGCCGTCGTCGAGCAGCTCACCGACGCAGGCGCCCCCGCCGACCGGCTGCACGCGGTGGACGGCGGCGCGTCGTTCGACGCGGCCGGGTTCGCCGTGCAGGCGCTGGGGCACGTGCACGCGACCATCCACCCGGACATGACCCCGCCGGCCAACGTCGCGTTCCTCGTCGACGGCGCGGTGCTGCACCCGGGCGACTCGTTCACCCCCGCCCCCGAGGACGTCCGGGTCGACGTGCTGGCCCTGCCGGTCGCGGCGCCGTGGCTCAAGCTCGCGGAGGCGGTCGACTATGTGCGCCGGGTGGCGCCGCGCGTCGCCGTCCCGATCCACGACGCGATCCTCAACGACGCCGGCCTGGCCCTGGTCGACCGCGTCGCGGGCGGGCTCGGCGGGGCCGAGTACCGGCGGCTCGCGCCGGGCGAGGCGCTGGAGGTCCGCACGGCCTGACCGCCCGGCGTCGTCAGCCGCGGCTCAGCGGGACGACGTCGGCGAGCGGCGCCTGCAGCTCCGCCGAGCCGCCCGCGGGCCGGAACCCCAGGGCCACGTTGATCGCCAGCATCGGGGCGTTCGTCTCGTTGTTCCACGTGGAGATGCGGCGCGCGGCGGGGCGCAGGCGGGTGTGCTCGCGCAGGTTCACCACCTTGAGGAGCATGCCGAGCCGGTGGCCGCGGTGCCCGGCCAGCACCACCGTGCTGTCCTGCTCGGTGAGCTCGGGGCGGTCGTCGTCCCACGCGAGCAGCGTCATCCCCGCCAGGGTGCCGGTGGCGACGTGCTCGGCGACGGTGACGAGCCCGGTCCGGCCGCTCTCGGCCCGCTTCGCCTCCTCCAGGCGGATGCGCGCGCCGTCCCACCGCTCGGCCTCGAGCGCGAGGCCGCCGTTCGGCTCGTCCTCCGACAGGCTGTGCTCCAGCGCGGCGAGCTGGTCGACCCACCGCTCGGGCGCCGGGTCCTGCCAGGTGTGCAGGCGGTAGCCGTCCCCGGCCCGGGCCGCGGCGTCCGCCACGAACCGGTCCACGACGTCGTCGGGCAGCGGGACGTCGAGGACGGAGCGCCGCGCCACGATCTCCAGCCCCAGCCCGGCCCGGCGGGCGAACCGCATGCCGGGCAGATCGGCGGAGACGTGCCCCGGACCCTCCCGGGGCGCGACCGCGTCCGGGGCGTCGGCGGGAGGCTCGGCGGCGAGCTCGACCTCCGCGAACACGGTGGTGCGGCACTCGGTGAGCGCGACCCGGCGCAGCCGGTCCGCGATCGCCGACCCGATCCCCTGCCCGCGGTGGGAGGGCAGCACCGCGATGCGCACGACGGCGAGGTGGCGGTTGTCGGAGACGGGCAGGACGAGCTCGCCGTGGCCGACGACGCGCGGCACGCCAGGTGTCACCTCTCCGTCCACCGCCACGAGCCGGTGGTGGCGCGCGTGCTCCTGGTGACGGTCGCCGACCAGCAGGTCGACGGCCCTGGGCGCGAGGTCGTCGTGCCCCAGGTCGGCCAGCCCCACCGCCCGCTCCAGCGCCGCGACGCCGCGGTACGCCCAGGCCTCGGCGGCGTCGAGCAGGTCGGCGCGGGGCGGTTCGACCAGGCGCCACGTCGGTGTGGCCGCGGGGGTGCTCATGCCTCCACGGTGCGCCGCACCCGGGGTCCGCGTCACGCACATTTCGGGGGCCGACGTCGCGGTTCGCCCGCCCCGGCGCGTAGGGTGCCTGACCGTGACGACCGAGACCCCGCTGCCGGTGACCACGGGCCGACTGGTCCTGCGCGCGCACCGCGCGGAGGACCTCGAGCCCCTGCTCGCCTACTACGCCGACCCGGAGGTGGCGCGCTACCTGCTCGAGGAGCCGTGGACGCCGGACGTCGCCGAGGCGCAGCTCGCGAAGCGGCTCGCGCGCACCCGCATCGACGAGCCCGGCTCCGCCCTCGCGCTGATCGTGGAGCACGACGGCCAGGTCGTCGGCGACGTCGCCCTGTGGACGACGGGCGACACCGTCTCCCGCGGGGAGATCGGCTGGGTCTTCCACCCCGACTTCACGGGCCAGGGATTCGCGACCGAGGCGGTGCGCGCCGTCCTCGACCTGGCGTTCGGCTTCTACCGCATGCACCGCGTGGTCGCGCAGCTCGACGCCCGCAACGAGCCGTCCGCCCGCCTGTGCGAGCGCGTCGGCATGCGGCGCGAGGGCCACCTGCGGCAGGACTGGTGGTCCAAGGGCGAGTGGACGGACACCCTCGTCTACGGCGTGCTCAAGGGTGACCGCGCGGCCTGACGCCGCCTCCGGGCGGCGTCGTCGCCCGACAACCTTTGCCGCACCGTCGGCGTCTATGTCCCGTGAACCCACGAGACAGGCAGCACCCATGACGGCCGACGGCGCCGCGCCGCTCGTCGCCGAGACGAGAACTGAACCGTTCCGGGTCGTGGCGGCGGGCAAGACCCCGGCGGACCGCTTCACGGCGTTCGCCGCGGCCAGCACGCCCACCCTCTCCCGGATCGCGTACCTCCTGTGCGGCGACGAGCACCGCGCGGGCGACCTGGTCCAGCTCGCGCTGGAACGGACCTACCGCGCGTGGACGCGCGTCGAGGACGGCGACCCGTTCGCCTACGCGCGCCGCGTCATCGCGACGGCGCGCATCGACGGCTGGCGGCGCACCCGCCGCGATGTGCTCTCCGACCCCGCCGACCTGCGTCCCGCTCCCGTGCCCGACGGCACGCGGACGGTGGTCGACCGGGACCGGCTCGTCCGCGCGCTGCGGCAGCTCCCCGAGGCGCAGCGTCGCGTCGTCGTCCTACGCCACCTGCTCGACCGCTCGGAGCAGCAGACCGCGGACGAGCTGAACATCTCGGTCGGCTCGGTGAAGTCGAGCGGGTCGCGCGGCCTGGCGCGGCTGCGGGAGCTGCTCTCTTCCGACGGGACCCACGACGTGACACCGACGAGGAAAGGGACGGTCCGATGACCCTCCAGGACGACTTCGTGACCGAGCTCCAGCACGCGGCCGACCGGGTCGAGCCGGTCGCCGCGCTCGACGGCGCCACAATGGGCCTCCGCGCCGTCCGCCGGGTGCGGGCCCGTCGCGCCGCGCTGACCGGCGTCGGGGTGCTCGCCGCCGTGGGCGCCGTCGCGGGCGTGTGGCAGGGCATGTCGCCGGACGGCGTCGTGAGCCCGGCGTCCCCGGACGTGCCAGACGGCTGGACGCCCGTCGCCGTCGGTGGCGTGCGGCTCGCGGTGCCGCCCGGGCTCGAGCCGAGCGTCGACGGCGTCTGGGAGCACGACCCGGCGAACGACGGCGGGGACTTTGTGCAGGTGCAGCCGGCGCCCGACGCGCCGCTCGCGCCCCCGGGCTCGGGACTCACGCCGGTGGACGTCAGGGTCCCGGGGGCGGAGTCCGCCCAGTACGTCGTCGAGCAGGCCGACGACCCGACGGTCGTCCAGGACTTCCTCGGGAGGCTGCAGGTCACGCTGGAGTCGGGCGACGTGGTGCAGGTGTCGCTGGTCTGGGTGGACGGCGCCGAGGGCGAGGCGGTGTTCTCCGACCTCCTGGGGACCGTCTCCGTCGACGAGGACTCCGGCGGCCTCCCGGACCCGGACGGGACGGCCGTGCTGCAGCCCCTCGGGGGCTACGCCCCCGGCGTGCCGGAGGGCTGGGAGAAGGAGTCGTTCGCCGGCCTCGAGTACGCGGTGCCGCGCGGCTGGGCGGCCGACGACGACGTCGCCGACGCGTTCCCTGCCGGTTCCCAGCTGCGGTCCGCGAGCGCCGACGGCTCGGCCGCCCTGACCGTCCTCCGGTCGGGCGACTTCGCGGGGTGGCCCGACTCGATCGTGTCGTCGCCGCTGGACCCCGCGTCCACGTTCCCGCTCGACGGCGCGGACGTGGTGCAGGTCGAGACCGGGACCGAGGACGGCGTCGACCGCACCACCGCACACCTGCGGCGCGAGGGCGGGCGCGGCTACATCGTCACCGTCGAGGCGCCCGCCTCCGCGGACGGGCGTGCGCTCACACGGCAGCTGCTGGGGACGCTCGCCTTCGACGCCGCGGCGGGGAAGGTGCCGGGCCTGCGGGACCTGCCGGAGCTGCCGACGTCGGCCGTCCCCGACGCGTGGCGCGCGACGTCGTCCGGCGTGCTGGGGCTGCAGATGGCGCTGCCGGACGGGTGGGTCCAGGTGTCACCGCCCGACGGGGTCGACTGGTCGGCGGGCCGGTCCGGGGAGACGGTGACGGTCATGGCCGCGGCGGGCGACGTCCTCGACCGCGTCCCGGCCGCCGGCTACCGGTACGACGTCCCGGGCGCGGACGCCGTCGTGATCCAGCAGGGCGCCGACGCCACGGCGGACGGGGAGCCGTGCTTCCTCGGCACGGTGCAGCTCCGCCGCGGCGACGACGCGGTCGTGCTGGAGTACAGCGGGCCGCGCGGCGCGGCCTCGGAGGAGCGGTTCGGCAGCATCGTGCGGTCGCTCGGGGTCCACGGGAGCTGAGGCGGCGAGGCCAGTCGTCGACGTAGCGGTCGGTCCTCGTCCCCGCACGGGACGGGGACCCATCGCTACGTCGACCGTCGCCACCTGTGGAGGGCAGCCGGGCGGCCGGGCACGATGGGTCGATGACGTCCGACATCGTGGTCCGGCCGGCGAACGAGGCGACGTGGGACGACCTGCAGACCGTGCTCGGCCCGCGCGGCGAGGGGGCGCGCTGCCAGTGCCGGTGGTTCCAGACGCCGTCCTCCGACTGGCGGGAGACCGCCCGCGAGGAGCGGGCGGCCGCGCTGCGCCGCGACACGCACTGCGGCGAGCCGGACGCTCCGACCACCAGCGGGCTGGTCGCCTGGCTCGACGGCGAGCCCGCCGGGTGGTGCGCCGTCGAGCCCCGCACCGCGTACCCCCGGCTGCGCACGGCGCGGGTGCCCTGGTCGGGGCGCGACGAGGACAAGGACGACGACCGCGTGTGGGCCGTGGTCTGCTTCGTCACCCGCGCCGGGTACCGCCGCCGCGGGGTCAGCGCGGCCCTCACCGCCGCCGCCGTCGAGCACGCCCGCTCCCGCGGGGCGCGCGCCGTCGAGGGCTACCCGATGGTCGTCGAGCCCGGGTACAGCGACTCGTGGGGCGAGCTCTACGTCGGGGTGGCGGCGGTGTTCGAGGCCGCCGGGTTCCGCGAGGTGAGCCGCCCGACGTCGCGCCGCGCGGTGATGCGCGTCGACCTCTGACCTCCTCGTGGCTCAGCGCCGCGCGACGTGCTCCGCGAGGAACTCGGCCCACGTCTGCTTGCCGACGGCGCGGTCGGGGGCGAGGTTGCCGCCCGCCGCATAGGCCCGCGACGCCGCGCCGGGCACGCGCACCGGCATCGTCGGGCGGTGCGACCCCACCGCGTCGAGGTAGTCGCGGACCATCCCGCGGAACGTGTGGATCTCGGGCCCGGCGACGTCGGGCACCCGCCCCTGCGGGTCGCCGAGCGCGAGCTCGACCAGACGTGCCGCGACCTCGTCCCCCGCGATCGGCTGCGCCCGCCAGCCGGACGGCGTGGGCACGACCGGCAGCTTCGCGAGGGCCCGGGCGGCGATGAGCACCAGCTCGTGGAACTGCGTGGCGCGCAGGTTGGTCCACGGGATCCCGGACTCCTCCAGCACGCGCTCCTGGGCGAGCTTGCTCTCCATGTACCCGAGGGCACGGCGGTCGAACCCCGACGTCACCGGCACCTTCTCCGCGCCCACCACGGAGATGTTCACCAGGTGCGGCTCGCTGCCCGCGTCGCGGATCGCCCGGACCAGCGCCCGAGCCGTCTCCTCGTTGTGCAGCTGGTCGCCGGCGAGGTGGACGACGACGTCCGCGTCGCCCACGGCCTGCGCCAGGCCCTCGCCCGTCGCCCAGTCCCCGACGACGTACCGCACGCCGTCCCCGTCCGCGTGCGGGCTGCGGCTGAGCACCCGCACCTGTGCGCCGGTGCGTACCAGGCGCGGCACCACCAGCCTGCCGAGGTGTCCCGTGCCGCCCGTGACCAGGATGCGTGCCATGCCGTCCTCCTCCGTCGTCGCGCGACCACCGCGCGTCCTGCCACTCCGACGACGCGGGCGGCCCGGACGTGACCCGACGGCGCTGCTATGTTCCGCGGGTGATCGTCGATCTCACCGCCGACCGCCTCGAGGACTGCGCGCGACTCTTCGTGCGCACGTTCTCCGCGCCGCCGTGGAACGAGGAGTGGACGCGCGGGGACGCCGCGCAACGTCTGGGCGACATGCTGGCCACGCCACGATCCGTCGGCTCGGTCGCGGTCACCGACGGCGGCGACGTCATCGGTTTCGTCCTCGGGCACCGTGAACGCGCCGGTACCGAGGACCACCTGCTCGTCCAGGAGATGTGCGTCGCCGCCGCCCACCAGCGCGAGGGCTGGGGGTCCCGCCTGCTGGCCGCCCTGGAGCACCGCCTGCCGGACGTCCAGCACTGGTACCTCCTGACCTTGCGGGACGGCGCCGCGGCCGCGTTCTACGAGGCGCACGAGTTCCGGCCCGCGTCGCGGGTCGGCGTCTACGTCCGGCCCTGAGGCGGCGGGCGGCGACGTGACCGCGGCTCAGGCGACCGGGTCCCGCAGGCGCGGCAGGGTGGCGACGAGCGTGTCGCGGATGTAGGTCAGCTCCGGCGTCGGCTCCCACTCGGCGTCGCTCCCGGCGTCGTTCTCGGCACCGTCGCCGGCCTCCTCCCACTCGCCCGCGGCGTCGTCCTGCGGGGTGCTGTAGACCCACCACAGGTTGTTCCAGGGGTCGACGAAGCGGGAGAAGACCTCGCCGAAGAACGCGGTGGGCTCCGTCACGACGTCCGCGCCACCGGCCCGCGCCCGCCCGAGCACCGCGTCCACGTCGTCCACGTAGACCTGCAGCAGGGACGGGGTGAACGGCCAGCCGGGCTTGCGCTCGCCGAACATGACGGTGGTGCCGCCGATCTGGAGCTCGGCGTGCAGCAGCAGCCCGTCGTGGTCGACGGTCCGCGCGTCGGGGTGCTCGACGCCGTCGAACACGTCGACCAGGAAGAGGATGAGGTTCTCGACGTCGCTGCTGATGATGAACGGGTTGATCGTCGAGAATCCTGGGGGGACGGCCATGGTGGCTCCTTTCGTCCCCGCCATCACACCGCGCCGGCCGGGGCCCGGTCTTGAACGAGAACGTCACCGGGCGGGCCGTCGGCGGGCGGCGGCCGCGAGCACCGCCGCCGGGGTCCGCCCACGGATGAGGCGCAGGCTGCGGGTCAGGTGCGCCTGGTCGGCGAACCCGGCCCGCGCCGCCGCCTCGGCCGGCGCGACGCCGCCCTGCAGGAGGGCGTAGGCCCGCTCGGCCCGCCGGACCTGCTCCACCTGCCCCGCCGTCAGCCCGACGGTGCGCCGGTAGCGGCGCTGCCAGGTGCGCGGCGACGCGCCGTCCCGCTGACCGTCGAGCGCCGCGCGCACGCCGTCGTCCACGCCCAGCGGGCCGAGGCGCACCATCTCGTCCACCCAGTCCTCGAGCTCGTCGAAGGCCGGCAGCGTCGTCCACCGCTCCCCGAGCCGGACGCGCCCGGAGCGCACCGGCAGTTCGACGGTGGCCCCGAGCACCGGCTGCTTGTCGAGGCCCGCGACCACCACGAACGGCGCCAGCTCCACGCCCCAGTAGCTCTCCCCCACGACGCTCGTCGTGCGGCGGGCGCTCAGGCTCGGCCCGTCGAGCTCGCCGCCGAGGCTCCCGTCGGCGCGGCGGATGAAGGAGATGCCCCAGTACTCCGAGCCCGCCACGAGGTACTCCCCCGGCTCCTCCACGGTCGCGGACCACACCGTGCGCACCGCGGGGGTCGAACCGGGCCGCTCGAACCACATGGCGTCACGGTAGCGCCGGTCGGGCGCCGCCCTCGGGCCGGAGCGGGAAGCGGCGCCGCAGCAGGACCCGCTGGACCAGGGTCCACGCCACCGTCACCAGGAGGTACAGCCCCGCGGCGAGCGGGACGAAGCAGGCGACGACGGCGGTGACGAACTGCAGCGCGCCGAGCGCGCGCTGCATCCCGGCGGGCCCGGGCACCGTGGTCGCCGAGGGCACGGCGAGACGGCCGCCGGGCAGCGCGGCGCGCCGCGTCAGCTCACCCACGAGGGCGACGGCGAGCACGAGCACGCCGAGGACGACGACCGCCGCGACGCCCGGCGCCCCGCCGGAGAGCACCCCGACGAGGCTGCTGCCGAGGGGCACCCCGAACAGGGTGTGGCCCAGCAGGGCGTTGGCCTCGCCGGCGATCTCCGCGTGCACGAACACCGAGTAGATCACCCCGATCACGGGGGCCTGCAGCAGCATCGGCAGGCAGCCGGCGAGGGGCGTCGTGCCCTCGTCGGCGTAGAGCTGCATCGTGGCGCGCTGGAGCGCCTCGGGGTCCGCGCGGTGCCGGAGCCGGAGCTCGGCGACCCGGGGGGCGAGCCGCACCCGGGTGCGCTCCGCGCGGGCCTGGGAGATCCCCACCGGGATCAGGGCGGCGCGGACGGCGAGGGTCACGGCGACGACGGCTGCCGCCGCGGCGCCGACACCGAGGGCAGGTTCGAGCAGGTGGGTCAGGCTCATCAGTGCGTGGTACGCGCCGCCGAGCACGGCGGCGACAGGGGGCAGGGCGAAGAGATCCATGGGGTGCGTCCTCGGTCGAACGGAAGGGGTTCGCGTTCGCCGAGCACCCCGCGGGCGCACGGGGTCGCCGCGCGTGGCGCGCGACGTCGGGCCGTCCCGGCGGGGACGGTCAGGGGGTGGCCCGAGGGATGCTCAGTCGGCGAGGACGCCGGGGGCGCGCGGCCGGGGGCGGCCGGGCGCGTGGGGATCGCTCTGGGTGACGAGCGGTGGGGCCCCGGCGGCGCGCCGCACGACGGGCGCGGTCACGGGCACCAGCCGCGGGCCGATCGCCGTCGCGCGCGCCACGAAGCTCAGTGCCATCGCGGCGAGGCCGGCGGCGCCGACCAGGAGGAGCAGGGTCGTCAGCGTCGGCGTGCCGAGCAGGACGGCGAGCGACCACGAGACGTCGCGCGCGAGCACGAGCAGGGCGTCACCCATGCCGCCTCCCCTCGTGGGCCTCGGGCCGTCCCGTCACGATAGCGCGCGCCCCTCAGGTCCCGTCGGCGAGTCGGGCGAACGCGGCGAGCGGCCCGGCGAGCACGCCGCCGTCCACGGGCAGGGTGGCGCCCGTGATCCACGCGGCGTCGTCGGACGCCAGGAAGGCGACGGCGGCGGCGACGTCCTCCGGCTCGCCGACGCGGCCCAGCGGGTACATCGGCGCGAGCCGGTCGGGGCCGCCCTGGTCGTCCCAGACGCGGGTGCGGACGGTGCCCGGCGCGACCACGTTGACGCGCACGCCGTCCGGCCCGAGCCGTACGGCGAGGTTCTTCGCCAGCACCCCCAGGCCCGCCTTCGCGGCCGAGTAGGCGTCGCCGCCGAACGCCGCGAGCCCGTTGACCGACCCGACCAGCACGACGGCGCCGCCCGGCCGGGCCAGGTGCGGCGCGGCGGCGCGCACCACGCGCGCCGGCCCCGCGAGGTTGAGGTCCACCGTGGCCGCCCAGTCCGCGTCGGTGCCGCCGTCGAGCTGGTCCGGGTGCGGCAGCGCGCCGCCCGCGACGTTGACGACCGCGTCCAGGCGGCCGTGCCGGGCGACGGCGGTCTCCGTCGCCGCCTCGACCGACGCCCGGTCGGTGAGGTCGCAGGCCACGACGAGCGCGCGCTCACGCGCGACGGCCTCCAGGGCGGCCGCCGTTTCTTCGGCCGCGGCCGTGTCGACGTCGGCCAGCACGACGGCCGCGCCCTCGGCGGAGAGCCGCCGGACGACGGCCGCACCGATCCCGTGGGCGGCCCCCGTCACGAGCGCGACGCGCCCCGCGAAGCGGTCCATCGCTCTCCCCCGCCCGCCGTCCCGCATCAGGCGCCGACGTAGTCCGCGAGGTGCTCGCCGGTCACGGTGGAGCGGGCGGCCACGAGGTCGGCGGGCGTGCCCTCGAAGACGACCGTGCCGCCGTCGTGCCCGGCGCCCGGCCCGAGGTCGATGATCCAGTCGGCGTGCGCCATGACGGCCTGGTGGTGCTCGATGACGATCACCGTCCTGCCATCGTCCACGAGCCGGTCCAGCAGGCCCAGCAGGTTCGCCACGTCGGCCAGGTGCAGGCCGGTGGTGGGCTCGTCGAGGATGTACGTGCCGCCCTTCTCGCCCATGTGCATGGCGAGCTTGAGCCGCTGCCGCTCGCCGCCGGACAGGGTGTTGAGGGGCTGGCCGAGCTTCACGTAGCCGAGCCCGACGTCCTCCAGGTGGGCGAGGATCTTGTGCGCCGCGGGGATCTTCGCCTCACCCTCGCGGAAGAAGGCGTGCGCCTGCGCGACCGACAGGTCGAAGACCTCGGCGATGTTCTTGCCGCCGAGCGTGTACTCCAGCACCGACGCCATGAACCGCCTGCCGCCGCAGTCCTCGCACGGTGTCTCGACCGTCTCCATGAAGCCGAGCTCCGTGTAGATGCGGCCGTTGCCCTTGCAGGTGGGGCACGCGCCCTCGGAGTTCGCGCTGAACAGGGCCGGCTTCACGCCGTTCGCCTTCGCGAACGCCTTGCGGATCGGCTCCAGCAGCCCGGTGTACGTGGCCGGGTTGGAGCGGCGCGAGCCCTTGATCGCGCCCTGGTCGACGACGACGACGCCCTCGCGACCGGCGAGGTTGCCGTGGATCAGCGAGCTCTTGCCGGAGCCCGCGACGCCCGTGACGACGGTGAGGACGCCGGTCGGGACGTCGACGTCGACGTCGCGCAGGTTGTTCTGGGAGGCGCCGCGGATCTCGAGCGCGCCGGACGGCTCCCGGACGGACTCCTTGACGGTGACGCGGTCGTCCAGGTGGCGGCCGGTGAGGGTGCCGCTCGCGCGCAGCCCCTCCAGCGTGCCCTCGAAGCAGATCGTGCCGCCGTCGGTCCCGGCGCCGGGGCCGAGGTCGATCACGTGGTCGGCGATCGCGATCGCCTCCGGCTTGTGCTCGACGACGAGCACGGTGTTGCCCTTGTCGCGCAGCTCCAGGAGCAGGTCGTTCATCCGCTCGATGTCGTGCGGGTGCAGACCGACGGTCGGCTCGTCGAAGACGTACGTGACGTCGGTGAGCGCGGACCCGAGGTGCCGGATCATCTTGGTGCGCTGCGCCTCGCCGCCCGACAGGGTGCCCGCCGGCCGCTCCAGCGACAGATAGCCCAGCCCGATCTCGACGAACTTGTCGAACAGGTGCAGCAGGGCCCCGACCAGCGGCGCGACGCCCGGGTCGTCGATCCCCCGCGCCCACTCGGCGGCGTCGGTGATCTGCATCCGGCACACGTCCGCGATGCCCGCGCCGTTGACCTTCGCCGACCGGGCGGACTCGTTGAGCCGGGTGCCGTCGCACTCCGGGCAGGGCACGAACACCGCGGCCCGCTCGACGAACGCGCGGAGGTGCGGCTGCAGCGACTCGGGCGCCTTGCTGAACATCGACTCGCGCAGCTTGGGGATGAGGCCCTGGTACGTCATGTTCATCCCGAGGGCCTTGACCTTGCCCTTCTCCCGGTAGAGAAAGTCGTGCCGCTCGGCCTCCGTGTAGTCGCGCACCGGCTTGTCGCCGTCGACGAACCCCGACTCCGAGAAACCCTTCACCATCCAGCCGTCGGCCTTGTAGCCGGGCACGAGGATCGCGCCGTCGCGCAGGGACAGCGACTCGTCGACGATGACGGACAGGTCGAGGTCGGAGACGGTGCCGCGGCCCTCGCACTCGGGGCACATGCCGCCCAGGTACACCTGGTTGCGCACGACCTTCTTCTCGACCTCGCCCCCGGCCTTGCCGGTGCTGAACACCCCGCTCGCCGTCGACGTCGGGATGTTGAACGAGAACGCCGTGGGCGGGCCGACGTACGGCTCGCCCACGCGGCTGAACAGGTTGCGCAGCATGGCGTTCGCGTCGGTGACGGTGCCGACCGTGGACCGCACGTTGGCGCCCATGCGCTCCTGGTCCACGAGGATCGCGGTGGTGATGCCCTCCAGGACGTCCACGTCAGGGCGCGGCAGCGACGGCATGAACCCCTGCACGAACGTCGAGTACGTCTCGTCGATGAGGCGCCGCGACTCGGCGGCGATGGTCGCGAACACCAGCGAGCTCTTGCCCGAGCCCGACACCCCCGTGAACACGGAGAGGCGGCGCTTGGGGATCTCGACGTCCACGTCGCGCAGGTTGTTCTCGCGTGCGCCCTGCACGCGGATGACGTCGTGCGCGTCGGCGGTGTGCGACGACGTCGCGGCGGGGGACCCGGCGCGGGACTCGGCGCGGGACTCGGTGGCGGTCACGGCGGTGCTCCTTCGATCGTGGTGGCGGGGACGCCGGTGGGGGGCGGGCAGGCTCACACGCGGGTGAGGGGCAGGTGGGGCGGCGCCGGCAGCTCGACGTCGACCGCGTCCCCGGGCCGGACCGTGCCGCCCCGCGAGACGATGCCCATGACCCCGGCGAGCCGCTCGACCTCGCCGTCGGCCCCGCGGTGCAGCAGCTGCTTGAGCAGTCCCGGCTGGAAGTCGTTGATCTGCTGGCAGGGGTTGCGCAGGCCGGTGACGGTCACGACGGCGTCGCCGATCGTCAGCCGGGTGCCCACGGGCAGCGCCAGCAGGTCGATCCCGCGGGTGGTGAAATTCTCCCCCAGGTCCCCCGGCGCCACGTCGTGGCCGGCGGCGGCGAGCCGGTCGAAGAGCTCGCCGTGGATGAGGTGCACCTGGCGGAGGTTCGGCTGCGACGGGTCCGCGGCGACCCTGCTGCGGTGCTGCACGGTGACCCCGGCGTGCGCGTCGCCCTCGACCCCCACCCCCTCGACGAGGACCACCTGGTCGAGGGCCGGCTTGCTGAAGCCGTGGACGGCGCTCGCGTGCACCGCGACGACGCTCGCCGTGGTGCCGGACGACGGGGTGAGGGTCGAGGGGTCCGTGACGGTCACTGGGATCCTCCTGGAAGTCGGCGGTCGAGCCTGTCGAGACCTGGTTGCGGCAGCTCAACCAGCGGGCGCGTGCAGCTCGGCAAGAGCCTTGTCGATGCGGCGGGCGCGTGTCGAGGCCTGCTTGGCCCCGTCGACGTCGAGCACGAGGCGGCGACGGCGGCCCGGCGGAAGGGAATCGTACGCCGTACGGGCGACGGGGTCGGCGTCGAGCGCCCGGGCGAGGTCGTCGGGCTCGACGACGACGCGCGGCTCGGTGTTGAGCGCCAGCTCGACCTCCACCTCGGCGCCGACCTCGAGGCCCGCGGCCTCCCGGTTCGCCCGGCTCAGCCCCAGCAGGTGCCGGCCCCGCATGATCGCGACCCGGCTGCGCCACGTGTGGCCGTTCACGGTGATCGTCACCGGCGGTCGGGCGCCGCCGCCGAGAGCCTCGACGACCTCCGGCGGCACCTCGAGGCCCTTCATCGTCTCGGCGGGCTCGACGGTCGCACGGAACCTCATGGCCACTCCTTCGCTGCCGTCCGCGCGGACGGCCGTCGTCCGGGTGAGGCGCGGGATCCCGGGGACGCACACCTCAGGCGCCGGCCGGGACGAGGCGGACGACCGGGTACTGGCGGTCGCTCTTGCTCTGGTGCTTGTCGATGGTCGGCGCGGCCGCGGCGATCGCCGGCCACACCCGGGCGCGCTCGGCGTCGTCGAGGACGTGCGCCGTCACCGGCGTGGTGCCGGTGCCGTGCAGCTCGACCGCGACCTGCTCCGGGTGCGCGACGAGGTTCGCGAACCAGCCGGGGTGGCGCGTGCCGCCCCCCGACGCGACCACGAGCCGGCCGCCCGCGCCGTCGTCGAACCAGGCCAGCGGGTTCTCCCGCGCCTCGCCCGTGCGGCGGCCGACGGTGTGCAGGACCAGCAGGTCCATGCCCATCATCTGCCCGCCCTTGCGGCGGATCTTCTTGGCGGTGCTCGCGTTGGCCTGCCGCTGGACCCACAGGGAGAACGGTCCGGGGGTGCCCTTCGGGCGCTTCGTCGTCTGCTGGGTCACGACGCTCACCCGACCTGGTCGATGCGGACCATGTTGCCCGCGGGGTCGCGGAACGCGCAGTCGCGCACGCCCCACGGCTGCTCGGTGGGCTCGGAGACCACCTCGGCGTCGGCGGCCTGGAGCTTGGCGAAGACGCCGTCGAGGTCCTTGGTGCCCAGGATGATCGACTGGTAGCTGCCCTTGGCCATGAGCTCGCGGATGGTGCGCTGCTCGTCCTCGGTGATGCCGGGGTCGGCGGCGGGCGGGTTGAGCACGAGGCGGGTCTCAGGCTGGGCCGGCGAGACGAACGTCAGCCAGCGCATCTCGCCCTGCCCGACGTCCTGGACCAGCTCGAAGCCGAGCAGGTCGCGGTAGAAGCCCAGGGAGGCCTCCGGGTCGGTGTGCGGAAGGAAGGTCGTGTGGATGGTGATGTCGATGTCGCTCATGGAATTCACGCTAGGTGGAGGTCCACGGCCGGCGCTTCTCGATTCCTGACCGGTCGGGTCGCCTGCTTCGTGACGCACGACGGCAGCTCCCCCGCCGCCGAGGACCGGGCCCGCCGCGCGTACTCGCTGGGCGCCATCCCCACCAGCTCCGTGAACCGCGTGCTGAACGTGCCGAGCGACGACGACCCCACCTCGAAGCACACCTCGGTGACGCTCAGGTCGCCCCGGCGCAGCAGCGTCATCGCCCGCTCGATGCGCCGCGTCATGAGGTAGCTGTACGGCGACTCCCCGAACGCGGCCTTGAACTGCCGGCTCAGGTGCCCCGCCGACATGTGCACGCCGCGGGCCAGGGCCTCCACGTCCAGCGGCTGCGCGAACTCCCGGTCCATCCGGTCGCGCACGCGCCGCAGCAGCGCGAGGTCACGCAGCCGGTCGGCGTCGGTGCTGGTCACGGTGCGATGCTTCCACGACCCACCCACGCCCGCCCGACGTCCGCCGCGGGCGTCAGCCCGCCACCCGGGCGTGCACGTGCATGTCGTGCCACCCGTCGAGGTGCCGCACGGACTGCCGCAGCACGCCCTCGGCCTCGAAGCCCGCCTTCTCGGCCACACGGCACGACGGCGCGTTGTCCGTGGAGTGCACCAGCTCGAGGCGGTGGAAGCCAGCGGCGAACGCCCACGCGGCGGCGACGTCGAGCGCGGCCGGCGCGACCCCCCGACCCCGCGCCGCCGGGGCCGTCCAGTACGCGACGACGCCCACGCCGTGCGGGTCGAACGTCTTGACGACCATGCGCCCGAGCACGACGACGTCGTCCGCGGCGTCCGCCACCGCCCAGCTCGACTCGCGCCCGTCCGCCCAGCCCGCGCGCCAGCCGGCGATCACCTCGCGCGCCTCGTCGTCCGACTCCAGGACGCGCACGTGCCACCGCTGGATCACCTCGTCGGCGTACACCTCGCGCACCGCCGGGGCGTCCTCCGGGCGCCAGGGGCGCAGGCGCGCGCCCGCAGCGGGCACGTCGAGCACCGGCTGCTCGGGGTCGGTGAAGGGCGCGAACGTCACGGGCAGCAGGGTGGGCACCCGGCGATCCTGGCAGCCCGCCGCCCCGCGTGCCAGCACCCTTCCCACAGGTCAGCCGTGATGCCCGGCCGTGGATCGGCGCGGGCCGTACCCGTCGCCCACCACGGGACCCGAGGCGTCGTGGCCGGCGTCGTGCCCGACGTCGCGCCGCGACAGCGCCTCCGACGGCCCCGGCCGCGCGTCGGACCCCGGCTCGACGACGAGGAGCTGGCCCATCATCCCCTCGTCCTCGTGCAGCAGCATGTGGCAGTGGTACATGTACGGCAGCACGTCGTCCGTGTAGTCCTCGAACCGCATCAGCAGCCGGTAGGTGCGGCGCGGCTCCAGGTAGACGGTGTCCTTCGGGCCGGCGAGCCCGGGCGGCGGGGCCTCCCCGTCGATCGTGAGGACCCGGAACTGCACGTCGTGCACGTGGAAGCTGTGCGGCATCGGGATGGTGTTGCGCACCTCCCACACCTCGGTGCTGCCGACGGTCGCGACCTCGTCGACGCGGCCGGCGTCCATGCGCTCGCCGTTGATCGTGCGCTCGTCGAGGTCGAACGTGCGGGTGACGGTCGCGTGCTCCTCGTGCAGCGCGTCCTCGGCCGCGTGCCGCGAGCGCCCCCACGACGGCTCCGGCGACGTCGCGAGCTCGTCCGCCGCGCGCAGCTCCAGCACGTCGAACGCGTCGTTGCCGCCCATCGCGAACGGCGCCGCGACGCCGCCCAGGTCCGCCTCGGACGAGTGCAGCCGCGTCGTCTCGCCCGGCTGCATCGCGACCACCACCTCGGCCCGCTCCCCCGGCGCGAGGCGCACGTGGTCCAGACGCACGGGCGCGTCCAGCAGCCCGCCGTCCGTGGCGACGAGGTCCATCCCCCGGTCGGCGAAGCCCAGGGCGTACGTGCGCGCCGTCGACCCGTTGAGCAGCCGCAGCCGCACCCGCTCGGTCGTGACGCGCTGGTACGCGCCGGCGACCCCGTTCGTCACGACCGTGCTGCCGAGCGTGCCCGGCTCGCCGCCGTCGTCCTTCAGGACGAGCCGTCCGTCGTCGCCGATCACCTTGTCCTGCACGACCACCGGGACGTCGTCGACGCCGTACTCCCGCGGCAGGTCGGCGGCGCGCGACGCGTCGTCGTCGAGCAGGAAGAGCCCCGCGAGGCCGCGGTAGACGTGCTTCTCGGTCTCGCCGTGCGGGTGCGGGTGGTACCAGAGCGTCGCGGCGGGCTGGTCGATCGTCCACGTCGGCCGCCACGTGGCGCCCGGCTCGACCGCCTGGTGCGGGCCGCCGTCCATCGCCGCGGGCAGGTGCATCCCGTGCCAGTGCACGCTGGTGGTCTCCGGGAGGTCGTTGGTCACCTCGACGGCGACCTGCTCGCCCCGCTCCGCCCGCAGCGTGGGTCCGAGGTACGGGCCGTCGTAGCCCCACGTCGGGGTCCGGGTGCCGGGCAGCAGCTCGGTCGTGCCCTCCTGCGCGGTGAGGCGGAAGGTGCGCACGCCGCCCACCACCTCGGACTCCGCGAGCGGCGGGATCGGCAGCGGGCGGGCGAACTCCGGCTCGTCCACCGACGTCACCGAACCGGGGATCGCGCCGCACCCGGCGGCCAGCAGGGGGACGACGGCGGCGAGCGCCGTGGCGCGCAGCACCGCGCGGCGCGTCGGTCGTCGTGCCGGTGTCGGTGTCGGTGTCGGGCGCATCGTCATCGGGCGCCGCCCCGGGACTTCTGGACGCCGAGCGCGACGACGCCGGCGAGCGCGCCCCAGCCGGCGTCCATCGCGAGCGCCGGGACCGCCGTCCACGCGGCCGCGCCCTCGCCACCCGGGCCCACGCCGCCGATCAGCGTCGAGACGAGCAGGATGACGACGCCGGACGCGAGGCCGGTCATCGTCAGGGTGAGCACCGGCCGGGGCACGCGGCCGAACCCGACGACGCCGATCCACACGACGGCGGTGAGGGCGACGATGCCGAGCGCGCGCGGCGCGCCCGTGCCGCCGATGCCGGTGAGCCCGGTGAGCGGCCAGAGGAGCGCCATCGACGCGAGCCCGGCGACGAGCGGCCAGGAGATGCCGGCGCGCGTCGGAGTGGTCGTCGAGGACGGCGCCCACGGCTGTGGACGGGGCTGGGGAGAAGGCTGGTTCGAGGTCATGCCTCGACCCTTCCCGCCAGGGCAGGGGCGACACATCGGCCCGCGAGCGTCTCCTGTTGTCGCCCCGGAGCGACAGCGACCCTGACCGACCCGGAGCATCCCTCCGCCTGTTCGGCACCCTCCGGGGGTGGCGCCTAGCCTGGCGGGCATGACCACGTCCGCGACGACGCCGCCGAGCCCGTGGGTGGCCGACGTCGTCCTGGCGCTCGCGTCGACGCTCGTCGTCGCGGTCGTCATCGCGGCCGACCCGTCGGGCCAGGGCGACGCCGGCGCGGCGGCCTACCTGTTCGCGGCGGGGTTCGGCGCGCTGGTGCTGCTGCGCCGCGTCGCCCCGCGCACGATGCTCGTGCTCACGTTCCTCGGCGTCTGCGCCTACTACGCCCTCGGCTTCGCGCCCATCGGCATGGTGCTGCCCGCCGTCGCCGCGCTGTTCGCGGCGGCGGAGCGGGGGCGCGCCGGGTGGGCGGCGGGCACCGGCGGCGTGCTCGTCGCGGTCGCCACCTGGTTCCGCGTCACCGGCGACGACGTCGACCCGAGCGCCGCGCTCACGGCCTACGACCTGGTCACCAACGTCGCGCTGACGGCGGCGGCGGTCGCGCTCGGCGTCGCCGTCCGGCTGGCGCGGGAGGCCCGCGAGCGCGCCGCCCTGGTCCGCGAGCTCACGGCCGAGCAGGCGGCGCACGCCGCGCAGGAGCGGCTGCAGGCCGAGCGGCTGCGGATCGCCCGCGACCTGCACGACACCGTCGGCCACCACCTGTCGGTCGTCGCGCTGCACGCCGGCGTCGCGGACGAGGCGGTCGGGCGGGACGACGACGCGGCGCGCGACGCGCTCGCCCGCGTCCGGGAGGCGGCGTCGGGCACCCTCGACGAGCTGCGGGCCACGGTGAAGGTGCTGCGCGAGCGCGCGCCCGACGCCGCGCCTCGCGGGGCCCTCGGCCTGGCGGGCCTCGACGGCCTCGTCGCGCCGCTGCGGGCGACCGGCGTCGACGTCGAGGTGGTCGACGCCGTCGCGCCCGGCGCGCTCAGCGACGCGATCGACGCCGCCGCCTACCGCATCGCCCAGGAGGCACTGACCAACGTGCTGCGGCACGCGGACGCCCGGCACGTGCGGGTCGAGGCGGACGTCGACGACGGGCGGCTGCGCCTCAGCGTGACCGACGACGGCCGCGGGTCGGCGGCCGGCGCCGGGCCGGGTACCGGGGTCGCGGGGATGCGCGAGCGCGC
Organism: Isoptericola nanjingensis; assembly: GCF_050311635.1. Taxonomy (NCBI): domain Bacteria; kingdom Bacillati; phylum Actinomycetota; class Actinomycetes; order Micrococcales; family Promicromonosporaceae; genus Isoptericola; species Isoptericola nanjingensis. The sequence goes on along the minus strand of NZ_JBNOZL010000002.1, from coordinate 395,781 downwards.
GGGCCTGCTGGGCGGCACGCTCACCGCGGGCGACGCGCCCGGCGGCGGGTTCGCCGTCGTCGCGGACCTCCCGGCGAGGCTGGAGCCATGATCCGGATCGTGCTGGTCGACGACCAGGAGCTGGTGCGCGCGGGGCTGCGCCCGCTGGCGGAGCTCGACGGCGACATCGCGGTCGTCGGCGAGGCGGCCGACGGCCGCTCCGGCCTGGCGCGGGTGCGCGAGCTGCGGCCCGACGTCGTGCTCATGGACGTGCGGATGCCCGGCATGGACGGCATCGAGGCGACGCGGGCGGTCGTCGCGGACCCGGCGCTGCGCGACGTCCGCGTCCTCGTGCTCACCACGTTCGACGAGGACGAGCACGTGGTCGAGGCCATCCGCGCGGGCGCGGCGGGCTACCTGCTCAAGGACGTCTCCCCCGGCGACCTGCGCGGCGCGATCCGCACCGTGGCCGCCGGCGACTCGCTGCTGTCCCCCGCCGTCACGGCCGCGGCGATGCGCGCCGTCGCCGACGCGCCGCGCCGGCTCGACGACGCCGCCGTCGCCGGTCTCACCGAGCGCGAGCGGGAGGTGCTCACCCTGGTGGGGCGCGGCCTCACCAACGACGAGATCGCCCGCGACCTGTACCTGAGCCCCGCCACCGCGCGCACGTACGTGAGCCGGCTGCTCACGCGGCTGGACGCGCGTGACCGCGCCGCGCTCGTCGTGCTCGCCTACGAGACGGGCTTGGTGCGCCCGGGCGCGTAGATCGCCTAAGTCGTACAGTCATGTTCAAGAACTGAGGCGGCCCGCCGACCGAGGAGCTGACCATGGCCACGACCTACACGTTCGACGTCTTCTCCAGCCTGGACGGTTTCGGTGCCGCACACGGCGACTGGACCGGCTACTGGGGCAAGCAGGGGCCCGAGCTGCTCGAGCACCGGCTCCACCTGTTCGACACCGAGCAGCGGATGGTCCTCGGGGCCACCACGTACCGGGCGTTCATGCAGATGCTCGCCGCGAGCACCGAGGACTCCGACGTGCACGACCCGTGGGTCTCCCGCATGGTCCGCACCCCCGCGACCGTCGTGTCGAGCACCCTGCGCGACCCCCTCGACTGGCCCGGCGGGGCGACCGTCGCCGCCGGCGACGCGGTCGACGTCGTCGGCCGGCTCAAGCAGGAGTCGCCCGTGCCGCTCCGGTCCCACGGCAGCCTCTCGCTGAACCGGGCGCTGATGGCCGCGGGCCTGGTCGACGAGCTGCGCGTGACGCTGTTCCCCGTGATCACCGGGCAGACCGGCGTCGACCCGCTGTTCCGCGGCGCCGCGGACTTCGACCTCGAGCTCGTGGAGACGCGCACGCTCGACGGCCGCACGCAGGAGCTCGTCTACGTGCCGACGCGGCACGGCTGACGACGGCTCAGACCAGGCCCAGCTCCCGCGCCCGCACGCCCGCCTGGAACCTCGAGGTGGCGCCGAGCGCGGCCAGCAGCTCGGCGACGCGGCGGCGGTAGGTGCGCACGCCCATCCCCATGGCGCGGGCGGCGGTCTCGTCCTTGACCCCCTGCCCGAGCAGGTCGAGCACCTGGGGGGCGATCGCGCGGATCTCGGCGATCCGGGCGTCGAAGACGTCGAGGTCGACGGCGGACCGCCACACGGCCTCGAACAGGGACGCGACCCCCTCCACCGCCTCGGGCTGCGTGACGATGCCGTAGCTGCGCCGCCCCGCCCGGACGTCGCCGGCGAGGATCGCGAGGCGCCGGTCGAAGAGGATGGTCTCGTTGACCTCGTCGGTCGTGATGCGGATCTGCGCACCGTGCAGCTCCCGCGCCCGCGCGAGCCCACGCGCCGCCACCGGGTCCAGGAGCACGCCCGGCCGGTACACCTTGCGGAGGCGGACGTCGTCGCGCCGGGCCGACGCCGCGTCCTCGACCGGCTGCGGCCCGTGGGTCACCACCCAGGTCCCGAGGTCGTTCGCGGCGCAAGAGATCTCCGTCGCGTGCGCGAAGAGGTGCGCGGTGCGGGCGAGCAGCTCCTCGTCCCCCTGGACGACCGTGACGGCCTCTCCGGTCTGCATGCCTCGATCCTGCACCCGGCGGCAGGGTGCTGCCAGGGTCGGCAACAACCTGCCACTCGCGTGACCCCCGCCCCGACCGCGCCGAGGCTGGACGACATGACGACCTCCCTCACCGCCCCCACCACCCCCGACGCCGCCGCTGCCGGCACCTGGCAGCTCGGCGACCGCACCGTGAACCGCCTCGGCTTCGGCGCCATGCGCCTGATCGGCACCCTCGGCTCCGCGACCGTCCGGCCGCGCGAGGACTCCGTCGCCGTGCTGCGCCGCGCCGTCGAGCTCGGGGTGAACCACATCGACACCGCCGCCTTCTACTTCTTCCCCACCCGCTCGGCGAACGAGCTCATCGGGGCCGCGCTGCAGCCCTACGCCGACGACCTGGTGATCACCACGAAGATCGGCGCGTCCCAGTCCCGCGACGGCGCCTTCGAGCCCTACGCCCGGCCCGACCAGCTGCGGGGCCAGGTCGAGGAGAACATCCGCCAGCTCGGCCTCGACCAGCTCGACGTCGTGAACCTGCGCTGGGGCACGGGCCTCACGACCGAGCCCGGCTCGGTGGCCGAGCACGTCGGCGCGCTCGCCGAGCTCCGCGACGCCGGCCTGGTCCGGAACATCGGCGTCTCCAACGTGCTGCCCGAACAGCTGACCGAGGCGCTGGAGATCGCCCCGATCGTGTGCGTGCAGAACCGGTACGGCCTGACGTACCGCGGCGACGACGCGCTCGTGGACCTGTGCGCCGAGCGCGGCGTCGCGTTCGTGCCCTTCTTCTCCGTCGCCGCGTCCATGGCCGGCGCCGTCCCCGGCGCCCGGGCCGCGGACGACGCCGGCGCCGCGCAAGTGGCCGACGTCGCGGCGCGGCACGGCGCGACGCCGGCCCAGGTGCGGCTGGCGTGGACGCTGCACCGCGGGCCGCACGTGCTCGCCATCCCGGGCACGGGCGACGTCGCGCACCTGGAGCAGAACGTCGCCGCCGCGGCGCTCCGGCTGACCGACGACGACCTCGCCGTCCTCGACGAGATCGCCCCGGCGACCGCCTGAGCCGCCGGGCCGGTCAGCCCTTGAGCCCGGTGTGCGCGAGCCCCTGGACGAACTGCTTCTGGGCCACGAGGAAGACCGCGAGCACGGGCAGCACGGTGAGCGTCGTCGCGGCGAGCTGGACGTTCCACATGGGCCCGCCGTAGGCGTCGACGTACTGCGTGAGAGCCTGCGGCAGCGTGAAGTGGTCCTTGGAGGACAGGTAGACGATGGGCTCCAGGTAGAGGTTCCACGACTTGAGGAACGTGAAGATCGCGACGGCCGCGAGCGCCGACCGGGACAGCGGCATCGCCACCCGCCAGAACAAGCCCCACCTGCCGAGCCCGTCCAGACGCCCCGCCTCCTCGAGCTCGTGCGGCAGGCCCAGGAAGAACTGCCGCATGATGAACGTGGCGAGCACGCTCGGCGCGCCGAGCACCGGGATCACGATCAGCGGCCAGTGCGTGTCGATCAGCCCGGCGGAGTTCACCAGCCGGAACAGGGGCACGATCGTGACCTCGGACGGCACGAGCAGCCCGACCAGCACGAGCAGAAACAGCGCGTTGGCCCCGGGGAACCGGATGCGCGCGAAGGCATACCCGGCCATCGCGGACACCAGCATCGTGCCGCCGGTGACCAACGCAGCGATGTACAGGGAGTTCCAGTACTGCTCGGCGAACGGCTGCAGGGCGAACACCCGCCCGTAGGCCTCGAAGGTCGGGTCCTGCGGCCAGAGCGTGGGCACCGACCGCAGGATCTCGCTCATCGGCTTGAGGCTCGACGTCGCCATCCACCAGGTGGGGAACACGAACGGCAGGCTGAGCACGAGCAGCACCGCGACGAGCACCCACCGGCTCCGGCGTCGCCGCCGCCGTCGGTCACGACGGGCGGGGGCGGCCGGGGCGCCCGAGCCGGTGGGGCCGGCCGCGCCGGAGCCGCCCGGCGACGGCGGCCCGGCGGCCGCGGGACGGTCCGTGAGCACGTCAGACTTCATGGAAGACCCACTTCTTGCGCGACTGCCACTGCAGCAGGGTGAGGACGAGGACGATGGCGAAGAGCAGGACGGCGATCGCGCTGGCGTACCCGAAGTCGTTGAACTGGAACGCCTGCTGGTACAGGTAGTAGACGAGCACCGTGGTCGAGCTGCCGGGACCGCCGCCGGTGAGGACGTCGATCTGCGCGAACACCTCGAGCGAGCCGACGATCGTGATGATCGAGACCAGCAGGATGGTCGGGCTGATGAGCGGCAGGGTGATCGAACGGAACCGGCGCCAGGCGCCGGCCCCGTCGAGGCGGGCCGCCTCCTGCAGCTCCTCCGGCACGCCCTGCAGGGCCGCGAGGAACAGGATCATGTTCAGGCCGACGTTCTTGAAGACCTGCACCACGATCACCGAGAGCATCGCCGTGGTCGGCTGCCGCAACCAGTTCGGCCCCTCGACCCCGAGCAGCGACAGGAATCCGTTGATCCCGCCGTCGGCCTGCAGCAGGAAGCTCCAGACGATGGTCCAGGCCACGAGCGAGACCACGACGGGCGAGAAGAAGAACGTACGGAACGTCGTGGTGCCGGGGAGCTTCCGGTCGAGCAGCACGGCCAGGAGCAGCGCCAGCGCGATGTTGAGCACGACCAGCCCGATCGAGAACCAGAGCGTCGCCCACAGCGCGTCGTGCAGGCCCGGGTCCTCGACGAGCCGCTGGTAGTTCGCCGCGCCGCTGAACTGGAAGGTGTTCGCCAGCACGTTCCACTCGTGCAGCGAGTACCACGCCACCATCCCGAGCGGCACGACGACGAACAGCAGGGCGCCGAGCACGACCGGGGAGACCATGGCGTACCCGACCCACCAGTCGCGGCGGGCGCGTGCCGAGGCGGTGGTGAGGGACACGTCAGTCCTCCAGCAGCGGCGCGATCGCGTCGCAGGTGTCGCCGAGCACGCCGGCGACGTCCGCGTCTGCCGTCCACATCGCGTCGAGCTCGGAGCGCACCGTCTCCTGCAGCTTCGCGAAGTTCTGGTGCGCCGGCTTCGTGACGGCGTCCTGGATGCCCTCGACGACGACGGCCTGGAGCTGGTCCTCGCTGAGCTGCGGGTTGGCGGCGGCGAGCGTCTCGGAGCTCAGCAGGGACTCGCGCGGCGGCGGGAAGTACGCGGCCAGCTCCTTCGCGTTGTCGGGGTTCGTGAAGTACGCGAGGAAGTCGGCGGCGACGTCCGGGTGCGCGCCGGCGGCGAAGACGCCGATGCCGGCCTGCCCGATGACGTTCTGCTTGCCCGACGGCCCCGCGGGCAGCGGGACGACGTCCCAGTCGAACGAGCCGTCGAGCGACGACGCGCGGCTGATCTGCGTGATCGTCATCGCGGCGTCGCCGGCGAAGAAGTCGGCGGTGGTCCCCGGCCCGGGCATGGCCTCGTCGTCGAAGATCGCGTCGTGGATCCACGTCATCGCGTCGACCATCTCGGGGTCGGTGAACGTGCACTGCGTGCCGTCCGCGCTCCACGGGGCGGCGCTCCACCCCGACCACACGGTGGCGAGGTTCTCCCAGAACTGGAAGTCGAAGTCGCGCACGACCAGCCCCTGCCTGCCCGAGTCGGCGGCGGTCTTCGCGGCGATGTCGCGCGCCTCGTCGAAGGTCCACGTCCCGTCGGCGACGAGGTCGGCCGGGTTCGGCTGGCCGGCGGCCTCGAGCTGGTCGGTGTTGACGAACATCGCGAACGGGCTGTTGGAGAACGGGTACGCGAACAGGCCGTCGCCCTCGCTCCACAGCTCGAGCGCGCTAGGCGTCAGGTCGTCGTACTCGTACCCCTCGGTGCCCTGGAGCACCGGGGCGACGTCGACGAGGGCCCCGCTGGAGACGAACTCCGGCGCGTTGCTCTCGAAGATCCACGCCAGGTCGGGCGCGTTCCCGCCGGCGAGCTGGGTGGTGAGCGCCGTCGTGTAGTCCTCGAACGGGATCGTCTCGAAGGAGACGCTCGACACGAGGTCCGGGTTCTCGGCGACGTAGGCGTCGGCGATCTCCTGGAACATCGCGAGCTGCTTCTCGTCGGCGGTCCAGACGGTCATGCGCAGGTCGACGGGCTCGTCGGGGGTCTCCGGGTCGCCGGCGACACCCTGCCCGTCGCCGCCGCAGGCGGTGAGGGCGAGCAGCGCCGTGACGGCGGCGGTCGCGGCGAGGGCCGCGCGGGGGCGGCGGGCGGTGCGGGGGTTCATCAGTGCTCCTTCGGACTGAGTGCTCAGGACGGGTTCGGGCCGACGGTCAGTACGGGTGGACCTGGTCCGCGGGCCAGCGGAGCTCGACGCCGGCCGAGACGAGCTCGGCCTGGTAGTCGGCGAGGAGGTCGGGCTTGGCCTGGACCTCGTGCGGTGCGCGCCCCGTCGCGAGGCAGTGGGCGGCGAGGTGGCCCGCCGCCTCGCCGATGTTCCACTCGACGGGGTGCAGCCGGTAGCAGCCGTTCGTGATGTGCGTGGTGCCGATGTTCTTGTTCGCGGCCAGCAGGTTGGTGACACGCTGCGGCAGCAGCGCGCCCAGCGGGATCTCGAACGGGGTGGACGGCACGTCGATGTACGTGTCGCCGCCGGTGGAGGGGTGCAGGTCGATCCGGTACATGCCCACGCCGACGGAGTCGTCGTAGCGGGTGGCGCCCGCGTCGCCGCGCACGGCGTACGACACGTCGTTCTCGGTGACGGTCGTGACGGCGCGGATCCGGCGCGACTCGCGGTGGTACACCGCCTGGGCGAGGCCGTCCGCGGAGCCCATGACGTCGGGCCGCAGCCGCAGCCCGGGGAAGCCGGTGCCGCCGTCGGCCCGCGGCGCCTCGGTCTGCATCCAGTAGAGCATCGAGAGGCTGAGCTGGCGGGCGTCGGCGACCCGCGCCTCCTCGACGTCGCGCGGGACGTCGAGGACGGGCGCGAGGAAGTAGTCGATGCTGGGCCAGTTCACCAGGCACAGGTCGCTCGCGTAGTGGCCGGGCGCGAACAGGTCGCGGGCGGCGATGCGGCGGAACGTCCACAGGTTGCCGTCGCCGGGGTTCTTCGACTGGTCGGCCGCGACCGCGCGGGCGTCGTCCCCCGGGTTGGGGGTGAACGTCCGGACGTCCATCGCGAGGGTGCGCGGGTTGGGCGCCTCCCACGACAGCATGCGACGCCCGTTCCAGGCGTCGGGCCGGTAGGAGCTCCAGAAGTCGTAGCGCTCGGGCCGGTCGATCGTGTGGTCGCCGTCGACGTGCTCGACGGCGAAGCAGACGCTCAGCGCCTGGACGTTGTCCGGCTGCGCCTCGTCCGGGGCGCTCGGCTCGCCGGTCTCCCGGCTCGACTCGAAGCCGGTCACGTACTCCGTGCCCGTCAGCGGCAGCAGCTCCCCCGTCTCGGTCGCGTCGACGACGAGCGCGGCCGAGACGGTGACGGGCCCGCCGCCCACGACGGACCCGAGCGTCACCGAGGTGACGCGGTCGCCGTCGGTGGTGGCCGACGTCGGGCGCACGCGCTCCAGCAGCGTCAGCCGGCCGGACGACCGCCAGGGCGCCAGCATCTCCTCGAGCACCCCGAGGGCCACCCGCGGCTCGTGGCACAGCTTCGACACCCAGCCCGCGCCGGGGTTGAGGGCGTCCCACGACCGGGCGGCGTCGGTCAGCGGGTACGACCGCCGGTACACGTCGCGGATGCCGTCGCGGAGGCGCCGGTAGCGCGCGGTGACGCCGAAGTCCTCGACCCAGGCGCTCTCGTCCGGCGGCACGCCCTGCGACGTGAGCTGGCCGCCGATCCACGGGTGCTCCTCGGTGAGGACCACGCGCGCGCCGCGGTCCGCCGCGGCGAGGGCGGCGGCGATGCCGCCGAGGCCGGCTCCGACGACGAGCACGTCGGTCTGGATGTCCTGGGGAGTCACGCGGTGCTTCCGTCCTGTCGTGGTGCGGTGGGTGGTGCTGGGGGTCGTGCGGGGGTCGTGCCGGGGCGCGCGTCAGGCGGGCGGCGGCGCGAGGGTCTCGCCGTCGATGTCCACGCAGTCGAGCAGCTGGCGCAGCTCGTCGTCGGGCACCTGCGCGCCCCCGCGGCGGCCGGCCCGGCCGGCGTCCGCCGCCACGAGGCGCGAGAGCAGGTGCAGGGCGCGGGCGCCCATCTCCTCGCGGGGGATGAAGAACCCCGACCACGGGCGGCCGCCCGGGCGTGGTCGGTGCGGCTGCCCGAGGAGCAGCACGGAGACGTCGTCGGGCACGCGCAGGCCACGGCGCTCGAGCTCGTCGGCGAGCTCCTCCGGTGAGTTCTCCGGCGCGACCACGATGGCGGTGAAGCGCTGGTCGGCGATCTCCGCCGCCGCGGCCGCGACGTCGTCCAGCTCCACGAACCGAGCCGTGAGGCCGTGCTGCTTCATGGTCAGGCGGTACCCCTCGACGCGGTCGAGCGTGGGCTGGTCGGTGCCCCGCGGCCCGACATAGCCGATCCGCGTGTGGCCCAGCGCCGCCAGGCGCTCCACCTGCCGGCTCGTCGCCGTCACGTAGTCGACGCCCACGTAGGGCAGGCGGCCACCGTCGCTGCCGCGCTTCCCGATGAACACGAACGGGTAGTTCGTGTCGAGCAGGTGCTGGAGCTCGCCTCGGTCCTCCTGCTGCCCCAGGAGCAGGCAGCCGTCGGCGACGCCGAGCCGCTGCCAGCCCTCCCGGGTCAGCCGCCGCCGGCCGTCCTCCACGCGGGCGCTGGTGAAGAGCAGGATGTCGACGCCGAGCTTCTCGGCGGCGTGCTCGATGCCGACGAGGAACGGGCCGTAGAAGTCGCGGCCGCCCTGGGGGAACGTCGCCTCGTAGGTGAAGACGCCGAGGATCTGCGTGAGCCCGCCCGCGAGGCGCTGCGCGGCGGGGTTCGCCGAGTACCCGGTGATGCGGATCGCGTCGAGCACCCGCTGCCGGGTCTCCTCGCTGATCCGCACCCCGCTCGGGTTGCTGTCGTTGAGGACGAACGACACGGTGGCCTGGCTGACGCCGGCCATGGCGGCGACGTCGGCCTGCGTGATGCGACGACGGGGCAACGCTCCTCCTCGAGCTCGGACGTCGGCGGTGATGTGCCAGGAGTCTTGGGCGTCGGCCGAACCGGGGTCAACCTGATGATGCGCATTATTAATGACGGTGCGATCACGGCCATGACCGCGCTGCGGCCCTGCATCCCGGGCGTCCCGGCGTCGCGGGGATCAGGTGCGGCGCATTATCAGGTGGCTTGCTCATGGGTTCGATAAGGCTCCTTGACCGGCGCCCGTCCTGCGCCGAAGGCTGCAGCGGTGCGGTCGCCGACGACGGCGCCGCCGTCACCGACATCCCCGCCACGAAGGAGTGCGCGTCATGTCCGCCAGAACCGTCAGAGGGGCCCGGCTGGTCGCCGGCCTCGCCCTCGCCGCCGCCATCGCTCTCGGCGCCGACGCAGGTCATGCCCTCCCGCACGACGACGGCACCGGTTCAGGCGTCGCCGAGGTGGTGGGCGCCCCGGACGAGCCGTTCACGTTTCCGGAGTTCGGCTACGTCGGGACCGCTCTCGACAAGAGCGACCTGACCTACAACCCGACGAACGAGTTCATCTTCCCCAGCGTCATCCGCGCGGCGGACTACTTCGCCGAGCCGCTGGGGACCTACTACATGTACTACGCCCCGCACGAGCGGCCCGGCGGCATCGCCCTGGCCTACTCCGACTCGATCGACGGGCCATGGACCGAGTACGACGGCAACCCCCTGATCAGCAACAGCTGGGCGCCGCACTACGAGGCGGTCAGCCACGTCTCGTCGCCGCACGCCCTGTGGGTGGAGGGCGAGCAGAAGTTGTTCCTGTACTTCCACGGCGAGAACACGATCACCCGATACGCCACCTCGGACGACGGGATCCATTTCGACTACGGCGGGACCGCCGTCCAGAGCGACGACACCACCGGCCGGGAGACCTCGTACGCGAAGGTCTTCGAGCAGTCGGTGCCCGGGCACGGGAACCGCTACCTGATGCTGTTCATGGACAACCCGGCGAACGCGCTGCCGGGCCAGGACGGGCCCGTCGCCCGACGGATCCGCTGGGCCGTGTCCGACGACGCGCGCAGCTGGGAGATCCAGCCGGAGCCCCTCGTGACGCCACGCGGCATCGAGGAGCCGAACGCCTCGGGGCCGTTCTTCCTGCGCTGGGAGGGCCGCAACCTCGTCGTCTTCCACGCGAGCGACGGCAACATGCACGCGGTGGATGTGGGGAAGAACTTCGACCAGGAGATCCACCTCGGCGTGGTCCACGACTCGATGGCCGACGCCCCCGACAGCGGGCGGTCGGCGGCCCCGACCTTCTACTTCGACGGCCGCACCGCCCACATGTACTACGAGGCCGGCGGGCGGTTGACCGCCACCATCGCCCATGCCGTCGCCACCCTGGACGAGCCCGTCCCGACGCGAGAGCTGGAATGCACCGTCGACCGGCCCGTGCTCTGGCCGCCGAACCGGAAGCTGGTGGACGTGACCGTCGAAGTCGACCTCCGGGACGGGGTCCTGGGGCCGCGGGCGTTCGAGCTCGTCGACGTCTCCGGGGGCGGCGACGGGGACGTGTCCGGGTTCGTGCCGGGAACGCCGTCGGTCTCCGGCAGTCTGCGTGCCGAGCGCGCGGGCGGCGGTGACCGCGTCTACACGCTGACGTACGCCGGTCACGACGAGCTCGGCCGCGCGGTGGGCTGCACCGTCGACGTCACCGTCCCGCACGACCGAGGCCACTGACCGACCCTGGAGAGCTCGCCATGCACCTGTGCACCTTCTGACGCATCAGAAGGTGCACAGGTGCATGGTTGGCGCTGGTATCGGTACAGGACCGCATGTACCGTCGCGCCCATGGAGACGGTGACCCTCACGCACACGGCGGCGCTGGCGCGGCTCGGGCACGCGCTGTCGGACGGCACCCGCGCGCGCATCCTGCTCGCGCTGCGCGACGCCCCCGCCTACCCGTCCGACCTGGCCGCCACGCTCGGCGTCTCCAAGCAGGTGATGAGCAACCAGCTCGCGTGCTTGCGCGGCTGCGGCCTGGTCGTGGGCCGCCAGGACGGGCGCCGCACCGAGTACCGGCTGTCCGACCCGCACCTCGCGCACGCGCTCGGCGACATGCTGCGGCTGGCGCTCGTCGTCGACCCGGACTGCTGCGGGCCGGACTGCACGTGCGCGACGCCGGGCACGCCCCACGGACGCGCCGGCTCCGAGGACGCCGCGTGAGCCACGACCACGACCACGCGCACGGCGCCGCCGACCACCGGGGCCGGCTCGCGATCGCGTTCGGCATCACCGCCACGATCCTGGTCGCCCAGGCCGTCGGGGCGCTGCTCACCGGCAGCCTCGCGCTGCTGGTCGACACCGCCCACATGCTCACCGACGCCGGGGGCCTCGCGCTCGCCCTGTTCGCCGCGCACCTGTCGCTGCGGCCGGCGTCGCCGCAGCGCACGTGGGGCTACCGGCGGGCGGAGGTGCTGGCCGCGCTGGCGCAGGCGGCCGTGCTGCTCGTGGTCGGCGTGTACGTGCTGGTGGAGGCGGTGCTGCGGCTCGCCGACCCGCCGGAGATCCCCTCCACGCAGCTCGTCGTCTTCGGCGTCATCGGGCTGGTCGGGAACCTTGCGTCGATGGCCGTCCTCGCGGGCCGCCGCGACGCGAACCTCAACCTGCGAGCCGCCTTCCTCGAGGTCGTCAACGACGCGCTGGGGTCGGTGGGCGTCATCGTCGCCGCGATCGTCATCGCCACCACCGGCTGGCAGCGGGCCGACGCCGTCGCCGCACTCCTCATCGGGGCGCTCATCCTGCCGCGCGCCGTGAAGCTCCTGCGAGCCGCGGGGTCGGTGCTGCTGGAGTCCACCCCGCCCGGGCTGGACCTCGACGAGGTGCGTGCCCACCTGCTGGAGGTGGACCACGTGCGCGACGTGCACGACGTGCACGCCTCCCTCATCGCCACCGGCCTGCCGATCCTGTCGGCGCACGTCGTCGTCGACTCGGGCTGCTTCACCGACGGGCACGCCGGCCGCATCCTCGACGAGCTGCAGGAGTGCGTGGCCACCCACTTCGACGTCGCGGTCGAGCACTCCACCTTCCAGGTCGAGCCGGACACCCACCCGGAGCACGAGCACCCCACGCACGCCTGAGTCCGCGGTCCGTGCCGTGCCCGGTCGGGCGTCGTGCTGGCGGCACCCACCGAGCGATGCTGTGCTGAGCACATGTCCGAGCGCACCGAGACCGACCCGACCGGCCATCCCGACGAGCCGCACGCCGGCGGCCTCGCCCAGCGGCTGAACTGGTTGCGGGCGGGCGTGCTGGGCGCCAACGACGGCATCGTCTCCGTGGCCGCCGTCGTCGTGGGCGTCGCCGGCGCGACGCCGGAGCGGGCGCCCGTGCTCACGGCCGGGCTCGCGGCCCTGGTGGGCGGCGCGATCTCGATGGCGCTCGGCGAGTACGTGTCGGTGTCCAGCCAGTCGGACAGCGAGAAGGCGCTCATCGCCAAGGAGCAGCACGAGCTCGCGACCATGCCGGACGAGGAGTTCGACGAGCTCGTCGGCCTCTACCGCCGGCAGGGCCTCAGCGAGGGCACGGCGCGGCAGGTCGCCACCGAGCTCACGCACCACGACGCCCTCGGCGCCCACCTGTCCGCCGAGCTCAACATCGACCCCGGCGACGTCGTCAGCCCGTGGCACGCCGCGTGGGCGTCGCTGCTCGCGTTCCTGTGCGGCGGCGTGCTCCCGATGCTGGCCGTGCTGCTCGTCCCCGAGCCGTGGAAGGTCGCCGGCACGTTCGTCGTCGTGCTCGCCGCCCTCGGCGCGGCCGGCTCGATCGCCGCCTGGATCGGCGGGTCGTCTCGCAGCCGGTCCGTCGCGCGCGTCGTCGTCGGCGGCGCGCTGGCCCTCGGCGTGACCTTCGCCCTCGGGTCGCTGCTCGGCACGACCGGCGTCGTCTGACCCCGCCTGCTGTCCCGTCCGACCCGATCCCGATCCCGATCCCGATCCCGATCCACAGGAGCCTCGGTGCCGACCCACTCCCCCACGTCCCCGCACGCTGCCGTCGACCTCGCCCCGCGCCTCGGGCGTACCGTCCTGTACCAGCTGTACCCGCAGAGCTTCGCCGACGGGAACGGCGACGGGATCGGCGACCTCGCCGGCATCACGGCGCGTCTCGACTACCTGCGCTGGCTCGGCGTGGGCGCGGTGTGGCTCGACCCGTGCTTCGTGTCCCCGTTCGCCGACGCCGGGTACGACGTCGCGGACTTCATGACGATCGCGCCGCGGTACGGCACCAACGACGACCTGGCGGAGCTCACCGAGGAGGCGGGCAGGCGCGGCATCGCCGTGCTGCTCGATCTCGTGGCCGGGCACACGTCCGACCAGCACCCCTGGTTCGCCGCGTCCGCGGACGACCCCGACGACGACCGGTACGTGTGGAGCGACGTCCCCGTCGACGGATTCGAGCCCGGCCCGGGCCGGCGCGGCGGGTTCTACCTGCCGAACTTCTTCCCGGTGCAGCCGGCGCTGAACTTCGGGTTCGCGCGGCCCGACCCCGCCCAGCCGTGGCGCAGCCCGGTCGACGCCGCGGGTCCGCAGGCGAACCGGGCCGCGTTGCGCGAGATCATGGCGCACTGGTTCGACCTCGGCGTCGCCGGGTTCCGCGTCGACATGGCGGCGTCGCTCGTCAAGGACGACCCTGGGCTGGTCGAGACCGGCCGCCTGTGGCGCGAGAACCGCGCCTGGCTCGACGCCACCTATCCCGGCCGCGTGCTGATCAGCGAGTGGGGCGACCCGCGCGTCTCCGTGCCGTCCGGCTTCCACGCCGACTTCTTCCTCCAGTTCGGGGGCGACGACGACGGCCTGCCGCTGCGCTCGCTGTGGAACAACGGCGCAGGGACGGTGCAGCCGTCGTGGGGCGACGTGCCCAGCTGGGCCGACGCCGAGGCACGCGGCGACGCGGGCACCTTCGTCCGCGCCTGGGAGGAGGCGACGGGCGCCATCGCGGCGGCCGGGCGCGGCGGGCTCACCGGCCTGCCGACGTCGAACCACGACTTCACGCGGCTCGTCGCGGGGGCGCGCGATGCCGAGCAGGCGCGGGCGGCCCTCGTCCTCACCCTCACCTGGCCCTCCATGCCGTCGATCTACTACGGCGACGAGATCGGCATGCGGTTCGTCCCCGAGACCCCCACGCTCGAGGGCTCCCGGCTCAACCCCACCTACGACCGTGCGGGCTCGCGCACCCCGATGCAGTGGGGCGACGTGCCGCCCGGCCGGCTCGGGCCGGACGTGGCGGAGTCGTGCTACCTGCCGCAGGACCCGGACCGGGACCGCCCCACCGTGGCCGCCCAGCTCGACGACGAGGGCTCGCTGCTGCACCTGGTACGCCGCCTGGCGCACCTGCGCACCTCGGACCCGCGGCTCGACGCCACCGCCGACGTCGACGTGCTGGCCACCGGCTACCCGTTCGCGTACCTGCGCGGCGGCACGCTCGCCGTCGTGCTCAACCCGGGCCGCGCGTCCGTGTCGATCACCGTGCCCGGGGCGGCCGGTGCCCGCGAGGTCGAGGCGCGCGGCCTGAGCAGGGACGGCGACGTCGTGCACCTCGACGGGCACGGGTACGCCGTCCTCGACCTCGCGTGAGCTCGACCGTGTCAGCGTCTCGCGGCAGCCTGGGCGCATGGAGCTCGAGGTGCGCGGCGAGGTGTTCCAGTGGCGCGGTCCCGCGCCGTACTACTACGTGGCCGTCCCCGACGCCGAGGCGGAGCGGATCGCCGCGGTCGCGGCGCTGGTCACGTACGGCTGGGGCGTCATCCCCGTGACCGGCCGCCTCGGCGGCACCACGTTCACCACCTCCCTGTTCCCCAGGGACGGCGGCTATCTCGTGCCGCTCAAGGACGCCGTGCGCCGCCCCGAGGGCGTGGACGACGGCGACGACGTGGTCGTGCACCTCACCCTGGACGGGGTGTGACCCCGGCACGAGGTAGCACCGATCTCGCCGAGGTAGTACCGATCTCGCCGAGGTAGTACCGATCTCGCCGAGGTAGTACCCGTCCCGGCGAGGTAGTACCTCGCGGCTACCGCGCGAGGCCGTCGACGAACGCGACGGCGGCGCCGGAGATCTGCGCGCGGGCGTCGTCGTGCGAGATCGTCGGGGTGCCGTCGCCGGGCTGCGGGCCGTAGTCGCCGAAGTACGCGTGCCCGGCGCCCTCGACGACGGTGAACGCGGCGTCGGCGGGCAGGTCGGCGCGCGAGGCGTCGATCTTCGCCGGAGTCGCGAGACCGTCCTCGCTGCCGGAGACGGACGCGACGGCGGCGGTCAGCGTGCCGCTCATGTCGCCCGCCGGGTAGGAGGCGAACAGCAGCAGCCCGGCCGCGGGTGCCTCGGCGTCGTCGTCCGCGGTTTCCGCCGCCATGGCCGCGACGGTGCCGCCGAGCGAGTGGCCGCCCACCACCCATCGGTCCGCGTCCACCGCCGCGCGGGCGTCGTCGAACGCACCGGTGGCGAGGAACGCGATCCCGAGCGGCTGCTTCGCGACGACGACGGTGTGCCCCGCCTCGGCGAGCGGACGCAGCACCGCCGCGTACGCGCGGGCGTCGACCCTCGCCCCGGGCTGGAAGAACACGGCCGTCCCGTCGCCCCCGCCGGCCGGGGTCAGCACGTACCGGGTGGCGCCCTCGGTCACCGTCACCGCGTCGTCCGAGCGCAGGTCCGCGAGCGCCGGCTCGACCGCGCCGAACGGCCGCAGCCACGCGACCAGCACGATCCAGGCCGCACCGACCACGAGCAGCGCCACCCGTCCCGCGCGCCGCCACCCCGGGCGCGCGGGCCGACGGCGCAGCGCCCGCACCCCGGCGACGACCGTCCCCACCAGCGTCAGCGCCAGCAGCACCGCGTACGCCGGGTGGCCGTGCACCACCGCACCCCACGCCGTCGCGCACGCCCACGCGACGACGAGGACGGCGGCGGCCGCGACGACGAGCGTGGCGACACGCAGCCAGGTGGGGGCGAGGGCCGGTACGGGGGCGGGATCCGGGGTGTTCGGCACGTGAGGAGTCTGGCATCCGCGCGGGGCTCCGCGGGTATCGTCTGACCGCCACCTGCAACGTTGGAGGATTCCCCCGTGACCGACCTGTCCACGAGCACGCCCGACCTCGCCCTCGACGCCGTCGTCGACCTCGACGTCCCCGGCCCCACGATCAGCCGCCACCTGTACGGGCACTTCGCCGAGCACCTCGGCCGGTGCATCTACGAGGGCTTCTGGGTGGGCGAGGACTCCGACATCCCGAACGTCGGCGGCATCCGCACCGACGTCGTCGAGGCGCTGCGGGAGCTGGCGATCCCCAACCTGCGCTGGCCGGGCGGCTGCTTCGCCGACACGTACCACTGGCGTGACGGCGTGGGCCCGGCGGCCGACCGTCCCCGCATCGTCAACACGCACTGGGGCGACGTCGTGGAGGACAACTCCTTCGGCACGCACGAGTTCATGGCGCTGTGCGACCTGCTCGGCACGGCCCCGTACATCTCGGGGAACGTCGGCTCGGGCACGGTCCAGGAGACGGCGGACTGGGTCGAGTACCTGACCCGCGGCGACGACTCGCCCATGGCCCGCCTGCGCCGCGAGCACGGCCGCGACGAGCCGTGGGGCGTGTCGTTCTTCGGCATCGGCAACGAGCCGTGGGGCTGCGGCGGCAACCTGCGCGCGGACCAGTTCGCGTCGCTGGCGCGGCAGCACGCGACGTACGCGCGCGACCACGGCGGCAACCGCCTGGTGCGGGTCGCGGCGGGCGCGTCGGACGACGACTACGCGTGGACCGAGACGCTCATGCAGCAGGTCGCGAAGCTCGGCGACGCGGAGCCGCGCGACCTGTGGCAGATGGTGTCGTTCCACTTCTACACGTTCGCCGGGACGTGGGGGGACAAGGGCGCCGCCACCGAGTTCACGCGCGACGAGTACTGGGCCACGATGCGCAAGGCGCTCGACGTGCGCCGCATCATCGCCGGGCACTCGGCCGTGATGGACGCCTACGACCCCGAGGCCAGGCTCGGTCTGGCGCTCGACGAGTGGGGCACGTGGTGGAACGTCGAGAAGGACACCAACCCCGGCTTCCTGTACCAGCAGAACGCGATGCGCGACGCCCTCGTCGCGTCGGTGCACTTCGACGCCTTCCACGACCACGCCCGCCGGCTGCGCCTCGCGAACATCGCGCAGACGGTGAACGTGCTGCAGTCGATGCTGCTCACCGACGGCGCGAAGATGATCAAGACGCCGACGTTCCACGCCTTCGCGATGAGCGCGGGCCACCACGACGCCGCGAGCCTGCCGGTGCGCGAGCGGTCGCCGCGGGCCACGCACGACGTCGACGGCACGGCCGTGGGGACGGTCTCGGCGTCGGCGTCGACGAAGGACGGTGCGGTGCTGGTGTCGCTGACCAACCTCGACCCCGACGCCGGCGCCACGGTGCGGATCGACCTGCGCGGTCACGCGGTGAGCGACCCCGTCGCCACGGTGCTGGCGGCGGACGACCCCGCCGCGCACAACACCTTCGACGCGCCCGACGCCGTCGCGCCGCGCCCGCTCGACGGCGTGCGTCTCGAGGGCGGTGTCCTCACCGCGGAGCTGCCGCCCGCGGCGTTCGCGACGGTGCGTCTCACCGTGAACGCGTAGCCACCATACGAGACAGATGGTCCCACTGAACGGATATCGGGTGTAGACCTGGGGCATGACCAGCCCTGACGTCGAGGACCCCGCCGTCGCCGACCCCGAGCAGCGGTACTGGCGGCGGAACCTCGCCGTCGGCACGGTCGGGTCGTTCACCACGCTCGTCGCGATGACGCTGCTGGTGCCGTTCCTGCCGGAGTACGTGCGGCAGCTCGGCGTGGACGACCCGGCCGCGGTCGTGCGCTGGTCGGGCGTCGCGTACGGGGCCACGTTCCTCACGGCGGCGCTCACCGCGCCGCTGTGGGGAGCGCTCGGCGACCGGTTCGGCCGCAAGTCCATGCTGGTGCGCGCCAGCCTGGGCATGGCGGCCGCGATGACGCTGCTCGGGTTCGTGCAGAGCGTCGAGCAGCTCGTCGCGGTGCGGCTGCTGGTGGGCCTGCTCGGCGGCTACTCCTCCGGGGCCACCATCCTCGTGGCAGCGCAGACGCCGAAGGACCGCAGCGCGTGGGCCCTCGGGGTGCTGTCGTCGGGCATCCTGGCGGGCAACGTCGTCGGGCCGCTGGTCGGCGGCTTCGTGCCCGCCTGGGTGGGCATCCGGACGACGTTCGTCGTGTGCGGGGCCGTGATCTTCGTGGCGTTCCTCGCCACGACGTTCCTGCTCCGCGAGCCGCCGGCCGGGCTGCGTCCGCCCCGGGCCGCCACCCGCCGTCACGGCGTGTGGTCGCAGGTGCAGCGCCCGGGCGCCGTCGTCGCGCTGCTGGCGACGTCGAGCCTGCTGCTGTTCTCGACGATGTCGATCGAGCCGATCGTCACCGTCTACGTCGAGGACCTGGGCCAGCTCTCGCACGCCACCGGCGTCGCGGGGATCCTCGTCGCGCTGACCGCCGTGGGCAGTGTCGTCGCGGCGCCGCGGGTGGGCCGGCTCGCGGACCGGGTCGGGCACACGCGCGTGGTCGTCGCCTGCCTCGCGGCGGCGGGCGTGCTCGCCCTGGCGCAGGCGCTCGTGACGAACGTCTGGCAGCTCGGCGTGCTGCGCGTGCTGCTGGGCCTGAGCCTCGGCGGCCTGCTGCCGTCGATCACCGCGGCCGTGCGCCACCTCGCCCCGCCGGACGCCGTCGGCCGGGTGCTGGGGCTCGGCGTCTCCGCGCAGTACGTGGGGCAGGTCGCCGGCCCCGTGCTCGGCGGCCTGGTCGCCGCGCAGGCCGGCCTGCGCGCCGTCTTCGTCGCCACGGCCGTCGTGCTGCTCGCCGCGGCCGCGCTCAACCTCGTGATCCTCCGTCGCGGCGGAGCGCGAAACCCGTCGACCGCGACGCCGGAGGCCGTGACACTCGGGTCATGACGATCACGCGCCTCGACCCCGCGGGCCTGCACGTGACTCCGGGCTACCACCACGTCACGATCGTGGAGGCAGGGAATCACCCCTCGCCCCCGCGTTCACCAGCGCCAGCACGCTGCTCGGGGTGGCCCAGCTGGGATTCCCCGGGCAGCTCGTCGAGGTGGACCTGACCGCCGCCCTCCCGCCCGCGACCTGAGCTCGACACTCCAGTCGTCTAATGAATCCTTCCAATCGACGATTGAATCGTGCTAATTTCCCGTGGCATGACCACATCGGCCGCAATGACGCGGCGCACGTTCGGGAAGCTGGCCGGGATCACCGCAACAGCGCTGCTGCCGTGGGCGCAAGCCCCACGCGCCGCGGCCTCGGGACCGCCTGAGGTCGTCGAGACGGACACGCACGTCGTCGTGGACAACGGCCTCGTCCGCCTCACCGTCGACAAGTCGAATGGTCGGACCACCTCGCTCGTCTACGACGGCGTGAACCTGGTCGGCCGCGGGAACTACGACATGAACACCGTCCGCGAGGGCGGGAGTCTTCCGCTCCCGCCGGCGGACAACCACCTCACCGTCCGGGTCGAGCAGGACTTCGTCGACGTCGCGTACCACCACAGCCCGTCCGGCGACATGCCGTGCTGGCTGGTGCGGCACCACGTCGTGCGCTCCGGCGAGGCCGGCATCCACCTCGCGTACAGCTACGACCACCCCGCGGAGCTGCACGGCTTCCGCACCGACCAGCACCGGTACGTCTTCTACACGGCGGGCGGCGTCTTCACGCACGCCTCGGTGGAGGACGACGCCGACGCCGTCCGGTGGCGCGAGGCCGCGGCACGCATGCCCACAGGCGGCGAGATCTCGCGCGCCGAGATGGTGATGGACGCGACCTACGACCTCGAGGGCACCGGCTCCGCCTACCCCCGCCGCTACTACACGAAGTACGACTGGGCCGTGTCCATGAAGGACCACAGCCTGCACGGGCTGTACGGCAGCGGCTACGGCATGTGGGCCGCCCTGCCGAACCTCGAGGGGTTCAGCGGCGGCCCCGTGCGCCAGGACCTGATCCTGCACCAGACCGGCGACACCCCCGTGCTGCTCGTGGAGCCGCAGGCCACCCACTACGGCGCGCCGCCGGTGCGCGTCGCGGCCGGGCAGGCGTGGCAGAAGACGTACGGGCCGTACTTCGTCTACCTCAACAAGGGCGACGACCCGCGCGCCCTGCGCCGCGACGCCGCCCGCCAGGCGCGCTTCGAGGCGCACGCCGAGTTCTACGACCGGCTCGCGATCGAGGGCTGGACGCCCACCGCGAAGCGCTCCCGCGTGCGCGGCACGGTGCGGGTCCCCGGCACGCCGAACCTGGAGGGCGCCGTCGTCGTGCTGTCGGACAACGGGACGCCCATGCAGGACTCCGTGCTCGGCCACAACTACTGGGCCGACCTCGGTCGGGGAGGGCAGTTCACGCTCGACCATGTGCGCCCCGGCACCTACCGCCTCACCGTCTACGGCGGCGGCCTCTGGGGCGAGTACGTGATCGACGACGTCGAGGTGGGCGCCGGCCAGGAGGTCACGCTGGGCCGCATGCTGTGGGAGCCCACGAGCCACGGGCGCACGGTGTTCCAGCTCGGCACCCCCACCCGCGACTCCCGGGAGTTCCGGCACGGCCGGGAGTTCCGGCGCTACGGCCTGTTCGAGTCGTTCCACGACGACTTCCCCGACGGCGTCACGTACACGGTCGGCACGAGCACGGCGAAGGACTGGAACTACATCCAGTACCAGCGGTCGTACCCGGTGCAGGCGCCGGAGGGCACGGTGCTCCCCGAGGATGCCGACGGCGTCCGGCTGTTCGACTTCGGCACCGCGTCCAGCCCCGTCGCCGCCGGGTACCAGCGGGTCGCGCAGAACACGCTGTACTCCGCCGGGGCGGGCTTCGGCCTCGACCGGGCGGTCGACTCCCGCGACCGCGGGTCGGACGGGGACCTGCAGCGCGACTTCGTCGTCGGGTCCGGCTACACCTTCGCAGTGGACCTGCCCGACGGCGAGTACGAGGTCACCGTGCTCTCCGGCGACGACATCGCGGCCAACAAGACCCAGGTCTCGTTCGGCGGCGGCGAGCCGGTGGCCCTCGACTCCGGCCGGGGCGAGTACGCCGTGCACACCGCGACGGTGACCGTCACCGGGGGCCGGCTCGACCTCCTCGCCGGCGGCGACGGCCGCCTCAACGCCGTCGAGATCCTCGCGGCGGACGCCGCCCTCCCCGTGCTCGGGGGCCTCGAGGTCGACGGCGCGGACCTGGTGCCCGGCTTCAGCACGTTCCGCTCCGACTTCGCCGTCGACCTGCCCTGGGACCAGGAGTCCGTCGTCGTCCGGGCCGCGGGCCGCGGCGGCGCGCAGGTCACGATCGGGGGCGACGTCGTGGCGGAGGAGGGGCTCGCCGTGGCCCTGCACGCGCAGCGCACCGTCCTCGAGCTCGTGGTGAGCGACGGCGACGGCGGGGCGACGACGTACCGGCTGCACGTCACCCGGCAGGAGAGCCCGTGGCGCATCCTGTTCGACCTCGACCGCGCGCCGGCGGCGAGCGCGCAGGCCACCCTGACGATCGCGCTGGCGGCGTGGGCCATGGGCTCCGCGCTGCCGGTGCCGCCGGAGAACAGCAACCTCACGATCACGGTCAACGGGGAGCCGTTCGTCTGGACCTTCGGGCCCGAGGACGCGAAGGGGGCCACCTACCGCAGCGCGCGCGGCGGGCGGAACTACACCCGCGAGATCGCCTTCGACGCGGGCCTGCTGAAGCCGGCCGGCAACGAGATCACGCTGCAGATCAACGCCGGCGCCGAGCACCTGTGGAACGAGGCGGCCTACGACGCCGTCCGGCTCGAGATCGGCTGAGCCGACATCGGTCCTCCGGTGCGAGATCGGTCAGGATGTCGACCGATCTCGCACCGGAGGACCGATGTCAGGGCCCCGCCGTCAGCGTCCGAGGACGTCGCGGGACACGACGTCGGGCCGCAGGTCCAGCCGCCGCAGCAGCTGGGCGTTGAGCGCCACCACCACGGTGGACAGCGACATCAGCAGTGCGCCGACGGACATCGGGAGCACGAACCCGACCGGGGCGAGCACGCCCGCCGCCAGCGGCACGGACAGCAGGTTGTAGCCCGCCGCCCACCAGAGGTTCTGCGTCATCTTGCGGTAGCCGGCCCGCGAGAGCTCGATCACGGACAGCACCGACCGGGGGTCGTCGCTGGCGAGGATCACGCCCGCCGACGCGATCGCGACGTCCGTGCCGGCGCCGATCGCGATGCCGACGTCCGCCTGCGCGAGCGCCGGGGCGTCGTTGACGCCGTCGCCGACCATCGCGACCCTGTGGCCCTCGGCCTGCAACCCCGCCACGCGCGCCGACTTGTCCTCCGGGCGCACGCCCGCAAAGAACCGGTCGACGCCGAGCTCGTCGGCCACGGACCGCGCCACCGCCTCGGCGTCGCCCGTGATCATCACGACCTGCACGCCCCGCCGGTGCAGCGCCTCGACCGCCTCGGCGGACTCCGGCCGCACCTCGTCCGCGAGCTTCAGCCCGCCGACGACGGCGCCGTCGCGCAGCACGTGCAGGATGATCGCGCCGTCGCCCCGCCATGCCTCGGCCTCTGCCACCTCGTCGACCTGCTGCTCCTCGAGCAGGCGGGGGCCGCCCACGCGCACCTCGTGCCCGTCGACCGTCGCGACGACGCCGACAGCGGGCGACGACGAGAAGTCCGTCGCGCGCGGGACGTCGAGGCCGCGGGCCTCCGCCGCCCGGACGATCGCCCGGGCCAACGGGTGCTCGCTGTCCGCCTCGGCGGCGGCCGCCAGCGCCAGCACCGCGTCGTCCTCGTCCGGGCCCGAGCTCGTCCCCGCCACCGTCGCGATCTCCGCGACCGTCGGCTCGCCCTTGGTGAGGGTGCCGGTCTTGTCGAAGAGGACGGCGTCCACGGTGCGCATGCTCTCGAGCGCCAGGCGGTCCTTGATGAGGACGCCGCCGCGGGCGGCTCGCTCGGTGGCGATGGAGACGACCAGCGGGATGGCCAGGCCCAGCGCGTGGGGGCAGGCGATGACCAGCACCGTGATGGTGCGGATCACGGCGTCGTCCGGCAGCCCGGACGCCGTCCAGGCGATCGCGGTGACGACGGCGGCGCCGAGCGCGAACCAGAAGAGCCACCCCGCCGCGCGGTCGGCGAGCCGCTGGGCCCGCGACGACGAGGCCTGCGCCTCGGCGACCAGGCGCTGGATGCCGGCGAGCGCGGTGTCGTCGCCGGTCGCGGTGACCTCGACGCGCAGGCCGGAGTCGGTCGCGACCGTGCCGGCGGTGACGGCGTCGCCCACCGTGCGGCCCACCGTGCGCGACTCGCCGGTGACCATCGACTCGTCCATCTCCGCGTGGCCGTCGACCACACGGCCGTCGGCGGGGACGCTGCCGCCGGGCCGGACGAGGACGACGTCGCCCACGCGCAGGGACGCCGGCGGGACCGTGACGACCTGCTCGCCCTCCACGCGCTCCGCCTCGTCCGGCAGCAGCGCCGCCAGCGAGTCGAGCGCGGAGGTGGTCTGCGCCAGGGACCGCATCTCGATCCAGTGGCCCAGCAGCATGATGACGACCAGCAGCGCGAGCTCCCACCAGAAGTCGAGCTGGTGGTCGAGCACGCCGAGGCTGGCGCCCAGCGACGCGACGAACGCGACCGTGATCGCCAGGCCGATGAGCAGCATCATCCCGGGCTTGCGGGCCTTGAGCTCCGACACCGCCCCCGTGAGGAACGGCCGGCCGCCCCACACGTAGATCACCGTGCCGAGGACCGGCGAGACCCAGTCGACCCATGCTGCGTCGAGGAGCTCGTAACCGAGCACCATCGCGAACATCGGCGACAGCGCGACGGTCGGCACCGCCAGCGCCAGCATGATCCAGAACAGGCGGCGGAACTGACCGACGTGGTCGCCGTGACCGCTGTGGCCGCCGTGACCCGGCATGTCATGGCCCGACATGTCATGGCCCGCGTGCATGTCGTGACCGGTGTGCGCGTCGTGACCGGTGTGCGCGTCGTGACCGGTGTGCGCGTCGTGACCCTCGTGCGCGTGGTGGTCGTTCTCCAGGACGCGCGCGGCGTCGGGGCGCCGGTGCCCCGTGTGCTGGTCGTGAGAGGAGTGGTCCACAGCTCGATCCTTACCTCGGACGGACGGGTTCGCGATCTCGGTTTATACCCCCCTGGGGTATCCCCGCTGCCGGCAACCATATACCCCACGCCGGTATTTCGCGACCCTGGTCCACCGACCGCACGCGCTGGACCGAGGTCGGCGCCGCGTTCCCGGACGGCGCGCCCTGGGCCGACACGTACACCGGCGGCAGCACCCACCTGTGGGCGCCGGAGATCGCGTACGCGAACGGCCGGTACTACCTCTGGTACTCGGCGTCGTCGTTCGGCGTGAACCGGTCCGCGATCTTCCTGGCCACCAGCCCGACCGGCGACCCGGGCACCTGGACGCACCGCGGCACGGTCGTGGAGTCGAGCACCTCCGACGACTTCAACGCCATCGACCGCACTCGTCGTCGACGCCGACGGCCGGTGGTGGCTGAGCTTCGGCTCGTTCTGGTCGGGCATCAAGATGATCCGCCTCGACCCGCAGTCGGGCCTGCGCTCGGGCACCGCGTTCCACTCCGTCGCCGGTCGTGGGGGCGGCGCGATCGAGGCACCCACGATCCACCGCCGCGGGGACTACTACTACCTCTACGTGTCGTTCGACGCGTGCTGCCAGGGCGCAGACTCCACCTACCGCGTCATGGTCGGGCGCTCGACGTCGGTCACCGGCCCGTACGTCGACCGCGCCGGCGTCCCCCTGACCCAGGGCGGCGGCACGCAGGTGCTCGCCGGGCACGGGTCGATCCACGGCCCGGGGCATCAGACCGTCTTCTCCGACGTCGACGCCGACGTGCTGATGTACCACTACTACGCCGGCTCGGGCGCGTCGTTCCTCGGCATCAACCTGCTCGGCTACGACGACGCCGGCTGGCCGTACGTCGACTGACGCCGCCACCCCGCGGCGTCGCCGAACAGGCATGAGTGGGCGGGCGGGCCGGGAACAATCGCGACGGGCGGCGCGTTGGGGCAGGGCCCCGTACGCCGTACGAAAGAGGTCTCGTGCCCCAGCCCGCCACCCCGCACACCGCCGCCACCTCCTCCGACACGACCTCCGGCACCGCCGACGACGTCGTCACCAGCGCGGTCGTCGCCGGCGCGATCGACGAGGAGCAGGCCGCCCTCGACGCCGCGTGGTCACGACGCGCCGCGGTGCTCGACGACCTGGAGCGCACCCTCGCCACAGCGCGCCCCGAGGACGCCGCGGCCCGCGCGCGGATCGCGCGGCTGCGGAGCCGGCGCGCGGAGCTGCGGGCGGCGGACCACGGCCTGGTCTTCGGCCGGCTCGACGGCGACGACGGTTCGGTGCGCCGGCTCGGCCGCGTCGGGCTGCCCGGCGCCACCGAGGACGACGAGCCGTTGGTCGTGGACTGGCGCGCCGCCGTCGCCCGCCCGTTCTACACGGCGACACCGGTCGACGCGCAGGGCGTGCGCCGCCGGCGGCACGTGCGCACCCGCGGGCCGGAGGTCGTCGGCGTCGACGACGAGCCGCTCGACGGCGGGCTCGACGACTCGGGCCTCGTCGGCGAGGGGGCGCTGCTCGCCGCGCTGGACGAGCGGCGCACCGGCCGGATGGGCACCGCCGTCGCCACCCTGCAGCGGGAGCAGGACGACGTCGTGCGCGCGGACGCCCGCACCCCGCTGGTGGTGCAGGGCGGCCCGGGGACCGGCAAGACGGTCGTCGCGCTGCACCGCGTCGCCTACCTCCTCTTCGCGCAGCCGCACCTGGCGGAGCGCGGCGTGCTCGTGCTGGGCCCGTCGACACGCTTCCTCGACTACATCGCCCAGGTGCTGCCGGCGCTCGGGGAGACGGCGGTCGTCTCCGCCACCTGCGACACGCTCGTGCCGGGCGTGCGGCCCGCGCGCACCGAGGGGCGCGACGTCGCGGAGCTCAAGGGCCGGTCGTCGTGGCTGCCGACCCTGCGCCGGTTCGTCGCGTCGCTCGAGCCGGACGACGGCCCGCTCGCCCTCGCGCTCGACGGCGAGGAGTACGTGCTGCCCGCGGCCCAGGTGGCCGCCGCGCGCCGCGGCGCGGTGGGCGCCGGCTCCTACCACCGGGCCCGCGACCGGGTGACCGAGCGCGTGCACGACCTCCTGGTCGACGCCGTCGCGGACCGCCAGGCCGAGCTGCTCGCCCGCGCCGAGGAGGGCTTCGAGGACGTGCTGGGCCAGCTCGACGCCCGGCTGGCCGCCGCCGACGACCGGGCCGTGCACACCGGCGCGACGGGCTCCGACGTCGACGGCGTGCTGTCCGAGTCCGACCTCGAGGCGCTGCACGCGCGGGTCGCCGCCGACCGCGGCGTCGCCGCGACGCTCGAGGCGTGGTGGCCGAGGCGCGACCCGGCCGCCGAGCTCGCCCGCCTGCTGCACGACCGGGAGCTCCTGGCCGTGCACGCCCCCGACCTCACGGCCGCGGAGGTCGCGCGCGTCGTCGCCGAACCTGCGGGTGGCGCGGACGGCTGGGCGAGCAGCGACGTCCCGCTCCTCGACGCCCTCGCCGACCTGCTCGGCGACCCTCGCGAGGCTGCCGGCGCCGCGCTCGACGACGGGTCCGACGGCGACGACCACGACGTCTTCGTCGCCGCGCGGGCCGCCGCCCGCCGGGACTGGACGTACGGGCACGTGGTGGTGGACGAGGCGCAGGAGCTGTCCGGCATGCAGTGGCACATGGTGGTGCGCCGCTGCCCCACCCGGTCCGTCACCGCCGTGGGCGACATCGACCAGGCGTCGTCCGCGCACCGCCAGACCGACTGGGGCGAGGCCGTGGGCGACGCCCTCGGCGACCGGTGGCGACGGGCCGACCTCACCATCTGCTACCGCACGCCGCGCGAGGTCATGGAGCTCACCGTCCCCGTGCTGCGGCGGGCCGGCAGCCGCAACGCCCCGCCCCGCGCCGTCCGGTCCGCGCCGGTCGCGCCCTGGTGGGCCGACGCCGACGAGCGCACGTGGCCGGGCGTCGTCGTCGACGCCGTCGCCGGGATGACCGGCCGCTACGAGGGCGGCACGGTCGGCGTCGTCGCCCCGGCCTCCCGGCTGGCCGCGCTCCGCGAGGTGCTGCCGGACGGCGTGCCCGCACTCTCCGCGACGGGCGCCAAGGGCCTCGAGTGGGACGCCGCCGTCGTGGTCGACCCGGACGGCATCGCGGCCGAGCCGCGGGGCTGGAACGGGCTCTACGTGGCGCTCACCCGGTGCACGCAGGAGCTCGCGCAGGTGCCGGTCCTCTGACGGTCGAGCGACGGTTCGCACCCTCTGACCTTCCTCAAATCGCCTGCGGGCGCCCGGTCCCGGCCACCAAGATGACGACGCGACATCAACCGCCGCGAGCTGTGAAGCGAGGAACCCCCATGCGCGTCCTGGTCACCGGAGGCGCCGGGTACGTCGGGTCGCACACGGTGCTCCGGCTGCTCGAGGCCGGGCACGACGTCGTCGTGGTGGACGACTTCTCCCGTGGCGCCCCGGCGGCGCTGGAGCGGGTGGAGGTCCTGGCGGGCCGGCCCGTGCCGGTGCACGTCTTCGACGGGGCGGACATCGACGCCCTCGAGCGGCTCTTCGACACCGAGGGCTTCGACGCCGTGCTGCACCTCGCGGGCATCAAGAGCCCCAGTGCCCGCGGCGTCCGCCCGCTGGACAGCTACGAAACCAACCTCGGCACCACCTTCACGCTGCTGCGCTGCATGGCCTGGTACGGCGTCGACCGCCTCGTCGTGTCGTCGTCGGCGGCCGTGTACGGCGAGGGTCGCGACCTGCCGCACGCCGAGGACGCGCCGCTCGCCCCCACCGGCCCGGTGGGCCGCAGCCACGCGATGAACGAGCAGATCCTGCGCGACGTCGCCGCCGACGCCGGCCCCGCCCTGCGGGTGGGCGTCGTGCGGCACTTCTCGGCGGCGGGCGCGCACCCCTCGGGATCCCTCGGGCCCGACCGGACGGGGGCGTCCGCGGGCCTGCTCACCGCCGTCGCGGAGGCCGCCGCCGGGCTGCGCGACGGCCTCGAGGTGCACGGGGTCGACCACCCGACCCCCGACGGCACGGCCATGCGCGACTACGTGCACGTGGACGACCTGGCGGCCGGGCACGTCACGGCCCTGGCGGCCCTCGGCGACGCCGAGGAGCAGCTGTCCACCTGGAACCTCGGCAGCGGCCGCCCCACCAGCGTCCTCGAGCTGGTCCGCGCGTTCGAGACCGCGACCGGCCGCACCGTGCCGTACCGCGTCGCCGCCCGCCGGGAGGGCGACGTCGCCGTGTCGTACGCCGACCCCGCCCGCGCCGAGGCCGAGCTCGGCTGGAGCGCCACCCGCGGCATCGAGGACATCTGCCTCGACCTGTGGCGCTGGCACCAGCGCAACCCCACCGGGTACCCGACGACCCTGGCGCCGTCCGCACCGTGGCGCGGCGGCGTGGGACACCGCCTGCGGCTCGTCTCCGCCGTGCCGGCCGCCGCGGCCTGGTAGCGCCGCCGCGGGACCGTCAGTCCTTCGTGACGCGGTAGTACCGCAGCGCGCCGGGGTGCAGCTCGACCGGGTCGGTGAAGATCGCCCGCACCCGGTCGAGGTTCGCCGCCGACGGCACCTGCTCCGCGATCTGACCCCTCGCGTCGAACAGGGTGGACACCAGGGTGCGGGCCTCGGCGTCCGGCATGTCGGCGCGCACCATGAGGAAGTTCGGCACCGCGAGCGTCTCGACCGCCCGCGACGACCCGTACATGCCCTCGGGCACGATGCCGTGCCGGTAGCCGCTGCCGTACCGGGACCGCACGTCCTCGACCAGGTCGCCCAGGGGCACGAGGCGCACCGGGACGTCGTCGGCGAGCGCCGTCAGGCCCGGGGTGCGCAGCCCGCCGGACCAGAAGAACGCGTCGATCTCGCCCGCGCGCAGCGCCTCGATCGAGCCGTCGAGGCCGAGGCTCACGTCGGTGAGGTCCTCGGCGGGCACGTCGGCCGCCATGAGCAGCCGGTGGGCGATGAGGGCCGTGCCGGACTGCGGCGCGCCGAGCGAGACGCGCCTGCCCCGAAGGTCGTCGATGGTGCGGACCCGGGAGCCCGCCGGCACGACGAGGTGGAGGAAGTCGTCGTACACGCGGGCCAGGGCGCGCACCTCGAGCGGCTCGTCGAACTCGCCCTCGCCCGCGACGGCGTCCCGCGCGGCGTCGGCGGCGCTGAACGCCACCTGCGCCGTGCCGGCGTCGAGGCTGTCGAGGTTCTCCACCGACCCCCCGGACTCGTCGACCACGACCGGCACGTCGTAGCGGTCCTCGAGCACCTGCGCCAGCGCCGTCCCGTACGCGTGGTAGATGCCGGTGGAGCCGCCGGTCGCCACGGTGAGCGCGTCGGGGCGCTGCCCGTCCCACGGGTCGCCGGCGCCGTCGTCGCCCACGCACGCGGTGAGCAACGGCAGCGCCACCAGCGCCGTGACCAGCAGCGTCGCGAGGCGAGCCGCCCGCGACCGGCCCGCGGTCGACCCGGCCCTCACGGCGTCACCTCCGCCGCGGGGTCGAGGGGCGCGCCGTCGACCGTCGCCAGCGCGGGCACGCGCAGCCGCACCTCGAGGCCGCCGCCGTCCGGCAGGCCCAGGCGCAGCCCGCCGCCGCCCGTGGCGAGCAGCTCCGACGCGATGGCGAGGCCCAGCCCGGAGCCGCGCACGGTGCTGTGGCCCGGCGAGCGCCAGAACCGCTCCGCGAGGCGGTCCAGCTCCTCGGGCGGGACGCCCGCGCCGTGGTCGCGCACCACCACCTCGACGGCGCCGCCCGGGACGGCGGGGGCCGTCACCGAGACGTCGACGCGGCCGCCGTCGGGCGAGAACTTCACCGCGTTGTCCAGGACGGCGTCGAACGCGCACTCGAGCACGATCGGGTTCAGCTCGGCCCACGCGCCGTCGCCCGGGTCGGCGAACGTCAGCTCGCGCCCGACCGCGACCAGCCGCCAGCTCTCCACGCGCCGCGCGACGAGCCCGGCGACGTCCAGCGGGTGCGCGCCCGCGGCCAGGTTCGCGTCGTCGGCCAGGAGCAGCAGGGCGTCGAGGATGTGCGCCATGCGGACCGCCTCCGCGCGCACGTGCGCCACCTCCGTGGCGTGCTCGGGCGGCGTCGACAGGGCGAGGTCCTCGACGCGGAGCATGAGCGCGTTGAGCGGGTTGCGCAGCTCGTGCGACGCGTTCGAGACGAACTCCTGCTGCCGGTGCATGGAGTGCTCCACCTGGCCGGCCATCGCGTTGAACCGGGTGATGACCTCGCGCAGCTCGGGCGGGCCCGTGGACGGCGGGATGCGGGCGTCGAGCCGCCCGCGGCCGATCTCGCCCATCGCGGTGTCGACGGCGCGCACCGGCCGCAGCACCCAGCCCGCGGTGCGGTGCGCGATGACGACGGCCAGCACGCACATGGCCAGCCCCGCGGCGACGAGGATGCCCCAGCTCGACCAGATGCTGCGGGAGACCTCGTCCGCGTCGGACACGGTGACGACGGCGCCCACCAGGTCGCCGCCGTCGTACACGGGCTCGGCCACCACCACCCGGTCGGCCTTCCACGGCAGCGAGCTGAGGTCCGCCTCCCCGCGGCGGCCCGCGAGCGCCGCCTGCCGCTCGTCCACCTCCTGCGGGTCGAGCCCGTTCGTGGCCCACGTGACGCCCGACTGGTCGACGACGGCGGCAGCGACCCCGTACACCTCGCGGTAGCGGTCGAGGTCGCCCTCGACGATCGCCGGGTCGTCCGCGGCCAGCGACTGCCGGGCGGTGATGACCAGGTAGCCCGCGTCCGCGAGCCGGTCCAGGTAGACCCCCTGCTGGTTCGCCCGCGCGACGTTGCCCGCGTACGCGGTGCCGAGCAGCGCCAGCACCAGCACGCAGGGCACGAACAGGATGATCGCCAGGCGGGTCCGCATCGACGTCTACGCCCCCGCGACCGTGGGCCCGCCGCCGTCGGGCGCCGCCACCCGGTAGCCCACGCCGCGCACCGTCTCCACGACGTCGGGCACGCCGAGCTTGCGGCGCAGCGACGCGACGTGCACCTCGAGCGTGCGGCCCAGGCCCTTCCAGCTGGAGCCCCACACGTCGCGCAGGATCCGCTCGCGCGTGAGCACCGAGCCCTGCTGGCGCACCAGCAGCGCGAGCAGGTCGTACTCCTTGCGGGTCAGCTCGACGACGGTGCCCACCGTGCTGCCCACCAGGTCGCCGGTGCGACGCACCTCGCGCCGCGCGAGGTCCACCACCAGCCCGCGGACGCGGACGCGCGCGTCGGATGCCTCCGCGCGGGCACCGTCCCACTCGCGGCCGCGGCCGCGGCGCATGACGGCGTCGATGCGCGCGAGCACCTCGCGGACGTCGTACGGCTTGGTCACGTAGTCGTCGGCGCCGAGCTCGAGGCCGCGGATGCGCGCGTCGAGGCGGGTGCGCGCGGTGACCATGATGATCGGGGTGTCCGAGACGCGGCGGATGCGGCGGCAGACCTCGAACCCGTCGATGTCGGGCAGGGACAGGTCGAGCAGCACCATGTCGGTGCGGGGGCTCAGCTCCCGCAGCGCGGACGCGCCGTCGCGCGCGCGGACCACCTCGTGGCCGTGCCGTCCGAGCACGGACACGAGCGCGCCGGCGACATGGTCGTCGTCCTCGACCACGAGCAGCTGCACGGGACCGTCCCTCCGTCGGGCGCTTCGAGGGCGCCAGGGTAGCGGAGCGTCGCTCCGGGGTCAGAGCCAGCCCACCCGGCGGAAGACGCGGTAGAGCACCACGCAGCCGACCGCCATGAGGAGCAGCGCGAACGGGTAGCCGAGCAGCCAGTGCAGCTCGGGCATGTGGCTGAAGTTCATGCCGTAGATCCCCGCGATCACCGTGGGGTACACGAGGATCGCCGCCCACGCCGAGATCTTGCGCATGTCCTCGTTCTGCCGCACCGACACCTGCGACAGGTGCACCTGGAGCATGTCGGAGAGCAGGTCGTCGTGGGCGTCGAGGTGCCGGTCGATGCGCTCGACCGTCGACGCCACCCGCTCCAGCGTGCGCCGGTCGGCGACGACGCGGCGCTCGTCGGAGGTGAGCTCGGGCAGCTCCGCGGACACCGGCAGCAGCGCGCGCCGCGCCTCCGTGATCTCCCGCTTGAGGTCGTAGAGGCGCTGCACCGGGTCCGCCGTGGTGCGGTCGAAGACGACGCGCTCGGTGTCCGCGACGGCGTCCCCGAGCGCCACCTCCACCTCCGACGCCACGCCCACCAGGCCCAGCACGACGGCGAGCGTCACCCGCTGCGCCCCCGACCCGTGCGCCGGGCCCGGGCCGCGCAACCGGTCCAGCGCGTGGTCGTGCACCCCGGCCTCGCCCGCCTCGAACGTGAGCACCGCGTCCGGGCTGGCGAGCACGCCCAGCTCACCGGTGTGCACCTGCCGGTCGTCCTCCGTGAACCAGACCGTCGGGGTCAGCACCGCCACCCAGTCGTCGTCGAGCCAGCGCACGGCGGCCGCCGGCCGCTTCGGCACGTCCCGCGCGACGACGTGCACCTGCGCCAGCCGCTCCCGCAGCGCGGGATCGATCTCCTCCGCCGCGGCAAGGAACGACGCCTTGTCCGTGACGTGCAGCCAGCGCGCCGGGTGGTCGTCGTCCGCCGTCTCCGACGGCGCGCCGTGCGTCCCGACGAACCACTCGCGCGTCGTCGTGCCCTCGTCCGTCACACCCGCATTCTCGGACGAACCGGGCCGAAGGGCGCGCCGGGCGCCGTCCGAGCAGGCGTCACGGCGGCAGTTCGGGCCCGCCGCGGCAGTTCGAGCTGCCGCCGCGAGCGTCAGACGGCGGCGGAGACGACGTCGTCCACCGGCCGGACGTCCGCCGCCCGCCGCGCCACCCACGCCGCGCCGACGCCGGCGGCGACGAAGATCGCGCCCAGCGCGAGCCAGCCGGGCGTGCCGAACCGGATGGGCAGCGCGGTGACGACGACCGGCGCGACCATCCCGGCGAGCGCGTAGCCGGTCTGCGACAGGCCCTGGTAGGCGCCGGCGCGGCGCGGGTCGGCGAGCTCGAACGCCATGCCCCACCCACCGGCCTCGGACAGCACCTCGCCGAGCGAGTGCGCGACGGCGGCGAGCAGCAGCAGCGCGGTCGCGGCGACGAGGCTGCCGTGCCCGGCCGCGGCGTACAGCACGCAGGCGCCGGCCAGCAGGAGCGTGCCGCGGCGCACGGCCCGGCCGGCCGCCCGCACCTCGTGCGTGCCGCGGGACGCGCGCACCTGGAGCAGGGCCACCAGCGCCGTGTTGACCACCAGCAGCGCGGACACGACGGCGGTCGGCGCGTCGGTGGTCGCGACCCACAGCGGCACGCCCACGGTCATGACGCCGAACTGCATGGCCACGACGGCGTTGAGCACGACGCTGGCGACGTACGTGCGGTCGCGCAGCGGGTGCACCCCGGGCGCGGCCCGGTGCGCGGCGTCGTCGGCCGCGGCGGCGGCCGGGGTGTCGGCGACGGGCGCGTCGGCGAGCATCCGCGCGGCCAGCTCGGGCACCCGGCGCGGCAGGCGGACCAGCGGCACGACGGCGCCGAGCAGCAGCACCGCCGTCGCGACCATCGCGGTGCGGTACGCGGCCGCGGTGTCCACCAGCAGCGCGACGGCGGCGGCCAGCGTGCCGAGCCCGATGAGGACGTTGGTCACGACGCGCAGCCGGGCGCGGACGTCGACGCGCTCGGGACCGGTGAACCACCGCGCCAGCAGAGCCTGCCGGGCGGTGGACTGCACGCCGCGTCCCGCGCTGACGACGACGGCGACGGCGGTGAAGCTCACCGCGTCGGAGGTGAACGAGTACGCCGCCAGCGCCAGCGCCTGCGCGAGCAGGCCCCACACCTGCACGCGGTGCGCGCCGCGCTGGTCCGACCAGCGCCCGGCGAGGTAGGACCCGAGCACGCCCGCGCCGCCGGCGATGCCGAGGCCGAGCCCGACGGTGGTCGCGGGCAGCCCGACCACGCGCGTGAAGTACAGGACGGAGACGGTGTAGAAGATCCCCGTCGACGCGGCGAAGGCCATGGTCGAGACGGTGAGTGCGCGCGCCACGGGGTCCCGCGGCAGGAGGGTCTGGATCACGGCACCAGTAGGGACCCGTGGGTCCGCACCCGGAACGGATGTAGCGCTGCACTACATCTATGCTCACACGATGGGACGGAGCCGCTGATGGGGTGGATGCACTACGAGCTGGCCGGCATGGACCTCGCCGACGTCCGCTTCGCCGTCTCCCCGCTGAACGAGCTGGTGCTGTCGCTGCGCGCGTGGCGCGACCCCGGCCGCTTCCCCGTGCACCTGCCGTGGCTGCGTCGCGTGCAGGAGGCCCGGCCGACCCTCGACGGGGAGATGCTGCTCGCGCTGACCAACGAGGTGATGTGGACGCCGGACTTCCTCACGCCGCGCCCGGGCAGCCCGCTCACCCGGCTCGACGACGAGCTCGCCGGCGTGGCCGCCGTCGACGACACGGTGGTGGTGCACGACCTCGCCGCGGTGCACCCGGGCGGCCTGCCCGCCCCGCTGCGCGGCCCGCTCCCCCGCGTACGACGCCGGATGCTCGACGCGCTCACCGGCTACTGGGACGCCTGCTTCGCGCCCGTCTGGCCGCGGATGCGCGCCGTGCTGCAGGCCGACGTCGTGCACCGCGGCACCGTGATCTCGGCGCGGGGCGCGGGCGCGATGTTCGCCGACCTCTCCCCGCGGGTCTCGTTCGCCGACGGCGTGGTGAGCGTCCGCCTCGGGACGCTCAGCGGGGAGTTCCGCCGCTCCACCACCGGCGCGGGGCTCACGCTCGTGCCCACCCTGTTCACCCGCGCGGCGTCGGCCCCGATCTCGCCGGAGGAGCCGCCCATGATCATGTACGGCGCGCGCGGTACGGGCACGCTGTGGCAGGCCGAGCGACACGTGGCGGGCGACGCCCTCGTCGCGGTCCTGGGCCGCGCGCGGGCCGGGCTCCTCACGGCCCTGGAGCAGCCGGCGTCGTCCACCGAGCTCGCCCGCCGCCTCGACGTCACGACCAGCGCCGTCAACCAGCACCTGCGCGTGCTGCGCGACGCCGGCCTGCTGACCTCCGCCCGCTCCGGCCGGTCCGTGCTGTACCTGCGGTCGGAGGTGGGCGACGCGCTGGTGGGCGACGGACGCGAGGTCCGGTGACCAAACCCACAGCCTGAGCTCCCGCATCTCGACAGTTTCCCGACACCGCGTTGCTATCGTTCCCGACATGACGTCGACAACTCGGGTCGGCGCGGAAGGGAGCACGATGTTTCTGGCGTGGCGCGAGCTGCTGTTCGCGCGAGCACGGTTCGGTCTGATGGGAGGTGTCGTCGCCCTCGTCGCGATCCTCGTCGTCATCCTCTCGGGACTCTCCTCGGGACTCGTGAACGACGGCGTCTCCGGGCTGAAGAAGCTGCCCGTGACGGCGTTCGCCTTCGACGAGGGCACCCCCGTCGACTCCGCGTTCTCGCGCAGCACGGTAGAGCGGGACCAGGTGGCCCGATGGGCACAGCAGGACGGCGTGGCCGACGCCGCACTGTTCGGGAACCAGCTCGTCAACGCGGAGGGCCCCGACGGCGAGGCGGTCGACCTGGCCCTCTTCGGCGTCGAGCCCGACTCTTTCCTCGCACCCCCTCCCAACCTCGTCGCGCAGGGCGCAGGGCTCGGGCAGCGCGACGGGATCGTCGTCAGCGAGACCGTGACCGACCTCGGTCTCGGCGTCGGCGACACCGTCACGGTCGACCGGCTCGGCACCGAGCTGAGGATCGTCGGCGTCCTTGACGGCCAGCACACCTACGGGCACGTGGACGTCGCGTACGTCCCCCTCGCCACCTGGCAGGAGATCCACGCCGGCGCCGGGCCCGGCGACGACGTGCGCCCCGACGACTACGACGAGGCGACCGCCGTGGCGCTGAAGGAGTCCGACGGTGCCGACATCGACCTCGCGACCGCCGGCACCGGCACCGGCACGACTGCCGTGCTCCTCGAGGACTCGTTCGAGGGCTCGCCGGGGTACGCGGCCGAGACCCTCACGCTCAACCTCATCCAGACGTTCCTGTACGCGATCTCGGCCCTCGTGGTCGGCGCGTTCTTCACGGTGTGGACCATCCAGCGCCGGCACGAGATCGCCGTCGCCCGCGCCATGGGCGCCCGCACCGGCTACCTGGTTCGCGACGCCCTGGGGCAGGCCGCGGTCGTCCTCGTCGGCTCGACCGCGGTGGGCATGGGCATCGGGGTCGGTTTCGGCGCGCTCCTGACGTCCACCCCCATGCCGTTCTCGCTCGAGCCCGTGCCGGTGGCGTCCGCCGCCGCGCTGCTGATCGCGCTCGGACTTCTCGGCGCGGCCGCAGCCGTCGGCCGCATCGCCCGCGTCGACCCGCTCACTGCCCTCGGAGGACAGCGATGACCCAGCCCGCCCCCACCACCATCACCACCGAGCGGCGCTCCGCCGCGGGCGACGGCCTCCGGCTGGCCGACGTCACGCTCACCCTCGGCGACGGCGACAGCACGGTGAAGGCGCTGGACCACGTCGACCTCACCGTCCCGGCGGGCGAGCTCCTCGCCGTCGTCGGGCCGTCCGGCGCCGGGAAATCGAGCCTGCTCGCCGTCGCCGGGGCGCTGACCCGGCCGGACTCCGGCACCGTCCTGGTGGACGGCGAGGACGTCGGCGCCTTCCCCGTCTCCCGCCAGGCCCGGTTGCGTCGCGAGCGGATCGGCTTCGTGTTCCAGTCGGGCAACCTCCTGCCCGCACTCACGGCGGTCGACCAGCTGCGCTTCGCTCTGCACGCCACGGGGCGCAAGGTCGCAGGTTCTGCGCGGTCGCCGCTCGAGCTCCTGGAACAGGTCGGCATGGCGCAAAAGGCCGGCCGCCGGCCGCACGAGCTGTCCGGAGGCGAGCGCCAGCGCGTCGGCATCGCCCGTGCGCTGGTGACGACCCCGGCGCTCCTGCTCGTGGACGAGCCGACCGCGGCGCTCGACCGCGCGCGCAGCCACGACGTCGTCGAGCTGCTCGCGGCCGAGACGCACGAGCACGGCGTCGCGACCGTGATGGTCACGCACGACCACGACGTGCTGGAGCACTGCGACCGGGTGGTGCGGATGGAGGATGGGAGACTGGTCGACTGACCGTCACGCCCCGGGCCGCAGGCCCAGGGCACCCGCGAGGAGGAGTGCCCGTGCCGCGCATCAGCGCCCCCACCGTCGCCGAGCACCGCGCAGCGCAGCAGCGGGCACTCCTCGACGCCGCGCGAGCCCTGCTCGCCGAGACCGGCCGCCCACCCACGTTCGCGGCGCTCGCCGAGCGCTCCGGCCTCGCCCGGCCGAGCATCTACCAGTACTTCCGCTCCGCCGATGATCTCCTGCGCGCGATGGTGGCGGACGTCTTCCCCCGGTGGGCGGCGACGGTCGCGACGGCCATGGATGACGCCGACGACGACGCGGGCCGGGTGCTCGCCTACGCGCGGACCAACCTCGAGCTCGTCGCCGAGGGCGAGCACGCCCTCGCCACCGCGCTCGCCGGCGCGGGGCCCGCCCCCGCCGTGGCCGAGGGGATGAGGGCGATGCACCGCGAGCTCCTGCGGCCCCTGGTCGACACCCTGCGCGCGTTGGACGTGGCACAGCCGGACCGGACCGCGGAGCTCGTCAACGCCGTGGTCAACGCCGGCTCGAGGATGCTTGAGTCCGGCGCGCCCCTCGACGAGGTCTGGGCTGGCACCGAGGGCCTCCTGGGGCCGTTCGTCGCCCGGCACAGGGCCGACGACGGTACGGACTGAGCACATCGCGCGTCAGCCCGCGACGCGCTCCAGGTGCGTGTCGAGCACGTCCAGCGCCCATCCGGCGTCGGCGTCGGGGTCCTGCCGCACGACGTGCAGCGCGAGGCCGTCGACGAGCGCGTGCAGCTCGCGCACCTCGACGCCGGACGGCGCGCGCCCGGTCAGGGCGGCCAGCGCGCGGGCGCACACGTCGCGGATGGCGTCCTGCGACGCGCGGTGGCCGTCGCGCAGGGCGGGGTCGGTCATGGCCGCGGTGCCGAGAGCGAGGTACACCTCCATCTCGGTGCGCCGCTCGGCGTCCAGCGGCAGGAGCTGGGCGAGCACCGCCCGCGACCAGCTCGCGCCGTCGACGTCGACGGCGGCGACGCGCTCCTGCAGCCGTTCCAGGACGAGCGCCACGGCGCGCTCGCGCACGCTGGCCACGGTGGGGAACGTGTAGCGCAGCGAGCTCTGCGGCAGGCCGGCCTCCGCGGCCACGTTGCGCACGGACAGGGCCTCGAGGCCGTCGCGCACGAGGACGCGCCACGCGGCCTCGGACACCTGGCGGCGGCGTTCGTCACGGTCGAGCTTCTGGGGCACGCGCCCATGTTCGCACAGTCGTGCGAAGTGTGCTAGAACTGTCTTCGCACGATCGTGCGACAAACTCCCAGCAGATCCCGAACGAGGGGAAGTGAGAGCCGTGGACTGGCTGATCCTCATCGCCGCCGGCGTGATGGAGGCCGTGTGGGCGACCGCGCTGGCCGCGTCGCGCGGCTTCAAGCGACCGGTGCCGACCGTGCTGTTCGTCGTCGGCCTGGCCCTGAGCATGTGGGGTCTCGCGCACGCGATGCTCACCATCGAGGTGGGCACGGCCTACGCGGTGTGGGTGGGCATCGGCGCGGTCCTCACCGTGCTGGTCGCCATCGTCCGCGGCGACGAGCGGCTGACCGTCGCGCGGGCGCTGCTGCTGGTCGGCCTGGTCGGGTCGGTCGTGGGACTCAAGGTGGTGAGCTGACATGAGCGCCGAGAACGTGGACGCGAGGAAGAACGTGACGACCGTGGCCTGGGTGGTGCTGCTGGCCAGCGCCGTCCTCGAGGCGGTCTGGGCCACAGCCCTGCACGCCAGCCGCGGCTTCACGGTGCCGGCCGACACGATCGTCTTCGTCGTCGCACTGTCGCTGAGCATGCTCGGCCTGGGCTACGCCGCGAAGCACATCCCCATCGGCACGGCCTACGCCATCTGGACCGGCGTCGGCGCCGCGCTCACCGTCGCCTGGGCGATGGTGACGGGCGCCGAGACGGCGTCGCTCCTCAAGGCCCTGTTCCTCGTCGGCATCATCGGCTGCGCCATCGGCCTCAAGGTGGTCGGCGACGGCGGGCACGCCCGCGGCGGATCGGACGAGTGAGGAGCTGCGGCCGAGGCGTCAGACCTCTCGGCGGTGGACCACCTGCGCCGCCGCCTGGTCGCGCGGCATGAGCAGCACCTGGTCGACGTTGACGTGGGCCGGGCGGGTGGCGATCCACGCCACCGTCTCGGCGACGTCCTCGGCCGTGAGCGGCTCGACGCCGGCGTAGACGGCGTCGGCCTTCTCCTGGTCGCCCTTGAACCGGACCAGCGAGAAGTCGGTGTGCACCATGCCCGGGTCGATCTCGCTGACCCGCACCGGCTGGCCGAGCAGCTCGAGGCGCAGCACCCGGGTGAGCGCGGCCTCGGCGTGCTTCGCGGCGTTGTAGCCGGCGCCGCCCTTGTAGGGCTCGCGGCCCGCGATGGAGCCGATGGTGATGACCTGGCCGTCGCCGCTGGCGATCAGGCTCGGCAGCAGCGCCTTGGTGACGCGGACGGTGCCGAGCACGTTGATGTCGTACATGCGCTGCCAGTCGGCGAGGTCGGCGTCCGCCACGGACTCCGTCCCGAGCGCGCCGCCGGCGTTGTTGACGAGCAGGTCGCAGCGCCCGAGCTTCTCCTCGACGGCCGTGGCGAACGCTGCGACGGACGCGTCGTCCGTGACGTCGAGGGGCAGCGCGGTGCCGCCGGTCTCGGCGGCCACCTGCTCGAGGCGGTCCATGCGGCGGGCGCCGAGGACCACGTGGAAGCCCGCCGCCGCGAGGGCGCGCGCGCTGGCGGCGCCGATCCCGCTGCTGGCTCCGGTGACGACGGCGACGCGGGCGCTGCTCGGCATGGGTCCTCCTCGGGACGGTCAGGGATGCCGTCTCAGCCTAGACGCGTTGTGAGCGGGCGTTTGGCCCCGTTTCCCCAGGGAAACGGGGCCAAACGCCCGCTCACAGCACTCTGGGTGGTCAGCCGTTGAAGGACGCCGGGTGCGGGCCGGTGCGGCCGTCGCGCTCCAGCCCGTCGATGGCGGCGAGCTCGGCGTCCGTGAGGTCGAAGCCGAAGACGTCGACGTTCGCGGCGATGCGCGCGGGCGTCACCGACTTGGGGATGACGACGCGGCCCTGCTGCAGGTGCCAGCGCAGCACCACCTGGGCGGGCGTGACACCGTGCGCGCGGGCGGCGTCGACGACGGGCGCGTCGCCCAGCACGGCGCCCTGCGCCAGCGGGCTCCACGCCTCGGTCACCGCGCCGTGGCGGGCGTTCGCCGCGACGGTGTCGCGGTTCTGCAGCGCGGGGTGCAGCTCCACCTGGTTCACGACCGGGGTGCTGCCGCCGAGGGCGGCGACGCGGTCGAGGTGCCCGGGCAGGAAGTTGGACACGCCGATCGACGTCGCGAGGCCGGCGGCGCGCAGGTCCTCCAGGCCCTGCCAGGCGTCGAGGTAGTCGTCCGTGGCGGGGGTCGGCCAGTGGATGAGGTACAGGTCCACGCGGTCGAGGCCGAGCTTCTCGAGGCTCTGCTCGAGGCCCTCGCGGGCGGCGGCGCGGCCCAGCCGGTCGATCCACAGCTTGGTGGTGACGAACAGGTCGCCGCGGGCGACGCCCGACTCCGCCAGGGCGCGGCCGACGCCGCGCTCGTTGCCGTAGACGGCGGCCGTGTCGATGCTGCGGTAGCCCGCGTCGAGCGCGGCGCTCACCGCGGCCGTGGTCTCGGCGTCGGGCACCTGGAAGACGCCGAAGCCGAGCTGGGGCATGGCGGTGCCGTCGGCGAGGGAGACGGTGGGGACGTTCGCGGTCATGAGGAGGGTCCTTCCGGTGGTGCGGTGCTGGGCTCTGGGGATGTCAGACGGCGGTCGGCGCGAGCTCGCGCTCTCGCTCGGCGGCACGGGGGCGGGCGAGCTCGCCGCCACGGGTGCGGACGGCGACCAGCAGGACGCCGAGCCCGGCGACGGTGACGGCCGCGCCGACCCACAGGGGCGAGGTGTACCCCGCGCCGGCGGCGAGGGCGAGGCCGGCCGCCCAGGCGCCGAACGCGTTGCCGACGTTGAACGCGGCGATGTTGGCGCCGGAGCCGAGCGTCGGCGCGGCGTCCGTGTACCGCATGATGCGGGTCTGCAGCGCGGGCACGGTCGCGAAGCCGAAGCCGCCCATGAGCAGCAGGCCGACGACGGTCGCGGCCTTGCTCTGCGCGGTGAGGGCGAAGAGGACGAGGACGACGGCCAGCACCGCGATGACGGTGACGAGCGCCTTGACGAGGTTCCGGTCGGCGGCGCGACCGCCCAGCACGTTGCCCGTGACCGTGCCGACGCCGAACACGACGAGCAGCCACGGGACGGCGGCGCTGCTGAACCCGCTCACCCCGGTGAGCGTGAACGCGATGTAGCTGAAGGCGCCGAACATGCCGCCGTAGCCGAGCACCGTGACCGCCATCGACAGCCAGACCTGGCGGCCGCGGAAGATGCGGAACTCCGACAGCACGGAGCCGGCGGAGCGGTGCTCGGTGCGGGGCACGAGCACGGCGATGCCGACCAGGCCGAGCACGCCCACGGCGGTGACGGCCCAGAACGTGGCGCGCCAGCCCGCCGCCTGGCCGAGGAAGGTGCCGAGCGGCACCCCGGCGACGTTCGCGACGGTGAGGCCCGCGAACATGATCGAGATGGCGGCCGCACGACGGTTCGCCGGGACGAGGTCGGCCGCGACGACCGCGCCGATCCCGAAGAACGCGCCGTGGCACAGTGCCGCGACGACCCGGCCGACCATCGTCATGCCGTAGGTGGGGGCGACGGCGCACAGCAGGTTGCCGACGATGAACAGGACCATGAGCAGCAGGAGCGCCCGCTTGCGCGGCATGCGGGACAGCGCGGCCGTCATGGCGATGGCGCCGACGGCCACGGACAGGGCGTAGCCGGAGATGAGGTAGCCGGCCACCGGCTCGGTGACGCCGAAGTCGGCGGCCACCTCCGGCAGCAGGCCCATGATGACGAACTCGGTGAGTCCGATGCCGAAGCCCCCGAGGGCGAGGGCGTACAGCGCGGCAGGCATCGAGGCCTCCAGGGTCGGGAGAGGGGAACGTTGCGCACGCAGTAGTTGCACGCGCAACGTTCTAGATAGTTGCACACGCGTTATATCGGCGCAAGGCGCTATGCTGTGACCCGGACGACGGGACACCGGGCCCGACGACGAGGCCCGCGAGGAGGCCGAGATGGGAATCGCCGACGACGCCGTCGAGATCCGCGCGCGCGGCTGGCGCACGCTCGCCGCGCTGCACGGGCTGATCGAGACGGACCTGGAACGCGCGCTGCAGAAGGAGCACCAGCTCTCCGTCGTGGAGTTCACCGTGCTCGACGCGCTGAGCCGCCAGGACGGCTGGCACATGCGCATGCAGCAGCTCGCGCGCGCCGCCGCGCTGTCCAACAGCGCCACGACGCGCCTCGTCACACGCCTCGAGGACCGCGGCCTGCTCACGCGCATCCTGTGCGCCGACGACCGCCGGGGCATCTACACCGAGCTCACGCCCGCCGGTCGCGCCCTGCTGAAGCGGGCCCGGCCCACGCACGACCGCGCGCTCGAGGAGGCGCTCACGCGTGCCGAGGACATCCCGGAGATCGCGCCGCTCGCGTCGTCGCTGCACGAGGTCGCCGCGGTCTGACGGCGACGCCCCCCCGAGGCGTGTCGGTGCCCGGTGCCACGCTGCGGGGATGCCGATCACCGTCGATGAGCTGCGTGAACACTTCCTCGCCGCCTGGGGCCCCGACACCTGCTACCCGCACATGAGCGCCGAGTGGACCCCCGAGCACCCTTCGCGCGACCAGTGCGGCATGACCGCACTGGTCGTCCAGGACGTCCTCGGCGGCGACCTGGTCCTCGCCGAGGTCCACGTCGACGGGGCGCAGATCGGCCACCACTACTGGAACCGGCTGCCGGACGGTACGGACGTCGACCTCACGGCGGACCAGTTCCGCCCCGAGGAGACGGTCGTCGGCGGCACGGTGGTCGTCAGGCCACCGGACGCACCCCGCTACCACCGGGAGCAGTACGAGCTCCTCCGCGACCGGGTCCTCGCCGCGCTGGGCGCCGCGTCCGAGCGCTGAGCCGAGTGCGGGACCTGCCCCTCAGGGGCGCGGCTCGACCGCGCCGCGCGGGATCCCCACCGTGGCGAGCAGGTCCTCGTGCAGCTCCATCCACACCCCGTGGACGGAGGCCGCGCCGATCCCGGCCACGCGCGTGCCGTCGCCACCCCGCGCCGCCGCCAGGGCGTCGTCGAGCCGCACGCCGTAGCCCGCGAACCGGTCGAGCTCCGCCGCGAGCCCGGCGAGCAGCGGCCGCGCCTCGGCGGCGACGGCCCCCAGCTCGTCGAGGACGCGGGCGTCCCAGGCGGCGTCGCGATGGTCGTTGAGGTCCAGCCGGCCGCCCGCGGCGGGCCTCAGCTGCCAGTCCGTGCAGGCCTGCAGCAGCCGGGCGTTGAGCGGGTCGAAGGTCGAGAGCGCCGCGCGCACGACGGCGGACGCCCGCCCGGTCGGGTCGGCAGCGAGCTCCGCCGCGAGGCGCCGCTCCCCCTCGGCCCGACCGCGCTCGGTGAGGGACCAGCCGCCGGTCCCGGCGAACTCCGCCCAGGTCACGTGGCCGAACGCCTCGAGGTCGAGCAGGTGCTCGCGGGCGACGTCGACCGTGAGCCCCGACCGCCCGGCGACGGCCGCGGCGTCCGCCGAGCCCCGCACGCGGACGGCGTGCAGCACGAGGAGCCCAGGCTCCGACACGCGGCTCACGGCGCCTCC
The DNA here is from genome assembly GCF_050311635.1 of Isoptericola nanjingensis. Classification (NCBI taxonomy): domain Bacteria; kingdom Bacillati; phylum Actinomycetota; class Actinomycetes; order Micrococcales; family Promicromonosporaceae; genus Isoptericola; species Isoptericola nanjingensis. Next base: position 351,805 of record NZ_JBNOZL010000002.1, on the reverse strand, counting down.
CCCGCTCCCGCGGACCTCGCGACGAGCCGGTCGAGCCGCTGCTGCACCGCCTGCGGGGAGCCCAGCCCCAGCGCACCCGCCATCCGCCCCCAGGTGTGACCGGCGGCGCGCGCGGAGAACAGGGCCGCCGTCTCGAGCTGCTCGGCCTCGGCGCGCGCGGCGGGCACCAGCGCGAGGGCCGCGAGCGCCCCCGCGGCATCCTCCTCGGCGGTGAGCGTCCCGCCTGCCGAGCGCCACAGGTAGTGCCGTACCAGGTCCGTCGCCGACGGCGGCACCGCGCCCGGCTGCCACGGGCGCGAGGTCAGCTTGTCCGCGCCGAGGCCGAGCAGCACGCGCCGGGCGCGCGCCTCGGCGTCGGCGTCACCCTGGTCGCGCTCGTGGTCGGCGGCCTGGCCGGCGGCACGGTCGTCCGGGCGGGTCTTGCGTTCCATCCCGCGACCGTGCACCATCAACGAACTGTTGTCAATGATGTGTTGATGTCGCGCCATGGCGGCGGCGGGGACGAAGGTCAGGGGACGGAGGTGCGGCATGGACACCGTCGTGCCGCTCGACGCCGCGACGGCGGCGCACGGCGCCAAGGCGGCCGGCCTGGGCGCGCTGCGGCGGGCCGGGCTGCCGGTACCGGTCGGTGTCGTCGTCCCGCCCTCGCTCGAGGATGTCGACCTGCGGGCCGCCGTCGACGGGGCGCTCGACGCGCTGGGGCGGCGCTCGGCCGTGGCCGTGCGGTCGTCCGCGACGGACGAGGACGGGCCCAGGGCCTCGGCTGCGGGCCAGTACGAGACGGTGCTCGGCGTCACCGGCGCGAGCGACGTCGTCGCGGCGCTGCTCGCCTGCCGGGCGTCGGCCGTCGGGCCACGGGTCACCGCCTACCGGGCGGCGACGAGCGGCGCACCGGCTGCCGGAACACCCGCCGCCGACGTCGCCGTCGTCGTGCAGCGGCTTGTCGACGCCCGCGCGGCGGGGGTGCTGTTCACCGGCGGCGGGCGCACCGTCGTCGAGGGCTCCTGGGGGCTGGGCGAGAGCGTGGTGCAGGGCACCGTCGACCCCGACCGGTGGACCGTCGTCGCCGGGCGCGTCGTCGAGCACCGCACCGGCGACAAGCGCACCCGCGTGGACCGCTCCCCCGGCGGCACCAGGACCCGCGACGTCCCGGCGGCGGACCGCGACCGCCCCTGCCTCGACGACGACGCCGTGCTGCGCCTCGCCGCGCTCGGGCGACAGGTCGCCGACCTGCGCGGCGGCCCGCAGGACGTCGAGTGGGCGGTGGACGACGCCGGCACGGCCTGGCTGCTGCAGGCCCGCCCGGTCACGGCCGCCCTCCCCGTCGACCGCTGCGAGCGGGAGATCGGCCCTGATCGAGGGGCAGGACGGGGCCAGGCTCCCGCTCACAGCGACGACGGGGTGCTGCGGGGCACCGGGGCGAGCGGCGGCCGGGCGAGCGGGCCGGCGCGGGTGGTGCGCGGACCGGACGACTTCGGCGCGGTCCGGCCCGGCGACGTGCTGGTGTGCCGCGAGACGGACCCCGCGTGGACGCCGCTGTTCGACGTCGTCGCCGCCGTTGTCACCGAGACGGGCGGGCTGCTGTCGCACGCGGCGATCGTCGCGCGCGAGCTGCGGCTGCCCGCCGTGCTCGGCGTGCCCGCGGCGACCGACGCCCTGCGCGACGCCGGCGCGGTCGTCGTGGACGGCGACGCGGGGACCGTCGCGCGCCAGTGACCTGGGCACGGGCTGGACATCCCGTGGACGCCGCCGCACGGTCATGGAACGATCCGGACATGACGACGACGGCGCCTTCGCGCGTCGAGCACGCCCTCAACCCGTTCACGACGTCGCCGCCGGCGGCGTGGGGCCTGCGGGTGCTGGCGGCGCTCCTCGACTCCGCGCTCGTGGCGGCGGTGGCCTTCCTCGCGACGGGCGCCGCGCCGACCCTCGCCGCGCTCCCGGGCCTGGGCGAGCCCGGCGGGGCGGGCGGCGCGGCCTGGACGCCGAGAGCGTCGACGTCTCGGCGTCGGCGACGATCGTCGCGCAGCGCGCGGAGAGCTGGGAGTCACGGCTGGGCATCCACCGCAACGCCACGACGACGTGGCGCCTCGGCGCGCGGTGGACCGTGCCCGCCGACTGGCCGACGCAGCCCACCGGCACCCCCACCCTCGAGGCCCGCGCCGCCGACGACGAGCCCGCTACGACCGTCCCTGACGACGGCGACCCGCTCTGGGCCGACGGATCCTGGCCGGAACCGGCGCAGGACGCGGCCGGCGGCACGCCCACGACGCTCCGGTCGGAGACCCTCGTGACGCACGACGAGCTCGCCGAGGGGTGGGCCGCCACCGTCCTCGACGGGGTCGGCGAGTGCGGCACGGCGCTCACCCTCCCGTTGGACCCCGACCTGGCGCCGTGACGCGACGTCAGGGGCGGAACCTCGTCTGCCCGTGCGGCGACTTGGCGAACGCGAGCACCTTGTCGGTGACGACCCGGTAGACGAGCGCGCGCTGGCCGTGCGGGTCGAAGGACTCGTCGTCGTTCTCGAAGTCCCAGGCGTCGCCGTACTTGGCGCGGAAGCCGTCGGCGAGCCGGCGGAGCTCCGGCTCGCCGGTCGCGCGGACGACGACGCCCTCCACGACGACGTCGAGCCCGGCGTCCCACTCCGGGGACCCGATCGTCACGGCCACGTGCGGACTGTGTGCGAGGTTGTGGGCCTTCTGCTCGCCGGGGCCGGTGCAGAAGACGAAGCCGTCGTCGGTCCACAGCCCGACGAGCGGCGTGACGTGCGGGCGGCCGCCCGCCCGGACGGTGACGAGCCGGTACAGGGTCGCGGCCGTCAGCGCGGCCTCGACCTCCGGCCAGGGGGTGGGCGCGGTGGCCTCGCTGAAGCGGGCGTCGAGGGTTCCGGTGGGGGTCATGACAGGACAGACCCGCCGGGCCGACGGAACTCGTCGGCCCGGCGGGTCCGGGATCCTGCGGCGGTCGGCTCAGCGGCTGTGCGCCGACACGTCGCCCATCGTGGTGGTGGCGCGGATCGCGACCTGGACGTCGCCGCCGCTGTTCGTGATCGAGTTGTTGATGCGGCCCAGCGTCGTGCCCGCGTCGAGCGACGCGGTGACGCCGGACGCGACGCCCACGGTCACGTCGCCGGCCTGGGTGCTCAGGTCGAGCGCACCCTGCACGGCCTCCTCCACGCGGAGGTCGCCCTTCGCGGTGCTCAGCGTGCCGGGGCCGGTGAGCCGGCCGACGGTGATGTCGCCGGCCTGCGTGGCGAGGCGGGCGCTCGCCGCCTCGTCGATCTTGACGTCACCGTGCGCGGTCTCGACGACGACGGCGCCCAGGCGCCCGACGCCGCGCAGCGGGGCGCTCGCCGCAGTGACCTCGACCGCGGACCCTGCGGGCAGCTGCACCGTGACCTCGACCGAGCCGGAGGGCCCGAAGGCCCGGTGCCCGTCGGGCGCCGCGACGCGCAGGACGCCGTCGGCGTACGCGACGGTGGTCTGCTCGGCGGCCTCGACGTCGCGGCGCTTCGAGGCATCGGCGGGCCGCACCTCGACCGTGGTGTCGGACCGGTCGGCGGCGACGAAGGTGAGGCGCCCGGCCGGGACGTCGACGACGGCGGAGACGGGGGCGGGGGTGGCGAAGTTCTGCATCGTTCTCAGCTCCTGCGATGGTCGGTGCGGTGACTTTCTGACATACGAAACGCTACGTTGCGTTCGTAGATCGGGCAAGAGCAATGTTGCATCAGAAGACCGTTTGCGCAGGTCACGATGCCAATATCGTTGCACCAGGCCTGAACATCAACGCAACCACCGCGCTTGAGCCCGTTGCACCTGACCCGAAGTGAACGTAACGTGGCACCCGGCCCGACCCCGGGCCCGACCCCAGGAGGACGCCATGCCGGGAGGCCGGCTCACCGCCCAGGAGCGCCAGCAGATCGCGCTGGGCCTCGCCGACGACCTCGCGTACGCCGAGATCGCCCGCCGGCTCGACCGCCCGACGTCGACCGTCACGCGCGAGGTGATGCGCAACGGCGGCCCCGGCGGCTACCGCGCCGACCTCGCCCAGCGCGCCACCCAGCAGCGCGCGCACCGTCGTCGTCCCGCCTCGCCGCGCGCGACGTCCGGCTCGGGGGCCGCGACCGACGACGCGGCCCTGCGGGAGTACGAGGAGACGTTCACGACGCTGCTCATGCAGTCCGGCCTCCCCCGCATGGCCGCGGCCGTGCTCACGCGGCTGTACCTGGCGGACTCGGGCAGCCTCACCGCGGCGGAGCTGGTCGAGAGGCTGCAGGTGAGCCCGGCGTCGGTGTCCAAGGCGGTCGCGCTGCTGGAGAACCTGGGGCTGATCCGCCGCGAGCGCGAGGACGGGCGCCGCGAGCGCTACGCCGCCGACGGCGACGCCTGGTACCAGTCGATGATCGCCGCCGCGCGCTCCAACGCCGCGCTCGCCGCCACCGCCCGGCAGGGGGTCGACGTCCTGGGCCGCGACTCCGCCGCGGGCGCGCGCCTCGAGAACATGGCCCGCTTCATCGACTTCGTCGCCGACAGCATCACCCGCGCGGCCGAGCAGGCCCGCGACCTGCTGCACACCGGCCCGGCTACTTGATCGCGCCCATCGACAGGCCGCGCACCAGCTGCTTCTGCGCGATCCACCCGGCGAGGATCACCGGCAGCGACGCGAGCAGCGCGGCGGCGCAGAGCCGCGCGAGGAACAGGCCCTCGCTCGTCATCGTCGAGACGATGAAGATCGGCACGGTGGCGGCGCGCGACGCGGTGAGGTTGAGCGCGAAGAAGAACTCGTTCCACGCGAAGATCACGCAGATGAGCGCCGTCGCGGCGATGCCGGGCGCGACCATCGGGATGAGCACGGACCGCAGCGTCTTCATCAGCCCCGCGCCGTCGACGGCGGCCGCCTCGAGCACCTCGGCGGGGATCTCCTGGAAGAACGACCGCATCATCCACACCGCGATCGGCAGGTTCATCGCCGTGTACAGCACGACCAGCGTCCAGATGTTGTCGAGCACCTTGAGCTGCCCGGCGATGACGTAGATCGGCACGATGACGGCCACGACCGGCAGCATCTTGGTGGAGATGAAGAAGAACAGCACGTCGCTGACCTTCTCCACCGGCCGGATCGACAGCGCGTACGCGGCGGGGATGCCGAGCAGCAGCACGAGGACGGTCGAGACGCCGGTGGCGATCGCCGAGTTCGCGACGTACGTGCCGGACTCCCCGACCACCGCCTGGAACTGGTCGAGCGTCGGGGTGAAGAACCACGTGGGCGGGTCGGACGACGCCTGGTTCTCCTGCTTGAACGCCGTCATCGCCATCCACAGGACGGGGAAGAAGAACCCGAGCGCGAGGATCCAGGTGAGGGTGGTGAGCAGCCCCCCGGTGACGCTGCTCCGGCCTGAGCGGCGCGCGGCCGCGGACGGGGCGACAGGCGTGCGCGGGGCCGTTTCGGTGGCGGTCATGCTCACTCCTTGACGTCGAAGCTGCGGAAGATGAGCCGCAGCGCGGCGGAGGCGACGATGATCGTGGCGATGACGACGACGACGCCCATCGCGGCGGCCTGCCCGACGTCGAAGCCGAGGAAGGCGCGCTGGTAGATGTAGAACGGCAGGTTGGCGCTGGCCGTCCCGGGGCCGCCGGCGGTCATGAGGTAGATCTGGTCGAACGTGTTGACCACGTAGATGATCCCGAGCAGCACGCCCAGCTCGATGTACCGGCGCAGCTGCGGCAGCGTGATCGACCCGAAGGTGCGCCACCAGCCGGCGCCGTCCATCGCGGCGGCCTCGAGCACGTCCTTCGGCTGGGCCTGCAGCCCGGCCAGGACGAGCAGCATCATGAACGGCGTCCACTGCCACACCAGGGCCATGAGGATCGCGACGATCGGGTACGTGGAGGTCCAGTCGACGGGGTCGATGCCCACCAGCCCGAGCGTCCAGTTGAACAGCCCGTACGTCGGGTTGAGCATCGCCATCGACCACAGCACCGAGCTGGCCACGGGCATGATGAGGAACGGCGTGATGAGCAGCGTGCGCGCCACGCCCCGGCCGCGGAACGGCCGGTCGAGCAGGATCGCGAGCACGATGCCCAGCACCATCGCGACCAGCACGCAGCCGAGGGTGATGACCACCGAGTTGAGCGCCGTCTGGCGGAACACCGAGTCGCGCGCGATGTCGAGATAGTTCGAGAGCCCGACGAAGAGGTCGGAGTCGGGGCGCAAGAGGTTCCGCGAGTGCAGCGAGTACCAGATCGTCACGAGGAACGGGATCTGCGTGACGACGATCGTGAAGACCAGCGCCGGCAGCAGCGGCCCGCGGCGGCGCCACCGCTCGGCGCGGGAGTACCGGTGCTTGTCCGCGCGGGCGGCGCGCTGGGCCTGCGCGCGCCGCAGGTTCCCGGCCTGCGTGGTGACGGCGGTCATCGCTCGTTCTCCTTGCGGTACGTCTCGGCGACGGTCTCGGCGTACTGCTGCGACTGCTCCAGCGCGTCCGCCACCGACTTCTGCCCCGCGATCGCGGCCGACATCTGCTGCCCTACGCGGGTGCCGAGATCCTGGAACTCGGGGATGCCGACGAACTGGATGCCCGGGTACGGCACGGGCGCCACCATCGTCTTCTCCTGGGTGGCCTCGCTCATCGCGGTGAGGGTCGCGTCGGCGTACGCCTCCGAGACCTCCGCGTACTGCGGGATCTCGTACGTGGACAGCCGGCTGCCAGGCGGCACCCGCTCCCAGGAGAGCGTGGAGCCGACCAGCGTGATGTAGTCCTTGTCGGTCATCCACGACACGAAGTCCCAGGCGGCGTCCTTGTGCTCGCTGGTGGACGGGATCGCCAGGGACCAGGAGTACAGCCAGCCGGCCGCGTCGGTCTCGCTCACCGGCGCGGGCACGTAGCCCGTCTTGCCCGCCACGGTCGACGACGCCGGGTCCTCGATCGACGAGACCATCGACGTCGCGTCGTACCACATGGCCGCCTGGCCCTGCGCGAACCGGGTGAGGCAGTCGCCGAAGCCGGAGGTCGCGGCGCCAGGCTGCCCGTACTGCTGCACGGTGTCGACGTACGTCTCGACGGCCTCGCGCACCTCGGGCGAGTCGAGGCGGGCGTTCCCGCCCTCGTCGAACCACTGCCCGCCGTAGGTGTTCATCACTGTCGTCATGGGGGCCATGACCTCGCCCCACCCGGCCAGCCCGCGCAGGCAGATGCCCGCGAAGTCCTGCGCGGGGTCGTGGAGCTCGGCGGCCAGCTCGCGGACGTCGTCCCAGGTGGGACGGTCCGGCATGGTGAGGCCCGCCTGCTGGAAGAGGTCCTTGCGGTAGGCGAGGAACGACGACTCGCCGTAGAACGGCACCGAGTAGAGGTCGCCGTCCACCGACAGCGCCTCCCGCACGCTGGGCACGAAGTCGTCCGGGTCGTAGCCCTCGGTGGCGTCGGCGTACGGCTGCAGGTTCTCGATCCAGCCGTTCTCGGCCCACATCGGCGTCTCGTAGTTGGAGATCATCACGACGTCGAACTCCCCGCCGCCGGTGGCGACGGACGCGGTGATCTTGGCGCGGGCCTCGTTCTCCGGCAGGGACACGAAGCGCACGTCGATGCCGGGGTGCTCCTTGCGGAACTCGTCCTGGAGGGAGATCGCGTCCTGCATCTGCGGGTTCGAGACGATCGCCACGACGATCTGCTCGCCGTCTCCCCCGCCGACGGCGCCCGCCCCCGCGCAGGCGGCCAGGGAGAGCCCGAGGACGGCGGCGCCGGCCGCGGCGGCGAGCCTCCGGGTTCGTGGTCGGAACATCGCTGTCCTCACGTCGTCGGTCCTGTCGGTGTGTCTCGACGAGCTCCGGCGCGCACAGATGAGATGCTGCGCTGCGCTCATCTGTATGGACAGTAGTTCGTGATGCTCACGTGAGCAAGGACCGAGCGCTCAGAGTGGCGCGGCGGCCCGACCTGCGAGGAGGATGATCCCGTGACCGACGCCGAGCACGCCCGCCTCCTCGTGGAGGTCAGCCGCGACTACTACCTCGACAACCGCTCCAAGGTCGACATCGCGTCCGCCCGCGGCATCTCCCGCTTCCAGGTGGCCCGGCTGCTCGCCGAGGCGCGCGAGAGCGGCGTCGTACGGATCGAGATCTCGCCGCCCGCCCACCTGGACGCCGGCCGCGCCCGGCGCCTGGCCGAGCGCCTCGGCGCGCGCGAGGTCGTGATCGCCGGCGCGGCCGGCACCCCCGGCGCGACGCGCGAATCGGTCGCCCGTGCGCTCGCCGGCGTCGTCTCCGCGCACGTGCGCGAGGGCGCGACCCTCGGCGTCTCCTGGTCCCGCACGATCGAGATCGCGGTGCGCCACCTCGATCCCCTGCCCGCGTGCGACGTCGTGCAGCTGGTCGGCGCGCTGCCGGTGGACGGGTCGGGCGACTCGCTCGACATGATCCAGGGCTTCCGCCGGATGCCGGGCGTGCGCACCTGGCCGGTCTGGTCGCCGCTGCTCGTGGCCGACCCCGGCACGGCCGCCGGCATGCGCCGGCAGCCCGAGATCGCCGCCGCCCTCGACCGCGCCGACGGCCTCGACGTCGCCGTCGTCGCGATCGGGGCGTGGACGGCCACCGGATCCACCGTGTTCCCCCAGGTCACGGGGGACGAGCGGCGCGCCGCCACCGCCGCGGGGACCGTCGCCGAGTGCTCCGGACGGCTCTTCGACGCCGAGGGCCGCCGCGTCGTCACGCCGCTCGACGCCCGCGTGGTGGGCGTGACCTTCGACCAGCTCGTCCGCACCCCCGAGGTCGTCACCGCCGGCTACGGGCGCGAGGCCGCGCCCGGCCTGCGCGCCGCCGTCGCGGGCGGCATCGCCACCACCGTCGTGTGCGACGACGCCGCCGCGGGCGCGCTCGAGGAGCTGGTGGACGCGTCCGCCGGGTAGCGCCGCCGCTGTCCCGATTGCGGGCATGACCTGCGCCGTCGAGCCTGGGGGTGACCGAGGAGGCCACCATGACCGAGTCCGGCGAGCACCAGCCCGAGCGTCGCGCACGGGCGGACGACGACGCCACGCACGACGTCCCCGACACCCCGCGCGCGCCGTCCGACGCGCCGAAGCCGTCCTGGGGCCGGGCCCTCAAGGGCACGGTCCGTGAGTTCGGGGCCGACCAGTGCACCGACCTCGCCGCCGGGCTGACGTACTACGCCGTCCTGGCGTCCGCGCCCGCGCTGCTGGCGCTGGTGTCGCTGCTGGGGTTCGTCGGGGACGCCGAGAAGGCTCTCGACTCCGTGATGAACACGGTCTCGGAGTTCCTGCCCGAGGACATGATCAAGATCGTCGAGCCCCTCATCGAGAACGCGGTCGGCAACACGGGCGCGGGGATCGCCCTCGTCGTCGGTCTCGTGCTCGCGCTCTGGTCGGCGTCGGGGTACGTCGGGGCGTTCGGCCGCGCGATGAACCGGATCTACGACGTCGAGGAGGGGCGCCCGGTCTGGAAGCTGCGCCCGGCGATGTTCGCGCTGACCCTGGTGGTGCTGATCATCGCCGCCGTCGTGGTCGCGAGCCTGGTGCTCTCCGGGCCGATCGCCCGGTCCGTGGGCGAGGCGATCGGCCTGGGGGACGTCGCCCTCACCGTGTGGGGCATCGCGAAGTGGCCGGTGGCGCTCCTGCTCGTCGTCGTCGCCGTGGCGATGCTGTACCACTTCACCCCGAACGTGAAGCGGCCGCGGTTCCGCTGGCTGAGCGTCGGCGCTGTCGTCGCCATCGTCGTCACCGCGATCGCGTCCGCGGCGTTCGGCTGGTACGTCGGCAGCAGCTTCTCCAACTACGGCTCGTACGGCATCCTCGCCACGTTCATCGTGCTGCTGCTGTGGCTGTGGATCGTCAACCTCGTGCTGCTGTTCGGCGCCGAGCTCGACGCCGAGGTGGAGCGCAGCCGCGAGCTCAACGACGGCATCGCCGCCGAGGAGAACATCCAGCTCCCGCCGCGCGACACCAAGGCCAGCGACAAGAAGGCCGGCAAGCGGCGCGACGCCGTCGCCGAGGACCGCGCGGTCCGCGAGGCCGCCGCCCGCGACCGCGCGGCGGACTGAGCGCGGCCGACCGAGCGCAGCCGACCGAGCGCGGCCGGCTGACGGACGCCTCCGGGGCTCAGCCCGCGACGAGGCCCTCGACCGTCGCGCGGGCGCCGAGCGTGTGCAGCGACTCCAGCGCGGCGGTGTACGCCTCGACGAACCGCGGCTCCGACGCCAGGTCGCCGAAGAGCTCCTCGTCGCGGACGAACACCAGCGGGTCCTCCCGGTTCCTCGCCGCCGCGGCCTTCAGGCGGTCGGCGAGGCGGTCGACGATCTCGATGGGCTCGCCCTGCTCGTCCACGGCCTCGTCGTAACGCGCCCACGCGGCGACGACGGCCGCGGACCGGTGCACGTCGCCGCCGGAGGCGAGGTTCGCCCGGATCACCGGGACGAGCCACTTCGGGATGCGGTCGGAGGACTCGGCGCACAGGCGGGCGAGCGTGTCGCGCACGTGCGGGTTGGCGAACCGCTCGATCAGCGTGGCCTCGTACTCCTCGAGGTCCACGCCCGGCACGGGCAGCAGCGTCGGGGCGCCCTCGCGCGCCATGTAGTCGCGCAGGAAGCGCACGAACGTCTCATCGGCGCAGACCTCGTGCGCGTACCGGTACCCGGCCAGGTAGCCCAGGTAGCACAGGGCCTGGTGGCTGGCGTTGAGCAGGCGCAGCTTCATCAGCTCGTACGGCTCGACGTCGTCGACGAGCTGCGCGCCGACCTCCTCGTACGGCGGGCGCCCGTCCGCGAACCGGTCCTCGACGACCCACTGCGTGAACGGCTCCGCCACGACCGGCCACGCGTCGTCGACCCCGAACCGCTCGGCCACCATGGTGCGGTCGTCGTCCGTGGTGACGGGAGTGATGCGGTCGACCATCGAGTTGGGGAACGGGACGTGCTCCTCGATCCACCCGGCGAGCTCCGGGTCCTTGAGCCGGGCGAACGCGGCGAACATGCGGTGCGCGACGTCGCCGTTGCCCTGGATGTTGTCGCAGCTCTGCACGGTGAACGGCGGGACGCCGCGGTCCCGGCGGCGGCGCAACGCCTCCGTGACCAGCCCGAACGTCGTGGCGGGCACGGCGCCGGGCTCGAGGTCCGCACGCACGGCCGGGTCGTCGGCGTCGAACTCGCCCGTCACCGGGTTGACGTTGTAGCCGCCCTCCGTGACGGTCAGCGACACGATGCGGATCTCCGGGGAGGCCATCGTCGAAAGCACCGCCTCCGGGTCGTCCGGCGCGAGCAGGAAGTCCACGATCGAGCCGATGACGCGGCCCTCGAGCGTGCCGTCGGGGTGCTTGAGCACCAGCGTGTACATCCCGTCCTGCGCGGCGAGCGCGTCGCGCATGCGGGCGTCGTGCGGCAGCACGCCGACGCCGCAGATCGCCCAGTCGAGCGCCTGGCCGGCGTTCATCAGCCGGTCGAGGTACATCGCCTGGTGCGCGCGGTGGAACCCGCCGACGCCCAGGTGCACGATGCCGGCGCGCAGGCGGCTGCGGTCGTACTGCGGGACAGCCAGGTCGTCGCTCGCGAGCGACTCCACGGTCTCGGCGCTGAGTGCGGTCATGGTGCGTCCTTGCTCCGTCGGGTACGGGAAGGACCAACGTAGCAAACGAGCACTGCGATAGTCACAGATGAGCGCGGACTGCCGTCACCGCGGCCGGTGCCCCGTCCGCGCGTCGACCATCCGCGCGCCCGTGAGGACGCAGGCGAGGCCGCGCCGGTCGCCGGTCGCGACGACGCCGACCAGGGCCGCGAGCGCCACCACGTTCTGCAGCGCCCCGGCCCACGCGTTCGACGCGTCGCCGGGCGGCACCGCCTCCACGATCCCCAGCACCCCGTACAGGCCGAGCACGAGGTACCCGCGGGCGAGGCGCCGCGCGAGCGGACCCCGTCGCAGCGCCCCCGCGCCGTCGGGCCATCGCGGCTCCAGCCACACCGCCCGCTGCCCCAGCGACGCGCCCGAGCTGACCCACGGCGGCAGGAGGAAGACCACGACGGCGGGCACCACCGTGCCGAGCAGCACGTCGGGCCCCGTCGTCGCCGACGAGACGTCCCGGCCGGTCGCCAGCACCCCCACCCGGTAGGCGAGCTGCAGCGCCGCCCCCAGCGCGAACGCGGCGAGCAGGTCGGTGACCATCCCCAGGACGCGCCGCCAGAACGTCACCGGCCGCGGCTCCAGGCGCGCGGCGGCGAGCTCGCGCGCCTGCGGCATCCAGCGCAGCACGACGGGTGCGACGAGCGCGCCGAGCAGGCCGCCGAGCGTGTTGGTGAGGACGTCGTCCACATCGGCCACGCGGTAGGAGCACGGGATGATCCCGAGGATCCCGGTGTACTGCACCGTCTCGATCGCGACCGACGCGACGAACGCGCTCAGGGTGGACCCGGCCACGCCCCACCCGAGGAATCGCCGCGCCAGCACGCCCCACGGCACGAAGAGCAGCACGTTGAACGCCACCTGCAGCACCGCGGCGCTGCGCAGCGTGGCCAGCAGCCCGAGGCCCGCCGTCTCCCGGCGGACGTCGTCCAGCGAGTGCAGGGGCACCAGCTACGCGCCGGGGACCCCGTGCGCCGCGCACCACGCGGCCAGGTCCCCCGACGGCAGCGGCAGCAGCGTGTACGCGAGCAGCGTCACGACGTACACCGCGAGCGCCGCGGCGCCGAGCACCCGCCGCGCGTCGAGCCGCCCGTATCGTCGCTGCTGCACCAGCAGCACGGGGATCAGCACCCCGAGGAACACCAGCACCCCGAGGCCGACGCCCACCGCGGCCGGCCATGTCCATCGATCGATCACGCCGCCGACGGTAGGCGGCTACGGCTGGGTCAGCGCGCTCAGATCGCCGATCGTGCCGTCGAACACGTTCATGTCGATGTGCTCCTCCTCGCCGGCGTAGCCGGGGAGCGTGTCGCGGTCGGAGTACTGCCAGAACTCCCAGTCGCGGCGCGGCAGGTCGGGGGTGGAGGCGACGGACCGGATCCACAGCGGGTACCGGTCGTAGTCGTCACCCAGGTAGTCCGCCCGGATCTGCTGCGTCGTGTAGAGGATCGGCGGCACGCCGTAGTGCTCCTCGAGCGCGTCGAGCATCGGGTCGAGGATGCCCCGGAGCTCGTCGACCGTCGGCGGGTCGGCCGCGAAGTCGCCGTAGTACTCGACGTCGACGACGGGCGGCAGGGTGCCGCTCTCGGCGGGCACGACGTCGATCATGTGCGCCGCCTGGTCGGCGCCGGGGCTCTCGAAGGAGAGGAAGTGGTAGGCGCCGACGAGCAGGTCGGTGGCGCGGGCTCCCTCCCAGCTCGCCGCGAACCGCTCGTCCTCGTGGGCGGAGCCCTCGGTGGCCTTGATGAACGCGAAGTCCAGGTCCTGGTCCGCGAGCACGGGCCAGTCGATCTCGCCCTGGTAGGCGGACACGTCGACGCCGCGCACGGCGTACCGGTCGGCAGCCAGGCGGTTGGGCCAGAGCACCCCGTTCCACACCAGCAGCGCCAGTACGCCCAGCAGCACGACGACGGCCCCGACGGCGACCGCCAGCGCACGCCGACCCCGACCTCGCCCTGCTCGCTCGCCGCTCATCCCGCTGATGATCCCCGATCACGCCCACGCCGGGCCACCACCGGGCCGGTCGGACGGCGCGCGCCGCGACGCGGCCCGCGGAATGATGCCCTCATCCGAGGTGAGGAGACGCATGACCGACGCCACCGACCAGGCTGCGGCGCCGCCGTCGACCACCTCCCCGGCGCTGCGGCTGCTCCGCACGGCGAGGCGTGCCCCGTTCACGCTCGGGATCGTCGCGCTGATGCTCGTGCTCGGCGTCGTCACCGGCGCCCTGTGGTCGCCGTTCGAGGACCACCCGTGGTTCGCGAACGTCGCGTTCGGCGCCCCGGCGTTCGCCGACGGACGGTGGTGGACGCCCGTCACGGGCTCGCTGTTCGCCCTCGAACCGTGGGAGTACGTGGCTGTCGCCGGGGTCTTCCTCCTGCTCGTCGGCTGGACGGAGCTCCGCCTCGGGACCCGGCGCGCGGTCGTCACGGCGGTGACCTGCCAGCTCGTCGGCGTCGTCGGGACCGCCGGCGGTCTCGCCCTCCTGGCCCGGACGGGCTGGGACTGGGCGGAACGTCTGGCGCAGGTGCTCGACGTCGGCTTCAGCGCGGGGGTCGTCGGGGCGGTGACCGTGACGGCGTTGAGCCTGGCACCGCCGTGGCGGTTCCGGGCGAGCGCCCTGATCGCGATCTACGTCCTGGCCGCCCTCGTGATCTGGGGCGGGATCGCGGACGTCGAGCACGTCGTCGGCTGGGTGGCCGGGCTCGTCGTCGCCCGCCCGGTGCTGGGAGCGAGGCTGGGGCGCGGCACACGCGCCGGGCGCCTGCAGCGCGACCGGGCGACGGCCGCCGGCTACTTCGCGATCTCGGCCCTGATCGTGGTGCTCACGAGCTTCGCCGCCGGGCCCAGCGAAGGACCGCTGGGCGAGGTCGCCAGCAGCGGCTGGCCGACGGGTGTCCTCGCCGTCGCGGTCGACCTGGTCCTCGCCGTCGGCCTGCTCCGGGGCAGGAGGTCGTGGTGGCGGCTGGCCGTGGCGCTCACGCTGCTCGGGGTGCTCGGCGAGGCGCTCTTCGCGCTGGCCGCGTCCCTCGCGCTGCCCGAGGAGCTGCCGCTCGTGCTGCTCATGCTCCTGCTGGACCTGGGTGCGCTGGCGCTGCTGGTCGTCCGGCGGTCGTCGTTCCGCGCCCGCCGGCACGCGCGGCCGTCGGCGGGGGCCCGGCTGGACCAGGACGACGCGCGCGCGACGCTCCGCCGCCTCGGGGCGGGCCAGCGGCTGGCCTGGATGACGACCTGGGACGGGCTCGAGCGGTGGACGCCCGAGGGGCAGGACGGGTACGTCGCCTACCAGGCGCACGCCGGCGTCGTCGTCGTCCTCACGGACCCGGTCGGCGACGGGCCGGACGGCCGTGCGGAGCTGGTGGACGCCTTCGTGGGGGCGGCGTCGACGGCGGGCGCGGGGTCGTGCTTCTTCTCCGCGAGCGAGGAGGTCGCGGAGATCGGGCGATCGCGAGGCTGGACCCTCGTGCCGGTGGCCCAGGAGGCCGTGATCGACCTGCCGGGCCTGGAGTTCCGGGGCAAGAAGTGGCAGGACGTGCGCACGGCGCTCAACCAGGCCGCGAAGCAGGGCATGGAGCACCGGCTGGTGCGACTGGTCGACGAGCCGCCCGAGACGCTCGCGCAGGTGCGGGCGATCTCCGAGGCGTGGCTCGGCGACAGCGACCTGCCGGAGATGGCCTTCACGCTGGGCGGGGTGCGCGAGGCCCTCGACCCGGAGGTGCGCGTGGGGCTCGCGGTGGACGGCGAGGGTCGGGTGCACGGCGTGACGAGCTGGCTGCCCGTGCACGCACCGGACGGGCAGGTCGTCGGGTGGACGCTCGACGTCATGCGGCGCGCACCGGACTCGTTCCGCTACACGATGGAGCTGCTCATCGCGTCCGCCCTCACGACGTTCCGGGACGAGGGCGCCCTGGAGGCATCGCTGTCCGGCAGCCCGCTCGCCCACGGCGACCTCCCCTCTCCCGGGGGCCTCGACGCCGTCCTCGACCGCCTCGCGGAGCGCCTCGAGCCCCTCTACGGGTTCGAGTCCCTGCACCGCTTCAAGATGAAGTTCCAGCCACGGAACGCTCCGCTCTACCTCGTGGTGACCGAGCCCGCGACCCTCCCCCTGGTGGGACTCGCCCTCGTGCGGTGCTACCTGCCCGACGTGCACGCGCGCGAGCTGGTCGCGGCCGCCCGGTCGTCCCGCCGCTGAGCGCGCGGCGCACGGCGTCGCCCGTCACTTGATGCCCGTGGTGGCGATGCCGCGGACCAGGAACCTCTGACCGAAGAGGAACACGAAGAACACGGGCAGCAGCGACACGATGGACATCGCGAACATGGCTCCCCAGTTGCTCTCCCCCTGCGAGTCGACGAACAGCCGCAGCGCGACCGGCACGGTCATCATGTCCGTGTCGGTGAGGTAGATGAGGGCGCTGAAGAACTGGTTCCAGGTGCCGATGAACGTGAAGATCGCCGTCGTCGCGAGGGCCGGCGTCATCAGCGGCAGGATGATGCGCAGGAAGATCCGCGCATGGCCGGCGCCGTCGATCCGGGCGGCCTCGTCCAGCTCCTTGGGCAGCCCCCGGATGAACTGGACCATGAGGAAGATGAAGAACGAGTCGGTCGCGAGCATGTTCGGCCCGACCAACGGCCAGAACGTGTTCACCATGCCGAGCTGGGAGAACAGCACGTACTGCGGCACCAGCGTGACGTGCCCCGGCAGCATGATCGTGATGAGCATGATCGCGAAGAGCAGCGTCTTGGCGGAGAACCGCATCCGCGCGAACGCGTAGGCCGCCATCGAGCACGAGACGAGCGTGCCGAGCACGGACCCGAGCACCACGACCGCCGAGTTGAGCATGTAACGGCCGAAGGGGTGGCTGAGCGCGTTCCACCCGTCCGGGTAGTGCGACAGGTCGACGTCGCTCAGCCACAGGCCGGGCTGGCTGAAGATGAGGTCGTCCGGCCGCAGGGACGAGACCACCATCCACAGCAGCGGGTAGATCATCACGGCGCCCGTGACGATCAGCACGAGGTGCTTGAGGACGCTCCGCACGGGGTGGGAGGAGCGCCGACGTCGCGCGGCGACCGGCGCGGGTTCCTGGGGGGCCGGGGCCGTCTCGACGTCCCGCTGGATGGTGTCAGTCATCGTAGTAGACCCAATACTTCGAGGCGATGAAGTTGACGGCGGTGAGGGCGCCCACGATGAGGACCAGCAGCCACGCCATCGCGGAGGCGTAGCCCATCTCGAAGTCCTTGAACCCCGTGTTGTAGAGGTACATCGTGTAGAAGAGCGTCGAGTCGGACGGGCCGCCGATCCCGCCCGAGATGATGAACGCCTGGGTGAACGACTGGAACGCCCCGATCGTCTGCAGCACGATGTTGAAGAAGATGATCGGGGTGAGCATCGGCATGGTGATGCGCCAGAACTGCTTGGCCTTGGTGGCCCCGTCGACGGCGGCCGCCTCGTAGTACATGGTCGGGATCTGCCGCAGCCCGGCGAGGAAGATGATCATCGGCGACCCGAACGTCCACACGTGCAGCAGGATGATCGTGCCGAGCGCCGTGTCCGGGCTGGAGATCCAGCCCATACCCTCGATGCCGAAGAGGCCGAGCACCTGGTTGACCAGGCCGGTCGTGCCGAAGATCTGGCGCCACAGGATGGCGATGGCCACCGACCCGCCCAGCAGCGACGGCAGGTAGAAGACCGAGCGGTAGAAGGACAACCCGCGCATGCCCCGGTTGAGCGCCACCGCGATGAAGAGCGCCACGGCGAGCTGGAGGGGCACTCCCACGACGACGTAGGTGAGGGTCACCCGGAGCGACTGGTGGAGGCGGTCGTCGGTCAGCATCCGGAGGTAGTTCTCCAGGCCGACCCAGTTCGGGTCCTCGAGCAGGTTGTAGTCGGTGAACGACAGGTAGAACGACGCGATCATCGGGCCTGCCGTGATGACCACCAGCCCCAGGAGCCACGGGAGCAGGAAGACCAGGGCCGCCTTGTTGTCCCGTCGCGCCGCCTTCCGCTCACGCGGGTCCAGGGGGCGACCGCCTCGCTTCAGCTTCGAGAGCTCGGTGATCGCGCTCATCCGGACGAGCCCGTCTGCGCTGTGGAACGATTCATCGCGTGGACCTCCTCGACCACGGAGCGCTGCGCACCAGCGCGCAACTTTTGGGGTAACCGTTGACCACAGTATCGAACTCTTCGTAGTCTGGGAAGCGCCTTCCCGCTCGCCGACGCCGACCGTCGCGAGCCTTCCAGGGGACGGGCTGCTCGTACAGGGAGGTACGACCCCATGCAGAGACTCAACTTCAGGACGACCGTCGCGACGGCCACCGCCGGCCTCGTCGTGCTGACGACCGCCGCGGGCTGCGCCGTCGACCAGCCCGGCGCCGACGCCGCCCCCTACGACCCCGACGAGGAGGTGACGATCACCTTCGCATGGTGGGGCGGGGAGGAGCGCAACCAGATCACGAAGGAGGCGATCAAGGGGTTCGAGGAGGATCACCCGAACATCACCGTCGAGACGCAGAGCAGCGACTTCGGCAGCTACTGGGACATGCTCGCGACGCAGGTCGCCGGCGGCGACGCCCCCGACCTGATCACGATGGGCGGCTCCTACCCGAGCGAGTACGCCGGCCGCGGCGCGCTGCTGGACCTCGGCACGGTGTCCGACTACCTCGACACCTCCAAGGTGCCGGCGGACACGCTCAAGATCGGCGAGATCGAGGGCACGCAGTACACCGTCCCGTCCGGCGTCAACGCGCTGGCGGCCTTCCTCAACCCGGCCGTCTTCGAGGAGGCCGGGGTCGAGCTCCCGGACACGTCGACGTGGACGTGGGACGACTTCGCCGCGATCACGCAGCAGCTGTCCGACCAGAGCCCGAAGGGCACCTACGGCACCGTGCCGTTCGCCAACTCCTCGCTGCTCGACGCCTGGGCCCACCAGCACGGCGAGGCCATCTTCGCCGAGGACGGCACCGTGGGCGTGAGCCCCGAGACCGTGTCCGCCTGGTTCCAGCTCTGGTTGGACGCCCAGAAGAACGGCGCCACCCCCGAGGCCAGCATCTTCGTGGAGGACTCGACGGCCGTGCCCGAGCAGTCGCTGTTCGGCACCGGCAAGCAGGGGATCGCCTTCGCGTGGAGCAACTTCAAGGCGGACGCGCTCGGCGACTCCGTCGTCGAGGCGAACCTCCCCGGCGAGGCCGAGGCGGTCGGCAACCGCGTCGGCTCCACGATGGAGTACGCCATCACCTCGAAGACCGCGCACCCCGAGGCCGCGGCGATGCTGCTCGACTACCTCATCAACGACCCGCGCGTGGTCGACGCGGTCGGCACGGACCGCGGGGTCCCGGCGAACGCGGAGGTGCGCGACCACCTGCGCGAGAGCCTCAGCACCGTGCAGCAGAAGGAGGTCGACCTCATCGACGAGATCGCCGCGTCCGACGCCGGCGCGCGGATGCCCGCCCCCGAGGGCGCCAGCAGCACCGGGGACATCTTCACCCGGCTGATGCAGGACGTGCTCTTCGAGCGGACGACGCCGGACGACGCCGCCGAGCAGTTCATCTCCGAGGTCGAAGGCTCGCTGAAGTGACCGCCCCCGGCGTCGCCCTCGTCGGCGGCCACGGCTACGCGACCCGCCACCTGGAGCACCTGCGGGGCGCCGAGCGCTCCGGCCGGGCCCGGCTGCTCGGCGTCGCGGACCCTCGCCCGCCCGAGGACGACGCCGGCGGCGTCCCCTGGTTCGACTCGCTCGCCGACCTGCTGGACGCCGGCGTCGAGCCCGACGTGGTGGTGATCTCGACGCCGCCGCACACCCATGCGCCCCTCGCGCTGCGGGCGATCGCGGCCGGAGCGGACGTCTACGTGGAGAAGCCGCCGGTCGCGTCGTGGGCGCAGTACGTCGAGCTCGAGCGGGCCGCGCGCGACGCCGGCCGCGTCGTGCAGGTCGGGTTCCAGAGCCTGGGGTCCGAGGCCCTGGGGATCATCGAGGACGCGCTCCGCGCCGGCGAGATCGGCGACGTGCTGGCCGTCGGCGCCGTCGGGACGTGGTCGCGCACGGTCGGCTACTACGACCGGTCCCCGTGGGCGGGCAGGCGCGTCCTCGACGGCGTCGACGTGGTGGACGGCGTGTCGACCAACCCGCTCGCGCACGCCGTCGTGACGGCGCTGCGCCTGGCCGGCGCCCGGCGCGCGGACGACGTGCTCGACGTCGACGCCGACCTCTACCGCGCGCACGCGATCGACGCCGACGACACGTCCGTCGTCCGCGTCCGCACGGCCAGCGGCGTCGCCGTGACGCTCGCCCTGACGCTGTGCGCGCAGGAGCAGACGGCCCCGGTGATCCGCGTGCGCGGCACCCGCGGCACGATCGAGCTGAGCTACACCACCGACGAGCTCACGGTGGACGGCGTCGCCGGACGGCGCACCCTCACCGCGGGCCGCGCGCACCTGCTCGACGACCTGCTCGTGCACCGCGCGACGGGCGCGGACCTGCTCAGCCCCCTGGCCGACTCCGGCGCGTTCATGCGCGTGCTCGAGGCGGTGCGGGTGGCCGATGCGCCCCGCCAGATCCCCCCGGAGGCCGTGACCTGGACGGGCTCGGGCCGCGACCGGCGACCGGTCGTGCACGACGTCGACGCGATCCTCGCGCGGGCGGTCGTCGCGCAGGCGACGCTCGCCGAGCTGGGCGTGCCGTGGGCGCGGAGGCGACCCGCCCTCGACGTGCTCGACGTGGGCGGCGTGCCGGTCGCCGAGCTCCGCGACGGCGCCGACGTGGCGCCGATCCTCTCCCCGCGGCCCTACCTGCACCCGGTCTCCACCCTCGACGGCGTCGTCGTGACCGACCACCTGCCGGCCGACCACGCCTGGCACCTCGGCGCCGGCCTGGCGATCCAGGACGTGAGCGGCACCAACCTCTGGGGCGGCCGCACGTTCACGGCGGAGGACCGCGAGTACGTCTGGCGGGCCGACCACGGGCACGTGCGCCTCGACCGGCACGCCCGCCACGGCGGCGTCGCCGAGCAGTCGCTGACCTGGTGCGACCCCGCGGGCGCCGCCCTGCTGACGGAGCACCGCCGGTGGGAGGCGTCCCCCTCCCCCGACGGCTGGTGGCTCGACCTGCGGACCGAGCTCCGCAGCGCGACCGGCTCCCCGGTCCCGCTCGGCGGCCCCGGCAGCAACGGCCGGGCCGGCGGCGGCTACGGCGGCTTCTTCTGGCGCATCGCGCCCTGCACCGACGTCCATGTGCGGACCGCGGACGCCGACGGCGAGCAGGCCGTGCACGGCACCACGTCTCCGTGGTTGGCCTGGACCGCCACGTTCGACTCGGGGCCCGCCACGCTCGTCGTCGTCGCCGCGCACGACGACGACACGGACCCGTGGTTCGTCCGCTCCGCCGGCTACCCCGGCGTCGGGCTCGCGCTCGCGTGGGACCGCCGCACCACCGCGCCGGTCGACGAGCCCCTGCGCCGGCGCGTCCGCGTGCTCGTCGCCGACGGCGTCCTCGACGACGACCACGTCGCGCGGCTCGCCGCCGACACCCTGGCGCGCGACCTCGCGCCCGCACCGCTCGCCGCCCGACCCGCCTGAAGGGGCCCCACCGTGCACTCCCAGCCCATCGACCGGCGCGCGCTCGTGCGCCGGCACGACGTCGTGCAGACCGCCCTGGACCCGCGCAGCCCCGTGACCGTCGGGAACGGCGAGCTCGGCTTCACCGTGGACCTCACCGGCCTGCAGTCGATGCCCGGCGAGTACCCGGTGCACAAGCGGGGCCACGAGCCCGACCGCGACGACCCGGGCACGCTCCTCGGCACCCAGACCCAGTGGGCCTGGCACTCGATCGCGGGCGATCGGGAGTACGCGCTGGAGGAGACCACCCGGCGGTACGAGGTCGACGGCCGGCTCGTGCCGTACGTCGAGGAGAGCCGCCGGGACACGCCGGGGTACGACGCCACCCGGTGGTTCCGGGCCAACCCGCACCGCCTCGACCTCGGCCGCATCGGCTTCGTCGCGGTCACCAGGGACGAGGACGACGGCGAGCCCCTCGTCGCGCTGCGCCCGGCTGACCTCACGGGCACCCGCCAGGTCCTCGACCTGTGGTCGGGGACGGTGGACAGCGCGTTCTCCCACCGCGGCGTGCCGGTGCGGGTGCGGACCTCCGTCCACCCGACCCGCGATCGGATCGGCGTCACCGTCGCGTCCGCCCGGGCCGCCGGGCTCGCCATCGCCGTCGACTTCCCCTACGGCTCGTCGGACTGGCACAACGCCGCCGACTGGGACTCCCCCGACGCCCACTCCACGTCCGTGACGGCCGTGCCCGGCGGGTGGCTCGTGGAGCGGCGGCTCGACGACTCGACCTACCGGGTGCACGTCGCCGCCGCCGGCGCAGAGCTGACGCACGTCGCGCCGCACCGCGTCGTCCTGCGGCCCACGGCCGACGACGTCGACGTGGCCGTCGAGCTCACCACCGACGGGCAGGGCGACATGGTGCTGCTGCCCTCCCGGGCCGGGCACGCGGACACCGCGGCTGCCGCAGGCGACGCCCAGGAGGTGCACCGCGCCGCGGCCGCGCACTGGCGGGACTTCTGGGAGTCCGGCGCGGCCCTGCAGCTCGCGGGGACCGACGACCCGCGCGCCCGGGAGCTCGAGCGGCGCGTCGTGCTGTCGCAGTACGTCACGGCCGTGAACAGCGCAGGGTCCCTCCCGCCGCAGGAGACCGGGCTGGTGTGCAACTCGTGGCGCGGCAAGTTCCACCTCGAGATGCACTGGTGGCACGCCGCGCACTTCCCGATGTGGGGCCGCCCCGAGCTCCTCGAGCCGAGCCTCGGCTGGTACCGGCACGCCCTGCCGCTGGCCCGGGACACCGCGCACGCCCAGGGCTACGCCGGGGCTCGCTGGCCCAAGCAGCTCGGCTCCGTGCTGCGCGAGACGCCGAGCTCCATCGGCGTCCACCTCGTGTGGCAGCAACCGCACGTCGTCTACCTCTCCGAGCTCGTCCACCGGGTCACCGGCGACGACGCGTTCCTGCGCGAGCAGGCCGAGGTCGTCTTCGCGTCGGCGGAGTTCATGGCCGACTTCGCCCAGAGGGGGACGGACGGGTTCACGCTCGGCCCGCCGGTCGTGCCCGCGCAGGAGAGCTACGCGGCAGAGCGAGCCCGCCTGTCGAACCCGCCGTTCGAGCTGGCGTACTGGCGCTGGGCGCTGCGCACCGCCAACGCGTGGCGCGAGCGGCTGGGCCTGCCGGTCGAGGAGCGGTGGGCCGAGGTCGCGGAGGGCATGATGGCGCCGCACGTGCGCGACGGCGTCTACACCGGCGTCGACGTCGAGCCGTACACGATCCGGACCGACCACCCCTCGATGCTCGGCGCGCTGGGCATCGTCCCCGACGTCGGGCTGATCGACGCCGACGTCATGCGCGCCACCTACCTGGACGTGCTGCGCGACTGGGACTGGACGTCCACCTGGGGCTGGGACTACCCCATGATGGCGATGACGGCGACGCGCCTCGGCGAGCCCGGCTGGGCCGTCGACGCGCTCATGGACGCGGCGGGCAAGAACGTCGTGCTGCCGAACGGGCACAACCACCAGACGGACTCGCTGCCCCTGTACCTGCCGGGCAACGGCGGCCTGCTCGCCGCCGTCGCGCTCATGGCGCGCACCCACCTCGACGGCGGGGCGGGGTTCCCCGCCGGCTGGGACGTCCAGCTGGAGGGGTTCCCCGCCACGGTCTGACGCCGGTCACCGCCGGCCCGGGCGGCGCCTCACGGCGAGCCGGGCAGGGTGACGGCCCGCAGCGGGGCCGACGGCTCCGACGTGCCGGCCGCGTTCACGGCCACCACCCGGTAGGTGTACGCGGTGCCGGGCTCGAGGTCGCGGTCGTAGGTGGTGTGCACCTTCGCGACGCCGACCTCCTGCGGATCGCCGCCGGCCTCGGACCGCAGCACGCGGTACTCCGTCGCGCCCCCGCCCGAGGTCCAGACCAGGCCCGTGGACGTGGCGCCCTGGAGCCCCACGCGCAGGTCGGTGGGCGGCGCGGGCACGGGCAGCGGCACGGTGAGGCTCGCGCTCCGCTCCGACTCGCCCAGCTCGTTGACCGCCGTGACGGCGTAGTCGTAGGACGCCACGGAGGCGCCGATGGTGTCGTCCTCGTACGCCGGCTCGGTGGTCGTGCCGACCAGGGCGAACGCGCCCCCGCCGTCACGGCGGTACACCTGGTACGTCTCGGCGCCCGGCACGGGCTCCCAGCCCAGGGCGAACGCCGCGGCCGACACCTCGGTGGCCTGCAGCCCTCCCGGGGCCACCACCGGGTCCAGCGGGCCCGACGTCGCGGCCGAGACGGCAGAGGACGGCTCCGACTCCCCGCCCGGGGAGACCGTCGTCACGGCGTAGCGGTACGACGACGACGGCTCGGCCGTGTCGTCGGTGTACGACGGGTCCGCCACGTGGCCGAGCAGCTCGAGCTCGCCGCCCTCGGCCGGCGCGCGGTAGACGCCGTACGCGGTGGCGCCGTCGACGGCGGACCAGCCCAGGTCGACGGAGTAGCTCCGGGCGGCACCGACGGCGAGGTCGCCCGGCGCGGGCGCCGTCGTGGACCCCGAGGTCACCAGCGCGCTCACCGCGGCCGACGCGTCCGAGGCCCCGCCGGGTCCGACGGCCGTCACCTGGTACCGGTACGGGACCCCGGCCTCGACGTCGGCGTCACGGAACGAGGTGTCCGCGGTGGTCCCGACCACCCGCATCGCCGGCTCGGACGACGACGCCCGGGCGACCAGGTAGGCGGTCGCGCTGGCGGAGCCGGTCCAGGAGAGGTCGACCCCGAGGCCTCCCGCGGCCCCCGACGACTCGGCGCCGAGGTCCGCCGGGGCGGTGCTCACGGGCTCGTCCGCGCCCGGCACGGGGTCCACGGCGACGACGTAGTTGAGGACGGTGCCGCCCGCGTTGGCCCCGGTGACCACGTGCGACCCGGCGGGGAACCGCGCCTTGAAGAGCTTCCACGACCCGCCGTGGTCGTCGGCGACGGTGAGGTCCGTGGCCTCGTAGCGGTCGGTCAGCCAGGCGGGGCGCGGGGAGATGCGCGTGTCGTGCGCGACCCAGACGTCCGCGTCCACGGGCAGGAAGAAGGAGAGCAGGTCGTCGTTCGTGGCGGCGCGCGACTCGACCGCCGACCGGACCCACTCGAGGCCCTGGATCTCCGCCGGCACCGACGTGAACCGGTAGGCCTTGCTGCCGGTCATCCGGTCCCCGGCGACGAAGTCGCCCACCTGGAGGTCCTGCTGGATCGACCACAGCGCGGCGTTGGCGGCCCCGTTGGTGCTCGAGTCCGTGACGACGGCGCTGCGGATCGCGTCGCCCTCCAGCGGCGCGGCCGGCGCGGCCTCCGGGGCCTCCGGCGCCGGCGGCTCGAAGGCGTCGCCGGACCATTCCACCGGGGTCAGCGGGTAGCCCTTCGGGAAGCCCGGCGCCGCGAGCTCGTTCAGGTACTCCTCGAGGTTCGTGTACCCGTCGCCGTCGTCGTCGCCGTTGCGGTCCTCCGGGTCCGCCGGGTCGAGTCCCCGCGCGAGCTCCCAGTCGTCGGCCATGCCGTCCCGGTCGGCGTCCGTCGCCGGGGTGCCCTCGTCGAGCTCCGGGTACCCGCCGACGTCCGACTCGTCCCCGATGATGGCGCCGGTCTGGTGCCGCACCTCGTCGACGACGCGCGCGTCCACCGCGTCGCGCGCGACCGAGGCGCCCGCGTGGTCGAGCGTCAGGTCGAGCGCGCGGCGGGGGCTCTGGGTGTGCACCGGCGGGTACTCGAAGCGCTCGGGCACCCGGACGGCCGGGCGGGCGGCCTCGATCATCCCCGAGCCGGTGTCCCGGCCGTTCAGGACCCCGTCCCGGTTGCTGTCGATCCGGTTGTCGTCGAGGAACACCTGGTAGTTCTCGTTGCCCCGCACGACCGCCGCGGTGGGGTTCGCGGAGTTCACGCCGGCGACGAAGTAGTTGCCCACCACGTTGCCGTACCCCTTGGTGCCCGACTCGCCGCCGGCCACGTAGGGGAAGTCGCCCCAGTTGTAGACGACGTTGTTCACGAAGTCCATGACGCCCTTGGTCTTCGGGTTCCGGTCGTTGTTGTGGGCGTAGAGGTTGTGGTGCATCGAGATGGTGTTCATCTCGACGAGCCCGCCCATGGAGTGGGTCAGCCGGCCCTCCGACATGATCGACCACTGCACCGTGATGTTCTTCGACCGCGGAGCGTCGTAGTCCTTGCTCTTGATCGAGAGGACCTCGTCGCCCGCCCAGGAGAACGACGAGTGGTCGACGATGACGTCCTGCGAGTCCTCGATGTACATCGCGTCGTCCGTCGAGGCCGAGCCGAGCCGGAACCGCATGTTCCGGATGACGACGTCGCTGCACTCGACGAACCGGACGGTGTTCCCCTTGATGGTCACGCCGTCGCCGGGCGCCGTCTGGCCGGCGATCGTGATCCCGTGCTTGTCGCGCGCGACGATCTGCGGGATCGTCACGTCCCCCGCGACGTCGAAGACGATCGTCCGCGGCACGTCGCCCGCGGTGGTGAGCGCGTCGTGGAAGGTGCCCGGGCCCGTCAGCTCCTTGCTCGTCACGTGGTAGACCTCGCCGCCACGTCCTCCCGTCGCGGCGTACCCGAACCCCTCCGCGCCGGGGAACGCCGGGAGGGCGTCGTCGCCCGCCGACGCCGGTGCCGCGGGGACCAGGACGGCCAGGGCCGCCGCCAGTCCGGCGGCGGCCGCCACCGCGGATCGTGCTGCTGACCGTCGTGCCCTCATCGTCCGTACCTCTCTGTACGTGCGCAACATTGTGGGAATGCGGTTTCCTGGACGTAGCGCCGACGTCCGTGCACGTCAACAGGAACGACGAGGGGTGAGGAAAGGGTGGGAGGGCGTGCGGGTCAGAGACCGGACGTCGTCGAACCGCGTGGCACGAGCTCGCACGGCATGGCGACGACCCCGGGCTCGAGGCCGCCGCCCGCGAGCGCACCGTGCAGGAGCCGCGCCGCCTCGCGGCCCATCTCCTCGAGCTTCATGTCGACGCTCGTGGTGCTCGGGTCGGAGTTCCACACCAGCGGGCCGAAGCTCTCGTAGCCCACGACCGCCACGTCCTCGGGGACCCGCACGGACTCCCGCCGCAGACGGTCGATGACGCCCAGCGCGATGGCGTCGGAGTCGCACACGACCGCGTCGACGGCGCCGGCCCCGACGTCCTCGAGGATGCGGAGCATCGCCGCCCGCCCCCACAGGGCGGTCCGCGGGCCGTCGGCCAGGTCGGCGACGAGCCGCAGCCCCCGGGCCTCCATCGCCTCGGCGACGCCGGTCCTGCGGTCGGCGGCCACCCGGTACTGCGGCCGGCCGCTGACGTGCGCGATGCGGGTCCGCCCGAGCCCCGCGAGGTGCTCGACCTGGAGGCGGCCGCCCTGGGCGTCGTCCACGACCAGCGAGGTGTCCCGCGGGTCCCGGGACCGGCTGTGCACGTAGACGACCGGGACGGGAAGGTCCTCGCCGACCGGGTCGCGCTCCTCGGTGCGCCCGCCCACCACGATCAGCCCGTCGACCCGGCGGTCCAGCAGGGCGTTGAGCTGGTGCCGCTCGCGCAGCCGGTCATCCCGGGCGTTGCAGAGATGCACGAACGAGGAGTACGAGCTCAGGCCGTCCTCGAGCCCGTCGAGGATGGGCAGCGAGAACCGCGACTCGAGGTCGGCGGCCAGCACCCCCACCGACGTGACCGGCTGCCGCCCGGGCCCGCTGCTGGCGACGAAGCCGAGCTCGCGCGCGCTGTCCAGGATGCGCCGTCGGGTGGCGGCGGAGATCCTGCCGCGACCGTTGATGGCCTTCGACGCCGTCGACATCGACACCCCTGCGGCCTCGGCCACGTCCGCCAGCCTCGCACGATGTCTGCGCACGCCAGCGCTCCTTTTCGTCCACGCACCACCTGGAAGCGTTCCCGCTGAGGACCCGACCGTACTGCACACGGGAACGCGCAGCCGTCCGACCGCCGGGGCCGCGTCCGGGAACACCAGGCGCCGCTTGCGCGTTATGTCACAAGATTCACCCGCACCATGAGGAGCACTCTTGCGACGCATCCCCCGAAAGGTCGAGGTCGAGCACGAGCCGGGGAAGTTCACCCGGTACCTCCGGCACGACAACGGCGAGGGCTTCGTCTCGCCGCACGCGAGCGTCCACCCCGACGCCACCATCAGGCCCGGCGCGTACGTCGAGGCCGGCGCCCGCGTGGGCGCGCACGCCAAGGTGGGCCGGTTCAGCTGGGTCGACGTCGACGCCGTCGTCGGACGCGGAGCCCGCGTCGACGAGAACGTGCACGTCGGCGTCCGTGGCGTCGTCGGCGACGACGCCCGGGTCGGTTCCGGCACCCGCCTCGGCACCGACAGCCGCGTCCCGTCCGGCGTCGTCGTGCCGCCCGACGCGATCGTCCCCGACGGCGAGACGGCGCACGGCGAACGCCGGCGGAAGGACTTCGGCACGGCCGCCTGACCTGCGCCCCCGCGCCTCCCACGACACCTCGACGTCCCGCCGACCGGCCTCGCCCGGCCCCGGCGGGACGTTGCTATGGTGGCCGGTTCATCGACCCACCTGGAGGCGAGTGGAGGTGAACTCCCGTGGCCAAGAACTCGAAGAAGCAGCCGGCGCTCTCCCTCAAGGAGAAGCGGGCGCAGAAGCGCGAGAGAACTGCCGAGACCACCGTCAAGGCGCGTAAGCGATAGACCGTTCGCGAGCGGGCCGGCCGTCCCCCGACGGCCGGCCCGTTCGCGTTCCCGGTGGCACGGCGGCGCCCGCGCGGGATGATGCTCGGGACCGACCCGAGGAGAACCGTGCACCACCATGACCCCGAACCCGCCACGGAGACGGCGCGGCCCTCCGGCGACGGCGTGCTTCGGCTCGGACGGATCGGGTGGGCGGTCGTCGGCATCGCCGCGGCCGCGGTGGTGGTCTACGCCGCCGTGTCGGCGATCAGCGGGCTCGCCGTCCCCCTCGTCGTCGCCGCCGTGCTCGGCGTGCTGCTGCACCCCCTGGTCGACCGCCTGGAGCGGCTGGGGCTGCGGCGCGGCCTCGGCTCCCTCGCCGTGCTGGTCGCGCTGGGCGCGGTCCTCGGGGTCGCCGTCTGGGTCACGGCCGACGGCGTCGTCGACCAGGGAGCGGAGATCACCGACCGGCTGGGCAGCGGCCTCGACACCCTCCAGCAGCAGCTCGCGGGCACGACGCTCGACCTGTCCGGCGTCGACCTGAGCGAGACGACGAGCTCCCTGGCAGGCGGCGTCGCCAGCCTGTTCGGGAGCGTGTTCTCCAGCGCCGCGGCGTTCGTCGTCGGCACGTTCGTCGCCGTCTTCTTCCTCTTCTACGTGATGGCGGACTGGCCCCGCATCGAGGAGTTCGCGGCGCGCCACTCGTCCGTCCGCGGCACGCCCGGCCGCGTCGTCGTCGACGAGGCCACGGCCACGCTGCGCCGCTACTTCGGCGCGCTCACGACGTCGAGCCTCGTCACCGCGGTGCTCATCGGGCTGGGCGCGGTCCTGCTCGACGTGCCGCTGGCGTTCTCGATCGCGCTCGTCACCTTCGTGACCTCGTACATCCCGTACCTGGGCGCGATCTTCTCCGGCGCCTTCGCCGTGCTCATCGCACTGGGCTCGCAGGGCCCGACGTCGGCGCTGATCCTGCTCGCCGTCATCCTCGTGGTGCAGAACGTCGTGCAGACGCTGATGCTCACCAAGCTCTCCTCCGACCAGCTGCGGCTGCACCCGATCGTCAACCTCGGCTCGACCATCGTCGGCGCCGTGCTCGCCGGCCTGCTGGGCGCGATGCTGTCCGCGCCCGTGACCGTCATCGTGCGCGACGTCCTCGGCCACGCCCGCAGGACGGACGCGGCCGAGGACGTCACCGACCTCACGACGGGCTGACGCCCGGCGCGTGTCAGGGGGTCGTCTGCTTGCGACCACCCATCCCGGCGACGATCGAGACGCCGATCACGGCCAGGACGATCTGGAAGAGCAGCTCGATCCAGTCGATGCCGCCCGTGTCCTTGACGTCGAACAGGCTCGCGATCCACGTGCCCAGCAGGGCGGCGACGATCCCGATGACGATCGTCACGAGGATCGAGATGTTCTGCCTCCCCCGGACGAACAGCCGGCCCAGGGCGCCGATGATGGCGCCGATGATGATCGCGGTGATGATGCCCGAGATGGTCACGGTGGTGCTCCCTCCTCGACGACGGCGCAGGTCGCGCCCGCAACGAAGGTACGGCGGACCCCCGCTGCTCGCCCCCCGAACGCCGACGGCGCCGACCCTGTGACCAGGGCCGGCGCCGTCGTGGGCGGGCGTCAGTGCTGCTGTCGGCGCCGGATCCCGACGAGGATCGCCCCGCCCGCGACCAGCAGGACGGCGAGGCCGACCCACAGGGCGATGTCCGCACCGGTGGTCGGGAGCCAGCCGCCCCCGCCGGTGTCGCCGTCGCCGCCCGGGGGCGGTGGGGGCGGGTCGAACGTGTTCGTCACCGTCAACGACGCCGGGTCGGCCGCGATGGTCACCGCGCCCGGGTCGCCGTCGCCCACGGTCGAGACCGTGGACGACGCCGCGCCGCCGTCGTCCGTCTCCGTCACGACGCACTCCGCGCCGATCGGGAGCCCGGCGTAGGTGACGGTGTCGCCCGCCGCGATCTCGCGCGCCGCGCCGCCCGGGATCTCGATGTCCTCGCCCTGGAACGTGCAGGCGAGGGTCACCTCGAACGGCCCGACGTCGTACGCGTCACCCTCGAAGTCGACCACCTTGTCCACCGCCAGCGAGCCGACGTCGAACGTGTTGGTCACGGTGACCACCGCCGGGTCGGCGTCCGCGCCCGGCACCACGACCTGGCCCGGGTCGCCGCCGTCGACCGTCGTGGAGATGGTCGTCGTGGTGGCGCCCGCGGCCTCCGACTCGGTGACCACGCACTCGGCCCCGACCGGCAGGTCGGTGTACGTCACCGACTCGCCGCCCGTGATCGTCTGGGTCGCCCCGCCCGGGATCTCGATGTCCTCGCCGTCGAACGTGCAGGACAGCGTGACCTCGAACGGGCCCGACCCCCAGGCCTCCGCCCCGTCCCCGTCCACCACCTTGTCGACCGTGAGCTCGCCCAGGTCGAAGGTGTTGGTCAGCAGCAGCGAGACCTGCTCGGCGTCGGACGCGGGCACGACGACCTCGCCCGGGTCACCGTCCTCGACGGCGGTGGTGATCGTCGACGACGTCGCCCCGCCGTCGTCGGACTCGCTGACGACGCAGTCGGCGCCCACCGGCAGACCGGAGTAGACCGCCGGCTCGTCCGGCGACACGGCGCGCGTGGCACCACCCGGGACCTCGATGTCGTTGCCCTCGAACGTGCACACCGCGGTCACCTCGAACGGCCCGTCGCCGTACGCCTCGGCGCCGTCGCCGTCCACCGCCTTCTCGACGGTGAACTCGCCGACGTCGTAGGTGTTGGTGACCGTGAACGCCTGCGGCTCCGTGATCGGCGCCGAGCCGTCCACCACGACGTCGTCGGGCGCGACCGCCACCGAGGTGGCACCGCCCTCGTCCGTCTCCGTCACGGTGCAGGTCGCCCCGTCGGGGATGCCGAAGTACAGGCCCGGGAAGCCCGGCCCGAACCGGCGGGTCTCGCCGCCCGGGATCGTGACCTCCTCGCCCTCGCTCGTCGTGCACTCCATCGACACCTGGTAGGGGAACTCGTCGAACGGCACCTGTGCCAGCCACTCCTGGACGTCCTGGAGCGCCGCCAGGATGTCCTCGGGCGTGGTGGGCAGCGGGTCGGGGAGGCCGGGGAACGGCTCGAAGTCCGGCATCGGCGGGGCGAACTCGGCCCCGTCGCCGTCGACCACCTTGCGGACGACCACCGGCGACGTGAGGAACGTGTTCGTCACGGTGACGAGGACCGGCTCCTCGTCGTCCCCACCGACGACGACCGTGCCGCTGGTCGCGTCGTCCTCACCGGGTGGGTCCATCGCGACCGAGCTGGCCCCGAAGGCATCCGTCTCCTGGACGGTGCACTCCGCGCCGACCGGGAGGTCGTCGTAGGTGACCGTCTCGCCACCGGCGATCTCGCGGTCCGCCCCGCCCGGGATGTCGATCGGCTCGCCCTCGAACGTGCAGGTGAGCGCGACGTCGAACGGCCCGGGGCCGTACAGCGCCCCCAGCCCGGCCAGGTCCTTCTCGACCTGGAGCGACCCGAGGTCGTAGGTGTTCGTCACGGTGACACCGACCTCGGTCTCCGTGCCGTCGTCCCCGCCGACGGTGACGGACTCCGGCGCGATGTCCACCGAGGTCGCGCCGCCGTCCGTCGGCTCCGTCACGGTGCACTCGGCACCGATCGGCAGGTCGTCGAACGACACCGGGGTGCCCGGCGTGATCTCGCGGGTCGCCCCGCCCGGGATGTCCCCAGCGGGAATGTCTTCGCCCTCGTAGGTGCAGGCCAGGGTGACCTCGAACGGGCCGGTGCCGTACTGCGCGCCGTCGCCGTCCACGACCTTGTCCACCACGACCGAACCGACGTCGAACGTGTTGGTCGCCGTCACGTCGACCGGGTCGGTCGTGCCGTCGGCGCCGCCGACCGTGACGGTTGCGGGCGACACGTCGCTCGACGTCGCGCCCCCGTCGTCGGTCTCGGTGATCTCGCACTCCGAGCCGATCGGCATGCCGGCGAACGTCACGCTCTCGCCGCCGACGAACGTCTGCGACGCCGGGTCGGGCGTGACGTCGTCGCCCTGGTAGGTGCAGGCGATCTCGACGGTGAACGGTCCTGCGCCCCACAGCTCGGCGCCGGCGCCGTCCACGACCTTCTCCACCGTGACGGAGCCGATGTCGAACACGTTGGTCGCGGTGACCTCGGCCGTCTCGCCCGAGGTGATGGTCACGGGGTTGGGCGTCACGTCGGACGACGTCGCGCCGGCGTCGTCCGTCTCGGTGATGGTGCACTCCGAGCCGGCCACCAGGTTGTCGATCGTGACCTCGCCGTCCGGGTCCAGCGTCACGCTGTCCTCGTACACCGTGCGGGGCTCGCCCGGCCCGTCGCCGTCGTCGTCGTAGGTGCAGACGATGTCGAAGTCGAACGGCCCGGCCCCGAACTCGTCGGCACCGTCGCCCGTGACCTCCTTGACCAGGTGCAGCGATCCGACGTCGAACGTGTTCGTCAGCGTGACCGCGTTGCGCGGGATGTCCACCACGTCGCCGACCAGGTCGAGGTCGGCGGACGGCCCGTCGGTCGTCGTTCCGTCGTCCAACGGCCCGTGCCGCACCGTGATCGTGGTCGACGAAGCGTTGCCCGTGCCCGTCTCGGTCACCGTGCAGGCGGAGCCGACCGGCAGGCCCGTGAACTCCACGGAGTCGCCGTCGTTCAGCTCGAACGTCATCGGGTCGTCAGGACCGTAGCCCTCGGCGTAGACCGGTTCGCCGAGGAACGTGCACTCGACCGTGCCGTCGAACGGGCCGAACACGATCGGGGCGCCGTCCTGGTCGACCGCGTCACTGACGACCTCCTTGTCGATGACGATGCTCGACAGGTCGTACCGGTTGATCGCCGTGATCTCGCTCGGGCTGTCCGGGTCTTCGGTGTCGATCGTGACCGTGCCGACGATGAGCTCCGACTCACCGTTGACGCCGTCGTCCTCGGTGATCGTGCACTCGGCACCGTACGGGAGGTTGGGCACCACGGTGGGCGTCCCCGGTGTGACGGTGATGGGTATCGGGTCGAGCTCCTCCTCCACCCACGTGCCCACCGCAGAGGTGCACTGGACGTTGAGCTGGAACTCGTCGGGCGCGTACTGCGCACCGTCGCCCGTGACCAGCTTGGTCACGCTCAGCGGGCCCGTCGCGGTCGCGACGCCCACCTTGGTTCCCTCGGTGGGGAGCATGTTGATCTGGGTGCCGCCCGGGGTGACGGCCACGCCCGAGGCTGCCGCCGAGTTCCACGCGATCGAGCGGTCGCCGGCCTCGGGCGCCTCCGGCGGGGTGGTCGACGTCGCCTCGAGCGCGATGAACTGCCCCGGCTGGAAGGGCTGCCCCTCCGGGAAGGTGACGACGTTCTTGATCGCGGTGATCGACTGCAGCACGTCGTCCGGCGTGTCCGTCGTGAGCGGCGCCCATCCGGTCTCCGGGTCGTCCGGGCAGGTCGGCTCGTTCAGCGGGTCGGTGAGGTCGTCCATGCAGTAGTCGTCGACCGTGGTGTAGAAGTACTCCACCGTGCTGCCGTCCGGAGCGTTGACCACCTCGGGCAGCGGGTCGTCGGTGAAGAGCGGACCCCAGGCGGACCCGCGGGCCGAGTCCGCGAACGAGCCGGTGTCGCCGATCGCCGGGAAGCGGTCGTAGATGACGACCTTGTTCAGCGGCAGGTTGCCGACGTTGTCCACGCGGACGCGCCAGGTCTCGTTCTGGCCCGGCGGGACGATCGGGGTGCACGGGTAGGAGTAGAAGCCGTCCGCATCGGCCGTGCAGTCCGCGGGGTCCACCGTCCCCGGCTGGTCCGGGTCGACGATGAGGCCGAGCGGGTACTCGTCGTTCGTCGCCTTGACGAACTTGGACTGTGAGATCGCCGCGGACGGGACGGTGGTGACGTCCGCGTCGGCCTCGCACGCCCCCGTCTCGTCGTTCAGGCGGCCCTCGCACTCGTCCCAGGGCCTGTCGTCGGTCACACCGACGGTGTTGTTCACCGTGGTGTTCGCAGGGAGGGTGACGCGGAACTGCACCAACACGGTGATGGTGTAGGTCTGGCCCACCTCGAGCACGGTGCCCTCGGGGAACGTGAAGGTCAGGCCGGCGAGATTGCCGTCCTGGTCGACGGTCACGTCGTCCGGGTCGGTGGGCATGGGCGTCCCGTTGACCGGGTCGGGCGCCGCGCCGTCGAGGGCGTAGGAGAAGGGGTCGTCCACGTCGGCGAGCCGCAGCTGGGGGCCGTCGGCGTCCGCGGGCATCGGGTCGTCGTCGATCACCGGGTCGACGATCGGCCGGTCGCCCGTGTTCGTGACCGTGATGTTCATCGGCACCACGGCGTCCGGGGCCTCGGTACCCCCGGTGACGACGCCGTCGAAGTCCTTGACGATCTCGACCGCGTTGGTGGCGTGCTGGTAAAGGATCGACGACTCGGCCTCGTCGTCGTCGGACACCGGGACCGTCTCGCCGGTGTCCGGGTCGATGACGAGGTCCGCGCCCGTGACCGTGCCCTGGACGGAGTTGCTCGCCACACCCGGGTCGGGCTCGCCCGGCGCCGGGTCGTTCGCGTCGAGGTCCGGCAGCACCGGGCCCCCTGAACGCAGGTCGTCACGACGCAGGATCTGGATCGGCACCGGCTGCGTCGGGGTCGCCGGGTTCTCCCAGATCGACCCGTCCGTACGGCTGAAGGTGAAGCGCAAACCCTGGACGTCCTCCGGGGCGACGCCCGCCGGCAGGGCGAAGGTCGCGCCCGGCGTGCCGGTCACCCAGTCGCCGCCGGTCCGCTCCACCGGGTCCGGGGAGCCCGCGTCGCCCGTGAACGTGCCGCCCACGAACGCGTCCACCTGGACCTGCTGGATCGGCGTCACCAGAGCGGCGCTCGGGTCGAAGCCGACGAAGTCGTACTGGTTCCAGAACTGCGGGTCGTCGTCGGTGAGCACCATCTCGACCGCACGCGACGGGCCCAGGGGCTGCCCTGTGAGCGTCATGACGACAGGCGTCTCCGACTGGTTCGCGCCGTGGAACGGCTCGATCACGGTGTCCGGGTCGAACGACTTGCCCACCGCCAGCTCGATGCTCGCCACCTGAAGAGTCATGTCGTCGCCGGCGTTCGCGAGGCGGTCGTCCTGGCCCGTGACGCCGCCCGGGTCGGCGATGGTCGCCGCCGCACCGTTGGGCACGGGGTTCTCGTCGACGTCGATCGTGCCGTCCTCGGCGTACACCGGGTCACCCGTGTACCGGTCGGTCTCCCGGAGCTGGAGCGTGAGGTCCATCGATCCGGTGGCCCCCGGCTCGACCAGACCGTCGTAGGCGACCTCGATGCCGACGACGTCGGCCAGCTCCGCCGCGGTGAGCTCCTGCGGGTCGGACGGCGTCCACGTGCCCAGGGGGTCCTCCGTGTACACGGTGGTCCCACCACCCTCGGCGGTCAGCGTCACCGTCGCGGAGGTCGCGCCGTCCGGCGGGGTCAGCGAGATCCCGGCGAGGTTGAACGTGTCGAAGGGGTGCGTGCCCTCCGCCGTCTGGACGGCGCCCGAGCCCTCGTCGGCCGGGTCCACCAGCCGGAGCTGCTCCACCTTGGCGGCCGACGCGTTCGTGCCCGTGACGGTGACCGTGGTGCTCGGGTAGAACTGCGCCGGCGTGTCCGGCGGGGGCACCGAGATCGGGCCGCCGTCCCAGTCCTTCGTCACCGTGACGTTGAGGGGCTGGTCGATGATCAGGACGTCGTCGTCGTCGGTGTCGGTGTACTCGTCACCGTCGAACGTGCCCGTCGCGCGCGCGGTGTCGTTGACCAGGCCAGGGTCTCCCGTGTTGTACAGGGTTCCGTTCGTCGAGCCGAGCACCGGCGAGCCGTCGCTGCGCTTGTAGTCCCGCACCTGGAACGTCAGGTCGAGGTGGCGGCCGTCGGCCTGCGTGGACCGGGCGACGCCGTCACCGGCCGCGGGCGCCGTCGGGTCCGACGGCGTCGTGCTGCGCGACGGCGACTCCGTGTAGACGACCCGCACCGACACCGTCGACTCCTGCTCGTCCGCCGTGAGGGCCACCTCCGGCATCCCGCCGTCGCACGGCGTGGCCGCGGTACAGGTCGACCCGGACGCCTGTACCCAGTCGGTGCCGTTGTACAGCTCGACGCCGACGATCGCGTCGTACTGGATCAGCGGGTCCACGGTGCTGTCGATCGCCGGGATGCTCACCAGGTTGAACGCGTCGTAGAACGAGTCGGCGATCGCCGTCGTCTCCGGGTCGGCGATGTCCGAGATGACCAAGGGGTCGACGCCGGAGAAACCGTTGGTCGACCACGTGATCTGCGCCGTCGCCTGGTCGTCGGACCGCGCCAGCACCGTGACGGGCTCCTCACCGAGGAACGTCTTGTCGATGAAGTCCAGGGTGCCCGGGTCCGGGTCCACCGGGAACGGGTCGACGTCCGCGCACCCTTCCGCCGGCTCCGTCGGGGTGACGGTGCCCGACGACGCGCTCGACGCGCCGCAGTTGGTGATCGGGTCGTCCGCGCCGGCCGGCCCGATGTACTCGGCGACGAAGTTCGGCTGGAAGCTCGTCCCCGGCGGGAACCCGTCGCCCGTCGAGTCGTAGACGAACTGCACGCCCTCGGCGTCGGCCGGCAGGTCACAGCTCACCGTGTCCGGGCCCGTGTAGGGACCACAGCCGGGAGCCGGGACCCACTCCGACCCGTTCCAGTAGTTGATCGTCAGCGTCGAGTCCGCCGGGACGTCCGTCGACCGGACGGCCGTCGGGGCGAAGTTCTCCTGCCACTCGTTCGCCGTCGTGGGGTCCGTCGGGTCCGAGATGACGATCTGGTCCGCGTTCGTCGTCGACCCGTCCGGGCCGAACGGCAGCACCTGGGTCGGGAGCTGCACGATCACGGCCTGGCCCGGCACGGCAGGGAACGTGGACGGGGAGATCAGCTTGTCCGTCTCCGTCGCGAGTCGGTCGTTCAGCGTCACGAGGTCGGCGTCGGCGGGGTCCGTCGCGTTGGGGACGTCGGCCTGGATCTCGTTCGGGTGCGTGACGTCGTCCTCGACCTGGTCAGGGTCGGTGTCAGCGGTGAAGGGGATCGTCGCCGTGCCGCCGGTGACGATGTTCCCGGTGTACGTGATCGAGAACCCGACGACGTCACAGCCGGCGGGCGGGTCGGGCAGCGTGTCCGGGGCGGTGGCGTCGACCGTCGGGGTGTCCCCGTCCGCGCACGTGAACGTCACGCTGGCGGCGTCGGCGTCCGCGGGCCAGGCGACCCCCGCGCCGGCGCCGTCCGTGCCCCAGCCCGTGAACGTGAGCGGGTCGTCGCCCTCGAACGGGCTCGGCGTGCCCGGCGCGGGCTCGGTGATCGTCATGGTGTCGACGGCGGTACCGGTGTTGGTGCCGCCGATCGTCACGGTGGTCGGGTCGCCGGCGCTGACCGTCGCGGGGTCGAAGCTCTTGTTCGCCTCGACGCTGTTGTTCGGCGGCGTGATGACGTACGTGTCCTCGTCCGTCGTCGGGTCCGACTCACCGTCCGGGTGAGTCACGAACGACGATGTGTCGTTCGTGACCGTGGTGACGTCCGTGAGATCCGTGACGGCGTCGCTCTGCTCGACGTCGAAGGGGATCGACGCGGAAGCGCCCTGCTCGATCGCGCCGCTGAACGTCACCTCGAAGCCTTCGACCACGCAGC
This sequence comes from Isoptericola nanjingensis, assembly GCF_050311635.1. Lineage (NCBI taxonomy): Bacteria > Bacillati > Actinomycetota > Actinomycetes > Micrococcales > Promicromonosporaceae > Isoptericola > Isoptericola nanjingensis. Next base: position 313,849 of record NZ_JBNOZL010000002.1, on the reverse strand, counting down.
CTGCGGGCGGGTCGGGGAGTGTGTCAGGGGCCGTGGCCTCGACCGTCGGCGTCGTGCCGTCGGCGCAGGTGAACGTCACGCTCGCGGCGTCGGCGCCGTCCGGCCACGCGACGTCCCCGAAGCCGGTGAACTCCAGGTAGGTGAAGGGGTTCGGGTCCGCCGTCGGGTCCACGGGCTCCGAGATCACCATCGTGTCGACGGTGTCGTTGGAGGTGTTGGTCGAGCCGATCGTCACCGTCGCGGGCGTGCCGGGAGACGCCAGCGCACCCTCGGGTTCGATCGACTTGGTGGTCTCCGAGTCGAGGTTCAGCGGCACCAACGGCTCGATGTCGTCCGACGCCGATGCCTCCGGAGCGTTGTCGGACACGACGGTCGCCGTGTTGGTGATGGGCACGCCGCTCGCGCTGTACGGGATGTCGTCGGAGACCTGGGCCGTGATGAGGAGCTGCACCTGGCCGCCGTTGGGCACGCTGTCGGCGGTGTAGGTCACCGTGTCGGTGTCCGTGTCGACGTCGAGTGCGCTGTTCGTCCCGCCGTCGCTCTGGACCGACGCGCTGACGAGCTCGAGATTGTCGGGCAGCGCGTCGGTCATCGTCGTCGGGACGCAGGGGTCGGCGTTGGGGTCGGAGCACGAGATCTGGATGCCCCACTGCACCTGTTCGCCCGGCTCGTACGGGCCGGTGCTGAGCTCCTGCTTCTGGATGCCCCACGTCGCAGCAGACGCCGAGGTCGCCGGGATGATCGCCCCCGCGAGCCCGAGCGCGAGCACGCCGAGCACGGACCAGCCGCGCCGGAGCCTGCCCCCTGCGTGCGCGACGCTGTGCTTGCCGGAGTGACGGGCCACACCTCGACCCGTTGAACTACGACGATCCACCATCAGTGCCCCTCCACACATCGGTGCAAACCGCCCGCGCGCGACGCTGTGCGCGAGCATCACCACCGACGGTGCCAGACATCGGGTGACTTGGCTCGGCGAACGACGGTTCATCCGCATGGTCGGGAACGCCCGGATCACCCCCCTCGCCGGTCCGCTCGCGAGCGCACCTCAGGACGGCGACAGTCGAGGTGAGAGCGTCGGAGCGCGACGAAGGAGTCGACATGGGCCGGGCGAGGACACGACACGGGCGTACGGTGCCGGGCACGACGGCGGCGCTGGGCGCGACGGCGCTGCTGCTGGCGGGGTGCGGCGAGGCCAGCACCGACGCCATGGGGGACCACACGACCCAGACCTGCCAGGACCTCTCCGCGTACACGGACGCCCTGCGGAACCTCGCGGGCACCCTGGGCCCCGACGCGACGGTCGCGGAGGTGCAGGCGGCGCGCGATCAGGCGCAGGAGGCCCAGGAAACGCTGGAGGAGAGCATCTCCGAGGTGAGCGACGACCGCACGGACGACATCGCCCGCTCGTGGGACGCCCTCGTCACGGCGTTCGGTCAGGTCGACGACGACGCCACGCTCGCCGAGGCGGCCGACTCCCTCAAGGAAGAGGCGCAGGGCGTCGTCGACGCCACGGCGTCCGTGGGCCAGGACCTGGACTGCGGCTGAGGTCCAGCGGACGCTGCGGTCGCGGCGTCCCTCCTGGTGGGGCAGGGTGCTTGGTGCATCGGCGGCCACCGAGGAGGGCACCCTGTGAGCGAGGCGAGCGACGCGACGCCGGCCCCCCAGGCCGGGAAGGCCCGGAAGCTGGCCAGGCCCACCCCCCGCGACGTCGTCTCCGGCTTCGTGACGGGCCTGTTCTCCATCCCCGAGGGCATGGCGTACGCGACGGTCGGCGGGTTCTCCGCGCCGATGGGCCTGTGGTCGGGCGCCGTGCCCACGGTGATCGGCTCGATCTTCAGCCGCACGGTCCTCATGGTCACCACGCTCACGAGCGCGATCGCGCTGTCGGCGCAGAGCATCCTCGTCGGCGCGGGCCTCGACCCCGGCGACCTCGGCTCCGTCGCCGCGCTGACCGTGATGGTCGGGCTGTGGATGCTGCTGCTGGGGGTGCTCAAGCTCGGCTCGGTGATGTCGTTCGTGTCGACGGCGGTGATGACCGGGTTCACGGCGGGCATCGCCGTGCAGATCGTGGCCGGCGTGGTCAAGGACGCCACCGGCTACACCCCTGAGGCGCACAACACGGTGGGCAAGCTGGTCGAGGGCGTGCTGCACGTCGGGGAGTGGGACGGCGCGACCGTGCTCGTCGCGGTCGCGACGGTGGCCGTGTGGGCGGGGCTCCAGCTCGTGAAGCCGCTGCGCAAGACGGCGACGCTGGTCTCGCTCGTCGTCGTCACCGTGGTCGTCGCGCTGCTGGGCACCGACGTGGAGCGGGTGAGCGACATCGCCGCCATCCCCCGCTCGCTGCCGCCGTTCACGCTGCCGGACGTCGGCGCGATGCCGGAGCTCGTGTCCGGCGGCCTCGCCATCGCGCTCATCGCGCTCGCGCAGGCGGCGGGGATCGGCGCGGCGGTGCCCAACCCGGACGGCTCCCGCACCGACGTCTCGAAGGACTTCACGGCGCAGGGCCTCGCCAACGTGGCGGGAGGGTTCTTCGGCGCGCTGCCCACCGGCGGGTCCCTCTCGCGCACCGGCGTCGCGACCAGCGGCGGCGCGCAGACGCGCTGGGCCGGCATCTTCGCGGGCGTGTGGCTCATCGTGCTGGTGCTGCTGCTCGGCCCGCTGGCCGGCGAGATCCCGATGGCGGTCATCGGGGGCCTGCTGCTCGTCATCGGCGGCGAGCTCATCGTCGGGCGGTGGGCCGACATCGTGCTCGTCTTCCGCACGTCGTGGCTGTCCGCGGCGGCGCTGGTCGTGACTTTCGCGGCCACCACGCAGCTGCCGCTGCAGCAGGCCATCTTCCTCGGGGCGGGCCTCTCGATCGTCCTGTTCGCCGTGCAGGCGGCCAAGCGCGGGCGGCTGGTCCGGTTCGTGCCGACGGGCGACGGGGACTTCCGCGTCGAGGACGCCCCCGCCGACCTGCCCAGCGGCCAGACCACCGTGCTGCACTACGTGGGCACCGGGTTCTTCGCCGAGGTGAACCGCCTCGAGGAGGAGTGGCCGCACACCGCGCACACGCAAGACGCCGCCCTCGTCATCTCGCTGCGCGGCTCCGCGGGCATCCCGTCGACCACGTTCCTCAAGTCGCTCGACCGGCTGCTGGACCGCTGGCACGAGCACGGCGTCGAGGTCGTGGTGTGCGGTGTGCCGGAGGACCTGCGGAAGCGTTTCGAGACCGGCGGCGTCAGCGGACGCCTGCGCGACTCCGTCGTCCCGAGCGGCGACACCCTCCTGGGATCGGTGCGCGAGGCGTACGACCTCGCGGAGCGTCGACGCACCCGCCGGGCGGCGTCCGCCGACGGCTGAACCCTCGCCGCGCGCCCCCGCGCGAGCGGTGCCATCGTGGCGCCATGCCTACCGCACCGAAGCCAGCCACGCCCACGATCGCCGCCCAGCAGCAGTCGATGCTGAACGGCCTACCGTTCTCCGATCGCCAGGACTTCGAGGACGCGACGCGCGGTCTGATCGGCCGACGCACCCCGAACGCCGTGACGAACGCGGCGGGTGACGTCGTGTGGGACAACGACTCCTACGCCTTCCTCCAGGGTGACGCCCCGGACACCGTGAACCCGAGCCTGTGGCGGCAGTCGCAGCTCAATGCCGTCGAAGGACTGTTCGAGGTGACCCCCGGCATCTACCAGGTGCGCGGCATGGACCTGTCGAACACATCGATCATCGAGGGCGACGAGGGCGTCATCATCATCGACACCCTGCTCACGAAGGAGACCGGCGAGGCCGCGCTCGCGCTCTACCGCGAGCACCGCGGCGACCGTCCCGTGACAGCGGTCATCTACACGCACTCGCACGCCGACCACTTCGGCGGCACCAAGGGGTTCGTGTCCCAGGAGGACGTCGACTCAGGCAAGGTCCGGATCTACGCACCCGAGGGCTTCGTGGAGCACGCCGTCTCGGAGAACGTGTACGCGGGCGTCGCGATGAACCGCCGCGCGGCCTACATGTACGGCGCCGCCCTCGCTCGAGGGCCCCAGGGCGGCGTCGGTGCCGGTCTCGGTCAGACCATCTCCACGGGCGAGGTCACGTTCGTGCCCCCGACGGACACCATCTCGACGACGGGCCACGAGGAGATCATCGACGGTGTCCGCTTCGTCTTCCAGATGGCGCCCGGCACCGAGGCGCCGTCGGAGATGCTCATCTACCTGCCCGACCACAAGGCTCTCTGCTCGGCCGAAGACGCCACCCACACGCTGCACAATCTCCTGACGCTGCGTGGCGCCGTCGTACGCGACCCGCACGCCTGGTCGAAGTACCTCACCGAGACGGTCGACCTCTTCGGCGACGTCGAAGTCGTCTTCGCGTCGCACCACTGGCCCACCTGGGGCCACGACCGCGTCGTGAAGTTCCTGCAGGACCAGCGCGACATCTACGCCTACCTGCACGACCAGACCCTGCGCCTCCTCAACAAGGGCCTCACCGGCCCGGAGATCGCGGAGGAGATCACGCTGCCTCCGGCGCTGGAGAACGCGTGGAACGCTCGCGGCTACTACGGCTCCGTCAGCCACAACGTCAAGGCGATCTACCAGCGCTACCTGGGCTGGTTCGACGGCAACCCGGCGCACCTGTGGGAGCACACCCCGGTCGAGCGGGCCAAGCGGTACGCGAAGCTCGCCGGCGGCGTCGACGCGCTCGTCGCGAACGCACGCGAGGCGTTCGATGCCGGCGACTACCGCTGGGCCGCGGAGGCCGCCAACCACGCCGTGTTCGCCGAGCCCGACCACGCCGCCGCACGCGAGCTCCTGGCCGACACGTACGAGCAGCTCGGCTACGGCTCCGAGAACGGCACCTGGCGCGACTTCTACCTCTCGGGCGCCACCGAGCTGCGCGACGGCCAGTTCGGCACCCCGACCGAGACGAATGCGCCCGACGTCATCGCCAACCTCTCCCCCGAGATGCTGTTCGACGCCGTGGCCATCCAGGTGAACGGCCCGGCCGCCTGGGACGTCAAGGTCACCATCGACGTCGTCGTCACCGACACGGACCGGCGGTACCGCGTCTGGCTCAAGAACGGCGTCCTGTCGTACAGCGCCGCCCCCCAGCAGGGCGACGCGGATGCGACCATCACCTCGACGCGAGCTGCCCTGCCGGCCCTCGCCGCCGGTAATCCCGACGCCCTTGCGGCCGCGGGCATCCAGGTCACGGGCGACGCCTCCGCGCTCGGCCGCCTGACCGCCGTCCTCGACCCGGGCGACAAGAACTTCTCGATCGTCACTCCCTGACGTTCCCCCCGAGGGGGCGGGCGGGGAGCACCCGGTCGACGGCGACGACGAGCAGCCCGAGGGCGTAGAACGCGCCGCCGTAGAGCACCAGGTTGAGCCCCAGCCCGCCCCACCCGAGGGCGTCCAGGTCGATGAACCCGTAGGGGTACTCGCTGCCCGGGCTGAGCTGACCGCGCAGCAGGATCGCGCCGAAGTACAGCACGGGGAACAGCATCCACAGGCCCGCGTCGCGCAGGCGGGCGCGGCGGTGCGGGTCGAACAGGAGGAAGTCCAGCACGACGGCGATCGGCAGGGCCCGGTGCTCGACCTGCCCGTCCGTGAGCCCGAGGAAGACGGCCGGGGCGTCCGGATCCTCCGGCGCGAGGACCAGCCACGCGACCAGCCCGGTGATGGCCGCGGCGAGCGTGACCAGTCCCTTCGCCCCGACCGGCGGTGGCTCGCGGCGCCGCAGCGTCGTGACGGCGGCCCAGCCGAAGACCGCCACCGCTAGGAAGCTGGTGAGGTTGGTGAAGTAGACGAAGCCCTCGACGTCGCCGTCGCGCCAGATGGCGCGCGTGCCGACGAGACCGAGCGCGACGACGACGAGCCGGAACAGGCCCACGAGCACGAACATGGCGGTAGTGAAGCAGACTCCGCGCGCCCGCCCGCCGTCAGAAGACGACGACCGCCACCAGCCCGGCGAGGCCGAGCAGGGCCGTGCCCGCGCACATCAGCACGATCCGCCGCCCGTGGCGGAGGCGCGGCTCGGCCGTGTCGAGATGCCGGTGGGTGTGGCGGGCGTGCCGCTGGGCGAACCACCACAGCGGAGGCGTGAGCACCAGCCCGACGGCGGCGGCGAGGAGGAACGACGTCGCACCGTCCACGCCCGGCAGCGTCTGCCACGCCACCGCGCACGCCGCGGTGAAGGAGAGCAGCGTGCGTCGCCACGCGAGCGCCGTCCGCTCGGCCTGGAGGCCGCGGTCGCGCTCGGGGCCGACGAGCGGCGGGTCGGGGCGGTCGGTCATGTCGGCGCCGTCCCGTCAGTGCAGCAGCAGGGCGAGCAGCACGAGGATGCCCACGACGGTGATGGTCACGACCAGCACGAACCCGGTGATCGCGCCCGGCAGCGGGCCGTGCTCCCGCATGGCGCGCTCGGAGCGGGCCCACTCGACCGCCCCCGCGACCGGCACGACGGCGCCCGCCACGAGCAGCACGATCGCAGACGTGAGGCGCAGGTGCGGCTCCATCGGCAGGTCCAGCGCCTCGAGCGCCGTGCCGCCGGCGATCAGCCCCAGGGCCGTCCGGAGCCACGCGAGGATGGTGCGCTCGTTGGCCAGCGAGAACCGCGGGTCGGGCTCCGAGCCCCTCTCGTAGACCCAGCGTGGGAAACGCTCGCGGCTCACGTCGACGTGCCTCCTTCATCTCTGCGGGTGCTGCCGACATCCTCCCGCAGGAGGAGCGGGAGCGCTCAGGGCGGGTCGTTGACGAACCGGAGCTTCACGCGGACGTCGTCGAGCGGCACCACCAGCGTCGACCCGTGCGGCGACCACCTGTCGGGGACGAGGAAGAGGGCGTCTCCGCCCTCGACCAGCAGCCGCAGGCCGCGGTAGCGGTACCGGTACTCGCCGTCCCCGGCCGCGAGACCCTCCTCCACCACTGCCGGGTCGCCCACCTGCAGCTGCTGCGGGGTGTCGACGACGACGGCGGGCAGGCTGCCCAGGTCGCGGGCGAGCGCCTTGGCCTGACCGCGTCCCGTCCACTCGGCCACCGTGCCGGTGGCCCAGAAGAGCGCGGCGACCACCGTGAGGACCAGCAGCAGGACGGCCGTCCGTGCGGGGTCGGTGCCCGCCGTCGGCCCGGCGTCCGGTCCCGTGCCCCGCCTGCGGTGGGACCAGGTGAGGCCGTACGCGAGGCCCGCCGACCCGACGCCGATCACCAGCGGGGTCACCAACGGGTACGGGACCCAGGCCGCGAGCGCCGGATAGGCCACGACCAGCGTCACGCCGACCGCCAGCACGACGGCGCCGCCGACCGTCAGCCCGAGCGTCCAGCGGTGCGCCACCGGAGCCGGGGCGCCGGCGAGCCTCCGCCGCAGCGCCGCGTCCGCGAGCACCAGCCCCGCCCCCACGAGCAGCACCGCGAGCATCGGCACCAGGAGCGGCTGCGGGCTGCGCATGACGAACTCCTGCGTGCTGTACCCGAGCAGGTCGACGTCCACGCCGAAGTACAGGTACTGCGCGCGGGTCGTGACGTAGCCGAAGTAGAACAGGATCGCCGTGACGAACGTCGCCGGGGCGACCACCGTGCCCAGCACCGACCAGACGCGCGCCAGGACGCTCGGTTCGTGCGCCGGCGGTGACGGCTGCTGGGTCACGGAAGGACCTGTTCCTCGGTGGGCTCGTCGGCGGGCTCGTCGGCCGGCTCGTCGGCCGGTTCCTGCGTGACCTCCTCCGGCGTCTCGGTCACCTCGTTCTCCGGCGCCTCGCTCGGCTCCCCGGTCTCCGGCTCGCCGGACTCCTCCGTCGGTGCCTCGGAGGACTCGTCGCTCGCCGGGTCGCAGTCGTACACGACGTCGTCGGGCGGGTGGCACATCGACCAGACGGTGTGGAGCGTCATCGCCGCCTTGAACTCGTCGCACTGCCGCTGGGTGGGGCAGGTGGCGCTCGCGGCGAACGAGACGTCGACCAGCTCCGTCCCGGGGTCGGGCGGCCGCACGGCGACCCAGCACGAGAGGGTGCCCGGCGCGAGCGGCTCGCCGACGCAGGGCGGCTCACCGCAGTCCGAGCTCGCCAGCGCAGCGCCCGCGGTCAGGACCGACACCCGCTCGATCTCCACGGTCACGCCCTCGGGCACCCCGTTCGTCTGGATCGAGGCGAGACCGCACCACGCGTCGCCGACGAGCACGAAGTCCTGACCGCCCATGAGGAGGCCGGGGAGGTCGGCCTGGGCGGCGCCGCCCGCCTGCGGCAGCGGTTCCTCGAGGTCCTCGCCCGCATCGTTCCCGTCGCCGTCGTCGTCCCTGCTGCCGCCGTCGCCCTCGTCGCCGGGCCGCGCGGCCTCGGACGTCGTCGCGGGCGGCTCCGTGGCGCCCGCGTCCGCGTCGGGCAGCTCTCCGCCGTCCCCGCACGCGGTCGTCGCCAGGACCAGCAGGACTGCCAGAGCGCCCAGACCTCGTCTCATCTCGCCCTCCCGGAAGAACCGGGCCGCGTCGTCGCGGTCAGAGGACTCCGCGGTGCCGCGCGTCGTCCTACCCGTGGAGAGAGCGCGCGATCTGCGCTGATACCGCGTTCCGACCTCACCACCGTGTCGGCGCCCGTCGGTAGCGTGCCCGGCATGCGCGCCGACTTCCTCGCCCTGCACCGCCCCGGCGACCCGCTCCTGCTGCCGAACGCGTGGGACGCCGGGTCCGCGCGGATCCTCGCCGCCCTCGGCTTCACCGCCGTCGCGACGACGAGCAGCGGGTTCGCCGCGACGCTCGGCCGGCCCGACGGCGCCGTCACCCGGGACGAGGCGCTCGCGCACGCCGCCGCGCTCGCGGCCGCCGTCGACGTGCCCGTGAGCGCGGACCTGGAGAACGGCTTCGCCGACTCCCCCGCCGACGTCGCCCGCACCGTCGCGGACGCCCGCGACGCCGGAGTGGCCGGCGCCTCCGTCGAGGACGCCACCGGCCGGGACGACGAGCCGGTGTACGACCGGGGCCTCGCCGTCGAGCGCGTGGCCGCCGCGGCCGAGGCTGCCGGCGACCTGGTGCTCACGGCCCGCTGCGAGAACCACCTGTACGGGCGGGACGACCTCGCCGACACGATCGCGCGGCTGCAGGCCTACCAGGAGGCCGGCGCCCACGTGCTGTACGCGCCGGGGCTGCGCGACGCCGCCGCGATCGCCACCGTCTGCCGCGAGGTCGACCGGCCCGTCAACGCGCTGCTCGTCGCGGGCGGTCCCACGCCCGCCGAGCTGGCCGACGCCGGGATCGCACGCATCTCCGTCGGCGGCACGTTCGCGTGGAACGCCCTGTCCGCCCTGGTCGACGCCGCCCGCGAGCTCCAGGCCGGCGGCGTCGGCTTCCTCGACCGCACGGGGCCGGTGCGCGACGTCATGGGTGCGGCGTTCCGCTCCTGAGCAGGGCCGGGGGCGCCGTCCGCAGGAGGGTGCATCCGGGGCCGCGCCGACGGGCGAAGAGCAGGCAGGTGCACCCGTACCTCGCGGCCGCCCGAGGCCGCGCCCTGTGGACCCGAAGGAGTCGATGACGATGAAGCTTCGAACCGCTACCCGGACCGCCTGGGGTGCCGTGTGCGTGGCCGCCCTGGGCCTGCTGGGCACCGCAGCCGCGACCACCGCCACGGCGGCCCCGCCCGCGGGGACGACCAGCCTGGCCGCGGTGCTGGCTTCCGACGGCGACACCTTCGACCGCAACTGGTACGACTTCGACGTGGTCGACCAGGCGGTCGCGGCGGTGCTGGAGGCCAAGCCGGACAGCCCTGTCGCCGTGCTGGCCGACGGCACGGTCCCCCTCACGGCGTTCCTGCCGAACGACCGTGCGTTCCAGCTCCTGGCGTTCGACCTCACCCACCGCTGGGAGCGCACGGAGGAGGGCGTGCTGCGCCGGGTCGTGGCCGCGGCAGGGGTCGACGCCGTCGAGCAGGTGCTGCTCTACCACGTCGTGCCCGGCGCCACGATCGACGCCCGGCAGGCGCTGCGCTCCGACGGGGCCCGCCTGACGACCGCGCAGGGTGCGACGTTCCGGGTCGACGTCCTGAGCCGGTGGGTGCCGCTGGTGCGGCTCATCGACCGGGACCGCAACGACGTCGACCCGTTCCTCGTCCGGAGCAAGCTCGACCTCAACAAGGGCAACGTGCAGATCGCCCACGGCATCAGCGCGGTGCTCCGGCCGCTGGACCTCTGACCGCGAGCGCCGAGGGCCTCGCCGGGATGCCGGCGGGGCCCTCGCGCTTGTCCGCACATCTGCTAGCAAGGCTAGAAATACAAATCTCAACAAGATTGCATCCGCGGACGGCTCCGAGCCGGAACAAGAGGTGTCAGCACGGACACGGCCCGAGGGCCACGACACCGGGAGGCACCATGGAACGCACCGCACGGCGCAGCGCCGCACTCGTCGGGGTGACCGCCTTCGCAGCACTGGGACTCTCCGCGGTCGGGCTCGTCCCGGCCGCCGCCGCGGCCGAGGACGGCGCGGTGCTGTCGGTGATGCACGGCGTCCCCGACACCCCCGTCGACGTGTGGGTCGACGACGAGCTCACCGTCGACGACTTCGAGCCCGGCGACATGGCGGGACCGCTCGACCTGCCCGCGGGGACGTACACCGTCGCGATCACCGCGCCCGACGCCGAGGACACGAGCGACCCCGTGATCGGGCCGGTCGACCTGGAGCTCGAGGCGGGCGGCAACTACACCGCGGTCGCCCACCTGGACGCCGACGGCGGCCCGACCGCCACGCTCTTCACCAACGACATGTCGGCGACGGCGGCCGGCGAGGGCCGCCTCACCGTCCGGCACGTCGCCGCGGCGCCGGCCGTGGACGTCCTCGCCGGCGGCGAGCCGGTGATCAGCGGGCTGGAGAACCCCGACGAGCAGAGCCTCGACCTCCCGGCGGGAACGGTCTCTGCCGCCGTGGCCGCGGCCGGCACCACGGAACCGGTGCTCGGGCCGACGGACGTCGAGGTCGCAGAGGGGGTCAACACCATCGCGTACGCCTGGGGCAGCCTGGACGACGGCACCCTCGCGCTGGCCACGCAGACGGTGGACGGGCTCCACTCCTCTCCCGACGGCGTGCCCGCCGGGATGTCCGGTCTCGCGGCCGACGCCACGTCCGGGTTCGAGGCCCCCAGCAGCGGGTTCAGCACCGCCGCCCTCCTGGTCGGCAGCGCGCTGGTGGTCATGTTCCTCGCGATCGCGGGATACGAGCTCGTCCGGGCGGCACGGCTGCACGCGCGCGAGCACGCTCACCGGCCGGGCTCGACCCGCCGATGACGTCGCACGCACGCTCCGCCGTGGTGCGGGCGGTCGGCACCGCCGCCGCCCGCACCACGGCGGTCGCGCTCGCGCTCGCCCTGTCCGCCTGTGCCCCGGGCCCCAGCGCGTACCGGCCGGCCGCAACGCCGGACGCACCCCCGCAGGCGGCCGACACGACGGCGGCGGTGCCCGAGGTCCCGCCCACCCCGGCCGTCGCCCTCGCGCCCGTCCGGCCGGCGCGCGACGTCCCCCCGCCGGCCCCGCCGGCGCCGACCCGTGTCGAGGTTCCCGCGCTGGGCATCGACGTCCGCGTCCGCGCCGTCGGCGTGGACGACCGGGGCCGGATGGACCTACCGGGCTCCGCCGACGTCGCCGGCTGGTACCGGTTCGGGGCGGCGCCCGCCAGCGACGGTGGCGCGACGGTCGTCGCCGCGCACGTCGACGACGCCGAGAAGGTGGGCCCCTTCGCCCGCCTCGCGGCCGCCGAACCCGGTGCCACCGCCCGCGTACGCACGGCGGACGGCGGCACCTACACCTACACAGTGGAACGGACCGAGGCCACGGCGAAGGCCACGCTCGTCCCGGACGACGTCTTCGACCGGGCGGGTCCACCCCGCCTCGTCCTGGTGACGTGCGGCGGCGCGTGGGACGCCCGCGCCCGGTCGTACACGGAGAACGTCGTGGTGACCGCGGTCCTCCGGGGATGAGGGCGCCTCGCAGCGCTCCCCGACCCGGTGGCCCGCCCACCCCGGCGGCCGTACGATCGGCCGTGCCCCACCGCGGTCGACCGTCTGCCGCGGCCGCTGACCCACTTCGAGGACACGCCCTGAAGCGCGACGACGCCGAGCTCGACGACGCGGGTCTCGACGTGCAGCGCCTGGGGCGACGGTTCGCCGACGGCGACGAGGCCGCGCTCGCGGAGGCCTTCCGGCAGTGGTCGGCGCTGGTGCACACGATCGCGCTCCGGTCGCTGGGCTCGCGCGCCGACGCGGAGGACGTCACGCAGCAGGTCTTCGTCTCGGCGTGGCGCGGACGGCACCGCTACGACCCCGAGCGGTCCAGGCTCCCGGCGTGGCTGGTCGGGATCACCCGGCACGCCGTCGCGGACGCCCACGAGGCCCGTGCCCGGGCGCGGCGGTCCCAGGACGCCGTCCGCCAGGCCGCGCCGGGCGGACCGCCCGCCGAGTCACCGGTCGACGAGGTGGCCGACAGGATCGTCCTCGACGACGAGCTCCGGATGCTCGGCGACCCCGCCGGGACCATCCTGCGCCTCGCGTTCTTCCGGGGCCTGACCCACGTCCAGATCGCCCAGGAGCTCGACCTGCCGCTCGGTACCGTCAAGAGTCACGTCCGACGAAGCCTGATCCGGCTGCGCGACCGATTGGAGGTGGACGGTGCCGCACATCGATGACGAGACGCTCGCGCTCTGCGCGCTCGGCGAGGACGTGCTCGACCCGGCGCAGCGCGACCACCTCGCCGGCTGCCCTGCCTGCGCCGCGACGGTGCGGGACCTGGAGCGGGTGTCCGCCCGCATGCGCGCCCCGGGCACCGCGCCCGAGCTGGTCCCCCCGGGCCCGGAGGTCTGGGCGCGCGTCCACGCGGAGCTGGGGCTCAGGGACGTGCCCGCGAGCCAGCCCCCGGACCAGGCCCCCGCCCCGGTGACCGACCAGCTCGCGGCCCGGCGGGCGCGACGCTCCTGGGTGCCCGCTCTCGTCGCGGCGTGCACGGCCCTGGTCCTCGGGCTCGTCGGCGGCGTCCTGTGGGAACGGCGCACCCTCGAGCCGGCGGAGACGACGGTCGCCAGCGCGACGCTCGACCCGCTGCCCGACTGGGCGGGGTCCTCGGGCGAGGCGGTGCTGCGCACCACGGCGGACGGGCGCCGCGAGATCGTCGTCTCGGTCGACGCCCCCGCGCCCGAGGGGACGTACCGGGAGGTGTGGCTGCTCACGCCCGACGTCAGCGGTCTGGTGAGCCTCGGTGTGCTCGAGAGCGGCGAAGGACGGTTCGACGTCCCGGAGGGGCTCGACCTCGCCGCATACTCCGTGGTGGACGTCTCGGAGGAGCCCCTCGACGGCGACCCCGCGCACTCCAGCGACTCGGTGGTCCGCGGCTCGCTCGCGACCTGAACCTGACGGCGCCCCCGGCCCCTACCGAGACGCCGGCACCACGACGGTATGGACGCAGCGCCACCCGGAGCCCTGCCGCACGAACGTGTCCACCGACCACTCCTCGTCCCGGAACGGCGCCCCGCACCACGCGCCCGCGGAGACCCCGCGGGCCAGCGTGACCGCGACGCCGTCGTGCACGCGCACCGACACCAGCTCCGCCGACATCCGGGTGTGCACCAGCTCCCCCGATGCCACGAGGCCGAGGAAGCCGGCACGGTCCTGCACCGCGCCGTCCGTCCCGACGAGGGTCCAGCCCGGGTCGAGGAACCGGTCGATCGCAGGCGCGTCGTTGGCCACGATCGCGGCACCCCAGTCGCGCAGCAGCGCCGCGAACGCCGCCGACGCGCCGGGCTCGTCATCGCCGCCCATCCTGCCCTCCCCCGTCGCACCGTCGATCCGATCGTCTCCCCAGGGCGACGGGCTCACGAGCGGGCCGGGGACGAGCCAGATCCCGTCGTAGGCGCGCACGTCGAACGGCGCGTCGGTGGGCACCCGCTCGGCCTCGATGCCGAGCTCGTCCGCGAGGCGCGGCACGAGGGCGTCGAGCTCCGGTGGCTGGGGTGGTCGCGGTGGTCGCCGAGCAGCGTGAGGGTCATGGCACGAGCCGCTGGGTGATCACCGACTCCTCGGGCCCGTGCTGCACGCGCGCGAGCGCACCGTTCACCAGCGCGAGGTACGGCGGCACGTGCCCGCACTCGACGTCCGCGAGCAGCGGGATCCCCAGGTCGCCCAGCGCGTCCCGGACGGCGTCGCGCTGGGTGAAGCCGTCCGAGTCCGGCGCGTGCGTGCGGCTCACCAGCACCGCGCGCGCCGCGTCGAACCAGCCCGCGTGCCGCATCGCCCACAGGGCCCGGCCGACCTCGAGCGCCTCCCACTCGAGGATGTCCAGGTACACGACCAGGCCCTCCGGCGCGTGCTCCGCCGCGAACCGGGCCACGTCGCCGTACGGCGTGCCCGCGAGCAGCGAGACGGTCTCCAGGCAGCCGCCGATCAGCCGCCCCTGGACGTCGACCGGCGCGCCCGGGTCCTCCCCGTCGAGCCGCAGCCAGGAGCCGGCGGCGTCGAGCGTCCACGTCGACACCTCCGGCTCGTTCTCGTAGTCGTCCCAGCCCGACGAGCGGAACCGGCGCGGCGAGCGCTGCGCCAGCGCCCCGCCGTCCTGCGCCGACGCGGCGACGTCCCACCAGCCGACGATGCCCTCCGGCACGTCGTAGGGGGTGTCCATGAGGTTCTGACCGTGCAGCGTCGCGACGCCGGTGCGCAGCGTCAACGGCAGCATGAGGGTCGAGACGTCCGAGAACCCGACCAGCCACGTCGGGTCCGCGCCGAGGACGTCCCAGTCGAGGCGGCCCAGCAGGTCCGTCGCCAGCTCCCCGCCCCACGGCGGCACGACGGCGCGCACCGCCGGGTCCGTGAGCATCGCGGTGACCTCGGCCGCGCGCACCTCCGCCGGCGCGCTGACGATCCCCTCGCCGGTGGGCGTCTCGCCGAGCCGCACGTCGTAGCCCTTCGCGCGCACGACGTCGGCGGCGTGCAGCAGCCGCTCCTGGAGGGCGGGGACGACGCCGGCAGACGGCGCGGTGACGCCGATCGTGTCGCCGGGACGGAGGGGGCGCGGGTAGCGGATCGTCATGGCCGGACTCTGCCCGAGCCGGGTGACGCCGGGCAACGGGATTCCGCTGTTGGCAGTCGCTCGCGGCACGCGCCGCTAGAGCATCCCGCGCTCGCGGGCGACGGCGGCGGCCTCGGTGCGCGACTGGGTGCCCAGCTTGGTGTTGATGTGCGCCAGGTGGGACTTCACGGTCGCGACGGAGACGAAGAGCTCGCGCGCGATGGCGTCGTTGGAGCGGCCGGCCGTGACGAGGCGCAGCACCTCGAGCTCGCGGGCACTGAGCGCCTCGCCC
Source organism: Isoptericola nanjingensis (assembly GCF_050311635.1). Classification (NCBI taxonomy): domain Bacteria; kingdom Bacillati; phylum Actinomycetota; class Actinomycetes; order Micrococcales; family Promicromonosporaceae; genus Isoptericola; species Isoptericola nanjingensis. The sequence goes on along the minus strand of NZ_JBNOZL010000002.1, from coordinate 298,558 downwards.
GGCGACCGCATGCGGCCGAGGAGCCGTCGCTGCACGTCGGCCCCGAGGGTGACCTCGCCCGCCGCGGCGGAGCGGATGGCGCGGGCCAGCTCCTCCGTGGGCGCGTCCTTGAGCAGGTAGCCGGTGGCCCCCGCCTCGACGGCGGCGAGGATGTCGGCGTCCGTGCCGTAGGTGGTGACGACGAGCACCGGCGTCGCGTGCCGGTGCACCACGGTGCCGGTCGCCTCGGCGCCGCCGAGCCGGGTCCCGCCCGGGCCGGCGTCGCCGAACCGCAGGTCGAGCAGGACGACGTCGGCCCGCCCGCCGTCGTCGAGCCAGGCGAGGAGGTCCTCGGCGGTGCCGGTCTCGTGCACGACGCGCATGTCCGGCTGCCCGTCCACCACGGCCCGCAGCCCGGCGCGCACCACGGGGTGGTCGTCCGCGAGCACGACGTCGATCATGGCACCTCCACCGGCAGCGTGACCGCCAGGGCGGTGCCCGCGCCCGGCGACGTCTCGAGCGCGACGCTGCCACCCAGCTCCTGCGCCCGCGACCGGACTGACGGCAGCCCGAAGCCGCGCCCGGTGGCCCCCGCGGCACGCGCGACGGCCTCCGGGTCGAAGCCGCGACCGTCGTCCACGACGTCGAGGGTGACGGTGTCCCGCTCGTAGGTGAGCGTGAGCCGGGCACGACCTGCACCCGAGTGCTGCGCCACGTTGGCGAGCGCGGACTGGGCGACGCGCAGCAGCGCCGTCTCGACGGGCACGGGCAGGGGCCGGACGTCGCCGGCGGTGCGCACGGACACGTCCAGCGGCTGCCGCGCCGCCACACGGCGCAGCGCGGCGACGAGGGTGGTGCGGTCGAGGTCGGGCGGCGTGAGGTCCTGCACGACGCGGCGCGCCTCGGCGAGGCTGTCGCGGGCGGCGCCGCGGGCCTGGCCGACGAGGTCTCGGGCCCTCGCGTCGTCGGTGCCGACGGCGTCGTCTGCGGCCCGCAGGAGCAGCTCGATCGCGGACAGCGACTGGGCGAGGGTGTCGTGGATGTCGCGCGCCAGGCGGGCCCGCTCCTCGGTGACGGCCCGCTCCCGCTCGGCCTGGGCGAGGTGCTGGCGCACCTGGGTCAGCTCGTCCACGGTCCGCTGCCGCGTCTGCGACTCGCGCACGAACGCCTCGATGCCCAGCACGACGCCCACCGCCACGGCGGCACCCAGCACGGGGCCGAGCACGAACCCGGTCCACGGGTCGTCGGCGTCGGCCTGCACCAGGAGGCCCTCGGCGACGGCGAGCGCCGTCGTGACACCCACGGCGAGGACGCCGCGGTGCGGCCCGAGCACGTGCATCTGCAGGATCATCAGAGGGAAGGCGAGCCAGAGGGCGGCGGGCGAGAGCCACAGCAGCACCACCCACGGGACCACGAGGGCGGCGATCCACGCGGAGTCCGGCCACCAGGCGCCGCGCGGGGTGTCGACGGCCCGGTCGTGCACCCGCACCGCCCGGCGCCCCGCGACGTACACGGCGACGAGCACCGTGGCCACCACGACAGACGGCCACGTCCGCCCGGGCGGGGCCTGCACGACGGCGACCACGGCGAGCGCCGCGAGCAGGACGTCGAGCCCCAGGATCAGGGCGCGCGTCGCCGACGGCTGGGGGCGGTGGATCACCCGATCCACGGTAGCCGCGCGGCGCGCCGGCGCATCGTCCGAAAGGTGGAGCGCGGGGGCCACCCTTCGACGCCGCAGGATCACCCCGGGTCCCGATGATCGCGGGCGGCGTGCCACAGAGGCTGGAGTCAACCCCGTCCCCTCGACCTCGGAGGTCCTCCCGTGTTCGTCGCCCTGCGCGACCTGCGCCACGCTCGTGGCCGCTTCGTCCTCATGTCCGTGGTGATCGTGCTGATCACCTTCCTGGTCACGTTCCTCGCGTCCCTGACGGCGGGCCTGGCCCGCGAGTCGACGTCGGCGGTCACCGACCTGCCCGCCGACCACCTCGCGTTCTCGATGCCCACCGCCGGCGACTCGCCCGAGTTCACGGCGTCCCGCGTGACGAGCGACCAGTGGGAGGGCTGGGCCGACGTGCCCGGCGTGGAGTCGGCCGAGCCGCTGGGCCTCGCGACGACGCGCGCCGGCTCGGACAGCACGACGGCGTCCGTCACCGCGCTGGGCGTGACGGACGGCTCGGGCCTCGTGCCGGGCGGGGTCGACGTCGACCCCGGCACGGTGGTGCTCACGCCCGGAGCGGCGGACGCGCTCGACGCGAGCACCGGCGACACGGTCACGCTCGGCGGCGCCAAGCTCACGGTCGCCGCGACGGTCGACGCCGACGAGTCGTTCTCGCACACGCCGGTCGTGTGGACCACGCTCGACGACTGGCAGGCGGTCGGCGCGCGCGGCGCGACCGGCGACGACGACGTCGCGACCGTCGTCGCACTCACCACGGCCGACGACGGAGTGGCCGACGCCGACCTGGCCGGCGCGGACGCCACGCTCGGCACGACGACGGTCACGACGTCGGACGCACGCTCGGCGGTGGCGTCGTTCGCCGGCGAGAACACGTCGCTGTCGACGATGCAGGCTTTCCTGCTGGTCATCTCCGCGCTGGTGGTGGGCGCGTTCTTCACCGTCTGGACGATCGGCCGCTCGGGCGACGTCGCGGTGCTCAAGGCGCTCGGGGCCTCGACCCGCTACCTGCTGCGCGACGCGCTCGGGCAGGCGGCGGTGCTGCTGGTCGGCGGCGTGGCGGTGGGCACCGGCCTCACGGTCGCGGGGGCGTCGCTGCTGCCGGACGTCGTCCCGGTGGTCGTGACGGCCGCGACGACGCTGGTGCCGGCCGCCGCCCTGGTGCTGCTCGGCCTGGCGGGCGCCGCCGTCTCGATCGCCCGCATCACCCGCATCGACCCGCACGCCGCGCTCGCGGCGCGCTGACATCGCTCGCACAGACAGCACACAGGAGGATCCCGATGGACCTGCACCTCGACCGCATCACCCTCGTCTACCCCGACGGCGACGGCACGCTCACCGCCGTGGACGACGTCGACCTCGCCGTCCCGGCCGGCACGACGACAGCCCTGCTCGGCCCGTCGGGGGCGGGCAAGTCCAGCCTGCTGGCCGTGGCCGCCGGGCTGACGAACCCCACCCGCGGCGCGGTCCGCATCGGCGACGACGTCGTCTTCACGCCCACCACGAGCGTCGCGGACGCGACCCGGGCACGCCTGGACCGCATCGGCATGGTGTTCCAGTCGCCGCAGCTGCTGGGCTCGCTCACCGCGCTGGAGCAGCTGGAGCTGCATGCGCACCTGCGGGGCCGCCGCCCGTCGAGCGTGCGGGCGCGGGCCCTGGAGCTGCTCGACGCCGTCGGCGTGGCCGACCACGCGGGCAAGCGGCCCGCTCAGCTGTCCGGCGGTCAGCGGCAGCGCGTCGCGATCGCGCGCGCCCTCGTCGGCCGACCCGAGGTGCTGCTGGTCGACGAGCCGACGTCGGCGCTCGACCACGAACGCGGCACCCGGGTGGTGGAGCTCATCACCGGCCTCGCCCGTGAGACCGGTGCGGCGACGCTGCTGGTGTCGCACGACGCGTCGACCCTCGCCACCGTCGACACCACGGTCCGGATGCTCGACGCCCGCCTCGAACGCGTCGCCGAGCCCGCCTAGCAGCTCGGGCAGGGCTCCGGCGCACGCCGCGCGCGCCGGGCGAGGCGTCCGGCGTCGACGGCCTGGGCGATCCGCTCGCCCCAGGTCGCGCGCCGGAGCCGGACGCGGAACGTGCTGGCGGCGGCGACGTCGGACGTGACCGCGCCGACCTTCTCCGGCGCGCACCGGCCGTACTTCGCCAGGTAGGCGTCGTCGAGCAACCCGTGCAGCTCCGGGGCCACCTCGGCGAGCACCACGGGCTGCCGGGTGTCGTCGACCTGGAGGTGAGCACGACCGGCGGTGCCCAGGGCAGCGCCCGGCGCGGCACGCACGTACAGGTCGTGACCCAGCTGCACCACCCAGCCGCGCCACGGCCGGCCGGGTTCGCGCGCGAGGACCACCTGCACGGCGGTCGCGGCCTCGAGGGCCTCGAGGACGTCGAGCTCGTGGAGGAAGGCGGCGGCGCGCGTCAGGAGGGTCACGACGGGTCGAACAGTGACCTGGGCCACGCGTATTCCGCACGGGCGCAGGTCAGTCGGTCACCAATCGATCGGGTCGCGCGAGATGGGGCAGGTCATGCAGTGCCCGCCGCCGCGCCCACGGCCCAGCTCGGCCCCGACGATGGTGATCACCTCGACGCCCGCACGGCGCAGCGCCGCGTTGGTCAGGGTGTTGCGGTCATAGGTGAAGACGACGCCGGGCTCGAGGGCGACGGCGTTGTTCCCGGAGTCCCACTGCTGGCGCTCGGAGGCGTACACGTCGCCCGCCGTCTCCACGACGCGCAGCTTCGGCAGCCCGAGCGACCGGGCGACGACGTCGACGAACGGGGTGTCGCCCTCGTCGGTGACCTCCACGCCGGGTTCCGCGTCCGACGGCCGGAGCGTGAAGGCGTGGATGCCGTCGACGATCGTCGGGTGGACGGTGACGAGGTCGCGGTCGGCGAACGTGAACACGGTGTCAAGGTGCATCGCCGCGCGCAGCCGCGGCATCCCCGCGACGACGACCTGCTCGACGTCGCCGCCCTCGAACAGCGCCTTGGCGAACTGGGTGATGCCCTGCCGCGACGTCCGCTCGCTCATGCCCACGAGCACCGTGCCGTTGCCGACGGGCATGACGTCGCCGCCCTCGATCGTGGCCTGCGCCCACTCCTGCTCCGGGTCGCCCCACCACACCCGCGAGCCGACGTACTCGGGGTGGAAGGAGTAGACCGCCTTCATCAGCAGCGTCTCCTCCTTGCGCGCCGGCCAGTACAGCGGGTTGAGCGTGAGCCCGCCGTAGATCCAGCAGGTCGTGTCGCGCGTGTACAGGGTGTTGGGCAGCGGCGGCAGCAGGTACTCGGGGGTGCCGGTGGACTCGCGGGCCAGGTTCACGTAGTCGCTGCGGAAGTCGGCGGGCAGGTCGTGCGTCGACAGCCCGCCGATGAGGAAGCGCGACAGCTCCCGTTCGGTGAGCGACTCGAGGTACGCCCGCGTGCCCTCCACCAGGCCGAGGCCCACCTGGTTCGGCACCACCTTGCGGTCCAGCAGCCAGTCCCGCGCCTGCGGGATCGCCATCGTCTGCGCCAGCAGGTCGTGCAGCTCGACCACCTCGACGCCCCGGTTGGTGAGCTTGTTGACGAAGTCCAGGTGGTCACGCTGCGCGGACTCCACCCACATGACGTCGTCGAACAGCAGGTCGTCGGAGTTCGTGGGGGTGAGCCGCTCGTGGGCGAGCCCGGGCGAGCAGACCAGCACCTTGCGCAGCCGGCCGACCTCCGAGTGGACGCCGTGGGCCGGGGCGGCGGGCTGCGCGGACGGTGCGGTGGTCATGGGGAGAACCTTTCGGTCGGACGGACGGTGAGGTCGGGGACGGTCAGATCGAGATCCAGCCGGCGGCGAGGCCGACCACCGCGAGGACGGCGATCGCGACCACGACGACGAACAGCACCAGCTCGGCGGGGGCGAACACCTTGCGCCCCTGCTCGCGCCGCGTCATGACGAACAGGATCGTCGCGGGCGCGTAGAAGAGGAACGAGACCAGCACGAGGCTCAGGCCCGCGGCGAAGACGAGGAAGGCCGTGTAGACCGTCGCCAGGACCGTGACCACCAGGTCCCCGCGCAGGGTCGACGGCGGCGCGCCGTCGTAGGTCTCGCGCGTGGCGCGCAGCTTCACCGCGTAGAGCGCGGCGAGCAGGAACGGGATGAGCGTCATGACCGCGGTCATGTCGAGCGCGAAGTCGAACGCGTCCTCGGAGAAGTACGTGAGGATCAGCACGACCTGCGACAGCGACGTGCTCAGCAGCAGCGCGTTGACGGGCACGTCGCGGTCGGTCGACCGGGTGAGGAAGCGCGGCATGTCGCGGTCCTTGGCGGCGACGAACAGCACCTCCGCCGCCATGAGCGTCCACGCCAGGTACGCCCCGAGCACGGAGATGATGAGGCCGACGCCGACGAAGACGCTGCCCCACTCGCCGACCGCCGCCTCGAGCACCCCCGCCATCGACGGCTGCCGCAGCTCCGCGATCTCGGCCATCGGCATGATGCCGTACGACACGATCGTCACCGACGCGAAGATGGCGAACACGCTCACGAAGCCGAGGATCGTGGCCCGGCCGACGTCCTCGCGCCGGCGTGCGTGCCGGGAGTAGACGCTCGCCCCCTCGACGCCGAGGAACACGAAGACCGTCACCAGCATGGTGCCGCGCACCTGGTCGAACAGGGAGCCCGCGTAGTCGGCGCCGCCCCAGTTCTCCGCGAACGCGCTGGGGTCGAAGACGAACAGCGCCAGCAGGACGAAGACGATGATGGGGATGACCTTGGCGACGGTGACGATCCGGTTGATCGCCGTCGCCTCCTTGATGCCGCGCCGCACCAGCAGGAAGAACAGCCACAGGCCGACGGTGGACAGCGCGAGCGCGAGCACCGTGTCCCCGGCGCCGAGGGCGGGGACCCACTGGCCCAGCGTCGACATGATGAGCACCCAGTAGGTGACGTTCCCGACGCACGCGCTGGCCCAGTAGCCGGCGGCCGCGAAGAAGCCCGTGTACTCGCCGAAGCCCGCCTTCGCGTACGCGTAGACGCCGGCGTCGAGGTCGGGCTTGCGCATCGCGAGCCGCTGGAACACGAACGCGAGCATCAGCATGCCCGCGCCCGCGACGACCCACGCGATGAGGGCGCCCATGACGCCCGTCTCCTGCGCGAACCGGCGCGGCAGCGAGAACACCCCGGCCCCTACCATCGACCCGACGACCATCGCGGTGAGGGTCAGGAGCGACACCTTCGTGGTCGCGCTGCCCGTCGACGTCGCGGTGTCCTGAGGCGCCATGACTCGTGTCCTCCTGAGGTCGGGCCTACCGGGTGCTGCGGCCGATCGTTCCACCGTCGCGCCTGGTCCGCGCGTCGGCCGGGCGCGCGGCGCCACGGCTCGCTCAGCCGTGCGCGAGCACCTCGAGGCCCACGACCGCCACCCCGAGCACCACCTCGGCCAGCAGGAGGAGCCACTTCTGCCACGTGGGGATCGCCGCGCGCCGCACGGCCACGTACCCGACGAGGCCGAGGCTCGCGACGAGCGCGTAGGTCGAGGCGGTGAGCGCGCCCGCCGTCGTCCACGCCCCGCTCGCGGCCGCCCCCAGGAACACGAGCGGCAGCACGACGACGCCGCCGGCACTCGAGACCACGCCCACCATGTGGCGGCTCTCGGCGCGCGTCGGGAGGTGGTTGTGCACGACGACGTGCGACACGAGGTCGGCGAGGAAGACGGCGAGGAGCGTGCCGACGACGGTGATGACCAGCGTGGTCGCGGCCCGACCAGGCACGAGGCCCTCGACGTGGCCCCGGAGCGCCAGCACCACGGCCAGCGCCGCGAACGTGACGTACACGCGCTCCTTGAGCCGGTCGGCGCGCTGGTCCGGCGTGAGCTGGTCGCGACGACGCCGGCGGCGCTCGCGGCTGTCGGACCTTCGGCTCATGCGTGCACCGTAGGCACGTGGTCGGCTGTTGACATGCGGGCGAGGTCCCGGCATCCTCGTGAAACGACTCAATTTGAAGCGCTTCAAAGTAGAAGTGGGAGAACGATGACGACCTCGACGGCACCGGGAAAGATCCCGGGCAGGACCTGGTACCGCACCACGGTGGCAGGCATGGCGTCGTACCTCGACGCCGGCGCGATCATCACGACGGGCACGGCGCTGGTGCTGTACAAGGAGCCCCTGGGCATCAGCGACGCGCAGTTCGGCCAGTACTCGGCCCTGCTGACGTTCATGATCGCGGCGGGCGCGCTCGTGGGCGGCCGGCTGGCCGACCTGTTCGGCCGCAAACGGGTCTTCCTCACCACGATGGCGGTGTACGTCGCGGGCGCCGCGGTCCTCGTGGCCGCGCCCGGCACCGGGGCGCTCTACGCCGGCGTCGTGCTGCTCGGCCTCGCCGTCGGCGCGGACCTTCCCGCGTCGCTCGCGATGATCGCCGAGGAGGCGCCGCCCGAGCACCGCGGCAAGCTCATCTCGTTCTCCCACATCCTGTGGCTCGTCGGCATCATCGCCGCGCAGCTGTTCGGCATCGTCGTCGGCGGCATGGGCATGACCGGCGGTCGGATCATGTACGGGCAGCTGCTGGTGCTCGCCCTCGTCGTGCTGGTGCTGCGGGCCGGGATGCCGGAGTCGTCGCGCTGGCAGGCGGCGCACGCGGGCACCGCGGGCGCCGGTGCCGAGGCCGTCGACCTCGGCACCCTCAAGCGGCTGCTGCGCGGCCCGTACCTCATGCCGATGGTCGCCGTCGCGCTCTTCTACGCCCTGGTCAACGTGGGCGCGAACACCGGCGGCCAGTTCTCCACGCTCATGTACACGGAGATGGCGGGCTCCACCGTGCGGTTCGCCTCCACGGTCGGGTTCGTCACCTTCGCCATCGCGTTCGCGGCGACCTACGGCCTGATGCGGATCGTGGACGGCGCGCACCGCATGCGCTGGTTCGCCGTCATGGCGGTCTTCTACACGCTGGGCTACCTGGTCCCGGTGGTCTTCGGCGTCGAGGTCTGGACGCTGGTGACCATGGGCGTCGTCGGCTCCATCGCGGGGGCCGTCGCGGGCGAGCCGATGTTCAAGGTGTGGGCGCAGGAGCTCATCCCCACCACCTACCGCAGCACCGCGCAGGGCGTGATGATCGCGTTCACCCGCGTGGTCGCCGCCGTCGTCGCCCTGTGGACGCCCACCCTGCTCGCGGCCAGCCCGAACGTGCTGTTCGTGTTCGTGGCGGTGTGCATCGCCGTGGGTGGCGTGATCGGGTGCTTCTGGATCACCCGGTACCCGCGCGTCGCGGACGACGAGCCCGCCGCGCCGGCGCCGTCCACCACCGCCGTCCGCACCGACGAAGGAGCCCGATGACCGTCCCCGCCCCCGCACTGCGCGTCGAGCACCACGCACAGCCCGCCCTCGGCGCCGGCGAGGACCGGCCGCGGCTGTCCTGGCACCTCGACGCCGCGCACCCGGCCTACCGGCAGGGGGCGTACGAGGTCGCCTGGCGCACGACGGCGCCCGACGGCACCGTCCTCGAGGACGCGGCCGCCGTCGTCGACGGCGACGCGCAGGTCCTCGTGCCATGGCCGGGCGCGCCCCTCGCCCCGCGTGCGCGCGCCGAGGTGCGCGTGCGCACCCGGGACGGCGGCGCGGACGGGACCGCGGACGACGGCGGCTGGGGCCCGTGGAGCGAGCCCGCCGTCGTCGAGCGCGGGCTGACCGCGGCCGACTGGACGGCCGACCTGGTCGGCCCCGGGTACGACGAGGGACCGGTCGAGACGCGCCGCGCCCCGCTGCTGCGCCGCGGGTTCGACGTCCCCGGGAACGCGGTGCGGTCCGCGCGCCTGCACCTCACCGCGCACGGCCTGGTCGAGGCGGAGCTCAACGGGCGGCGCGTCGGCGCCGACGTGCTCGTGCCCGGCTGGACCCCCTACGACGACCGCCTGCGCGTGTACGCCTACGACGTCACCGACCTGGTGCGCCCGGGCGCGAACGCGCTCGGCACCTGGCTCGCCGACGGCTGGTTCCGCGGCCGGTACGGCTTCGAGGGCGGTCACCGCAACCTGTACGGCGACCACGTGGGCGTGCTCGCCCAGCTCGAGGTGGTCACCGACGCCGGGACCGTGGTGGTGGGCGGCGACGCCGCGTGGCGCAGCGCCCCCGGCCCGCTCACCCGCGCCTCGCTGTACGACGGCGAGACGTTCGACGCGCGCCTGCTCCCCGCGGGCTGGTCGGAGCCCGGCTTCGACGACGCCGCCTGGTCGCCCGTCGTCGTGCACCCCCTGGACCGGTCCGTGCTCGCGGCCCCCGACGGCCCGCCGGTGCGCTGCACGGGCGAGCTCGCGCCCGTGAGCGTGACGCGCGCGCCGGGCCCGGACGGCGAGGACGGCTGGCTCGTCGACTTCGGGCAGAACCACTCCGGCCGCCCGCGCCTCGTCGTGCCCGCGGCCCCCGCCGGGACCGTGGTGCGCGTGCGGCACGCGGAGGTGCTGCAAGACGGCACCCTGTACACGCGCACGCTGCGCGAGGCGGCCGCCACCGACGAGGTCGTGACGGACGGCACGGGGATCACCTGGGAGCCGCGGTTCACCGTGCACGGGTACCGGTACGCGCACGTCACCGGCTGGCCCGGCGCGGACGCCCCGGCGATCGTCTCCCGCGTGCTGCACAGCGACATGGCCCGCACGGGCTGGTTCGCCAGCAGCGACCCGGCGCTCGACCGGCTGCACGAGAACGTCGTCTGGAGCCTGCGCTCCAACTTCGTCGACATCCCCACCGACTGCCCGCAGCGCGACGAGCGCCTCGGCTGGACCGGCGACATCCAGGCGTTCGGGCCCACCGCCGCGTTCCTCTACGACGTGCACGGGATGCTCGCCGACTGGCTGCGGTCGCTGTCCGCGGAGCAGCGGCGGTTCGACGGCACCGTGCCCGTGTACGTGCCGTGGATCCCCGGCGGCACGTACTGGCAGCCGACGCAGGACATCGCCGGGTGGGGCGACGCCGCGACCCTCGTGCCCGAGGCGCTGCACCGCGACTCCGCCGACGTCGGCCTGCTCGAGCGGCAGTACGCGAGCGCCGTCACCTGGGTCGACAAGGTGGCCGGCCTCGCCGGGCCCGACCGGCTGTGGGACACCGGGATGCAGCTCGGCGACTGGCTCGACCCGACGGCCCCGCCCGAGGACCCGCTGCGCGCGCAGACCGACCCGCACCTCGTGGCCACGGCCTACCTCGCCCGCTCGGCGCGGGCCGTCGCGGACATGGCCCGGACGCTCGGCCGCGACGACGATGACGCCCGCTACGGGGAGCTCGCCGACGAGGTCGCCGCCGCGTACCGCAAGCGCTACGTCGACAGCGGCGACGCGATGCACGACACCCAGACCGCGCACGCGCTGTCGATCGTCTTCGACCTCCTCGACGGCGACGACGCGCGCCGCCGCGCGGGCGAGCGGCTCGCGGCGCTGGTGGGCGACGGCGGGAACACCGTGGGCACCGGGTTCGCCGGCACGCCGCTGGTCGCCGACGCCCTGAGCAGCACCGGGCAGCTCGACGCCGCGTACGCGCTGCTGCTCAGCCACGCGTCGCCGTCGTGGCTGGCGATGGTGGACCTGGGCGCCACGACCATCTGGGAGCGCTGGGACAGCATGCTCACGGACGGCACGGTGAACCCCGGCGAGATGACGTCGTTCAACCACTACGCGCTGGGCTCGGTGGCCGACTGGCTGCACCGGGTGGTCGCCGGCCTCGCGCCGCTCGACCCGGGGTACCGCACCTTCCGCGTCGCCCCGCGCCCCGGCGGCGGGCTGACCCACGCCTCGGCCCGGCACGTCACGCCGTACGGCACCGCCGAGGTCGCGTGGCGGATCGAGGACCGTGCGGACGGAACGGAGCTGGTGGTGCGGTGCGTGGTGCCGGTCGGCACCACCGCCGAGCTGGACGTGCCGGGCGCCGCGCCCGCCGTCGTCGGACATGGGGAGCACGAGGTGCGCGTGCGGCGCGGCTGATCAGGCCCGGGCGCGGCGCTGCCGCGCCCTGCCCACCGCCTTGACCACCTCGACGAGCAGGAAGACGACGACGGCCAGGCCGAGCGTCTTGCCCCACTCCTCGACGCCGATGGGGGAAGAGTCGAAACAGTCGTGCATGAACGGCGTGTAGACGAACACGCACTGCAGGGCGAGGAGCGCGACGGCCGAGATCCAGATGACGCGGTTGCCGCGCAGGACGTCGAGGGTGAGGCTCGACCGGTCCAGGAACCGGCAGTTGAACAGGTACGCGAGCTGGCCGAGCGCCAGCATCGTCACGGCCGTGGTCTGCGCCTCGGCGAGCGGCGCGCCCTGCGCCCGCTCGGCGTAGAAGACGAGCAGCGTGGCGCCGCCGATGAGCAGGGACACGATGAGGATGCGCCGCACGAACGCGGCGTCGAGGATCGAGGCCTTCGGGTCGCGGGGCGGCCGGGACATCACGCCCGGCTCGGCCTTCTCGTACGCGAGCCCGAGGGACAGCGTGACGGCCGTGATCATGTTGATCCACAGCACCTGCACGGGCGCGAGCGGCAGCACCAGGCCGAACAGCACGGCCACGAGGATGACCAGCGACTGCGCGCCGTTGGTGGGCAGCAGGAAGAGCACGGACTTGCGGATGTTGTCGTAGATCCGCCGCCCCTCCTCCACGGCCCGCTCGATGGTGGCGAAGTTGTCGTCGGCGAGCACCACCTCGGCCGCGTCCTTCGTGGCCTCCGTGCCCTTGATGCCCATCGCGACGCCGACGTCGGCCTGCGTGAGCGCGGGGGCGTCGTTGACGCCGTCGCCCGTCATCGCGACCACCTCGCCGTGCGCCTGCAGCGCCGACACGATGCGGATCTTGTGCTCCGGGCTCGTGCGGGCGTACACGTGCACGTCCTGCACGACGCCGCGCAGCTGCTCGGTGCTCATCGCCTCCAGCTCCGCGCCGGTGAGGACGGCGGGGCCCGTGCCGTCCGGGCCGACCTCGTCGTGGACGATGCCCATCTCGCGGCCGATCGCCACGGCGGTGCCGGCGTGGTCGCCGGTGATCATCGTGACGGCGATGCCGGCGTCGCGGCACTGGGCGATGGCTTCGATCGCCTCGGGTCGCGGCGGGTCGACGATGCCGACCAGGCCGCACAGCTCGAGGCCGGTGAGCGAGTCGGCGAGCTCCCCGGCCGGCGCTCCGCGACGGGCCGCCGCGAGCACCCGCAGCCCCCGGCCGCCGATCTCGTCGATCTGCGCCTCCCAGAACGCGCGGTCGATCGGCTGCGCCGTGCCGTCCGGCGCGGTCTGCGTGGTGCACCGGTCGAGCACCCGGTCGGGCGCGCCCTTGAGGTGCACGACCTCCGCGCCGTCGGGCGCCCGGTCGAGGGTCGCCATGTACTTGTTCTCGGACTCGAACGGCACCAGGTCCCGCCGCGACCAGCCCGTCGTCTCGAAGCCGGCCTTCATGCCGAGGCTGCGCAGCGCGCCCTCCGTCGGCTCGCCGACCAGCCGCCAGTCCTCGCCCTGCCCGCCGGGCTCCCCCGGCACCACGCGCGCGTCGTTGCACAGCATCATCGCGGCGACGACGGCGGTGAGGTCCCGGTCGTCGACGAGGTCGGCGTGCCGCGACCCCTCGCCCGCGAGCGTGAGCTCGCCGACGGGTGCGTAGCCCGCGCCCGCGACGTCGAACGACCGGCCGGCGGTGCGCACCGTCCGCGCCGTCATCTCGTTCTTGGTCAGCGTGCCCGTCTTGTCCGAGCAGATCGTCGTGACGGAGCCGAGCGTCTCGACGGCGGGCAGCTTGCGCGTGATGGCGCGGCGGCGCGCCATCTGCTGCACGCCGAGCGCCAGGGTGATCGTCACCAGCGCGGGCAGACCCTCGGGGACCGCGGCGACGGCGAACCCGATGGACGCCGAGACCAGCTCCGGCACGGAGAAGTCGTGCACCACGCGCCCGACGACGACCATCACCACGGCCATGCCGAGGATGAGCACCGCGAGCAGCTTGCCGAACCGGTCGAGCTGCTTGGTCAGCGGCGTCTCCAGGCTCGTGACCTCGGAGATCATCGTCTGGATGCGGCCGATCTCGGTGCGCTCGCCGGTGGCGGTGACCACCCCGACGCCCTGACCCGCGGCCACGAGCGTGCCGGAGAACAGCATGCTGGTGCGGTCGCCCACCCCGGCGTCGGGGTCCACGGCGTCGACCCGCTTGCTCGCCGCGACCGACTCCCCCGTGAGCGCCGACTCCTCGACGCGCAGGTTGGTGGCCTGCAGCAGGCGCACGTCGGCGGGCACCCGGTCGCCGGAGCGCACGCGCACCACGTCTCCCGGCACGACGTCGTCGGCGTCGATCTTGGCCCACGCGCCGTCGCGGCGGGCCTCGGCGTGCACGGACAGCATCTGCCGGATGCCGTTCAGCGCGCTCTCGGCGCGTCCCTCCTGGATGAAGCCGATCGCCGCGTTCACCACCGCGACCAGCAGGATCACGGTGAAGTCGACCCAGTCGCCGAGGATCGCCTTGAGCACCGCGGAGACCAGCAGGATGTAGATGAGCACGTCGTCGAAGTGCACGAGGACCCGCTTCCACAGCGGGTCCTTCTCCGGCGGCGGCAGCCGGTTGGGACCGACCTCCGCGAGCCGCGCCGTCGCGTCGGCGGCGCTCAGCCCGCCGTCGTCCGTGCGGAGCGCCGCGAGCACCTCGGCGGGCGGTCGTGACCAGGGGCTCGCGTCCGTGGCGACGTCCTGCGCAGATCCCATGCCGCCCATTCGACCGCGGTTCGTCCCGTGCCGCGCGGCGGGTCAGCGACCTGTGTCGTACGGCACCAGCTCGAACACCGGGTGCCGGTCCGCCTCGGCGACGAAGGCCTCCACCGGGGAGTCGACGGTGGCCGCGAAGTACGGCCGGGTGGGCCGGGACCGGCGCACGTACTGCCGCAGCACCGGCCCGGCCTCCTGGGCCGAGGCTGCCCGTACCACGAAGACGTGCCGCGAGAACCCCCGGCGCAGCAGCACGCGCGGGTCGGCGCGCACGTTGTGCACCCACGACACCACGCCGTAGGGGGCCACCAGCCAGCGTCGCCCGCCGAGGGTGACGAGGGTCGCGGGGTTCGTGCGGGGCAGCCCGGAGCGCCGGCCCCGCGTGGTCAGCAGGAAGGTGTCCGGGACGAGCCCGAGCCGGACGAGCACGCCGATCACCGCGTCGCCCACGTCGCGGGACCGGCTGCGCCGGAACGTCCGCGGCTCGTGCGGGCCGTCGGTCATGCCGGGCTCCCTCCCCCGAACTCCTGCGCCCGCAGCCAGGCGAGGTGGGTGTGCACCAGCGGCAGCACGGACGCGCCCTCGCCGCTGGCCGACGCGACGCGCTTCATCGAGCCGGCCCGCACGTCGCCGACGGCGAACACGCCGCGCAGCGTCGTCTCCAGGCTGGCGGGCGGGCGCCCGTCCACCCAGCGCTCCTGCGGCACGTCGCGGCCGGTGAGGACGAAGCCGTGGTCGTCGCGCGCGAGGCCGTCGGGCAGCCAGCCGCAGTCCGGCTCCGCGCCGAGCAGGCAGAACAGGCCGTCGGCGTGCGTCTTCGTCCGCTCGCCGGTGTCCAGGTCCTCGGTGATCAGCCACTGCAGGCGCCCGTCCCCGCCGCCGTCCGTGATCACCGTGCGCGGGCGGACGGCGATGGTGGGCGTCGCCGCGATCTCGCGCACCAGGTAGTCCGACATCGTCTCGGCGATGCTCCCCCGCCGCACGAGGATCGTCACCGAGCCGGCGAACTTCGCCAGGTGCACGGCGGCCTGGCCGGCGGAGTTGCCGCCGCCCACCACGACGACGTCGCGGTCCGTCATCTCGCGCGCCATCGAGCTCGCGGCGCCGTAGTGGACGCCGGTGCCGACGTGCTCGTCGACGCCCGGCACGCCGAGTCGGCGGTAGGAGACGCCGGTCGCGAGCACGACGGTGCGCGCGCACAGCTGTGCGCCCTCGACGTGCACGTGGTGGTGCTCCGGCTCGTCCGCCGGGCCGGGCTCGATGCGCGCCACCGGGCGCCCGGTGTAGAAGCGGGCGCCGAACCGCCCCGCCTGGATGCGTGAGCGCAGCGCCAGCCGCATCCCCGAGATGCCGCGCGGGAACCCGAGGTAGTTGCGGATCATCGAGCTCGACCCGGCCTGGCCGCCGATCGCGTCGCGCTCCAGCACCACCGTCGACAGCCCCTCGGACGCCGCGTACACGGCGGCCGCCAGCCCGGCCGGCCCCGCCCCGACCACGGCGACGTCGGCGATCTCGCCCGGCGGGATGGAGTCGTAGCCGCCGTACATCGCCTCCGCCACGGCCGACGCCGTCGCGCCCGACAGCACCCGCCCGGCGAACGTGCGCACCACGGGCAGGACGGCGCCCGGGCCCGCCGCCAGGAGGATGTCGCGGGCGTCTGCGGCGTCGGGTGCGAGCACGCGGTTCGGGACGCCGAGCCGTTCGAGCAGGTCGCGGACGGCGGCCGCGTCGCGGTCGCCGGGGGCCGCGACGATCTCCGTGGACGTCACGGTGGGGCGGGCCACCGACCAGCCCCACTCCGACAGCAGCTCGACCAGGGCGGTGTGGAACTCCTCGTCGCGGGCGCCGCGCGGGATGCCGACGAACGTGTCCATGTCGCGGCGCAGCAGCGCGGCCCGCATCTCGTCCAGGGCGTCGGCGTACTCGTCGCCGGAGATCAGCGCCACCCGTCGCGCCGTCGAGACGACCGCCGGCACCTGGTGCAGCAGCTCGACCCCTGCGGCGTCCGGCAGCCGCCGCTCCGCCGCGATCATCGCGACCGGCTCCCGCGCGGCCACCAGGTCGCGCAGCCGCTCCAGCGCCGCGTCGGCGGTCCCGACGAGCTCGACCCGGTAGTCCCGGTCGTACCGGGCGCGGAACTCCTGCTCCACCTCGGACGCGTGCGCGTCGGCGACGAGCAGGATCACGGGACGCGCTTCCGGACGCTCGGGCATGCGGTCAGGGTAGGCGGCACCGCAACCCTGAGCAGATCTTGAGGCGATCTTGTCCTGCCGCGGAGGTCGCCCCGAGGTCCGCAGCGCAGGATCGAGTCCGTTCAGCCCCTGATCACCTCCCGGAGCACCATGTCCGCCTCGTCGACCGGTCCCCTCGGGGCCGCCGCGCGCACCTCCCCCTGGGCGCGCGGGCGGGTCCCGCGGCCGGCGAGACGCGTGGTGCTCCGGGAGGAACACCCCGGCGAGCCCCGATGACGCCCGCCCTGCCCCCGGGCACGGCGGCCGCGTGGCAGTCTCTCGTCGACGACCTCGACGGCGACCGGGCCGCGGTCGCCGGCTTTGCGGGCTCCTGGGCCGGCCTCCTGCCGCACCGCACCGGCGCGCTCCTGGGAGCCCTCGCGCGGACCGACGCCGACGGCGCCCGCGACGTGCTCCTGACGCTCGCCTGCACGGCGGACATGCTCGGGATGGACCGGCTCGCGGACGCCGCGTCGCAGGGGCTCGACGCCCTCGAGGAGGACGGGGTGGACGGCGCACAGCGGCACACCGACCGGATCACCGACGAGGCCCGGACCGCCGCGATCGTCGTCGCGAGCGCCCTCGCTCAGGAGGGGTGGTCGAACCTGTAGCCCACACCGCGCACCGTGCGGATCCAGCGGGGCGACGCCGCGTCGTCGCGGAGCTTGCGGCGCAGGTTGGTCACGTGCACCTCCACGCTGCGCCGGTCCTGGTCCGTGACCAGGGTGCCGGTGTCGTACTCGCCGGCCCACAGCACCCGGACCAGGTCGTCCTTGGGGATCGCGCGCCCCGGGGCGCCCGCGAGCGCGGCGAGGAGGTCGAACTCGCTGCGCGTGAGGTGCACCTCCGCGCCGTCGACGTCGACGGTGCGCGCCGCCACGTTCACGACGAGCCCGTCGAAGGACGGGACGGCGGTCGCCGGGGCCGCCGGCGGCGCCTCCCGGCGAGGGCGGCGGAGCATCGCCTCGATCCTGGCCCGCAGCTCCCGGGGGCGGAACGGTTTGGTCTGGTAGTCGTCGGCGCCGGCGTCCAGCCCCATGAGCGCGTCGATCTCGTCCGTGCGGGCCGTCAGCATCACGACGTACGTGTCGGACACCGCGCGGATCCGGCGGCACACCTCGAAGCCGTCGATGTCGGGGAGCCCCACGTCGAGGGTCGTGACGAGCGGGTCGAAGCTGCGCACCAGCTCCACGCCCTCGCGGCCCGACGCCGCGGTGCGCGTGACGAAACCCGCCTGCGTCAGCACCGCGTGGAGCAGGTCGCGGACGTCAGGGTCGTCCTCCACGACGACGGCGGTGCGCTCGTAGGCGTCGCCGCTCGAGGGGGCGTCGCCGCTCGAGGGGCGGGGTCCGGCCAGCATGACGACACGCTAGCGGGACGTCGTCCAGGACGCAGCGCACGTGACACGTCCCTAGACTCGCCGAGGGCGGCGTCCGGAGCCGCCGGCGAGGGAGTGATCATGACGAGCACGTGCACGCACCTGGACCGGATCGTCCCCGTCGCGCCCGAGGCGCTCGGCACGTGCCCCGAGTGCGTGGCCGCCGGCGGCACCTGGGTGCACCTGCGGGCCTGCCTGGAGTGCGGCCACGTCGGGTGCTGCGACTCGTCGCCGGCGAAGCACGCGACGGCGCACTTCCACGCCACCGACCACCCGGTGATGCGATCCCTCGAGCCTGGCGAGCACTGGGGCTACTGCTTCCCGGAGGAGCTCCTCATCTCGGGCCGAGACATGCCCGCGACCGCCTGACCCGGGTGCCGCGTCCGACCTGCTGGCCTGTTCCCGGACCGCCGTCGGGCGCACAGCCTTGCCTTGGAGCGCGCTCACACTTCTACCGTGGCGGTCATGACGAGACACCCCTCGTGAACGCGGACGTCCGCGGTCAGGAAGCCGCCGCGGCGGACCGGAGGACGTGGTCGACGAGCGTCCGCAGCTCGTCGGTGGTCTGCAGCTCGCCCTGGTGGAGCAGCAGCCGGTAGTACACGGGCCCGTACAGCAGCTCGATCACCAGGTCGAGGTCGGCGTCGGCGCGAAGCTGGCCGGCGTCGCGGGCCACGGCCAGACGCTGCCTGGCGTCCTCGACGCGCGGGCGGTACAGGTCGTCGACGAGGCCCCGGGCGAGCTGCGGGTCGTGCTGCGTGTCGGCGATCAGGCCGACCAGTGCCCGGCCGAACCGGCGGTCGGCCAACAGCCCGCGCAGCAGACCCTCCATCTGCTCGACGAGGTCGGCCCGCAGGTCGTCGGTGTGCGGGAAGTCGGCCGACGGGTTCGCCGCGTCGTCCAGCGCCTCGAGGACGACCGCGCCCTTGGAGGGCCACCAGCGGTAGATGGTCTTCTTGCTGACGCCCGCGCGCGCGGCGATCGCCTCGACCGTCACCGCGCCGTACCCGTGCTCCCCGCACAGGTCCAGGCTCGCGTCCAGGATGGCGCGTCGGCTCGCCTCGCTCCGAGGCCGGTGGGGGGCGGCAGGTGAGGCGCTCGGATCGGGCATGACACCGATCTTAAAGGAAACGGTACGGAGCGTATTGACACCCACCACGCGTCCGAGCACACTTCTCAAGACGAAACGCATCGTGTCGTTTCTTCCTCGACGCCTTTCGACCTTCAGGAGCTCATCGTGACGAGTCAGCGCCCACGGCCCGCCGTGCCGCTCCGGCCAGAAACGCTCCCGCGATCGGCGCCGGCCGCCGTCGGGGTGTCGTCGCGGGCCGTGCTCGCCCTGCTCGACCGGCTCGCCGGTGACTCGGTCGAGTGCCACTCGCTCATGGTCGTGCGGCGCGGGCACGTGGTGGCCGAGGGGTGGTGGGCGCCCTTCACGGCGCAGCGACCGCACCTGCTGTACTCGCTCACCAAGTCGTTCACGGCCATCGCGGTCGGGCTCGCCATCGAGGACGGGCTGCTCTCGCTCGACGACCGGATCGTGGACGTCCTGCCCGACCACGTCCCGGACGACGTCTCCGACCAGGGACGTCGCCTCACCGTGCACCACCTTCTGTCCATGACGACCGGTCACGACACGGACAGCCTCGCCGAGGCGTGGGAGCTGGAGCCCCGCGACCTGACCCGGGGCTTCCTGCGCGTGCCCTTCCCCCACCGCGAGGGCACCCGGCACGCCTACGACAACGCCACGACCTACGTGCTCGCTCGCATGGTCGAGCGCGCGACCGGGAGCGGCCTGCCCGAGCTGCTCGCCGAGCGCCTCTTCACGCCCATGGGCATCACCGAGGCCGAGTGGGACCGCGTCGGCGACGGTGCCGCGTTCGGGTTCCACGGCCTGCACCTGACGACCGAGGCCGTGGCCGCCTTCGGCGAGCTGCTGCTCCGCCGCGGCCGCTGGGGCGACCGCCGGCTCGTCCCGCCCTCGTGGGTCGAGGTCGCGACGGGGCGCCGCGTCGCGACGCACCAGGTCGACGGCTGGTCGGACAACCCCGACACGCGGTGCGGGTACGGGTACCAGTTCTGGATGTCACGCCACGGCTATCGCGGCGAGGGCTCGTTCGGCCAGCTGTGCGCGGTCGTTCCCTCGCACGATCTCGTCGTCGTCGCGACGAGCGCGCTCAGCGGGGGTGGTGAGACGCTCCTGGAGCCGATCTGGGAGTGCCTGCTGCCCGGGCTGGACCGCCCCGACGACGCCGCGGACGACGCGCAGCTCGCCGACCGCCTGCGAGGCCTGGCGCTCGCCCGCCCGAGCGGCACGCTCGGACCCCGGCACCCGACCGGCGCGCGGGTCGTGGCGTCCGCCGCCGGCCCGGCCCTGCCCGACGGGACCCCGGTGACCGTCGACCCCGCCGAGCGCGGGTGGCTCGTGCGGTTCACTGCCTCCCCCGGCGTCCACGTCGATATCGAGGTCGGCCACGACGACTGGCGCGAGAGCGAGCCGCTCGGCCGCCCCGTGGTGGCGGCCGGCGCGTGGCAGGGGGACGTCTTCGTCGCCGACCTGTACGTCATCACCACTCCGCACCGCCTGCGGACGGTGGTCGACACCCGCACCGGCGCCGCGTCCGTGACGTGGAACGTCGTGCCGCTGACGGGCCCCGACCTCCTCCGCCATCTCCAGTCCCCGCTGATGACCCGGCCCGACGTGGCCTAGCGACCCCTTCACCACCACCGTAAGGAGCTCCCTCATGACCCACCAGGACCTTGCCCGGCGCGGACCTCAGGACGACACCGCGCACGACCGCCCCGAACTGCGCCGAGCGCTCCAGGACGTCGTCGACTCCGGCTTCACCGGTATCCAGCTCCGCGTCGACGACTCCCGCGGCACCTGGAGCGGTGCCGCGGGCTCGAGCGTGCTCGGCGAGCCCGGCGCGCCGTCGACCGACGGACACATCCGCATCGGCTCCAACACCAAGACCTTCGTCGCGGCCACGGTCCTGCAGCTGGTCGCCGAGGGTGCGGTCGATCTCGACCGCGCGGCAGCCGACTACCTGCCAGACCTGGCCGTCGATCCCCGGATCACCGTGCGGATGCTGCTGCAGCACACCAGCGGGATCTTCAACTTCACCGGCGAGATCTACGGTCCCGACGCTGCCGTCGAGGGCGGGGTGCCCTGGAACGGGCTGACGATGGTGCGCGGCATCCCCTGGCAGGGCAAGGAGTGGGTCGACGCGCGGTTCCGGCACTACCCGACCGAGGAGCTCGCCCGCCTGGCGCTCTCCCGCCCGGCCCGGTTCGAGCCGGGCACCGACTGGAGCTACTCCAACTCCAACTACGCGCTGGCCCGGCTGATCGTCGAGGGGGTGAGCGGACGCTCGCTCGCCGACGAGATGGACCGCCTGGTGCTGTCCCCCCTGGGGCTCACCCAGACCTCGGTGCCCGACACGTCGACGTTGCCCGTACCCCACGCCCACGCGTACTACCGGTACGAGGAGGACGGCCAGGAGACGACGGTCGACGTCACGGCCCAGGACCCGTCCTGGATCTCGAGCGGCGGCGACATGGTCTCCACCACCCGCGACCTCCACCTGTTCGTCTCCGGTCTGACGGGCGGCCGCCTCCTGCCCGCTCCTCTGCTCGCCGAGATGCTCGCGCCGCACCCGCCCGCCGGGTACGGGCTCGGGGTCTTCGTCCAGGACACCGCTCACGGCACCCTCATCACGCACAACGGAGGCATGGGCGGCCACGGCGCGCTCATGTACTCCACCCCCGACGGCAGCACCACCCTCACCGCGGGGATCAACTACGTGGACGACGCCGACCAGTCCCTCGGCGCTGCTTTCCAGAGCGCGCTGCAGCGACTCGTCGACGTCGTCTTCGGCGGCCGGGAGACGGCACCGGGACCGACGGCCCCGAGGTGACCCCGGCCGGGCGGACCGCCCCGGCGCCTCACGCCCCTCGCGGCGCCGGGGCGGGGCTCACCAGGTCGCGCGTGATCGCCGCGACGTCGTGCGCGCCGACGAGCGCCATGGTGAGGTCCAGCTCCGCGAGCACGTTGCGGATCACCTCCTCGACGCCGTCCTGCCCGGCCACGGCGTACCCGTAGAGGTACGGCCGCCCGAGCAGGACGGCGTCGGCCCCCAGGGCGAGGGCGACCAGCACGTCGGCCCCGGTCCGCACCCCGCTGTCGAGCAGCACCGTGGGGCCGGGCCCGACGGCGTCGCGCACGGCGACGAGGGCGTCGAGCGACGCGACGGCGTTGTCCACCTGCCGCCCCCCGTGGTTGGAGACCACGATCCCGTCGACGCCGAGGTCGAGGGCCCGGCGCGCGTCGTCGGGGTGCAGGATCCCCTTGAGCACGACCGGCAGCCGGGTGCGGTCGCGCAGGGTGGCCAGGTGCTCCCACGACAGGCCCGGGTTGGAGTACACGTCGAGGAACGTCTCGACGGCCGCGCGCGGCTCGGGCGAGCGCAGGTTGTCGCGGAACCGCCCGGGGTAGGCGCGCGTCATCGCGAGGAGCGAGCGCACCGCGCCGGCGGTGACCTGCACGGCGTCGCGCGCCCCGGACGCCGCGGCCCGCGCGACCCGCTCGCGGACCAGCTCGCCGAAGCGCGGGTCGCTCGTGTACTGCGCGATCCCGAGGCCGCGGGCGAACGGCAGCGAGCCGAGGTCGAGATCTTGCGGGCGCCAGCCCAGCACCGTCGTGTCGAGCGTGACGACGAGCGCCCCCGCGCCCGCAGCCTCGGCCCGGGCGATCAGCGAGTCGACGAGGTCCTCGTCGGTGCTCCAGTAGAGCTGGAACCAGCGGGCCGCGGCGCCCATCTCGGCCGCGCAGGCCTCCATGGGATGGCACGCCTGGTTGGACAGCACGAACGGGACGCCGGTCGCGGCGGCCGCGCGCGCGACGGCGAGGTCGGCGTCGGCGCCCAGGAGGGCCGCCGCGCCCACGGGCGCGAGGAGCAGCGGGCTCGCGTGCCGGGTGCCGAACAGCTCGACCGACGGGTCGCGCTCGACGGCGCCGGCCGCCATGCGCGGCACGACCGCCCACCGGTCGAACGCCTCCCGGTTGCGCCGCATCGTGCGCCCCTCGCCCGCGCCGCCGGCGACGTACGCCCAGGCCCGCGCGCTGCTGGCGCGGCGGGCGGCCCGCTCGAGGCCCGCGGCGCTGGTCGGGACCCGGGGGCGCCGGCCCAGCACACCCGCGCGGTAGATCGCAGACTGCCGGGCCAGCCCCGCCCCGGGCGCGCTCATCCCACGGGGCGCACGCGCAGGATCTCGGTGCGCGCGATCGCGCGGTCGCGCACGCCGAGCCGCGCCTCACGGTCGGGGTCGGCCATGAACGCCGCGAGCGCCTCCTCGTCGGGCATCTCGATGAGCTGCACCTCGGTGGGCTGGACGGCGCCGTGCGCCGCGTCGTCGGTGTGCGCCACGTTCGTCACGCGGTGCAGCACCCGTCCGCCGTGCCGTGGCACCAGCGCCAGCACCTCGGTCTCGTAGTCCGCCAGCGCCGGGGCCTCGCCGTCGGCCGCCCACAGCAGCACGCACAGGGTGATCGCCATCGTCCACCTTCTCTCTCGTCGTCCGCCGATCCTGTCAGTCCCGGGCGGTCCGCGCGGGCGACCCGCCGGTCGTCGCGCCGGTCGTCCCGCCGCGGAGCGGGTGCCCCACGGGCGCCCACCCGCCGGCCACGTGGTGCACGCCCGGGCCGACCGTGCGCCCCGGCTCGTCGAGCGGGAGGTCCAGGTGGGCGGTGACCCCCGGCGGCACCTCGAGGTCGAGCTCGAACCGCCCGGCCGCCAGCCGCCACGAGACCTCGATCGGCCCGTACGGGCTGTCCAGCCGGGCGGACGCCCGGTCGAGCTGGCCGGTCACCAGCGGGCGCACCAGCACCTCGCGGTAGCCGGGTGCCGCCGGCGCCAGACCGGCGACCGAGCGGTGCAGCCAGTCGGCGACCGCCCCGTACGCGTAGTGGTTGAACGACGTCATCTCGCTGGGGTGGATCGAGCCGTCGGGCAGCAGCGAGTCCCATCGCTCCCAGACCGTCGTGGCGCCCATGCCCACCGGGTAGAGCCAGGACGGACGGGTGCGGGTCAGCAGCATCGCGTGCGCCAGCTCGGGGTGGCCGGCGTCGCACAGGGCGTCCAGGATCAGCGGGGTGCCGAGGAACCCCGTGCTCACGTGGAAGTCCGCCTCGCGCACCAGCGCCACCAGCCGGTCCTCCGCGCGGCGGCGCTGAGCGTCGGTGTCGAGCAGGCCCCAGACGATCGCCAGCGCGTAGACGGTCTGGCAGTCGCTGCGCACCGTCCCGTCGGCCGCGACGTACGCGCCGCGGAACGCGGCCGCGACGTCGGCCGAGAACCGTGCGTACCGCCGGGCGTCCGCCTCGTGCCCGAGCACCTCGGCCGCGCGGGCCAGCAGGTGGGCGCTGCGCGCCAGGTAGGCCGTCGCGACGACCGCGGGGTCGGCCTTCACCGCCGCCGAGTCGTCCGGCGGCGCGTCCGGGTCCAGCCAGTCGCCGAACTGGAAGCCGGTGTCCCACAGCAGGGTGTCGCCCGCCAGGGCGCGGGCCCGGTCCACCCAGGCCCGCATCGAGTCGTACTGACGCTCCAGGACGCCGACGTCGCCGTAGCGCTCGTACAGGGTCCACGGCACGTGCACCGCCGCGTCCGCCCAGCCGGCGGCCGGCGTGTGCTTCCCGCCGTCCGGCCCGGGTCCGCGCAGCTCGCGCACGACGTCGGGCACCACGTACGGGACGCCCCCGTCGGGACGCTGCTCCGCCGCGAGGTCCTGCAGCCACGAGCCGAGGAACCCGCCCACGTCGAACAGGAAGCTCGCCGTCGGGGCGAACACCTGGATGTCGCCCGTCCACCCGAGCCGCTCGTCCCGCTGCGGACAGTCTGTGGGTACGTCGAGGAAGTTGCCGCGCATGCCCCACACGACGTTCTCGTGCAGCAGGTTCACGTCCGGCTCCGAGCACTCGAACCACCCCGTGCGGCGCAGGTCGGAGCTCACCACCACGGCCTGGGCGTCGCCGGCACGGACCTCGGCCCCCGTCACCTCCGCGTAGCGGAACCCGTGGAACGTGTACGCGGGCTCCAGCACCTGGGTGCCGCCGGCGAGGACATAGGTGTCCGTCGCCTTCGCCGCGCGCAGCGGCCGCACGCCCAGCTCGCCGTCCTCGAGCACCTCCGCGTGCCGCACCGTGACGGTGTCCCCGCGCTCCCCCGCCACGCGCAGGCGCACCCATCCGACGACGTTCTGGCCGAAGTCGACGATCTGCCTGCCGGTCGGCGACGTGCGGACCTCCCGTGCGGGGACGGTCGCGACCTCGCGCACCGGCGGTCCCGTCGGCGCGACCAGCCGCGCGATGTCGGTCGCGGTGTCGGCATCGAGCACGTCGACGGGGCCGTCCGCGACGGCGTCCGGGGCGAGCGGCAGCCGCAGGTCGGTCGTCTGGCCGTCGTACAGGTCGTCGGCGAGGACCCCCGTCGTCCCGGCACGCCAGGCCTCGTCGGTGACCACCGTCTGACGGCGACCGTCCTCGAGCGTGATCTCCAGCTGGGCGAGCAGCGCCAGCCGGTCGCCGTAGGAGTCGCGCTGGTGGGTCCACGTGAGCTGCCCCCGGTACCAGCCGTTGCCGAGGCCCACCACGAGGCGGTCCGCCCCGGGCGCGCGCAGGTGCTCGGTGACGTCGAAGGTCTGGTAGCGCAGGCGAGCGTCGTACGCCGTCCAGCCCGGGTCGAGGAGGTGGTCGCCCACGCGGCGGCCGCCGATCCACGCGTCGTAGACCCCGTGCGCGGTGACGTACAGGCGAGCGGACGCCACCGGGCCGCCGAGGTCCAGGTCGCGGGCGAGCACCACGGCGCTGCCGTCCAGCCCTCCGACGTGCCGGGGGCTGACGAACCGCGCCTCGACGTCCTCCGGCCTCAGCAGCCCGGCCTCGATCGCGAGGCGCTCGCTCCAGGGCGACCACCCGTCGTCGGACTCGATCCGCACCTGGACCTCGACCCGCTCGCGCGAGCGCAGGTCGCGGAACGGCCAGGGCACGAGCGCCTGCTCGGGCCCCGTCTCCCGCCGCTCCGCCGCGGCGCCGTCGGCGGTGCGCAGCCGCACCTCGTACGCGCGCTGCACCCCGCCCCCGGTCCGCGTCCAGGACAGCCGGGGGGCGGCGGAGCCGATCCCCACCTCCGGGGCGCCGTACTCGGCCACGAGCCGGTCGATGCGCATCGTCGCGCCTCCTCGCGGGACGGACCCGCCGTCGGGATCTTCGAGCGTCCTGGACGCGGGGTGCCCCACAATGGACCAGGAGCGGAGATCATATTCATTCGACTGTTCATACGGTCCGAGGACGGGAGCGAGCTTGACCGAGGCGCTGTACGCCCAGGTGCACGAGGCGCTGCGGGCACGCATCGTCGGCGGCGACCTCGCCGTCGGGGACCGGCTGCCGGCGCAGGCGGAGCTCGTCGAGGAGTTCTCGGTCAGCGCGATCACGATCAAGCGCGCGCTGGACATGCTGCGGGACGAGGGCTTCGTGACCCGGCGTCCGCGCATCGGCACGATCGTCGTCTCCACGACGCCCGCCGGCGGCGCGCGCCCGGACGGGGGGAGCCGCCTGCCGCTGGTCGGCTACGTCGTGCCGGGGTTCGACGACGCCTTCGGGTCGCACCTGCTCGGAGGGCTCCTCGACGCGTCCAGCGAGCGGGCGCACGTCGTGGTGGGGATGTCGCGCGGCGACTCCGAGCTGGAGGAGCGCCTCATCGAGGAGCAGCTCGACCGCGGCCTCGACGGGCTGGTGCTGCTGCCCACGTCGTCGCAGGCCATCCCGCAGAGCGTCGCGGCGCTCGTCGGCCGCGGCTTCCCCCTCGTCATCGTCGACCGCACCCTGACGGGCGTGCCCGTCAGCACCGTGACGTCCGACAACGTCACCGGCGGACGGCTGGCGGCGGAGTACCTCTTCGAGCTCGGGCACACCCGGATCGCGCTGGTCCAGTCCCCCAACGCCGTGTCGACCCTCGACGAGCGGCGGCGCGGGGTGGTGGCCGCGCACGCCGCGCACCAGGTACGCCTCGAGGAGTCCCAGGTGTACTCCGGCGTCCGGTCCGTGGTGCCGGGCTCGGACGTCACGCCCGAGGACGACGTCGACGGCCTGGTCGGGTTCCTCGAGGCCCACCCCGACCTCACCGCGTGCGTGGTCACGGAGTACCACTCCGCGCGCCTCGTGCTGCAGGCCGCGCAGCGGCTGGGCCGTGCCGTGCCGGGCGACCTCTCCGTGGTCTGCTTCGACGCCCCGCCGGAGTACGTGGACGCCGCGGTCCCCCTCACCCACGTGGAGCAGGACCAGCACGCGCTCGGGGCGCGCGCCTTCGAGCTGCTCGAGCGGCAGCTCGCCGAGCGGGGCGACGTCTCGCAGGACACCGTGCCCGTACGGATCCTCGCGGGCGGGTCGACGGGACCGGCCCCGGCCCGGTAGCGCGCGGCCCGGCTCGGGCCGCGCGCTGCCCGTCATCCCCGCGCCGCCCGGACCTCGAGCGCCATCACGGCGCTCAGCACGGTCGAGTACCCCACCTGCGTCGGTGCCGGCCGGGTCCAGTCGTCCCCCGGCCGCAGCACCACGCCCGCGTGCCGCAGGCTCTCGACCGCGGCCATCGGCGCACCGTCCGCCGGGCGCGCGCCGCCGTACGGCACCAGGCCGTGTTCCCACAGGGCGTCGGTGCTGGTGCGCACCAGGTCCTCGACCGCGGGGACGGACCGCTCCTCGAGCAGCAGCGCCGCGTACCGGTACCAGACGCCCTTGAACAGGCCGACGTCGCCGCCCGCCGTGTCGGGCACGTCGTCGTCGACCAGGTCTCCCTCGCGCCGGAAGACGCCGCCCGTGGCGAGCTCGCGCACCGACGTGAGGGCCGTCCGCTCGGCGGCGTCCAGCCAGCCGGGGTCCCCCGTGCACCTGTACAGCTCGACGCAGGCCCCGATGTACAAGCCCTGGTTGTAGGTGAAGCGCCAGTGCGTGTCGACGTCCGTGCCGCCCTCGCGGCCGAGCCCGTCCTCGACGAACCCGTCCGGCCCGACCAGGTGCTCCTCGAGCCATGCCACCGTGCGCAGCGCACGGTCGAGGTAGGCGCCGTCGCCGGTGCGCCGCGCCAGCCGCGCGCCGAGGATCGCCAGGGGGCCGTTGGCCGGGGTGTTCTTGTAGTCGGGCTGCTGCTTGCGCCACGACAACGACGGCCCGTGGACGTCGTTCCACCCGAGCGACACCACGTGCTCCCACAGCGCGACGACGTCCGCCTCGAGGGCCGCGCGCTCGCCGTCGTCCGGCGTCGCCTCGGCCAGCCGCAGCAGGGCGAGGGCGTACCAGAGCATGTCGTCGAAGTAGTCGTTGAACAGGCTGCCGCCGTTGCGCTCGCGGATGTTCGCCGCGGTCGCCCGCGCCGCGTCGAGGCACGTGCCGTCGCCGGTCCGGGCGAAGGCGTCGAGCCGGCAGTCGACGACGTGCGCCAGCCACCAGTAGTTGAACGTGGCGTCGGCGGGCTCGGGGTGCCCGTTGTGCAGCAGCTGCGGCGTGGCGGCCCCGTAGAGCAGGTCGATGCTGTGCTGCGCGACGTCGGCGCGCCCCGTCCAGGTCAGCGCGCGCGCGGCGTCGTCGGTCGTGGTCGTCATCGGTTGGCCTCCAGGATGCGGTCGCCCTGCGCGGCGGCGTCGGCGAGGGCGGCGGGGCCGTCCAGGGATCCCGACATCACCTCCTGCAGGGCGGGGATGAGGGCGAGGGTCTCGACGTCCGAGTACCCGGGGACGGGCGGGCGGACGGAGGCGACCTCGATGGTCTCGACCATCGGGGCGAAGCGGTCGTCGACCGTGCCCACCGCGCGTCGCGACGCCTCGACGTTCGCCGGGATGTTCTTGCTGATCTCGGCGAACGCGAGGCTGTTCTCCTGGTCCGCCGCCCACCACTTCATGAGCTCCCACGCACCCTCGGGGCAGGGTGCGTCGGCGGGGACGACGAGGCCGAAGCCGCCCATGGAGGCGCCGGAGTCGCCCCGCGGCCCCACGACGGCCGGGACGACGCCGTACTCGAGGCCGTCGACGGCGTCCCAGGTGGGGAGGTTCCAGGGCCCGTCGTACTTGATCGACACCGCACCCTGGGCGAAGGCGTCGATGCCGTCGGAGAAGCCCAGCTCGTACACCCGCCGCTCGTGCAGCAGCTCGTCCCAGAAGTCGAGGACCTCGAGGCCCTGCGGGGAGTCGAAGGCCGTGTGGCGCTCCGTCGGGTCGAGGAGCTCGCCGCCCGCCTGCTTGAGCCACATGCTGAACAGCCCGACGTCCTGGATCTCGAAGCCCGCCCGCGTGAGCCGCCCGCCCTCGCGGACCGTCAGCGCCTCGGCGGCGTCGGCCAGCTCCGCCCACGTCGTCGGCGGGCGGATGCCGGCCTCGTCGAGGTGCGCCTTGTTGTAGAAGAGCGCCCGCGTGTCGACGATGAGCGGCAGGCCGAAGGTCTCGTCGCCGACGCTCATCTCCCGCACCGACTCCGCGTAGAAGGACCCCAGGTCCACGCCGTCGCGCGCCGCCCAGGAGTCGATCGCCTGCAGCGCACCGCGGCGGCCGTACTTGGCCGTCTGCCACCGGTCCCACAGCACCAGGTCGGGCACGTTGCCCGACGCGATGCCGGTGAGCATCTTCTCCTCGAGCACGCCCTGCGGCACGTATCGGAACTCGTACTCGGACTGCGCCGCGTTGAACGCGTCGAGCTGCGTCGTGATCTGCGCGGCCTGGTCGCCCGCCCAGCTGCCCCACATGGTCAGGCGACGGGCGCCCGCGTCCGTGTAGCGGGGCTGGTTCGGCGCGGCGCAGGAGGACAGGACGGCGGCGCCGGCGCCCAGGCCGAGCGCCCGCAGGATCGCGCGGCGGCTAACGGGCGTTGACATGGGAGACCCCCTCGATGATGTAGCGCTGGGCGAAGACGAACAGCAGCAGCACCGGCAGGCTGGTGATCACGGTCCCGGCCATGAGCGGGCCGTAGTCGGTGGCGTAGTCGGTGACGAACGACGCCAGCCCCACCTGCACCGTCCACATCTCCTGGACGTTGAGGACGATCAGCGGCCACATGAAGGAGTTCCAGCCCGCCTGGAACGTGAGGATCGCGAGCACGGCAGCGCCCGCCTTCGCGAGCGGCAGGTAGACCTGCGCGAAGATCCGGAACTCGGACGCGCCGTCGATCCGCGCGGCCTCGCCCAGCTCGTCCGGGATGGAGGAGAAGAACTGCCGCATGAAGAACACGGCGAACGCCCCGGCGGCCCCGGGCAGGATGATCGCCCACCAGGTGTTGAGCAGGCCGACGCCGCCCTGCCCGACGACGTTGTTGCCGCCGGCGAACGGGATGGCGCGCAGCACCAGGAACGAGGGCACCATCGTCACGATGCCGGGCACCATGAGCGACCCCAGCAGGGTGACGAAGAGCGCCCGCTTGCCGCGGAACTTCAGCTTGGCGAACGCGTACCCGGCGAGGGAGCCGAAGAACAGGTTCAGCACGACCCCGGCGACGGCGAGCAGCATGGAGTTGGCGAAGTAGCGGCCGAACGGCACCTCCGTGAGCACGCGGTCGTAGTTCTCGAGCGTGACGGTGCGCGGGATCAGGTCCAGCGCACCGGACAGGATGTCGCCGGCCGGCTTGAGCGACGTGACCAGCGTCCAGAACAGGGGGAAGACGGTGAGGACCGCCACCGCGACGACGGCGATCCACCAGGCGACGGCGCCCACGCGCTGCGCCGGGGTCCGGCGCTTGGTGTGCAGCACGGCCGGCCGGGAGGCCCCGCCGGCAAGGGTGGCGGTGGCCGCGACGGACAGGCCGGGTGCGGTCTGCGCGCTCATGTGTTGTCCCTCCCCGTGACGCGGGCGTTGATGACCGCGAAGATCGCGATGATCGCGAAGAGCACGAACGAGATCGCCGACGCGTAGCCCATCTCGAGGTTCCCGAAGCCCTGCGTGTAGATGTAGTAGACGAGCGTGATCGTCGAGTTGCCCGGGCCACCCTTGGTGAGCACGTAGGCCTGGTCGAACACCTGGAACGCGCCGATCACCAGGAGGGTCGAGACGAGGAACGTGGTGCGCGACAGGCTCGGCATGACGACGTAGCGCAGCTGCTGCCACCAGCCCGCCCCGTCGATGCGGGCGGCCTCGTAGAGCTGCGGCGGGATCCCCTGCAGGCCGCCGAGGTAGATCATCATGTTGGTGCCGAAGCCGGCCCAGACGCTCATGATGACGATCGCCGGCATGGCCCAGTTCGAGTCGTACAGCCAGGCCGGGCCGTCGATGCCGAACCAGCCGAGCGCGACGTTGACCATGCCGAACTGCGGGTTGAGCAGCCACAGCCAGATCGTCGCGGTCGCCACGGTCGACGAGACCACGGGGACGTAGAAGAAGGTGCGGAAGAGCGTCGAGACCCGCACGTTGCGGTGCAGCAGCAGTGCCGTCGCCAGCGCGACCACGATCCCGAGCGGCACGAACAGCACCGTGTAGTACGCGGTGTTCCGCAGGGCGATGAAGAAGTACGGGTCGAGGAAGAGCCGGCGGTAGTTGTCGAGACCTACCCAGCCCGAGTCGCCGATGACCGAATAGCTCGTGAAGCTCATGACGAGCGCCATGCCCGCCGGGATGACCACGAAGATCGCGAACAGGGCGATCGGGAGGGCCACGAAGAGCCACGCCCACCTCTCCTGGATCCTCCACTGCCGTGAGGGTCTGCGTGGTGCCTGGGCCGGGGGCGCGGGCTCCGCAGCCCTGCCCGGCGGCGCCGTCGCCGCCGTCGTCACCGTCATGGTTCAGATCGCCTCCTTCGCCGATCCGCACGTCCGCCTATGCGTCGTGCCTGAACACTTCCGCCCCGGGTGCCCCGGGGACGTGGTACCCGACGACGTCGAGCACGAGCTCGCAGAACATCGAGTCCGCCCAGCTGAACCACTCCCTCGTGAACTCCTCGGGGCGGTCCACGTGGTACGACTCGCACATCCGCCCGCGTGCCGCGTTGGCCGCGAGCATCGACGCGACGAGAGCGCGCTTCTCCGCCGGGTCCGTCGAGGTCAGGCCCCGGACGGCGGCCGAGATGGGCCAGACGTAGCGCGGCGGCGTGTGCGGGCTGCCGAGACCGTCACCGGTCGTGCCGCGCACGTAGGTGGGGTTGTCGTCGCTGAGGGCGAAGCGGCGCGTCGCGACGTAGAGCGGGTCGTCGAGCGCCACGCCGCCGGTGAGCGGCAGGGAGAGCAGGCTCGGCATGTTCGAGTCGTCCATGAGCAGCCGGTGGCCGAGGCCGTCCACCTCGTAGGCGAAGATCCGCCCGTGCTCGGGGTGGTCCACGACGCCGTGCCGGCGGGTGGCGGCATCGAGCTCGGCGGCGAGCTCCTCGGCCCGCGCGGCCAGGCCCGGGTCGGCGAGAGGGCCGAGGGCGAGCTCCGCGAGGTCGCGCAGCGACGCGGCGGCGAACAGGTTGCCGGGCACGTTGTAGTGGTAGACGCACGCGTCGTCGCTGGGGCGGAACGCGCTCCAGGTCATGCCCGTGACGGCGACGGGCGACCCCTGGCCGTCGCGGACGAGCGTGTCGGTCGGCGGGCAGCCGTCGCGCTCGAACCGGTAGTCGGACCGCGCGTCGTGGTCCTGCTCGGTCCGGACCGTGGCGACGACCAGCTCCGCGGCCTTGCGGAACGTGTCGTCGAGGTGGTCCGTGCGCCCGGTGGCGAGCCACAGCTGGTGCGCGAGCTGGAGGGGGAACGCGAGCGAGTCGACCTCGTACTTGCGCTCCCAGACGCCGGGCGTCATCGCCGTGCGGTCGGCCTGGTGCCCGGCGCCGTCCGGCGTCCGGTTGAAGGCGTTGGCGTACGGGTCGTGCAGGATCTGGGTGCTCTGGCGCCGGACCAGGGCCGCGACGACGTCGCCGATCCCCGGTTCGAGGTCGAGCAGGGCGAGGTACGGGCGCATCTGTGCCGCGCAGTCGCGCAGCCACATCGCCGGGATGTCGCCGGTGAGCACGAAGGCGGTGCCGTCGGGCTCGAGCACGACGGCGTCGCGCAGGGTGCGCCGCATCGCCTCGGCGAAGACGGCGGCCGTCGGGGCGTCGAACGCCGCGGCGACGCGGTCGGTCACCTCGCGCAGCACGCGCTCGTCGAGCATCTGGTCCGTCACCACGCACTCCATCGTTTGGATATATCGAATAGGCGGGAACATACCAGCGTCGACGGCGGGTGACCAGAGCGGGCACGACGAAGCCCGCGGCGCGTCGCGCCGCGGGCTCGCCCTCGGGTCCCGGCCCCGTCAGCCCGGGTCCACGTCGCCTCGCCGCACCGCCCGCAGCAGCCGGGGCGGGACCTGCACCGTGCGGCCGGCCACGACCACGGGGACGAGCGCCGGCGGGTCGGCCTTCCACCGCGCGCGCCGGCTGCGGGTGCGCGAGCGGGAGGTCTTGCGCTGGGGGACGGCCACGGCCGCTCCTCTCGTCGGGTCGATCTGGGGGAACCCCCGGCTCAGCCCTGGCGGGCCTTGAACCGGGGGTTCTGCTTGTTGATCACGAACGTCCTGCCGCGGCGGCGGACGACCTTGGCGCCCGGCAGGCGCTTCAGCGACCGCAGCGAGGCCCGGACCTTCATCGGGCGCCCTGCCCGTAGCGCCGACGGAACTTCTCGACGCGGCCCGCGGTGTCGACGACGCGCGCAGCCCCGGTCCAGAACGGGTGGCTGGCGCTCGAGATCTCGACGTCGACCACGGGGTAGGCGTTCCCGTCCTCCCACTCGATTGTGCGCGCGGGGCGGCCGGGCCCGGAGGCGGCGTCCCCCGCCAGCGTGGAGCGCGTGAGGAACGCGGTGCCGGCGCTGGTGTCGCGGAAGACGACGGGGCCGTAGGTGGGGTGGATGCTCTGCTTCATGGTGGTGTCTCCTCTCACCAGCTGGACTTGGTGACGCCGGGCAGCTCGCCCCGCAGCGCCAGCTGGCGCAGACGGATGCGGGACAGACCGAAGCGGCGCAGGTAGCCGCGTGGGCGGCCGTCGACGACGTCGCGGTGGCGCAGGCGGGTGCGGCTCGCGTCGCGGGGCTGGCGCTGCAGCTCCATGACGGCCGTGGCCCGCTCCTCCGCCGCGGACGACGGCGACGCGACGACGCGCTTGAGCTCGGCCCGCCGGGCGGCGTACCGCTCGACGACGTCGCGGCGGCGCGCGTCGGCGGCGATCTTGGACGTCTTGGCCATCAGCGCTCCTCGCGGAAGTCGACGTGCCGGCGCACGACGGGGTCGTACTTGCGCAGCACGACCCGGTCGGGGTCGTTGCGGCGGTTCTTGCGGGTGACGTACGTGAAGCCCGTGCCCGCCGTCGAGCGGAGCTTGACGATCGGGCGCAGGTCGGTGCGGGTGGCCATCAGACCTTCTCTCCTCGTGCCTGGATCCTGGCGACCACGACGTCGATGCCGTCACGGTCGATGGTCTTGATGCCCCGGGCGCTCACCCGCAGCGTGACGGTGCGGCCGAGCGAGGGCACCCAGTAGCGCTTCTTCTGGACGTTCGGGTCCCAGCGGCGCTTCGTCCGCACGTGCGAGTGCGAGATCGCGTGGCCGAACCCCGGGACCGTGCCGAGCACCTGGCAGCGGGCGGACATCGATACCTCCATTATGAGAACGGTTCTCATCAGGGCGCTACAGTGACAGACTTGAGAACTGTTCTCAAGTACCGTCATCCCCAACCCACCGGAGGTGCTCGTGATTCCCGACCGCCCGCACGCGCCTGCCACGCCCGCCGCACCGGCGCTGAGCGTGCTCGTCGCCGTCGACCCCGTGCTGCGCGACGCCGCCGCGGCGAGCCTGACCCTGGGCGCTCCCGACGTCGTCGTGGTGCGCCACGACCTGCTCCCGGACGACGGCGCGCTGCGCCGCGTCGTCGTCGACGCGACCGGCGTCCTGGAGGACGAGACGGTGGCGCTCGAGCACGCGTGCGTGTCGTGCAGCGTGCGCGAGGACGCCGTGCCTGCCCTCGCCCGCCTCGCCGACGACGGTCGCTGGGCCCACCTCGTGCTCGCCCTGCCGGTCACCGCCGAGCCGCTGCCCGTGGCGCGCTCCCTGGCGGCGCAGGCCGAGCCGGGCGGGGCGCTCGAGACCCTCCGGCTCGCCGCGACGGTCGGCGTCGTCGACCTCGACGCCCTGGAGTCCGACCTCCTCGGCGACGACCTGGTCGACGAGCGCGGGCTCGCGCTCACCGACGACGACCAGCGGCCCGTCGGTGAGGCGCTGGCCGCGCAGCTCGAGCAGGTGGACGTGGTCGTCACGACCGGCGCCTCGGCCACGGGCGGCGGCCTCGTCGACCGGCTGCGCGCCGTCGACAGCCACCGCGTCGAGGGCCTGCACGACCTCGACCCCGTCGCGCTCTCCGCCCGTTCGCACGCCCCCGCCGCGGCCGAGCGCCGCGCCCACCCGCTCGGCGCGCGCGGCGCCCGCCGGCGCGCCAAGGACCCGCGCGACCGGAGCTGGAGCCTGCTGCTGCGCAGCGACCGCCCCTTCCACCCGGAGCGGCTGCTGGCGCACGTCGAGGACCTCGGCACCGGGCCGGTGCGCAGCCGGGGCGTCTTCCACGTGCCGAACCGGCCCGACTCCGCGTGCCTGTGGGACGGCGCGGGCGGCGCCCTGTGCGTCGCGGACCTCGGCACCTGGGACGAGGTCGCGGCCGGGCACCCGCCCGTCACGCGCATCCTCGTGGTGGGGGCGGGCGAGCCGCGCGACGCCAGAGAGGTGCACGACCGCATCCTCGACGCCTTCGGCGAGGCCCTGGCCACCGGCGCCGAGGTGGCGGACGGCGGCCTGCGCTGGCTCGGTCGCGAGGACGTCCTGGCGCCCTGGCTGGGAACACGGACCGCCTGAGCGCTGTTCCTCCCCGCGCGGGCCACGTGCCGGTCCCCGCGACCGGAGCGCGGGGTCGTCATAGGCTCCTCGCGGACCCGCACCCACGACGGACGGGAGGCACCCGCATGGCCGCACGCGCGCTCGCCGAACGGCTGCGCACCGAGTCCGGGGCCGCGCTGCTGCTCGTGGGCGTGACGCTGCTGGCGCTCGTGTGGGCGAACTCGCCGCTGTCCGGCTGGTACGAGCACCTGTGGGAGCTGCCGATCCACGTCGACGTCGGCGACCTGCGCTTCGACATGGACCTGCACCACTGGGTCAACGACGGGCTCATGGTGCTGTTCTTCTTCGTCGTCGGCCTCGAGGTGCGCCAGGAGCTGGCGATCGGGTCGCTGCGGCAGCGCAGCTCGCGCCTCGTGCCGCTCGTGGCGGGCACGCTCGGGGTGATCGTGCCCGCGCTCGTCTTCCTCGCCGTCGCCGGCCACGCCGACCCGCACGGCTGGGGCGTCGTCGTCGGCACGGACACGGCGTTCCTGCTGGGCGTGCTCGCGCTGGTCGGGCCGGCGATGTCGAGCCAGCTGCGCGTCTTCCTGCTCACGCTGTCCGTGGTGGACGACTTCCTCGCCGTCGGCATCATCGGCGTCGTCTACTCCGAGGAGGTCCGCCTCGCGCCGCTCCTCGTCGCCGTCGCCGCGCTCGCCGTGCTGTGGCTGCTGGGCCGGATGCGCGAGTGGCGCAGCTCGCCGTACGTGCTCGTCGTCGTGGTGCTCTGGGGCGCGACCGTGCAGGCGGGCGTCCACCCCTCGATCGCGGGCATGCTCGCGGGGCTGCTCGTGCCCGCCGTCGCCACCCGGCGCGACGACGTGCTGCAGGCCAAGAGCCTGTTCCGCGACTACTGGCAGTCGCCCAGCGCCAGCGTGGCGCGCAACGCCCGCGTCGGGCTGGCCCGGTCCATCTCGGTCAACCACCGTCTCCACGACGTCCTCCGCGGGCCCGTCTCGCTCGTCGTCGTGCCGCTGTTCGCGCTGGCCAACGCGGGGATCGACCTCCGCGGCGGCGCGCTGGGCGCGGCGCTCGGGTCGGTGATCACGTGGGGGGTCGTGGCGGGCCTGGTCGTGGGCAAGCTCGTGGGCATCGGCCTCGGCACGTGGGGCGCGGTCCGCGCCGGGCTCGGGCGGCTGCCCGACGGCGTGGGCCCGGGCAGCGTGCTCGGCGGCGCGGCCCTGTCCGGCATCGGCTTCACCGTGTCGCTGCTGGTGGTGGACCTTGCGTTCGACGGCACGCCCGCGGGGCAGGCCGCGACGGTCGGCATCCTCATCGCGATGGTGCTGTCCACCCTGCTGGGGTGGACGATCTTCACCGTCGCCCGCGTGCGGTACGGCGAGGCGAGCGCGGACCTGCCGGTCACGCTGTCCCCCGCCGTCGACCCCGACCGCGACCACGCGAAAGGCGACGTCGACGCCGCGCACACCGTCGTCGAGTACCTCGACTTCGAGTGCCCGTTCTGCGCCCGCGCGACCGGGATGGGGGCCGAGCTGCGCGAGCACTTCGGCGACCGCGTGCGGTACGTCGTGCGGCATCTCCCGCTGCGGGACGTGCACCCGCACGCCTACCTCGCGGCCGTCGCCGCCGAGGCCGCGCACCGGCAGGGCCGGTTCTGGGAGATGCACGACGAGCTGTTCGCCCACCAGTCCCGGCTGGAGCCGGACGACCTGCGGGGGTACGCCGCCACGCTCGGCCTGGACCTCGAGCGGTTCGACGCCGACCTGGCGGACGAGGCCCTGCACGCCCGGGTCCGCGCGGACGAGGCGAGCGCCGCGGCGTCCGGCGCCCGCGGCACGCCGACGTTCTTCCTCGACGGCGTCCGGCACCGCGGCCCCCACGACGCGCGCACGCTCATCGCGGCGCTCGAGGCGAACGAGGACGACCCGGCGCTGCGCCGCCGTTCCTGAGATCGAGGCCGACGGGGCCCGCCGCGCCCGGTCGTCGGGTGCGAGAGGATGGGGATATGGGATACCAACCGGAGCCCGTGACGGACGCCGACCTGCCGTACCTGCGCCGGTGCGTGGACCTCGCGCGCGAGGCGCTGGACGACGGCGACGAGCCCTTCGGCTCGCTGCTCGTCGACGCGAGCGGCACCGTCGTGTTCGAGGACCGCAACCGGGTCGCCGGCGGCGACCGGACCCGCCACCCCGAGCTGGAGATCGCCCGCTGGGCGGCCGTGCACCTCACGCCCGAGGAGCGGGCGGGCGCCACCGCG
The DNA here is from genome assembly GCF_050311635.1 of Isoptericola nanjingensis. Taxonomy (NCBI): domain Bacteria; kingdom Bacillati; phylum Actinomycetota; class Actinomycetes; order Micrococcales; family Promicromonosporaceae; genus Isoptericola; species Isoptericola nanjingensis. Next base: position 260,509 of record NZ_JBNOZL010000002.1, on the reverse strand, counting down.
TACACGTCGGGCGAGCACTGCGCGATGTGCAGCGCGGCGCACGCCTGGGTGGGGCTCGGCCCGATCGTCTACGCCTCGAGCACCGCCCAGCTCACCGCGTGGCTGCAGGAATGGGGCGTGGCGCCCGGGCCGGTGACCCCGCTGCCCGTGGGCGACGTCGCGCCCGGCGTCCCCACCCGCGGGCCGGCCCTGGGGCTCGCCGACGAGGTGCGCGGCCTGCACGCCCGCCTGCACGGCGTGCGCGACCCCGCCTGACGGTGTTTGCCTGGGGAACATGAGCGACTCCCCCACCCCCGGTCCGGCCTCCGCCCGCAGCCCGTGGACGTGGCGCGCGATCGTGCTCGCCGTCGTCCTGGTGGCCGCCGCCGTCGTGTGGCTGGTCGTGCGGGACGACGGCGGCGACGGCGCGACCGCCGCGTCGCCGTCGCCCACCGCGACAGCGACCGCGACGGAGGCCCCCTCCGCGTCCCCCGACCCGTCCGCCTCGCCCACGACGACGGGCGAGGCCGGCTGCGCCGAGACCGACGACGGCACCCCGGAGGGCGCGGACACGCACGAGGTCGTCGACGTGGACGGCGACGGCGAGGCCGACACCGCGTGGCTCACCGGCGGCGCCGAGCGCCGGTTCGGGATCACGACGGCGTCGGGCGCCACGTTCTCGACCGCGATCGACTCGGCGAGCCCGCAGCGCGCGTCCGCCGTCGTGAACGTCGTGGCGGCCGGGGACAGCACTGCCCCGATCGCCCTCGTCGACACGGGCCGCGAGGTGCTGCTCTTCTCCGCCGCCGACTGCGATCTCGCCGCGACGCAGAACCTCGCCGGCGCGCCCTACACGTTCGACAAGGGCTTCACCGGCCAGGGCACGGGCGTCGGGTGCACCGAGGTCGACGGCGCCCTGCGCCTCGCGGGCCTGGACGCGACGTCGCCCGACGGCAGCTCCTTCACGGTCACGCGCACGTTCGTGGACCTGGACGACGCGGCGCTGAACGCGTCGAACGGCGACGAGGCGACCGTCGCGGACGACGCCGGCCCCGACGATCCCGTGGTGGTCACCGCGCAGGAGACCAGCTGCGGCGAGGCGGTCGTGGGCGAGGACGGGCCGGTGGAGCCGGAGTCCTGAGGACCAGCGCCAGAGTCTTGCATCGCGCATCGACGTCGATCAATATGAGGGCATGTCCGCCCTCCCCGACGACGGCGCCCGGCCGTCCGCCCTGTTCGTCTGCGTGCACAACGCCGGCCGCTCCCAGATGGCCGCCGGCTTCCTGCGCGCGCTGTCCGGCGGCGCGGTCGAGGTCCGCTCCGCGGGGTCGATGCCCGCCGACCGCATCAACCCCGTCGCCGTCGAGGCCATGGCCGAGGCCGGCATCGACATCACCGCCGAGCAGCCCAAGGTGCTCACGACCGAGGCCGTGCAGGCGTCGGACGTCGTGATCACGATGGGCTGCGGCGACGCCTGCCCGATCTTCCCCGGCAAGCGCTACGAGGACTGGCAGCTCGACGACCCCGCCGGCCAGGGCATCGACGCCGTCCGCCCCATCCGCGACGAGATCCGGCGCCGGGTGCTCGCGCTGCTCGCGTCCCTCGGCGTCGACCCCGTCGCGCACTGACCCCCGACGCCCCCTTCGAGCAAGGGATCCGTACCGCCAAGAGCACGTTTGGCGATACGGATCCCTTGCTCGAAGGGGGCGGTGGCGACAGGTGTCTGGTCAGGCGTTGTCGTCGTCGCCGGAGCGGCCGTGGGCGACGCCGGTGGCGAAGCCGACCCCGTCCGGCGCGCCGACGCCGAGCGTGACGAGCTGCGGCTCGGCCGGCGCGGTTCCGCAGCAGGACCCGGCCGACGACTCGCCGTCGGCGGCCAGGGCCAGGTCGCTGGAGCACACGCCGGTGGCGGGCAGGTCCAGCTCGACGGCGTCGGCGGCCACACGGTCCCCCGCCAGCGCGGCGGCGACCGAGCGCACCTGCTCGTACCCGGTGGCCAGCAGGAACGTCGGCGCTCGGCCGTACGACTTCATGCCGACGAGGTAGAAGCCGTCGTCCGGGTGGCGCAGCACCTGCTCGCCGTGCGGCGGCACCGTGCCGCAGGAGTGCTGGTTCGGGTCGATGAGCGGCGCGAGCGCGCTCGGCGCCTCGACGACGGGGTCGAGGTCGAGGCGCACCTCGCGCACCATGTCGAGGTCGGGGCGGAACCCGGTCGCGTTGACGATCGCGTGCACGTCCAGGGTCAGCGGCTCGTGCTCGGCGGTGCCGAGCACCCGCACCGACCCGGCGCTCGGCACGAGCTGCTCGATCGAGACGCGGGTCAGCAGGCGCAGGCGGCCGGCGTCGACAGCCTCGCGCAGCCGGGTGCCGAGCAGCCCCCGCGCGGGGAGCTCGTCGTCGGTGCCGCCGCCGAACAGGCGGCGCGCGGAGCCGCCGCGGATCGCCCACGTGACCGTGGTGCCCGGTGTCGACTCCGACAGCTCCGCCAGGCTCAGCAGGGTGTTCGCGGCGGAGTGGCCCATGCCGACCACCAGGGTGTGCCGGCCGGCGAACCGGCCCCGGTCCGCTCCGAGGACGTCGGGCAGCGGCCCGGTGACGAACGGCGCGGCCTCGGCCTCTCCGGCCGCGGGCAGGCCGCTGACGCCGAGCGGGTTCGACGTCGAGAAAGTGCCGGAGGCGTCGACGACGGCGCGTGCGAGGACGTCGGCGACGCGGCCCGTGGCGTCCACGGTCCGCACCCGGTAGCCGGCGCGCTCACGACCGAGCGAGCGCGTCTTGTCCGCCCCGTCCCGGGCGACCGCGAGCACGCGGGTGCCGGTGCGCAGCCGGGACGCGATCTCGGGCGTCGCGGCGAGCGGCGCCAGGTAGCCCTCGACGAGCTCGCCGCCGGTCGGCAGGGCGTCGCCGTCGGGCGACGTCCACCCGGCCGGCTCGAGCAGGCGGCGGGCCGCGGCGTCGACGTCGTACCGCCATGGCGAGAAGAGCCGCACGTGCCCCCACGCCGCGACGGCCGCGCCGACGCTCTCGCCGGCCTCCAGCACCAGGGGCTCCAGGCCGCGCTCCAGCAGGTGCGCCGCGGCCGCGAGGCCCACCGGGCCCGCGCCGATCACGACCACCGGCAGCTCGGCCCGCACCGTCTCGACCATCTCGCACTCCCTCGTATCGATGAACTTCGATGACTGAACGGGGAACAACGTATCCACATTCTTCGATGCGTGGCAAGATGGACGCATGACGACGATCGACCTGCCGCTCGCGCCCGTGGCCACCGACGGCGGCTGCTGCGGCACGGCCGCTCCCCCGGTGGACGTCACCGAGGCGCGCGCCCTCGCCCGCACGTTCAAGGCGCTCGCCGACCCGACGCGCGTGCAGCTCCTGTCGATCGTCACCGCGCACGAGGGCCACGAGGCGTGCGTCTGCGACCTCACCGAGCCGGTCGGCCTGGCGCAGCCGACCGTCAGCCACCACCTCAAGATCCTCGTCGAGGCGGGTCTGCTCGAGCGCGAGCAGCGCGGGCGCTGGGCGTACTACCGCGCCGTGCCGGGCGCCGTCGCCGACCTCGCCCGCTCCCTCTCCTCGCTCACGCCGTCGCCCGCGACGGCCTCCGCGTGAGGAACAGCACCGGGATCAGCAGCAGCGACAGGACCCCGCCGCCGAGGGCCAGGGTGGCGTAGCCCGACCCGGCCATCACGACGCCGGACATCGCGCCCCCGCCTGCGCCGGCGAGCGCGATGAGCACGTCGACCGTGCCCTGGGTGCGTGCGCGGGTGGCGGGCGTCGTCGCGTCGACGATGAGCGCCGTGCCCGCGATGAGGCCGAAGTTCCACCCGAGCCCGAGCAGCGCGAGCGACAGCACGAGCAGGACCATCGAGTCGCCCGGCGCGACGGCGCCGGTGATCCCCGCGAGCAGCAGCGTCACCCCCGACGCGACCGCCATCGGCACCCGTCCGACCTTGTCGACCAGGACGCCCGTCACCAGGGACGGCAGGAACATCGCCGCCACGTGGATGCCGATGACGAGGCCGACGTCGCCCAGGTCGTGGCCGTGGCCGCGCATGTGCACGGGCGTCATCGTCATGATCGCGACCATCGCGATCTGCGTCAGCACCATCACCGTCGCGCCGACGACGACGCCCGCAGGCACGGTGCGCCGTGCGCCGTCCGGAGCGCCGCCCGTCCCCGCCGGCGCGCCGTCGTCCGCGCCGTCCGCGGCGCCGGCCAGCTCCTTCGCGACGAGGAAGGGGTCGGGCCGCAGGAAGGCGAACAGCGTGCCGCCGGCGGCGAGGAAGGCGACGGCCGCGAGCAGGAACGGGCCCGCGAGCGCGGGCAGCCCGAACGACGTCGCGAGGACGCCGAGCGGCTCCACGAGGTTCGGCCCCGCCACGGCCCCGAGCGTGGTGGACACCATCGCGACGCTGGCCGCCGTCGCGCGGCGGTCCGGGGCGGCGAGGTCGGTACCCGCGTACCGGGCCTGCAGGTTCGTGGACGTGCCCGCGCCGTAGACGAACAGCGACACGAGCAGCAGCGGGACGACGCCGAGGGCCGCGGCCACCACCACACCGATCGCGCCCAGGCCGCCGGCGGCGAAGCCCAGCCCCAGGCCCACCCGGCGGCCCGCCCGCTGCGTGACCCGCCCGACGAGGAACGCCGCGAGCGCCGAGCCCAGCGTGAACAGCATGGTCGGCACGCCGGCGAGGCGGTCCGTGCCGAGCATCTCCTGCGCGAGGAGCGCCCCGACCGTGACGCCCGCGGCCAGCCCCGCGCCGCCGAGCACCTGGCTCGCGACGACGACGGTCAGCGTGCGGCGCTGCAGCGTGCGCAAGTCGTCGGGCGAGGGCAGCACCGGGTACCTCCAGGGTCGGCGGACGGGCCATCGGCAGGGTAGCCGCCCACCCACGCCGACCATGCGGTGGCGCACCTTCTGGGGGCTCAGGACGGACGCGGCTCCACGGTCGGCGACGGTCGGACGACGGTGACGGCGTCCGGTGGGCGCGCGACGTCGGCCCACGCGATGCCGAGCCGCCGGGTGGTGCGCGGCTCCAGCGGCACGTAGACGGGATCGGCGGCGTCGGGCCGCTCGGGCCGGGGCAGCACGGCCACGCCCATCCCCGCGGCGACGAGGCCGCGGATGGTGTCGACCTCGCTGGACTCGAACGCGACCTCCACCTCGACGCCGGCCGTACCGAGCATGCCCTCGACGACGCCGCGCAGCTCGGTGGTGCGCGAGAAGGCGACGAACCGCTCCCCCGCCAGGTCGTCCACGCCTACGCCCGTGCGCCCGGCCAGCCGGTGCCCCGGCGGGACGGCGACGCACAGCACCTGCTCGTGCAGCAGCCGCCAGCCCGTGGTGCGGGTGGGCGGCGGGGGCGTGACGAGCGCGAGGTCGAGCACGTCGTCGTCGAGCCAGCCGAACAGGTCCTGCGCGAAGCCCTGGCGCAGCTCGAAGCGACGGTCCGGGTCTTCACGACGCAGCTCGGTCACGACGCGCGGCACCAGCCACCGCGCCACGGACTGCAGGAAGCCGAGCCGCACGGTACGCGCGCCGAGCACCTCCTGGCGCACGTGCCGGCGCGCCACCTCGATCTCGTCGAGCACACGGGCGGCGTCGCCGCGAAAGCTCACGCCGGCACGGTTGAGCGCGATGCGGCGACCGTGCCGGCGGAACAGCTCGACGCCGAGCCCCGCCTCGAGGCGGGCGAGCGCGCGGGAGACCGTCGACTGGTCCACGCGCAGCAGCGCCGCCGTGTCGCGGGTGCTCTCCGTCTCGCACAGCGACAGGAACACCCGCAGGGTCTGCTCGTCCATCTCACCCCTTCCTCGGCCCGACAGATGCAATTCTGGCATCACGACCGGCGTCCGGATCATTTGGCGCATCGAAGCGCCGGGCGCATCGTGGTCCGGTGACCACCGCTCCGCCCGCGCCCGCCTCGACGCGCGACACCACCGCGCCCGCGGGCCACCGCCCCGGGTCGCGGGCGTACCGCCGCACGCTGCTGGGGCTCGCCGCGGGCGGGCTCGCGAACTTCTCGCTGCTCTACTACGTGCAGCCGCTGCTGCCCCAGGTCGCGGCGCACTACGACGTCTCGGCGGGCGCGTCCGCGCAGGTGCTGTCGGTGACGACGGCGGCGATGGCGGTCGCGCTGCTGGCCGTCGGCCCGGTCGCCGACCGGTTCGGGCGGGTCGAGGTGATGCGCTGGTCGCTGCTCGCCTCGGGCGTGCTGGGGCTCGCGAGCGCCTTCGCCCCCACCTGGGGCAGCCTGCTGGTGCTGCGCGGGCTGGCCGGGGTGGCGCTGGCCGGCCTGCCCGCCGTCGCGCTCGCGTACCTGCGCGAGGAGATGCACCCGGGCGCGCACGCCCGCGCCAATGCGGCCTACATCGCGGGCACCGCGGTGGGCGGCGCGGTCGGGCGGCTCGTGCCCGGCCCGCTCGCCGCCCTCGGCGGGTGGCCGCTGGCCACCGAGGTGCTGAGCGTCACGACGCTCCTCGCCGCCGTCGCCCTGTGGGCGCTGGTACCCCGCTCGGCACGGTTCACGCCGCGGCCGCTGCGGCTCGGCAGCGTGCTGACCGGGACGGCGTCGGCCTTCCGCGACCCGGTCGTGGCGCTGCTGTGCGCCGTCGGCTTCGCGAGCATGGGCACGTTCGTCGGCGTGTACAACGCGGTCGCGTTCCGGCTCGAGGCGCCACCGTTCTCCCTCGGGCACGCGGTGACGCTCGTGTACCTGGCGTACCCGGTCGGCATCGTCACGCCGTCCGTCGCGCAGCTCCTGGCCCGACGGCGCGGGCGCGGCCCGGCCGTCGTCGCGGGCCTGGTGCTGCTCGCCGCCGGGGTCGCGGTGACCGTGCCGCCCTCCGTCGTGGCCGTCGTCGCCGGGCTCGGCCTCCTCACCGTCGGCTTCTTCTGCGCGCACTCCCTGGTCAGCGGCTGGGCCGTGGACCGCGCGCACCGGCAGGGGCGCGGCACCGCGCAGGCGTCGAGCGCCTACCTCTTCGCGTACTACGTGGGCAGCGCCGTGATGGGCGCGGTCGCGACGCACGTCTGGGAGGACGCCGGCTGGGCGGGCGTGGTCGTGACGGCGACCACCACCACCGCCATCGCCGTCACCGCCGCCGCGGTCGCCGCGCGCCTCGACCGCCGCCCTACGCTGTGACCGTGCCGCACGCGATCGCCGACGACTCCGCCGAGATCGCCTACCAGGTGCGGGGCGACGGGCCGCCGCTCGTGCTGCTGGCCGGGCAGGCGAACTCCCACCACTGGTGGGACCCGGTGCGCGACGGGCTCGGCGCCGGGCGCCGCACGATCACCCTGGACTGGCGCGGCACCGGAGCGTCCGGCCCCACGGACCGCGAGCTCACCACGCGTCGCCTCGCGGGCGACGTCGCCGCCGTCCTCGACGACCTACGCGTCGAGCGCGCCGACGTCTACGGCACGTCGATGGGCGGCCGCGTCGCCCAGTGGTTCGCCGTCGACCATCCGCACCGGCTCGGGCGGCTCGTGCTGGGCTGCACGACGCCGGGCGGCGCGCACGCCGTCGAGCGCTCGCTCGAGGTGCGCCGCGCCATGGTGCAGCCCGACCGCCGCGCCGCCCGGCGCGCCCTGCTTGACCTCATGTACACGCCGGCGTGGCTGGCCGCGCACCCCGGCCCGACGACGGTCGAGGGCGACCCGTCGATGACGCCGCCGGCGCGGCGCGACCACCTGCGCGCCAGCGACGGCCACGACGCGTGGGACGCCCTGCCGCGGGTGCTGGCGCCCACCCTCGTGCTGCACGGGGCGGACGACGTGCTCGCCCCCGCGGTGAACGCTGACCTGCTCGGGCGGCGGATCCCCGGCGCGCACGTCGAGGTGCTGCCCGGCCTGCGGCACGCGTACTTCCACGAGGGGGAGGCCGTCGCGACGCCGCTGGTGCGCGAGTTCCTCGGGTGATCCCTCCGGCGAACCCCTGAGCCGGCCCTGAGCCTGGCGTCCTCCCCGGGTCGTACGCGCCGACCGCGAGGTTCCGCTCCGAGGCCGACGACGCCGCCACCTGCGCGTTCGTAGCGTCGAGGGCATGACGCAGCACGAGAACCACCACGACCACCGCAGCACCCACCGCGCCGACGTCTCGACCGTCACCACGTCGCCCGTGCGCCGCTACCGCGGCGTCGGCGTGCTGGCGCTCGCCTCCGTCGTCGCCGTCACGACGACGGCGTGCGGCGCCATCTCGGAGGCGCTGCAGGACCGGAGCTCCGGCCACACCAAGGCGTTCACGTACGACAGCGGCGCGGACGGCAAGGCCGACGAGGGGCTGCCCTCCTGGGTGCCCGACGACGCCTCCGACGTCCGCGGCGTCTTCCGCACCACCGGCGACGAGATGATCCTCACGATGGACGCCGAGGTGACGTCCCTGCCGACCGACTGCACGTCCGTCGACGCCGACCACCCGCTCGTCGCGAAGCCCGCGCGCGGCACCCTCACCGCCGACGACTACCGGACCGGCTCGACGCTCGAGGCGGACTGGTGGACCGCCGGCCAGGAGCAGGACGCCTCGCTCCAGTGCGGCCGCTGGTGGGTGGGCGCGAAGGACGGGGCCCTGTTCGCGTTCACCCCGGAGCTCAAGGCCGTGCAGATCGAGGACCAGCCCGACCCGGCGTGACCGGGACGACGCCACGGGCCGGCCGAAGTTCACCCGCCCCCGGTCGTCCGGGCAGCGGCGTGGACGGGACGACGGACGGATCCTGGAGAGGTCCGGCACCCTCGTGGCGGCTCCCCACGCCCGGGGACCGGCGGTCACAAGGGAGTGGAACGGCGATGGTCACGACTCGACGCGGGTTCTCCAGCTTCTCGGTGGACGACCTCGACGCGGCACGCAGCTTCTACGCGGACACCCTCGGGCTCCGCGTCACGACCCTGGACGAGGGCATGGGCCTGGTGCTCCACCTCGACACGAGCTCCCCGGTGTTCGTGTACCCCAAGGAGGACCACACCCCGGCGGCGTTCACCGTCTTCCACCTGGCCGTGGACGACGTCGACCCGGTGGTGGACGACCTCGTCGCGAAGGGCGTGAGCCTGGAGCGCTACGAGGGCTTCGACCAGGACGAGAAGGGCGTCGCCCGAGGCTTCATGGAGGGCGGCGACGGCGCCTGGTTCACCGACCCGGCGGGCAACGTCATCGGCCTGATGGACGGCGAGGGGGTGCGGCAGCTCCTCGACGAGGTCGGCGGCTGACCTCCACGGCGAGCCACCGCACCACCCCCGCCGTCGTCGTCACTCGACGGTGACGGACTTCGCGAGGTTGCGCGGCCGGTCCACGTCCTCGCCGAGGGCGACGGCCGCGTGGTAGCCGAGCAGCTGGGTGGGGATCGTCAGCAGGATCGGGTCGAGCTCCACCTCGTTGCGCGGCACCTCGATGCGCGCCGTCGCGGCGTCGCCGAGCTCGACGCCCGGGTGCGTGATCGCGACGACGGCGCCGCCGCGGGCGCGGATCTCCTGCGCGGCGGTGATGTTGCGCTCGAGCAGGTCGTCGGCGGGCATGATCGCGACCGTCGGCAGCTCCGGGCTGATGAGCGCGAGCGGCCCGTGCTTGAGCTCGCTCGTCGGGTACGCCTCGGCGTGCCGGTAGGTGATCTCCTTGAACTTCTGCGCGCCCTCGCGCGCCACCGGGTAGCCCCGCACGCGGCCGATGAAGAACAGGCTCGGCGCCTCGGAGAGCTCCTTCGCCGCGGCGGACAGGTCCTCCTCGTCGCCCAGGATCTGCGCGATCTGCCCGGGGATCGCCCGCAGGCCGGCGATGATGCGCTTGCCGTCCGCGAACGACAGGTCGCGCACGCGGCCCAGCGCCAGCGCGAGCAGCGCGAACCCGACGCCCATGTGCGTGAGCGCCTTGGTCGACGCGACCGCCACCTCGGGCCCGGCGTGCAGGTAGATGCCGCCGTCCACCTCGCGGGCGATGGAGGACCCGACGGCGTTGACGAGCCCGACGACGGTGCCGCCCTTGCGCTGCACCTCGCGGACGGCGAAGAGGGTGTCGGCGGTCTCGCCGGACTGGCTGACCACGACGTACAGGGTGCTGGGCTCGATGATCGGGTTGCGGTAGCGGAACTCGCTCGCGGGCTCGGCGTCGGCCGGGATGCGCGCCAGGTCCTCGATCATGGACGCCCCGAGCTGGCCCACGTAGTACGCGGAGCCGCAGCCGAGGATCTTCACGCGGGCGAACCGGCGCATCTCGCGCGGGTCCAGGTTGAGGCCGTCGAGCTTGGCGGTGCCGAACCGGTCGTCGAGGCGGCCGGACAGCATCCGCTCCACCGTCTCCGGCTGCTCGTGGATCTCCTTGTGCATGAAGTGGGCGTGGCCGCCCAGCTCCAGCTCCTCGACGGTGAGGTCGATCGTGACGGCGTCGCGCGCCGTGTGCTCCTCGTCGTTGGTGAAGGTGCGGAACCCGTCGGCCGTCACGGAGGCGAAGTCGCCGTCGTCGAGCAGCACGACCTGGCTGGTGTGGCGCACGATCGCCGCGGCGTCCGAGGCCACGAACATCTCGCCGTCGCCGACGCCGAGCAGCAGCGGCGAGCCGTTGCGCGCGACGACGACGCGGTCCGGGTTCTGCACGTCGGCCACCGCGAGGGCGTAGGTGCCGTCGATCTGCGCGACGGCGGCGCGCACGGCGTCCTCGAAGCCCAGCCCGGCCGCGAGCTCGCGCGCCACGAGGTGCGCGATGACCTCGGTGTCCGTGTCGGAGGTGAGCTCGACGCCGTCGGCGGTGAGGCGCGAGCGCAGCGCGTGGAAGTTGTCGATGATGCCGTTGTGCACCACGTGCACGCGGCCGTCGAACGAGGTGTGCGGGTGGGCGTTGCGCTCGCTCGGCTCGCCGTGCGTCGCCCAGCGGGTGTGGCCGATGCCGACGGTGCCGGCGAGGCGCGCGGGCAGGGCGGCCTCGAGGTCGCGCACGCGACCCTTGGCGCGCACGACGCGCGACGGGTGCGCGCTGGAGCGCGGGTTGAGCACGGCGATGCCGGCCGAGTCGTAGCCGCGGTACTCCAGCCGCGTGAGGCCCTCGACGAGGACGGGTGCTGCCTGCTGGGGGCCGACGTAGCCGACGATTCCACACATGGGTCTGGGTGCTCCTAGCCGTAGGTGTTCAGCCGTAGATGGTGCGACGGACCTGGCGCTCGCTGAGCTCCGGCGCCGCGACCAGGCGGTCGCGGAGCTCGGCGGCGATCTGCGCGTAGATCTCCTCGTTGCGGCGCCCATAGGTACGCAGCGACGCGTGCCGACGCCGGACGTACTCCTCCACCGGTTCGCGGTACCAGGCGAGGACGTCCTCGACGACGCGCTCCGCCTCGGCCGGGGAGAGCCCCGTGGAGGTCGCGATGCGGGCGACGAGATCGACGTCGGTCACCGGGACATCATGCGCCCCGCCGCCCCGACATGCCAGATCCTGCCCGAAATCGGGCAGGATCTGATCCGAGGGCCACGGACGTCACGGCGTCAGCTCGCCGGCACCGTGCCCTCCATGGCCTCCTGCGGCGTGACCGACCCCGGCGGCGCGCAGGTCACGTCGTACAGCCTCCGCCCCGGCAGCCGGTAGTCGGCCGGGTTGCCGGGCGAGTGCTCGTGCACGACGGCGGCCCCGACCCGGACGTGCTCCACGCAGGCCGCGGCACCGCACGTGGAGCAGCTCGCCACCGCCACCGTCTCCCGACGGTCGCGCATGGCGCACTCGTAGCAGTTCATCGCACTCCTCCTTCCCCACGGGTCACGGCCTGCCCTGCGGGCGCCGGTCGAGGAGGGTCGGCGGGCGTCAGCGCCGGGCCGTCGGCGGCCCCGCGGTGATCCAATCGATGCCTCCACGGTAGGACGGCGCCCGCCCGCTCGCGGTGACCTGGGTCACACCCGGGTCGCGCGTCACGCCTCCCGGACGGCGTCCCCGTAAGCGTCCGCGAACCGCTCCAGCTGGTCGAGGAAGGCGCCCACGTCGGCGCCGAGCACGGCGAGACCGTCGGCGTACGCGCCGAGCGCCTGACCGGTCGCCTCCTCGAACCGGGCGAGACCCTCCTCGGTCGGCTCGAGGAGGCGGGCCGACCGGCCGGGCGCGGTGAACCGCCGCAGCAGCCCGGCCGCGAGCGCCCCGTTGACCTGACGGTTGACCGTGGACTGCTCGAGCCGCAGCGCCTCGGCGATCTCCCGCAGCGTGCGGGGCCGGCCGTCGGAGAGCAGCCACAGGAGGCGACCGTCGGCGGTGCCGAGCGGGCTGCGGTGCTCCGCGAGGCGGCGGTGGAGGTCGAGCCGGAAGAGCAGGCCCGCGACCCGGCGGTCGTCGGTCAGCCCGGCAGGGTCGGACGACGAGGGCGACGGCGCGGACGACGGTGTCACGGTCGGCATCGGGATCCCTTCGGAGGGTTGACGCTGGTCGATATGCAGGTAGCATACACACGGTCTTATGTAAGTTACACATTTGAGGTGTGCCGTGAGCTCTTCCCCGTCCCCCGCCCCCGACGCGCCGCCGCGCACCGATCGGCGGGCCGTCGCCGTCGTCGTGGTCGTCTGCTTCAGCAGCCTCTGCGCCGCGCTCATGCAGTCGCTCGTCATCCCGATCCAGAGCGAGCTGCCCGAGCTGCTGTCGACGTCGGCCAGCACGGCGTCGTGGGTGGTCACGGCCACGCTCCTCGGCGGCGGCGTCGCGATGCCGGTGACCGGCCGGCTCGCCGACCTCTACGGCAAGAAGCCGGTGCTCGTCGTCTCGGCCGCCGTGCTGGTGGTCGGCTCGCTGGTCTGCGCCGTCTCCGACTCCGTGGGCCCCGTGCTGGTCGGCCGGGTGCTGCAGGGCGTCGCGATGGGGTACATCCCCGTCGCGATCAGCATGGTCCGCGAGATCGCGCCGCCGCACCTGCGCAACACCGCCGTCGCGGGCGTCAGCGCCACGCTCGGCGTCGGCGGCGCGCTCGGCCTGCCCCTGGCCGCGTGGATCGCCCAGGACTTCGACTGGCACATGCTGTTCTGGGTCTCCGTCGTCCTCGCCGTCGTCATGACGGCCCTCACCGCGACGGTCGTGCCGCACGTGCGCGACGCCCACCCCGGCCGCCTCGACGTGGTCGGCGCGATCGGGCTGGCGATCGGCCTCGTGGGCGTCCTCGTCGGCGTCTCCAAGGGGAACGACTGGGGCTGGGGCGCCGCGAGCACCCTCGGCATGGTCGTGGGCGGCGTCGCCGTCCTGCTGCTGTGGGGCTGGTACGAGCTGCGCCACGACGACCCGCTGGTCGACCTGCGCACCACCGCCCGCCGTCCCGTGCTGCTGACCAACCTCGCCGCCGTCCTCATCGGGTTCGGCATGATGGCGCAGTCCATCGTCGTGCCGCAGCTCCTCGAGATGCCGGAGGCCACCGGCTACGGCCTGGGTCAGACGATCCTCGAGGCGGGCCTGTGGATGGCCCCGGCGGGCCTCATGATGATGCTCTTCACGCCGGTCTCGTCCCGGCTGCTCACCCGGCTCGGCGGCCGCAGCACCATGGCGATCGGCGCGGGCGTGCTCGCGCTCGGCTACGTCGTCGCCGTCTTCCTCATGGACGCGCCGTGGCAGCTCATGCTCGCCTCGTGCGTGGCGTCCGCGGGTGTCGGGATCGGGTACGCCGCGATGCCCACGCTCATCCTCACCAACGTGCCGGCCGCCGAGTCGGCCGCGAGCGTGGGGCTGAACAGCCTCATGCGCTCCATCGGCACCACCGTGGCGGGCGCCGTCATGGCGATCGTGCTCACGAGCCGGACCACGGTGCTGGCGCCGGGCACGCCACCCATCCCCACCGGCGGCGCGTTCCAGCTCTGCTTCGTCATCGGCGCCGTCGCGGCGGCCGTCGGCGCGGCGATCGTGCTGTGCATCCCGCGGCAGCGCAGCGGGCAGGAGGAGGGTCGACACCTGGCCGCCGTCCCCGACGCCGACGACGAGCCCGCCCTGGTGGGCTGAGCCGCGAGGGCGCCACGCACGCCCCGGCCGTGCCACCCGACCGAGGTGTCCGGTCCTCGACCTCGCGCCGGGGACCGGACCTTGTCGGCATCGGTCGGGCGAGGGGGTCAGGCGGGAACCTTGTCGAGGAAGCCGCGGACGTCGCGGATGCGCCGGTCCGCGTCGACCACGAGCACGTCGAAGCCGATCACGACCGGCTCTTCGCCCGCCGGTCCGAGGCCCCACCGGAAGCGGACCTGCTGATGGTGAGCATCGATGTCGCCCACGGGGGTGAACACGAACCCGGGGAACTGAGCCTGGACGGCCTGGATGGTCGTCTCGACCGCTTCGCGGCCCTGCGCCTCGGCGAGCGGGTCGACGTAGGCGCAGTCCTCGGCCCAGTGGCTGGTGAGGAGCTCGGCGCGGGCCGACGTGTCGGTGGCGTTCCAGGTGTCGAGGTAGCGGGTCACGATCTCGTTCATGGCGTCTTCCCTTCTCGAATGACGTTGCACCCGAAGGTTCGCCGCTCGTCGGACGTCCGGTCGATGACCTCTGAGGTCATGGTGCCCTTCGACGGGTGCTGCCTACGCTCCTCTCATGACCTCGACGGTGATGGCTCCCTCGGTCGGCAACGAGCTGCGCCGCTGGCGTGAGCTGCGATCCTTGAGCCAGCTCGCGCTCGCCAACCAGGCGCAGGTGAGCACCCGGCACGTGAGCTTCATCGAGAACGGAAGATCCCGGCCGACCCCGGAGATGATCGTCCGGCTGGCCGAGGTGATGCGGGTACCCATGGGCGAGCAGAACCGCCTTCTGCTCGCGGGGGGCTTTGCTCCCCGTTACCCGCACCGTGCGACCGACGACGAGGCGCTCGCGCCGGTGATGGCCGGGTTGCGGTCCTTGCTGGACGCCCACGCGCCGTACCCGGCGTTGCTCCTCGACGACCGTTGGGACGTGGTCGATGCCAATCGACCCGTCGATGCGCTGGTCGCCGGCTGTGACCCGAGGCTGCTCGAGCCCCCGCTGAACGTGATCCGACTCTGCCTGCATCCGCAGGGGCTCGCTCCACGCATCCGCAACCTGCCCACCTGGCGCGAGCACCTGCTTCACCAGCTCGAGCAGCGCATCGCCCGCACCGGCGGCGACCACGACCTGGTCGCGCTCCGAGAAGACGTCATCGGCTACCCCTGCGACGACGGCGAGCCCCCCACCCGACCGTCGGGCGACCCGGTCGTCCCGCTGGAGATCGAGGCCGGTGGGGAGGTGCTCCGGATGTTCAGCGTGGCCAGCCAGATCGAGGGCGCCTCCGACGTCACCCTCCACGGTCTCCACCTTGAGACCTTCCTGCCTGCCGACGACCGCACCCGGCAGCTCCTGAACCCCTGACGCCCGCCGCACCACCCCTCGGGGAGACGGGCCCTAGGCCCCGGCGACCGCCACGACGGTCACCAGGACCACCACGACGGCGATGCCCGCCGCCGCCACGACGTGCACCGCGGGGCGGCGGCGCAGCACCGCGACGAACTCGCGCAGGTAGGCGCTGGGGAAGAAGTAGCCCGCCGTCGGCGCCCCCACCGCGTGCACGTCGAGGCCGAGGTCCATCGCCTCCATGGCGGCGCGCGGCGCGTGGTAGTTGTTCGTCGCGAGGAGGTACGGGCCCTCCGTGCCGTGCTCGCGCAGGACGGTGACGCCGAGGGTGAGGTTCTCGCGGGTGGTCCGCGCCCGGTCCTCGACGAGCACGCGGTCGGCGGGGACGCCGCGGTCGACGAGCCACTCCCCCATCGCGACGCCCTCCGGCCGGTCCTCGTCCGCGCCCTGCCCGCCGGAGGGGACGATCGGCACCGGGACGCTGTCGGACCCCAGCCGGTCCGCGGCGTCCCGACCGGCCGTGAGGCGGGCCGCGAGCAGCGGCGGCACCCGGCCGCCCACCACCTTGGAGCCCAGCACGATGACGCCGCGGGCGGGCACACGGGCCGCGTACCGGCGGTACAGCAGCGTCTGGGTCACGAACCCCAGGAACACGAACCCGAGCCACGCCGTACCCATCGCCAGCCCCACGACCAGCCCGATGGTCCAGGGCACCCGCAGCAGGAACGGCGCGGCGGCGACGAACGGCGCGGCCAGCATGGCCACCCCGACCAGCAGCGACAGGAGGTTGCCGAGGCTGCGGCGCTCGCGGCGCACCATCGTCAGCCCGTTGGCCACCAGGAAGACGGGCAGCACCAGCAGCCCCAGGCCGAGGACGCCGAACAGGAGGAGGCTGAGCCATCCCATGGCCGTGGTGCCGCCGGGCACCAGCGCGACGAGCTGCCCCAGCAGCCCCACGCCCGTGTAGACGACGGCGAGGGCGAGGAACCCGTTGCGCAGGCGGCGCCGGTCCACCCGCAGCGAGTGCACCAGCCAGGCGACCCACAGGCCGCAGATCACCGCCGAGACGACGACGGACCAGACGGTGGCGTTGACCTCGGCACTCACGTCCGCAGGATAGGGCGGACCGGCCGCGATAAAGCCTGGGTGCGCGTGGCGCGTCGTGGTCGGATGCGGGGATGACCTCACGCATCTCGCACACGACGTTCGACTGCCGCGACGCCTACGCCCAGTCCGAGTGGTGGAAGCAGGTGCTCGGCTACGTCGACGTGCCGGGCGACCCCAACCTGCCCGGCCACGAGGAGTGCATGATCGTGCCGCCCGCCGGCCACGACGCGCCCGCCGAGAGCCACGGGCGCCTGCTGTTCATCGAGGTGCCGGAGCCCAAGACGGTGAAGAACCGCGGCCACCTCGACCTGCGTCCCACCGACCGCACGCAGGCCGAGGAGGTGGAGCGCCTGCTCGCCCTCGGCGCCACGCAGGTGGCGGACCGTCGCAGCCCCGAGGGCCAGGGCGGCTGGGTGGTGCTCGCCGACCCGGAGGGCAACGAGTTCTGCATCCTGCTCAGCGAGCCCGAGCGGGCCGCGGTGCTGGCGGCCCGGGAGGCGTGACCCGGGGGCGCGGCGCGGCGGCGCGGGCGGCGAAGGCCGCCACGACGAGCAGCACGACGACGGCGAGCATCGCGAGCCGCAGCCCCAGGTGCTCGCCGAGGAAGCCGAGCAGCGGCGGGCCCACGAGGAACGCGAGGTAGCCGCTGGTGGCGACGGCGCTGACGCGCTCGGCGCCGCGCTCCGGGTCGTCGCCCGCCGCGGAGATCGCGACCGGGAACCCGAGCGAGGCCCCGAGGCCCCACAGCGCCACCGCGACGCCCGCCACCACCGGGCTCGGCGCGAACACCACGGCGAGGATGCCGGCGATCGCGCACACGGCGCTCACGGACAGCACCGCGGCGCGGCCGAACCGCTCGACCACCGGCCCGCCCGCGAACCGGCCCACCGTCATCGCCGCGGCGAAGCCGGCATAGACCAGCGACCCGTGCGTGGCCGACATCCCGTGGCCGTCGACCATGAGCAGGGGCAGCCAGTCGTTGGCGGCACCCTCCGCGAACGCCATCGCGAGCACGACGACGCCGATGAGCACCAGGCGCCCGTCGCGCCACACGCTGGGGCGGCGCTCGCGTGGGGCGCTCTCCCCCGCCTCCCGGACCTCCTCGCGCCCCGTGCCCGCCGGGATGCCCGGCATCGCCCAGGCCACGAGCGCGGCCATGACCGCCGCCATCGCGAGCAGGTGCCACACCACGGGGAAGTCCAGCGCCGTGAGCGCGATGCCCACGAGGGCGCCGACCACGGTGCCGAGGCTGAAGCTGCCGTGCAGGGCGGGCAGCACCGGCCGCCCGGACTCGACCTCGAGGGCCGCGCCCTCGATGTTGAGGCCGATCTCGCCGAGCCCGCCGCCCAGGCCCACGAGCAGCAGGCCGGCGAACGCCCCCGCCGCGAGGCCCGCGGCGGCGGCCAGGCCGATGACCACGACGCCGGCCACCACCAGCAGGGAGCCGACGAGGATCACCGGGCGGGCGCCCCGGCGGCGCACGACGGGCCCCGCCGACAGCACGCCCGTCATCGAGCCGACGGACAGCCCGAAGAGGACCAGCCCCATCCCCGCCGTGGAGGCGCCGAGCCCGTCCCGGACGTCGGGCGTGCGCGTGATCCAGGACGACATGCCGAGCCCGACGAGCAGCGTCAGCGAGAACAGCGACAGGCGGCGGCGGTTCGGGTCAGGCACGGGTGATCCTCTCGACGGCGTCGGCCACCAGGCCGGCGTCGTGCGGCCCCCCGTCGCCCCGCTCGTCTGGACGGTCGAGGGCGCGGTGCAGGACGAGGCCCTCGACGAGTGCATCGAGCAGGCGGGCCGTCGTCGGGTCGAAGTGTCGTTCGAGCGCACGGCGCGACCGCGCCATCCATGCGTTCGTGATGTCGCGGAACGACGGCTCGCGCGCCGCGAGCGTGTACAGCTCGTGGGTGAGCACGAGGTCGCGGCGGGTGGTGGACAGGTCGGTGACGAGGCCGACCACCGCCGCCCGCGCCTCGTCGGGGCTGGTGGCGCCCGCGAGTCGTCGCTCGAACTCGTCGCTCCCCGCGTGCGCGAACCGGGTGAACGCCTCGCGCAACAGCTCGTCCATGCCGGTGAAGTGGTAGGTCATGGAGCCGAGCGGCACGTCCGCCGCCTGGGCGACCCGGCGGTGCGACGTCCCGCTTACGCCCGCGGCGACGACGACGTCGAGGCAGGCGTCGATGATCCGGTCGCGCCGCCCAGGGTCGGTCCGGCGTGCGCGGCGCTCAGCCACGCGGGGCGTCCTCCTCGATGCTGCGGACCACGCGCGCAGGGTTGCCCACCGCGACCACGTTCGCCGGGACGTCACGCGTGACGACGGAGCCCGCTCCGATCACCGAGTTGTCGCCGATGGTGACGCCCGGGCAGACGATGACACCACCACCGAGCCACACGTTGTCGCCCAGCGTGATGGGCTTCGCGGCCTCCAGCTTGTCGCGGCGCGGCGTGGGCTCGACGGGGTGCGTCGGGGTCAGGAGCTGCACGTTGGGGCCGATCTGGCAGTCCTCGCCGATGACGATCGGCGCCACGTCCAGCGCGGTGAGGTGGTAGTTGACGAACGTGCGCGCGCCGACGTGGAGGTTCTCCCCGTAGTCCACGAACAGCGGCGGCCGGACCACCGCCCCCTCCCCCAGTGTGCCGAGCAGGTCGGCGAGGATCGACCCGGCGGCCGCCGGGTCGCCCGGCGCGGTCCGGGCGTACTCGTCCTGGAGCCGGGCGGCGCGCTGGGCGCGTCGTTCGATCTCCGGGTCGTCCGCGATGTACAGGTCACCGGCGATCATGCGCTCGTGGTTCGTGCGCGAGTCACCGGCGAAGTGGTCGGTCGTCATGCGTACGATCGTACACAGTGCTCCCGGCCCGCCCGACACCGGTGGCCGCCGACCGGGAAGTCGCTATCGTCTCTTTCGTGAATCCGACTCTCGTGCTGGTCCACGGCGCCTTCGCCAACTCCTTCTCGTTCGCGCCGCTGCAGGCGAAGCTCGCCCTGCGGGGCCTCCGCTCCCTCGCCGTCGACCTCCCCGGCCACGGGTTCGCCGCCACGTATCCCGTGGAGTACCAGGCGCCGCAGGACCTCGCGGGGCTCGCGACGGCGCCCGGCGCGATCAAGGGCGTGACCCTCGCGGACAACGCCGCGCACGTGATCGGGGTGCTCGAGCGGGTGCGCGAGCACGGGCCGGTGGTCCTCGTCGGGCACAGCCGTGGCGGCGTCACCGTGACCGCGGTCGCGAACGCCCGCCCCGACCTCGTCGACCGGCTCGTGTACGTGTCGGCGTGGGCACCGGTGGACCTCGACGTGGGCGACTACTACGCCGAGCCGGAGATGGCGTCCTTCGACCCGGCGGCGGTCGCCGGCGCCGCGGCGGCGAACCCCGCCGACGTCGGCCTGCTGCGCTGCAACTTCCGCACCGCCGACCCGGACGTGCTCGCCGGCCTCAAGGCCGCGTTCCTCGCCGACGGCACCGACGACGAGTTCCGCACCTTCCTCAACAGCTTCCAGCCTGACGAGAACCTCGACGTCGGCACCTCGGACGACCGGGCGCAGGCCGCCACGTGGGGCACCCTGCCGCGCACCTTCGTGCGGCTCACCCACGACGCGAGCATGCCGCTCGCCATGCAGGACCGGATGATCCGCGAGGGCGACGCGCTGACCCCCGACAACCCGTACGACGTGCGCGACCTCAGCTCGAGCCACCTGGGATGGCTGGTGCACCCGGCCCCTGCCGCCGACCTGCTCGCGGAGGTCGCGTCGCGCTGAGCGGCGGGTGCAGCACCAGCACCACGACGATCACCACCATGATCAGGGCGGTGAGGGTGACGGGCACAGGGATCACGGGGTCGCACAGCACCAGCAGCGCGCCCACCGGGACCACCGTGTTGACGACACGGTCGGCGTTGTCACGGATGGCGAGCCACCAGACGCCCAGCACGAACACGGCGATGGGGATCGTGACCGTGAACGACGCCCCGACGTCGGACAGCGCGGTGTGCCCGGTGAGCGCGTCGATCTCCACCTCGATGCCGGCGGAGAACGCGCCCGCGGCGGCGAAGACGAAGTAGTGCACGTAGCCGTAGCGCAGCGACCGCGACAGGCGGGCGTCCTCCCCCAGCGCGCGGTGGTGCGGCGGCCAGAAGTAGATCCACCACAGCGCGGCCGTCACGACGACGGTCAGCACGGCGATCGAGATCAGGGACCCGAGGTCCTGCTCGTCGTGCAGCGCCTCGATGATCGCGTTGGACGACGCGAGCAGGCTCTCGCCGAGCAGGATCAGGGTGAACAGGCCGTACCGCTCCGTGATGTGGTGCGGGTGCCAAGGGGTGCGGCCGCGGCGCTCGGCGACCACCGGGACGGCCAGCTCGGCCGCGGCGAGCACGACCCACGCCGCGCCCTGCCAGCCCGGGGGCAGCGCGAGGAAGGCCAGCCAGCAGAGCTGGACGACGGCGATGCCCGCGGCATAGGCGCGCGTCGCGGCGCGGGTGGGTCCGTCCGTGCCGGACGCGCGCAGCCACTGCGCGATCATCGCCATGCGCATGAGGACGTACCCGGCGACGACGACGGTGAAGTCGCCGTCGACGAACACGCTCTCGATCCCCGCGGCGAGCACGAGCACGCCCGACATCTGCACGATCGTCAGCACGCGGTAGAGCCAGTCGTCGGTGTCGAACGACGTGGCGAACCAGGTGAAGTTCATCCACGCCCACCAGATCGCGAAGAACACCATCCCGTACGACAGCAGCCCGCTCCCGACGTGCCCCTCCGTGAGGGCGTGGTGCAGCTGGACGGACGCGACGCTCACCGCGACCACGAAGACCAGGTCGAAGAACAGCTCCAGCGGGCTCGCGGTGCGGCCCGGCTCGTGCGGGTCGCGGGCGGCCATGCGTACCAGGCGGGACCGCGGCGGCGTCTCGGGCGTGCTCACGCGAGCCATCGTGCACCCGTCGTGCCCGACGGGCCACGGGTCGCGGGCCCGGCTACGCTGCCGGGGATGTTCTCGGACCGCAGACGTCGGCGCGCCGCGCGCCGGATCAGGCCCGGGGACGGGCACGCCCTGCAGCGCTTCCGGTGGTGGCAGCCGCTGTCCCGCGCCCTCTTCCACCTGGACCTCGTGGGCGACGGCGGCGTGCCCGAGCGGTGGTCGGTCGACGTGCGGCTCTGGGGCGACTCCGACGACGGCGACGTGCGGGCCCGGCTCTACCGCGACGGCGTGCACGCCGCCACGTCGCGGCTCCCCGCCGAGCTCCCCGTCACCGGCGGCGTCGTCCAGGTGGCCACCAGCAGCTACGGGCTCCGCCGCTGCCACTACGTGACCCCCGACGGCCGCGAGCGCCAGCTCGCGCCCGACCCCGCCTCCGCCGAGGGGCGCCGCGCCCGCCTGGAGCGCGACCGCCCCGGCCTGAGCCGCGGCATCGGGGCGGTCGCCTGGGTCGTCCTCGCGGTCGCGCTGGTGCTCGGCGTCCCGCAGATCGTCGAGCAGATCTCGCAGGTCCCGCCCGTCGCCGAGCGGTTCGGCGCGTTCACCTCGCCGGTCCGGCTGCCCGCGGGCCTCAACGTCGCGCTCCTGGTCGCGACGATCCTGGCGAGCACCGAGCGCGCGCTGCGCCTGCGCTACCACTGGCTGCTCGACGGCGGGCTGTTCGAGGGCGACGACTGACCGCGGGGAGATCCTGCGGAGACACTGCGAAGCGATCGATACCTATTGACTTTCGATAGGTAGGGCGGCACTCTCGTCGCCATGTCCCGCACCCAGCGCCTCGTCGGACCGCTCCGCGGCCTGCTCGTCGCCGTCTTCGCCGCCCTCGTCGCCACCCAGGTCGCCGTGCTGCCCGCCGCGTTCGCGCGGATGGCCGACGAGTCCCCCGACCTCGCTCCCCTGCGCTGGCCGCTCCTCGTGCTCGCCGTCGTCGGCCTCGCCTGCGTCGAGGCGGTCATCGTGTGCACGTGGCGGCTGCTGACGATGGTGCGCGACGACCGGATCTTCTCCGACCACGCGATGGTCTGGGTCAACGGCATCGTGGCCGCCGTGGCCGGGGCGTGGCTGCTCGTGCTGGTGGCCTTCGCGCTGCTCGTCGCCGCGGAAGGGCTGGCGGGGCTGGCAGCGCTGCTGCTCGGGGTGCTGCTCGTGGGCGCCGCCGTCGGGCTGCTGATGGTGGTGCTGCGCGCGCTCCTGCGCCAGGCCACCGAGCTGCGCACCGACCTCGACGGGGTGATCTGATGCCGATCGTCGTCCGCCTCGACGTGGAGCTCGCCCGGCGCAAGCTGAGCGTCGGCGAGTTCGCCGAACGCGTGGGGCTCACGCCCGCCAACGTCGCCGTCCTCAAGAACGGGCGGGCCAAGGCCGTCCGCTTCGCCACCCTCGAGGCCATGTGCCGTGTGCTCGGCTGCCAGCCGGGAGACCTGCTGGAGTGGGTCGACGACGAGCCCGACGGGGGTGCGCACGATGCGGGCTGACGTGCTCGTGGTCGGGGCAGGGCTCGCCGGGCTGTGGACGGCGACGGAGCTCGCGCGGCACGGGCACGACGTCGTCCTCGCGGACCGGCGTACCCGCCTCGACACCACCGTGCGCACCACCGGCATCTTCGTGCGCCGCACGCTGGAGGACTTCGACCTGCCGCCCGAGCACCTCGGGCCGCCGGTCCGGCGGATGGTGCTCTACCCGCCGTCGCACCGGGACCCCGTCACCCTCGACAGCAGGCACGACGAGTTCCGCGTGGGCGACATGGCCGCGCTGTACCTGGAGCTGGCCGCGCGGGCCGCCGTCGCGGGCGTGCGGATCGAGCTCGGCACCCGCTACCTCGGCTCGCGCGGCGACGTGCACCTGCTGCACGGTCCTGGCGGCCCGGTCGAGGCGCGCGCGACGTTCGTCGTCGGGGCCGACGGCGCCCGGTCCGCCGTCGCGCGGGAGCTGGGCCTCGACCGCAACCGCGAGCTGCTGGTCGGGGCGGAGGAGGTCTTCTCCGTTCCGCACCGGGCCGGCGTCGTGCCCGCCTTCCACTGCGTGCTCGACCCCCGCCTCGCGCCCGGGTACCTCGCGTGGGTGCTCGACGACGGCCAGCACGCGCACGTGGGTGTCGCCGGGTATCCCGACCGGTACCCGCACGGCCTGCGCGACGCGCTGCGCCGCTTCGCCGCCACGGCGCCCGGCCTCGCGGGCGCGCCGGTGCCCGACGCCGTCGAGCGGCGCGCCGGCCCTATCCCCGTGGGCGGGCTGCTGCGCCGGATCGCCGGGCCGCGCGGCCTGCTCGTGGGCGACGCCGCGGGCGCCGTCTCGCCCCTCACGGCGGGCGGCCTCGACCCGTGCCTGCGGCTGTCCGCGCACGCGGCCGACGTCCTCGACCGTGCCCTGCGCACCGGCGACCGGCGCGAGCTCTCGCGGTACGACGGCGCGGCGCTGCGCGCCCGGTTCCGCGGGCGGCTCACGATGCGCCGCGGGCTGTCGCTGGTGCGTACGCCCGCCGTCGCCGCCGCGGGCGTCGCCGCGCTGCGCACCCCGCCCGGTCGCGCCGCCGCCCGGCGGATCCTCTTCGGGCACGGGTCGTTCCCCGATCTTCACCCTGTCACCAAGCCACAGTTAAGGCTAGCGCGCTAGGCTTAACTGTGGCTCGGTGAAGGGAAGGGTTGACGTGTCCGCCGACGAACGCACGTTGTGGGTGCGAGAGGTTCAGGAACCTGACCTCGGTGCCATGCGGTCGGCCGACCGGCGTGGCGGCGCGTACCGGCGCTACTTCCCGGTCGGGTTGGACCTGCGGATGGCGCCGTTGCTGGACGCCGACGCTCTGGAGGCCATCACCGACGTCTCCGCCGGCATCGCCCGCACCGCCGAGCGGCTCCGCGCTCGACCTCAGCCGATCCTCTACGCGACGCTGGTGCGCTCCGAGTCCATCTCCTCCTCGTGGGTGGAAGGGCTGCGCGAGACTCCTCGGAACGTCATGGTCGCCCAGCTCAAGGACCTGGATCCCGGCCTGGAGGGCCATCAGTTCGACCGGCTCGACACCGCCCACGCCATCCTCGGCAACCTGAACTCCGTGCGCGACGGCGTGGAATCTCTCCGCGACCCGTGGGACGACGTGTCGGTGCACGACATCCACCGTGCCATCGCGCCGCACGTGCACAAGGGTGGGTACCGCGAGGTCGACGTCCAGATCGGCGGTTCGTCGAAGCTGACCGCTTCCTACGTCGCGCCGACGGCCGAGCGCGTGCCGCCGCTCATGGGCGACCTGCTGGACTACGCCAACCGCAGCCCGGACAGTCCGCTGGTCAAGGCAGCGCTGATCCATGCCCAGTTCGAGACGATCCACCCGTACGAGGACGGCAACGGACGCACCGGGCGCGTGCTCGTGCACGGCTACCTCGCCCGCGCCGCCGTGCTCGAGCGGGGCGTGCTCCCTCTGTCCGTCGTGCTGCGCCGGGACACCGACGAGTACGTCCGCCGCCTCACGGACTTCCGGCACGGAGACCCTGCCGACAGGTCCGAGGCGGTGAGCCAGTTCGTCGCCTACTTCGCCGACATCCTGGCCGATGCCTGCGACGAGACCGAGCGCATCCTGACCGAGGCTGCCGAGGTGCAGCACGACTGGGCCGGGCAGGTGTCCCGATTCCGCTCCGACTCGAAGGTGCACGACGCCCTGCGCATCCTTGCCGAACAACCGGTCGTCACCGCCCGCTACCTCCAGCGGGCCCTCGGAACATCCGGGGTCACGGCCCGGAAGGTGATCGACAACCTGCTCGACGCCCAGATCCTGGAACCGTCCGGCGGCCGGTTCCGGCGCTCGGAGGTCTACCAGGCCCCGAGCCTGCTGCGGATGATGGACCGCCTCGTTCCTGGCATCCAGCCCACCGCCCTGCCGACCCCCCGCCCCGCACCGCGGCGCCCGGGTTCCTCCGGGCCCGGTGCGGGGCTAGGTTGAGCCCGTGCCGCCCGTCGAGTCGCTCCTCGCCTTCGCGCTCGCCTCGGTCGTGCTCGTCGCGATCCCGGGGCCGAGCGTGCTGTTCGTGATCGGCAGGTCGCTGTCGCTCGGTCGACGGGGCGGGCTGCTGAGCGTGGTCGGCAACGAGCTCGGGTCGCTGGTGCCGATCACCCTGGTGGCGCTCGGCGTCGGCTCGGTCGTGGCGCAGTCGGTCGCCGTGTTCACGGTGGTCAAGCTGCTCGGCGCCGCCTACCTGGGGTACCTCGGGGTCCAGGCGATCCGGCACCGCCGCGAGGGCGCCGACGTCGCGGTCGACCCGCGGGTGCGTCCCGCGTCGTCGTGGACCACCCTGCGGCAGGGCTTCGTCGTCGGCGCGACCAACCCCAAGACGATCGTGTTCTTCGTCGCCGCGCTCCCCCAGTTCGTCGACTTCCACGCCGGCGCCGTGCCGTTGCAGATGCTCGTGCTGGGCCTGGTGTTCACGCTCATCGCGCTGGTGCTCGACGGCACCTGGGCGGTGCTGGCCGGCACGGCGCGCGCGTGGTTCGCGCGGTCGCCGCGCCGGCTGTCCGCCGTCCGCGCCACCGGCGGCGGGATGATGCTCGGCCTCGCCGGCACGCTGGTGCTCACGCCCGCGAAGGCCTGAGCGCCGGCCGGCTCAGACGGTGAGCAGCACCTTGGTGGCGCGGCGCTCGTCCATGGCCGCGTAGCCCTCCGCCGCCCTCTCGAGGGGCAGCGTGAGGTCGAAGACCTGGCCCGGGTCGATCTCGCGGTCCCAGATCAGGCGGATCAGCTCGGGCAGGAAGCGGCGCACGGGCGCGGGCCCGCCGTGCAGGTGGATGCCGGCCATGAACATGTCGTCGCCGGGCAGCGCGACGTCGTGGGAGACGCCCACGAAGCCCATGTGGCCGCCGGGGCGGGTCGAGCGCACGGCCTGCATCATCGACTCCTGCGTGCCGACGGCCTCGATCACCGAGTGCGCGCCCAGCCCGCCGGTCAGCTCCTTGATGCGGGCCACGCCCGCGTCGCCGCGCTCCTCCACGATGTCGGTGGCGCCGAAGCGGCGGGCCAGCGCCTGCCGGTCGGCGTGCCGGGACATCGCGATGATGCGCTCGGCGCCGAGCTGCTTCGCGGCGAGGACGCCGAGCAGCCCGACCGCTCCGTCGCCCACGACGGCGACCGTCTTGCCGGGGCCTGCCTCGGCGGCGACGGCCGCGAACCAGCCCGTGCCCAGGACGTCGGAGGCGGCGAGCAGCGACGGCACGAGATCGTCGTCGGGCATGCCGGGCGTCGCGACCAGCGTGCCGTCCGCCAGGGGGATGCGCGCCCGCTCCGACTGGGTGCCGAGGGTGCCCATGAGCACGCGGTGCACGCAGTAGGCCTGGTAGCCGGACTCGCAGATCTCGCAGGTGTTGTCCGACGCCCAGAAGGAGCCGACGACGAAGTCGCCGACCTTGACGGTCCGCACGTCGGCGCCGATCTCCTCGACGACGCCCACGTACTCGTGGCCCATGACGGCGTCGTGGACGTCCTCGACGCCGCGGTAGGGCCAGAGGTCGGACCCGCAGATGCAGGTGGCGGTGACGCGGATGATCGCGTCGGTGGGCTGGATGATCCGAGGGTCCTCGCGCTCGATGACGCGCACGTCGCCGGGGGCGTGCAGGACGACTCCACGCATGGTGGTGCTCCGTTCGTTGGTGTGACTCAGTAGCGGATCGGGGTACGCCGGCGGGCGGCGGAGGTGGCGGCGGAGGTGGCGACGGCCGCGGCGAGCGCCACGGCGACGACGGTGACGAGGCCCAGGGGCAGGATCGTCGCGGCGCCGGCGAGCCCGACCAGCGGGGCGGCCATGCCGCCGAAGCCGAAGCGGACCATGCCGAGCAGGGACGACGCCGTGCCCGCGAGCCGCGGGTAGCCGACGAGAGCGAGCGTCGTCGCGGGCGGGGAGGTCGTGGCCACGCCGCTCGCGAGGGCCAGCAGCGACACGACGATGACCCACAGCGGCGTCGTCGTCAGGCCCGACACCAGCAGCCCGAGCGCGCCGAGGCCAGCGAGCCCGGTGCCGACGGCGAGGGTGCCGGGCACGCTCCAGCGCTCCGCGGCCCGGCCCGCGAGGAACCCGCAGGCCATGAAGCCAGCGGAGTTGAGGCCGAACGCGAGCGCGTACCCCTGCGGGGACAGGCCGTAGATGCCCTGCAGCACGAACGTCGCGCCGGACAGGTACGCGAACAGGGCCGCGTACATGAACCCCTGGTGCAGGACGGCGCCGACGAAGACCCGGTCGGACAGCAGCACGCGGAAGTCCCGACCGATCTGGACGAAGCCGCCGGCGGTGCGGCCGTCGGCGGACAGCGTCTCCGGGAAGGCGACGAGCGCCACGACGAGGATGCCGGCGCCCGCGGCCGCGAGGAACACGAAGAGGCCGCGCCAGTCGGTGACGGTGTTCAGCTGCCCGCCCAGCAGCGGGCCGACGATCGCCGCGAGCCCGCCGACCACGGTGAGGCGGCCGTAGAAGCGGACCAGGGCGCCGCCGTCGTACACGTCGCGGCCCGCGGCCTGCGCGATGACGATGCCGACGCCGCCCGCGAGGCCCTGCACGAAGCGCGCGCCGATCAGCAGCTCCACGGTGGGGCTGACCGCGCACAGCGTCGACGTCGCGACGTACGCGACGACGCCGACCAGCAGGACGCCGCGCCGCCCGTACTGGTCGGACAGCGGGCCCGCCACCAACTGTCCGAGGGCGAGCCCCACGAGGCAGGCGGTCACCGTGAGCTGGGCGACCGACGTCGCCGCCCCGAGGTCCGTGGTGAGCGCGGGCAGCGCCGGGAGGTACAGGTCCATCGAGATCGGGCCGAAGACGGTGAGCAGGAGCAGCAGCGCCGGCAGCACCCGGGCGAACCGGTGCGGCGCGGGCACGACCGTGGCAGGCAGGGCGGGAGCGGGCATGGCACCCAGCGTCCGTCCCTCGGCGACGCGGCGGGAGTCCCTGACGAACCGTGTACCGGCAGTACACCCTTCACGGCCGCCGCGGCACCGCCTGCGTGCCTAGCCTGGACGGCATGGACAACCGAGCCGAGGTGCGCGAGTTCCTCATGTCGCGCCGCGCCAAGGTCACCCCCGACGAGGCGGGCCTGCCCGGGGGCTCGAACCGCAGGGTGCCCGGGCTGCGCCGCAGCGAGGTCGCGATGCTGGCCGGGGTGAGCGTCGAGTACTACGCGAAGCTCGAGCGCGGCGCGATCGCCGGCGCGAGCGCGTCGGTGCTCGACGCCGTGGCGCGCGCGCTGGACCTCGACGACGCCGAGCGCGCGCACCTCCTGGACCTCGCGCGGGCGGCCGACGGCATCCCGACGTCGGGGCGCCCGCGCGGCCGCACCACCCGGCCCGCGGAGCCGCGGCCCAGCCTGCAGTGGGCGCTGGAGGCGATCACCGATGCCGTCGCGTTCGTCCGTGACCCGCGGCAGAACCTGCTCGCGACCAACGCGCTGGGCCGCGCGTTCTACGCCCCCGTCATCGGCGACGGCGGGCGCACGCCCAACCTCGCCCGCTTCCAGTTCCTGGACCCCGCGGCCCGCGACTTCTACCCCGACTGGGACCTGTTCGCGCAGATGTGCGTCGGGGTGATGCGCGCGGAGGCGGGTCGGAACCCGCACGACAAGGCCTTCCAGGACCTGGTGGGCGAGCTGTCCACCCGCAGCGAGACGTTCCGCACGCTCTGGGCCGCGCACGACGTCCGCATCCACGGCACCGGCACCAAGCGCTTCCGCCACCCCGTGGTCGGCGAGCTGACCCTCGCCTTCGAGGAGCTCGCCATCACCGCCGAGCCCGGCCAGGTGCTGCTCGTGTACACCGCGGAGCCCGGCTCGCCGTCCGCCGAGCGGCTGCGGCTGCTGGCGTCGTGGGGGGCCGACGAGGATGCCCGGGGCGTCGCGGCGGGCAGGGTCATCTGAGGCCCGGATCGTGAGCGCAGGTCACGCGTGCCGGGGGTCCTCCACGACGCGAAGCGCACTTGCTCGCGCAGTACCCCACCTTGATTGGCCAGGTGCAACACCGTCGGCATCTCTCGGGTGCGGGTCCCCGCCGTTCTGGCCTGGCAGGATGGCCGGCACTCCCCACGAAGGACGGACACCCATGGCCTACTTCCACCGCACCGGCGCGACGACGTTCCAGCCCACCGAGCACGTCGGCGGCGCCTGGAAGACCGACGAGCAGCACGTGGCCCCCACGCTCGGGCTGCTCACCCACCTGGTCGAGGCGGACCGGGAGAAGCGAGGCCGCGAGGACCTGGCCGCCACCCGGCTGACGTTCGACATCTGGGGCCCGTACCGCCTGGAGGAGATGACCGCCGACGTACGCGTGCTGCGGCCGGGGCGCGGCGTCGAGCTGGTCGAGGCGTCGGTGGCCTGCGCCGGCCGCACGGTCGTGACGCTGCGGGCCTGGCTCACCGCAGTCGGCGACACGACGGCGCTCGAGGGCGGCGCGCCCGCGGCGCTGCC
This sequence comes from Isoptericola nanjingensis, assembly GCF_050311635.1. Classification (NCBI taxonomy): domain Bacteria; kingdom Bacillati; phylum Actinomycetota; class Actinomycetes; order Micrococcales; family Promicromonosporaceae; genus Isoptericola; species Isoptericola nanjingensis. The sequence continues at coordinate 230,751 of NZ_JBNOZL010000002.1, read as the reverse complement.
GGGGCCCGACGCGACCCCCGCGTGGGACCCGGGGACGGACTGGCCGGGCGGCTTCGTCGAGTCGATCGAGGCGCGCCGCGCCCTGGCCGGGCCGGGCCGCGGGCACGTCTGGGTCCGCACCGGGCACGCGCTCGTCGAGGACGAGGACGTGAGCGCCCTCGCCCGCACCGTCGGGCTGTTCGACCTCGCGAACGGGATGACGGTGCGGGCCGACCCGCGCCGCGTCGCCTTCCCCAACGTCGACCTCTCGGCGCACCTGCACCGTGCGCCCGAGGGCGGGTGGCTGGGCCTCGACACGACCGTCGTCTTCGGCGCGACGGGCGCCGGCCTCACGTCCAGCGTGCTGCACGACGAGCGCGGCGCGTTCGGCGCCCTCGCGCAGGGGCTCGTGGTCCGGGCCTTCGACGCGCCGTGACCCCCGACGTCCTGCGGGCGCGGGTGGCCGCCGCCTACGACCGTCTCGGTCTGCCGTCCTGGCCCCCGCCCCGGCCCGAGGGTGTGGAACCCCGCGACGAGGAGTACTCGCGGGTCTCCGACCTGCACAAGTACCGGGTGGTGCACGGCCGTGCCGGAGCGTGGACCGAGGTGCTCGGCGCGCTGCCGGGCGTCGTCGTCGAGCGCCTCGGTCCCGTCACCGCGGAGCGGCGCGCGTTCACGCGCGGCGTACGGATCGCCTCTCCCGTGCCGGGCACGCTGCCGGTCGTGCTGCTGGAGCAGGACGCCGGCCCCACGGAGCACGGGGACGGCGTGGACTCGCTCCACGTCGCCGTCCAGGACACCGCCCACCTTCTCGACTACGGCCACCCGGACTGCGGGTGCGACGCCTGCGACCTCGGCTCGAACGACCTGCTCGAGAACATCGACGACCAGATCCTCAGCGTGGTCGCCGGGCCGTTCGCCATGCTGACGGCGCCCCGCTGGACGGCGACCTGGCACCCCGACGGCGGCAGCATGGACGGAGGCACCGGCACGGCGTGGGACTTCGACGACGCCATGCGGGCGTGCCGCCGGCTCGCCGACGGCCGCGACGTCCGCCTGCCCGGGTCCTGCACCGCGCTGGTCGGCCGGTCGTGGCTGGAGGCGACGCACTGACCTAGGGCACACCGCGGCCGCGCGGCGTGTCGTCGCGGCGACCAGGTTGTCTCATCGGGCGCTGTCAGCCGATCCGGAGTCGCGACCGCTGAGCGGGCGCCGTTCCCGCTGAGCACGCGCGTCGCGCCCAGCCGAATCCGGTGCACGCGAGCAGGCGTCGATCCCGTTCCGCCGACATCACGGAAAACGCCAACGTCCGCCGGTCGACGACACGCCGCGTGACACGCCGTCAGGCGACGTCGGCGACCGTGACCGCGGATCGCGAGCCGTCAGGCCGGGGCGTCCTCGCGGGCGTCGTCGACCTTGCGCCGCACGAGCTCGACGATGCGCCCGATGTTGACCGTCCAGCCCACGCCGAAGACGTGCGGGCTGAGGATGTGCTCGCCCTGCGGGTCCCAGACGCGCTCGCGGACACGCTCGACCGTCGGGACGCGGAACTCGTAGGGGACGAACCCGGCGACGGTGCCGTGCCAGGTGCGGTCCTCCTTGTCCTTCTGCAGCTCCTTGGTGACCGCCGCGACGACCAGGCCGACCATGATCAGCTGGAACAGCCCCGGCCCCCGCTTCCGGCCGCGCCCCGGCTTCCCGTGCTGGATCTCCTGCTTCGTGCCCATCTCGGCCTCCGCTCGTCGGCTGTCGGTGTCCCCACCCATCGTGCACCAGGTGCACGTCCCGGGTCAGCGGGCGGGCCGGGTGACCACGACGGCGGCGGCGGCCACGACGCACACGACGACCGTGGTCAGCAGCCCCACGGAGAACGACGTGCCCGCCGCGATGAACCCGACGACGAGCGACCCGAGCCCCGTGCCGGCGTCGAACCCGATGTTCCACACGGCGCTGGCGGTGCTGTGCCGGCGCGCGGGCACGGCCGCGAACGCGGCGACGAGGGTGAGGTTCTGCAGGCTGCCGTAGGAGACGCCGACCATGGTCATCCCCAGCACGAGGAGCACCGGGCGGGGGCCGCCGTCGGCGATCGCCCCCGCGCACACCCCCAGCCCGGCGGCGCAGAACGCGAGCAGCGGCGCGAGGAAGACGCGCGGGCCGAACCGGTCGGCGAGGCCGCCCACGCCCCAGCGGGACAGCGCCGTCGCGGCCGTGAAGCCGAGCAGCCCCGCCACCGCCGCGCCCGCTCCCCCGGCGAACTGCGGCGCGAACGTCAGCAGCGCGCCGCCGGGCGTCGTCACCGCGAGCAGCACGAGCGACGGCATGACCAGCGCGAGAAGGACGCGACCGCGCCCCGGCCCGCCGTCGTCGACGGGCCGCCCGGCGCGCGCGGCGTCGCCGTCGAGGCACCGGCCGAGCAGGACGGCGAACGGCACGGCGAGCACGGGCAGCGCGCCGAGCGCGAAGACCACGCGGAAGTCGAGCGTCTCGGCGATCCACGCGGCGCTGGGGACCAGCACCAGCTGCGGGAACGCGATCGACAGCCCGTACAGCCCGATCGCGCGGCCGTGCCGCGGCCCGTCCACCAGGGCGGCCACGGCGCTCGACCCGCAGACGGTCAGCACGGCGAACCCCATGCCGCGCACCGCCGAGAGCCCGAGCAGCCACCCGAGCTGGTCCGTGGCCATGAACAGCAACGACGGCGCGCCGAGCAGCACCACGCCCGCCGTCATCGTGAGCCGCCAGCCCACCCGGCGCAGCAGCCACGGCACCGTGGTCTGCGTGAGCACGGTGGCGAGCATGAGCACCGCGTTGACGAGCCCGGCGCCGCCCTCGCCCGCGCCGCCGTGCACCGCCCACAGCGGCGCCGCCGGCAGCAGCAGCGCGTACCCCGAGAAGCCCAGCGCCGACATCGCGAGCAACGGCCGGAACCCCGGCACGCGCGCGACGGACGACGAGGGCTGAGGGGCGGGACGACGCATCGGGCGAACCTATCGCGCGGTCCACGCCGCGCCGCCGGGCGGTCAGCCCCCGACCAGCGCCTCCCCCAGCGGCGTGCGCTCGTGCAGGACCCGCGGGCCGTCGCGGCGCGAGTCGACCAGCCGCGCGGCGCGCAGCAGCCCCAGGTGGTGCGACGCCGTCGACACGGCGAGCCCGCCGGCGGCGGCGACCTCGCTCGTGGACAGCGGGCCGCGCAGCGCGAGCAGCACGCCCGCCCGTCCCGCCCCGAGCAGGTCCGCGAGCGCCCCGGACTGGTCCGGGGCGCCGTCGGACCACCGCTCGGAGACCCCCAGCGCCGGATAGAAGAGCGTCGGCTGCGCGGGCGGCTCGGTGACCACCGAGCAGCGCGGCGCCATCACGGACGGCACCAGCACCAGGCCGCTGCCCGCGCAGTCGAGCACCTCGCCGTGCAGCCGCAGTCGCACGTGCACCGCGTCGGGGGCCCAGGCCACGGCCTCGTGCAGGGTCTCGACCATCGTGCCCAGCCCGTGCGTCGTCACACGGCGGGAGCGGGCGCCGATGTCCGCGCGCAGGATCCGCTCGAGCTGCCGCCACGACGGCGCGAGCACCGCGTCCCACACCTGCCGCCAGGCGTCGACGGCGAGGCCGCGGGCGTGCGCCGGGTCGTCGGCGAGGGCCTGCAGCAGCCGCCGGTCCGCGCCGTCGGTGCGGTCGACGCGCTTGAGCAGGTCGACCCGCAGCGGGCCGAGGTCGGCCTCCCGGAGGCGTTCGAGCTCCTCGTCGGGGCCGAGGTCCCAGCCGGGCGTGGAGGTGAGGAAGTCCGGCAGGTACCCGTCGGCGCCGACCAGCAGGGTCAGCAGCGCGAGGGGGCGCGCCGGGGCGCGGCCCCGCGCCGTGCGGAGCCACCCCCACTGCAGCGGGTGGTACGCGGGCTGGGCCAGCACGCGCACCGCGTGCGCCAGCTCGTGGCCGGGCGAGACGCCGAACCGGATCGCCGAGACGTCGTCGGGCGCGAGGCGGAACTCCACGACGTTCCTGCGCGAGCGGCTGTCCACGGCCACACCGTAGCGTCGGCGGACCGTGGTGGGACGGCGGCCTCCTCGAGCGGGTCCCGCCGTACCTGGCGATCCTGCACGCGGACGCGGAGCTGATCGTCGTCGTGCCCGACGACCCTGCCGCGACGACGTCGTACCACCCGGGCGGACTCATCTCAGCAGCCCGTTGATCCGGTCGTTCACCTCCGTGAGCGTGGAGACGTCGCGGTCGCCGATGTAGATCTCGTCCATGATCGGCTGGACGATCGCCTCGATGGAGCCGAACGAGTCCGTCACCGGGAAGTACAGGGTGTTCCCGTCCTCCACGAGGTCCGTGAACACGGAGACGTCGAGGCCTCGCTCGGCGAACGCCTCGACCGCGGCCTCGGTGCCGGCGGGCCGCGCCGGGAAGACCACGCCCGCCTCCCCCACGATGCGCTGGCAGTCGTCGGACCCGAGGAACTCCACCCACCGGGCGGCCTCCTCGGGGTCCTCGGACTGGGCGCTGATCGAGTCGGCGAGCCCGTTGTACATCGACACCGGGTGGCCCACCGGGCCGCTCGGCAGGGAGGCGATCCCCAGGTCCACGCCCTCCAGGTTGGCGTAGGTGCCGAGCATCCAGGACCCGTTCGCGGAGATCGCCGCCCGGCCCGAGCCGAGCGCCTGCTGCGGGTTGGGCTCCGTGCCGACCTCCTCGAACGGCGCCATGTACCCCTTCTCCACCAGGCCGAACAGCCACTCCAGGGAGTCCTGCACCCGCGGGTCGTCGAAGTGGTACTCCGTGCCCCACACGTCCTTGTCGGTGAACTTCCAGCCGGTCGCGCCCGCCAGCCAGGACCAGGTGGTCTGCCCGGCGGTGCCGCCCGCTCCGTTCGAGGCCAGACCGTAGACGGCGACGTTGTCGGGGTCGAAGCCCTCCTCGTCGCCGCGGACCCCGTTCTCGTCCACGGTGAGGTGGGCGAGCACCTTCTCGAAGCTGCCGCCGTCCTGGGGGTCCCAGTCGAGGCCCTCCAGGTCCTCCGGGCGCAACCCGGCCTCCTCGATCACGTTCGTGTCGTAGAACAGCGCGACGGTGTCGAAGTCCTTCGGCATGCCGTACTGCCCACCGTCCTGCCCCACCCACAGGTCCGGGAGCCCCTCCTGGAACTCGCCGTAGTCGACGTCGGCCGTGGCGTCCAGGGTGTTCAGGTCGCGGAGCAGGCCCTTCTGGGCGAAGCCCGGGTACTGGGTGAGGTGGTCGGTGAAGACGTCCGGACCCGCCCCGGCCACGAACGCCGCGGTGAGCTTGCGCCAGTAGTCGTCGTACCCGTACTGGCTGATCCGCACCTGCAGGTCGGGGTTCTCCTCCTCGAAGGCGTCCGCGCAGCGCTGGTAGGCGGGCAGCTGGTTCGCGTCCCACAGCCAGTAGTCCAGGGTGACCGAGCCCTCGGCGGCGCCCGGTTCGGCGGGGCTCGCGCACCCGGCCAGGACGAGGGTGCCGGCGGTGAGCGCCGCGGTCAGGGTGGCCGTCGTCCGACGTGCGTGATTCATGGTCTGCCCCTCACTTGATCCCGCTGAAGCCGATGGAGTTGACGATCCGCTTCGCGAACGCGAGGAAGAGCAGGATCATCGGCAGCGCCGCCACCAGGGTCGCGGCCATCAGCCCGGCCCAGTCCGGCCCCGTCTGCGGGGTCTGCGCGGTGAAGTTGCCCAGCGCCACGGTGAGCACCCGGGACTCGTCGGTGTACGAGACCATCAGCGGCCAGAAGTAGTCGTTCCACGACCCGATGTAGGTCAGGATCGAGATCGTCGCGATGGGCCCCACCGACATCGGGATGATGAGCGCGAAGAACACCCGCACCTTGCTGGCGCCGTCGATGAGCGCGGCCTCCTCCACCTCGGTGGAGACGTTCATGAAGAACTGCCGCAGGAAGAAGATCGCGAACGGCGTCATGAACAGCCCGGGGAGCATGATGCCGAGCAGTGTGTCGATCAGGCCCAGGTCCCGGATCAGGATGAAGTTCGGCAGCAGGGTGAAGATCACCGGCACCATCAGCGACAGCAGGAAGACGCCGAAGACGACGTTGCGGCCCCGCCAATGCAGCCGGGAGAACGCGTACGCGGCCATCGCGGAGAAGAACACCTGGCAGACGGTGACCACCGTGGCCACGATCACCGAGTTGCGCAGGTAGAGCCAGAAGTCGATGGACGCGCCGGAGCCGCCCTGCGCGATGGCCTCCTCGGTGGTCTGGAGGCCGAAGACCCGCTCGAACCCGCCCCAGCTGAAGTCGGCGGGCAGCAGGGACGTGGAGTTGGCGTACAGGGCCCCGTTGCTGGACAGCGCCGTGCGCAGGATCCAGTAGAAAGGGAACAGCGTGATGAGCAGCAGCAGGATCATCACCACCCAGGCCAGCACCCGGCCGACGCTGGGTGGGCGGCGTCGGCGGCGCACGGCCGCCGGGGGCGGCGGGGCGGACACCCCGGTGGTCGTCGGTTCGGCTGGCGCCGTCGTGGTCCCGGTCATGGTCTCCGCCCTCCTAGTTCAGGTCCGTCTGGCCGGCCCGCGTCACGCGGTACTGGAAGAAGGTGACCACCACCAGGATCAGCAGCATGGCCACGCTCAGTGCGGACGCGTACCCGAAGTCGAACTGGGCGAACGCCTTGTCGTAGATGTAGAGCTGCAGCACCCGGCTGGCGTCCACCGGACCGCCGTTGGTGGTGACCGCCACGGTGTCGAACACCTGGAACGACCCGATCACGGAGATGATCAGCACCAGCCCGAGGATCGGACGCAGCAGCGGCACCGTGATGCGGAAGAACATCCGCAGCTCGGACGCGCCGTCGACCCGGGCCGCCTCGTACATGGTGGGCGGGATGGTCTGCAGGCCGGCGAAGATCAGCAGCGCGGTGTAGCCCATGTGCCGCCAGACGTTCACCGCGGCGATGGTCGGGATGGCCCAGGTCTCGTCGGTGAAGAACCCGATGCGGTCGAGCCCGACCCACTCCAGCAGCTGGTTCCCGATGCCGAGCTGGTAGTCGAGGATCCACAGGAACACCAGGGCGGCGACCACGTTGGAGACCAGGTACGGGGCGAGCACCAGCGAGCGCAGCAGCGTGGAGCGGCTGAGCCGCTGCATCAGCACGGCGATCACCAGGGCCACGACCGTCTGCAGCCCGATGTTGATGACCACGTAGAGCAGCGTCACGCGGACGGCGTTCCAGAACACCGGGTCCGCGACCATCTCGCGGTAGTTGTCGAGGCCCACGAACTGGGCCGGGCTGAGCAGGTCCCACGACGTGAAGCTCAGCCAGATGCCGCGGACCAGCGGCCAGAAGTAGAAGACCAGCAGGCCGATGCTGGCCGGCAGGATGAAGAGCAGGGCGAGCCGGGTGTCGTCCCGGCGGCCCGACCGTCGGACGGTCGGTACGGGTGGCGCGGTCGGTGCAGCCATCAGGTTCCTCCTTGCGTCGTTGCAAGCAGTGCTCGGACAGTGCGGTGCGGCCCGGCGTCGGGGACGACGCCGGGCCGCGGGTGGTGCTCAGTCGCGCGCGGGGCGGCTCCCGAAGTCCGGGATCGGCAGGCGCTCGCCACCGGCCAGCGCCGACGCGTGCGCCACGATGCCGGGGGCCGTGAACTTCGCGGAGAGCCAGGCGTCCACGGGCGCGTGCTCGCCCGTGACCACGGCGCGCACGAAGTCGTCGGCGAGGAAGTGGTGCGAGCCCTCGTGCCCGTTCGGCGCGTCGGCGTAGGTGGCGGGCAGCCGCGTCCGGTCGTGCACCGGCGCGGAACCCGAGGTGAACGCCTCGCGCAGCGCAGGGTCGACGTCGGCGAGGTCCGCGTCGTCGCCCCCGCCCCGGACCGGGACGAAGTCGGCGGACACGTCCGTGGACGTCTCCTTGTCGTTCCACACGCTCTGGTGGGCGAGCTGCTCGAAGCTGGCCTCGGTGCCGAAGAAGCGGAACCGCGACTCGCGGATGTGCGAGGGGTAGCCCACCCGGCGCATCTCGTTGGTGCGCATCGCGCCGCCGTCGGCCAGCTCGAACAGCGCCGTGGCGTTGGAGAAGCTGTTCCCGAACTGGCTGACCTCCCGGTCGAAGACGCCGTCGCCCCGGCGGTCCTCCACGCCGATGCAGCTCACGCTCACCGCGCGGGTGGGCAGCGCACCGAGGACGCCGCCGATCGCGTGCGTCGGGTAGAGCATGGGCGGGTAGCTCGCGGTGGCCTTCCAGTTCTCGCCGCCGCTGTACTGGTACGCGGCGTAGAAGCCGAGGTCCATGTCGTGCACGTAGTCGCCCTCGGCGTAGAAGACCTGGCCGAGCGCGCCCTCGCGGACCTTCTCCCGGACGAAGACGGTGGCCGGGTTGTAATAGCTCGTCTCGCCCATCATGTAGGTGAGCCCGGTGCGCTCGACGGCGGCGATGATCGCCTCGATGTCGGTGATCTCGGTGGCCATCGGCACGGCCGAGTAGACGTGCTTGCCGGCCTCCAGCGCCGCCAGCACCAGCGGCGCGTGGGTCCAGCGCTGGGTGAAGATGGCGACGGCGTCGACGTCCGAGTCGAGCATCTCCTCGAAGCTGTCGACGACGGTGGCGCGGTCGTAGCGGTCGGCCAGCGACTTGGCCCGCTCCGGCACCAGGTCGGTGATCGTGAGCCGGTCGACGTTCGGGTGCAGGTCCCAGAGCGTCGCGAAGCTGCGTGAGAACTGGCCCGCGCCGACGATGCCGATGCTGATCGAGCCGGCATCCTCTGCGAGCGGGGCGGTCGGGTCGAGGGGAAGTGCGGACAACGGTGCCTCCTGCTGGTGTGTCGGGTCAGGCCAGGTCGGTGCGGTACGGCGGCGGGTCGACGAGCATCCACTGGCACGCGACGACCGCCGCGCCGCGGGCCCACTCGTCGAAGCCGGAGGAGAACGTCACCACGGTGGGGCGGGTGGCGTGGGGGTCGAGGTGGTCGGCGAGCGCGGCGTCGAGGGACGGACGGGCGTGGGCGAGCATGCCGAGGCCGTCGCCGGCGAGGATCACGGCGGGCAGGCCGAGCGTGTTCGCGAGCTGGGCGATCAGCACCCCCAGGGCGCGCCCGGCGTCGGCGAAGACGCGCAGCGCGACCGCGTCGCCGTCGTCCGCCAGCGCGAGGGCGGCGTCCAGGTCCAGGTCGGCCCGCCCGCGCGGCACCCCGATGCCCTGGGTGATGGCCGCCGTGGTGAGGAACGCCGACGCGCAGCCGCGGTGCCCGCGCTCGCACACCGGCCCGGAGTCCGCGACCCGCATGTGCCCGATCCGGCCGACCCTGCCCGACGGACCGGCGAGCACCCGGTCCTCGATGACGATGCCCAGCCCGACGCCGACGCCGACGGTCAGCACGGCGAGGTCGCTCATGCCGCGGCCGGGGCCGGACCACTGGACCCCGGCCGTCAGGGCCCGGGCATCCTCGCTGAGCACGGTGGGGATCCCCGTCGCCCGCTCGAGGATGCCCGCGAGGGGCACCTCGTCCCAGCCGAGGAAGGGGTTGTGGCGCACGGTGTCGTCGAACCGGGACATCCGGCCGGCCAGCCCGACGCCGAGCGCCTGGATCTCCCCCGGCTCGCGCAGTTCGTTCACCAGTTCAAGGATCTGCGCGACGACGGTCTCCTGCTCGACGTCGGCGAGGTCGCGGTGCCCGGACGCCTGCACGAGGCCGGCGGCGTCCGTGCGGACCGCGAACACCTCGTCCGACGTCACCTTGACGCCGATGAACAGGTGGCGCCCGGCCAGCAGGACCAGCGGGACGCCCGGGCGCCCCCGGCTCTCGCCCGGGACCGCCGGTTCCTCGGCGATCCGGCCCGCATCCTCAGCGACCAGCCCGGCGGCCAGCAGCGGCTGCGTGGTCTTGGTGATGCTCGCCGGGGAGCGCTCGAGGCGCCGCGCGAGCTCCGCCCGGGAGAGCGGCCCGGCCAGGAGCAGGGCGCGCACGACCGCTCGGGCGGAGGGCTCCAGGGAGCCGAGGCGGGGAACGTCTGCGCGGCGCTGCACGCCCCGAGCCTGACGCCTATTCCTTCACCGTGTCAATGAAATGCCGAAAACTCCCGCGCTGGTGCTCGCCCTCCTCGAGGAGCGCGACGACCCGGTGGACGCCGTCGTGCACGCGTTCGACTCCGCGGCCCGCGACCTCGTGGCGTCCGGTGACGCGGACGTCTTCGCCGCGTGGGTCGAGGGCGCGTTCCTGCTCGCCCGCACCACCCGCGACCCGGAGCCGATGCGTTCCGCAGGGCGCACGCTGGCCGCCCAGCTCGCCGCGGCCCGCTGACCCTCGACCTAGCGGGTCTTCCTTTCGACGTCGGTCGAAACGCTCGTGGCCCGGCGCGGGGAGCCCGAGGCTGGGGACACGCCGCGGGCAGCCGCCCGGGGCGCACACCGCACCTCGAGGGAGAGCCACCATGGCCGCCGTCGTCCCCGCCGACACCATCCGCATCCCGGGCTCGCGCACGCTGCGCTTCGAGGGAGGCGATCATGGCTCCGGCGTGTCGTTCTTCCTCGTCACGAACGACCCCGGCAAGGGCCCGGACCTGCACCGCCACCCCTACACGGAGACGTGGTCGGTGCTGGAGGGCGAGGCGACCATCCGCATCGGCGCCGAGACCGTCGTCGCCCGCGCCGGGGACACCGCCGTCGTCGGGCCCGACGTCTGGCACGGCTTCACGAACACCGGCACCGGCGTGCTGCGCATGATGTGCATCCACGCCTCCGCCACCATGATCCAGGAGAACAAGAGCGAGGAGCACCGCTGATGTCGTTCCAGGCCTACCTCGACACCGTCGAGACGAAGACCGGGCTCACGCCGCGCCAGATCGTGGACGCCGCCGCCGCGCAGGGCCTCGGCCCCGAGAGCAAGACCATGGCCGTCGTCGCCTGGCTCAAGGAGACGTACGGGATCGGGCACGGGCACGCGCAGGCCATGGCGCACGTGATCGTCAAGGGCGACCGGATCGGCACCAAGCACGTCGGGACCGCCGGCTCGCACCGCGACGCGAGCGACCGGCTGTGGCTCGACGGCAAGGACTCGCGGCCCGCGGACTGGTGAGAGCGGGCCTGACACCGGTCAGTCGCCCGGCCACTCCCCCGTCCAACGCTCGAACGCGCGGGCGCCGCCGCGGTCGATGGCCGCCTTCACGACGGAGAAGATCGCGCCCTGCAGCAGCGACGCGAGCAGGATCTCCCGCATCCGGTACTCGGACTGCAGCGGCGTGGGCGCGTCGTCGGGGTGCCCGGGCGCAACCCGCTTGTAGACCTGCTTGAAGACCTGCCCCGCCACGATGCCGCCGACGATCGAGCTCACGATGCCCACCGGCCGGTACAGGATCTTCGCCGCCTTGCTGCCCGACTTCTCGGTCCGGATCACGTCGTTGTCCTCGCTCATCCCCCGACGCTAGGCCGGGCCGGGCCGTCCCGCACGGGGCGCCGCCCGACGCCGGCCGCGCGTTGGTTACAGTGCCAGGGTCGCCCGCCGGTACCTGCCACGACGCCCCGCTCGAAGGAGGACGCATGATCCGCACCGTGCGCCCCCTGCTGACGAGCCGTCGCGGGCGCCTGGCCGGGGTGCTGCTGGTGCTCGCCCTCGTCGTGGGCGTCGTCCTCATGCACGCCATGAGCGGCTCTTCGACCCGGCACGCCGCCCACCACGCCCCTGCCGCCGTGGTGGTTCAGGCGCACACGACGCCGGGCACGACGGCGGCCGCCCCCGCAGACAGTGCGCACGCCGGTGCGCCGGTCGTCCAGGACGCCGGCGCCCCCTCCGGCTGCGGTACCGGCGGCTGCAGCGGGCACGAGATGGTCACGGCCATGTGCCTCATGATCCTGGCGGTGCTGCTCACGCTCGTCGGCCCCGTGCCGCGCGCCCTGCTGCGCGCCGAGGGCCCGCGCCTCGTGGCACGGGTCCCGCTCCCGGTCGAGGCCCGCCCGGCGGCCGGCCCCAGCCTGCACGCCCTCGGGATCTCTCGGACGTAGGACCGCCCGGGCCCGCCCCCCGGACCGGGGCGGAGGCCCACCGCGGATCCCACGAGAGACCCCGAGAAAGGCCCACCCCTCATGACGCACACCTTCCTGGCGCGTGCCCGCGTGCCCGCGCTCGCCCTCGCCGTCGCCCTGACGCTCGCCGCGTGCGGCGCGGACGACGGCGCCGACCACGACATGGCCGACACGGGCGGCGCCTCGTCGTCGCCCGACGCGCCGTCGGACACCGCGACGGACGCCCCGTACGACGCCGCGGACGTGATGTTCGCCCAGATGATGCTCCCGCACCACGAGCAGGCGATCGAGATGTCCGACGCCCTGCTCGCCAAGGACGGCATCAGCCCCGAGCTCGTCGACCTGGCGGAGCAGATCAAGGCCGCCCAGGGTCCCGAGATCGACACCCTCACCGCCTGGCTGCGCGACTGGGGCGCCGACCCGGAGGCCGGCGCCGGCACGGGCCACGACGACCACGGCATGGCCGGCATGATGTCGACCGAGGACATGCAGGCCCTCGAGGACGCGACGGGGGCCGACGCCGAGCGCCTGTTCCTCGAGCAGATGGTCGCCCACCACGAGGGCGCGGTGGAGATGGCGCAGGCCGAGGTGTCCGGCGGCGAGCACGCCGGCGCCGTCGAGATGGCGCAGTCGGTCGTCGACACCCAGACGGCCGAGATCCAGCAGATGCGGGACCTCCTGGCGTCCCGCTGACGCGCCGGTGACCCGGGCCCGGGCGGCCCGGGTCACCGCTCCCCGACCAGCTCGTGATCGTTTCGTGACATTCCACCCGCCGGTGCGGTACGTTCCTCCGGGCCGGTGGTTCAGGCAGCAGGAGAGGTCGCATGACAACCCACGTTCACAGGAGCACCGCGCACCGCGGCGCACCCGCTCCGTCCGACGCCTCGGCGCAGGCCGCGCGATGACGCAGACGCAGCCCGCACCGGCCCCCGCCACCCGCACCTACCCGAGCCGACGCGACCCCGGACGCGGCGGGCGCAGCCGTCCCGTCACCGCCGTCCGGCACGTCCCGGAGCCCGTCCGCGAGACCGCCCCGCCCCGAGCCGCTGTCCCGGCCGCGCCTGCCGCCCCCGTCCGCACCGCACCCCCCGTCGCGCCCGCGCCGCCCGTGCACGTCCACGCTCCGGCGACCGCCACGCCCACCGTCGTGCACGCGCACGTGTTCGACCCCGTCCGCCCGGCGGCGGGCCGCGAGACCCCGCGTGTCGAGACCTCCCGCGGCGAGACGACCCGCTCCGAGCACCGTCCGGTGCGCAAGTCGGCGCGCAAGCGCGTCCCCGGCCGCCTCGCGGGCCTGGGCGTCGGGCTGACCGTCGCCGTCGCGACCACCGCGACGCTCACCGGCATCGCACCGCAGGCCGCGGCCCCGGAGCCCGACGACCAGCCGACGACCGGCTCGCTCGAGGCGATCACCGCCGCGGCGGCCGCCGCCGTCGATGACCGTGACGGCGCCGCCTCGCGCAGCGGCGCCCGCGCGGGTGTCGCGCAGGCCTCGACCGTGAAGCAGACCGCGGGCGGCGCGACCGTCACGGTGTCGGACAAGGCGAAGATGTCGGTCGAGACGCTCGACCGCGGCGAGATCGAGGGCCCGCCCCCGGTGCTGCCGGGGTGCGAGGGCGTGGCCGCCGGGACCGGGACCAACGGGCAGATCCCCTCCAGCGAGCTGTGCACGCTGTGGGACGGGCGCACGCAGGTCCGCGCCGACGCCGCCGTGAAGCTCGCCGAGCTGAACGAGGCGTACAAGGCCGCGTGGGGCGAGTCGATGTGCATCACGGACGGCTTCCGCAGCTACGCGCAGCAGGTCGCGACGAAGGCCGCCAAGGGGTATCTCGCGGCCGCGCCGGGCACGTCGAACCACGGCTGGGGCCTCGCCGTCGACATCTGCCCCGAGACGTACTCCGGCTCCCGGTGGAACTGGCTCGCCGCGAACGCCCCGGCCTACGGCTGGGACAACCCCGACTGGGCCCGGCCCGGCGGCTCCAAGTACGAGCCGTGGCACTGGGAGTACACCGCGGGCGTCACGCAGATGGGCGGCTACTGACCGGACCCGCGAGCCGGCGCACCGCGTCGAGCACGTCCACGCCGTCGGGAGACACCTCCGGGTGCTCGTCGGGGACTCCCGCGACGCTCCCACCCGACGACGACGCGCGCACCCGGAGCGCTTCGGCCCGCGTCGCCCACCCGGGCGTACAGTCGATCGCGGACCACCCTGACCAGCGACGACGTGGACGACGGCGGAGGACCCGATGACCTTCACCCACCCCCGGGGCACGCGCGGTACGGGGAGCGCACCGACCGCGAACCGCCCGTGCTCCGCCTGACGCGGCGCTGACCCGTCGTGGCCACCGACGAGGCGCCCGGGACGTCGGCGCGCGCCGGCCGCCCGTGGCTGCGGCGCACGCTCCGGGCGATGATCGCCGTCGTGCTCGGGGTGCTTCTCGCGCTGGGCTGGTACCAGGTGTCCGTGCAGCCGGGAGCGACGATGCTGCAGACGCTGTTCGACTCAGGGCCCGGCGTCACGCCGCCCCTGGACATCGAGGATGCGCGGGCGAAGATCGAGGACCCGCGCACCGTGCCGATCCCGACCCCGGACGCCCCCGACGCGAGCGCCGTCGTGTACGCGCCGCGCGCCGAGGGGCCGCACCCGGTGGTGGTGTGGGTGCACGGCGGCGGCTACGTCTCGGGCTCGCCCGCCACCGTCGAGGACTTCTCCGTCCTGCTCGCGAGCCGCGGCTACACGGTCGTCAGCCTGGACTACACCCTGGCGCCGGAGGCCCGGTACCCCGTGCCGGTGCGGCAGGGCAATGCCGCGCTCGACGTCGTCCAGGAGCGGATCGCGGACTTCGGCGGCGACCCCGCGCGCGTCGTCCTGGGCGGCGACTCCGCGGGCGCGCAGATCGCGAGCCAGCTGGCCGCCGTCCAGACCAACCCCGGGCTCGCGGCCGACCTCGACCTCACCCCGGGCGCGCCGCGCGACCGCCTCCGCGCCGTCGTCCTGTACTGCGGCGCGTACGACCTGGACACCCTGGGCGCCACGGGCTTCCCGGGGTTGCGCACGTTCCTCCGGGCGTACACGGGGCACCGCGACTGGGCGGACGCCCCGTTCGCCGACCAGCTCTCCACCACGAAGCAGGCGACGGCGGACTACCCGCCCACGTACCTCACGGTCGGCGACGCGGACCCGTTCGAGAGCCAGGGGCGCGAGCTCGCGGCCGCGCTCCAGGACCAAGGCGTCCCGACCGAGACCCTGTTCTGGGACGACGGCGAAGGCCTCCCCCACGAGTACCAGTTCCACTTCGACCGCCCGCAGGCCGCCCGGTCCTTCGACGCCACGATCGACTTCCTGGAGGACCGGACCGGATGACCGAGCCGGCACCGCACACCGGGCGCGCACGACACGTCGTCGGCTGGACCGGCCTGGCCCTGCTGACGGCGGCGTCGGCCGTCGTCGCCTACGCCATCGCCGTCTTCCTCGGGCACTGACGCTCCTCGGGCGCTGACGCGCCGCCGTCAGCGGCCCGTGAGGGTCACCCGGCCGACCGGCCTCCGACACCGGTGAGCGCGCGGTCGAGGTCGTCGATCTGGAGACGGGAACCCTCGAGGCCGACGGACAGCCTGACGAGGCCCGGCGGGATGCCGTCCGCCCTCAGCGTGTCGGCGTTGTCCGCCCGGACCGGGGAGCTCACGAGACTCTCGTAGCCGCCCCAGCTCACCCCGATCCGGAACACGCGCAGGGCGTCGACGAACCGGGACACGGCCTCGAAGGATCCGTCGCGCAGCTCGAGGCTCAGCAGCCCGGAGAACCCGCTGAGCTGAGACCGGACGAGGTCCGCGTCCCGGTCGGAGGCGGCGTACGGGTGGTGAACCGCCGCGACCGCGGGATGGGCCAGCAGATGGTCGACGACCCGCAGCGCGTTCGCCTGGTGCTGCTCCATCCGCACCGGCAGCGTGCGCAGCCCGCGCAGGACCAGCGACGCCTCCATCGCGGACATCACCGCGCCGAAGAGCTGGTGCCCGCGGTAGAAGACCTCGCGGAGCAGCTCGGCCGAGCCGATCACCGCGCCGCCGATCACGTCGCTGTGCCCGCCCACGTACTTGGTGAGCGAGTGGATCACGAGGTCCACGCCCAGCTCGAGCGGCTTCTGGAACAGCGGCGTGGCCCACGTGTTGTCGATCGCGGTGAGCACGCCCCGGCTCCGCGCGGCCGCCGTCAGCGCCCGCAGGTCCACGAGGCGCATGAGCATCGTGCCGGGGCTCTCCACGTACACGAGCGCCGTGTTCTCCCGCAGGTGGCTCTCGACGTCCGCACCCGGGTCGGTCACGACCGTGTGCTCCACGCCGAAGCGCTCCAGGTGACGCGCCAGCTCCAGGGTCGGGCCGTACACGTTGTTCACGAAGAGCACGTGGTCGCCGCGGCGCAGAAGGCCACCGAGCACGGCCGCGATCGCGCCCATCCCTGAGGCGAAGCACTTGGCGGCCTCGCCGCGTTCCAGGAGCGCGAGCTGCCGCTCGAGGAACGCGACCGTCGGGTTCGTGCCGCGGCTGTAGACGAAGTTCTCGTGCTCGGCCGCCTGCTGCCGGGCGAACTCCGCGAACGTGGGCTTGGTGAAGAGGCTCGTCTGGAACACGGGCGGCGCGACCGCCCCCGTCTCGTTCCCCGGCCCGGACCACGCCGCGGCGCAGATCTCGCGGTCGAGGTCGGTGACGGTCAACGCTGCCCCGTCACGGCACGGCGGATGCGCTCGATCGGGACCTTCGGCTCACGGCCGGCGGTGAGCAGACCGTTGGTCTCCTGCATCGTGTCGGTGAGCTGCGTCCAGCACGATCCGGCGAGGAAGCGGCTCGCGCGGACGGCGTCGTAGAGCGCGGTGATCCGCGCGACCCAGTCGTCGCCGTCCTGCGCGGCGGTGTAGCCCCAGCCGTCGGCGCGCTCGTCGCCCGGCTGATAGTTCACCCCGCCGAACTCCGTGAGCATCACCGGTTGGCCGGAGTCGGCCCAGCCCCCGACCATCTGCCGGCGCCCGGACGGCGCGATGCCGCCGACCACCCGCTCGCGCGCGGCGTCGTCGGCGTAGCGCCGGGCGAGCACTGCGCCGTCACCCTCGTAGTCGTGCACGGTGATGATGTCGGTGTTCTGCTGCTCCCAGCCGTCGTTGGAGATCACGGGACGCGACGGGTCGAGCGCGCGCGTGAGGTCGGTGAGCGCGCGCGAGTACGCCTGATGGGTCGGGTCGTCGACGACGTGCTGGATCCCCCACGACTCGTTGAACGGCACCCACGTGACGATCGACGGGTGCGAGACGTCGCGGTCGACCGCGTCGATCCACTCGCGCGTCAGGCGCTGCACCGCCACCGGTGAGAACTCGTAGGCGCCCGGGGCCTCGCCCCACACGAGGATGCCGAGGCGGTCGGCCCAGTACAGGAAGCGCGGGTCCTCGATCTTCTGGTGGATGCGGCACGCGTTGAAGCCGAGCTCCTTGACGAGCTCGGCCTCGCGGCGCAGCGCGTCGGCCGTCGGGGCCGTGAGGTGGCTGTCGGGCCAGTAGCCCTGGTTGAGCACGGACCGCACGTCGTAGGGATACCCGTTGAGCAGGAACGCGCCGTCGCCCACGCCGAGGCTGCGCACACCGAGGTAGGAGGAGACGGCGTCGACGAGCGCGCCGTCGGCGTCGTGCAGCGAGACGACGGCGTCCACGAGGCGCGGCCTCTCGGGCGACCACGTGAGCTCGTCCTCGGCCTGCCCGTTGCGCTGCCGGGCGATCGGCACGGTGAGATCAACCGCCGGCGTGCTGCGGACGGTCGTGACTTCGACGGTGCCGAGGTCCTCGTCGCGCTCGTCGAAGCGCAGGGCGACCCGCACCCGGGACCCGGGCGCCAACGGGCCGCGGAACCGCACGGTGAGCTCGACGGCCGACGGTCCGGCGGGGAGCCAGCGCAGGTGGTCGACGCTGGTGACGGGGACGGCCTCGAGCCACACGGTCTGCCAGATCCCGGTGGTCCGGCGGTACCAGATCGCGTGCGCGTCCTCGTGCCAGTCCTGCTTGCCGCGCGGCTGGGTGAGGTCGTGGGGGTCGTCCTCGGCGCGGACGACCAGCAGGTGCTCGGCGTCCTCGCCCGTGGTGCCCGCGGCCAGGTGCGCGGTCACGTCGACCGTGAAGGGGGTGTGGCCGCCCTCGTGCTCGCCGGCGAGGACGCCGTCAACCCAGACGGTGGCGCGGTAGTCGACGGCGCCGAAGTGCAGCAGCACCCGGGGCGCGGCCTCGGACACGCCGGCGGCCGCGAGGTCGGCCGGACCGATCGTGCGCGCGTACCAGACGACGGGGTGGAACCCGGGCTCTCCGATCCCGGACGCCAGGGACTCCGGAGGGAACGGCACGGTGATCGGGCGACTCTCCCCGAGCCCGGTCGTCCAGCCGGCGGCGAGCCCGGCGTCGGTGTCGTCGTGCCGGAACTGCCACGTCCCGTCGAGGGAGGCCCACCGCTCGCGCAGCCGCTGCGGCCGTGGGTACGTGCCGTCCTGGCGGGAGGCGAGCGGGAGGCGGTCGAGCGCGGGGCCGGCTTCGGCGGCGGCGCGGGTCGTCGTGGTCACGGCGCGACTATACAGCGCTGTAAATCCGAGATCTACGGGCGCTACGGTGATCCCCGTGAAGAGAGTGACGCTCCAGGACGTGGCGACGCACGCGGGCGTGTCGATGAAGACGGTGTCCAACGTGGTCCGGGACTACCCGCACGTCAGCCCGGCGATGCGCGAACGCGTGCAGGCCGCCGTCGCGGAGCTCGGCTACCGGCCCAACCTGCGCGGCCGCAGCCTCGCGACGGGCCGGTCGAACATGCTGGCCCTGGCGTTCCCCGACCTGCGCCGGCCGTACTTCGCCGAGCTGGCGCACGTCTTCGCCCGGGTCTCCGCGGCGCGCGGCTACCGCCTGCTGCTGGAGGAGACCGGTGGGACGCCCGACGGCGAGCGTGCCGTGCTGCGCGACCGCGAGGCCGGGATCGTCGACGGCGTCGTCCTGCACCCGCAGGCGCTGCGGGCGACCGACCTGGAGGCGTACCGCGAGGACACCCCGCTCGTCTTCCTCGGCGAGGACCCGCAACCGTCCGGTGCCGACCAGGTCGCCATCGACAACGTCGCCGCAGCGGAGCAGGCCGTGACCCACCTGGTGCGCCTCGGCCGGCGTCGCATCGGGTTCCTCGGCCACGAGACCGGGCCCTGGTCGTTCACGTCGACGCTGCGGCTGGACGGCTACCGGGCGGGACTCGAGCGCGCCGGGCACCGGTTCGACGAGTCGCTCCTCGTCGCGCGGGCCGAGGGCGACGCGCTCGGGGCGGAGGCCGCGCTGGGCGCCGCGCTCGACGACGGGCTCGAGATCGACGGCCTGCTGTGTCGCGACGACCTCGCGGCGATCGGGGCGCTGCGCGCGCTGCTCGTGCGCGGGCTGCACGTGCCCGGCGACGTCGCCGTCGTCGGGTGGGACGCCACGGTGCTCACGGCGAGCACCGTCCCGAGCATCACCAGCGTCGCCCCGGACACGGTCGAGCTCGCCTCCCGCGCGCTCGACCTGCTCCTCGAGCGCATCGACGGTCTCGACGCTCCCGGCCGTCACGTGACGGTCGGGCACGACGTGCTCGTCCGCGAGAGCGCCCCCGAGCCGTGAGCACGGCCCTCGGCCGCGGGGTAGGCGCACCGCCCCAGCGGCCGAGGCGTCCGGGCCGTCAGGCCGGCTCGTCGACGACGGTCGCGAGGAGCTCGACCACCGCGCCGCGCACGTCCTCGGGCAGGTCGACGCTGTCCAGGCCGGCGAGGCGCTCGACCGCGTCGCGCGCACTGTCCAGGACCTCCCAGGCGGCGAGCTTCTGGGGGTTGCGCATCTGCGCGCGCTCGAGCAGATGCAGCACGGCCGGCCGCGGGTCGCCGCCGAGGCGCAGCGGCGCCCCCTCGACCCGCACCGTCGCGCCGACGTCGGACGCGGCCGTGAACGTGACGCTCCACCGGCCGTCGCGGCCGGTCACGGCCGTGGGGACGCCGTCCACGGTGACCTCCCCGCCCGGCAGCTGGGCGAGGAACGTGACCGTCCACTCGCGCCGTGCGGGCACGACGTCGGCCCGGCCGGCGACGGCGCCGACGCGCAGCTCGCGGTCCTCGCGGTCCCAGCGCAGCGAGGTCGTCGCGGCGGGTCCGGCCTCGGCCTCGTGGTCGTCCTCGGCGTCCTCCGCGAGGTCGAACCGGCCCGACGCCCCCGGTGCCACCAGCACGTCGAACGCCGCCGGGTTGCGCGTGGCGTCGCGCTCGGACTCCGCGGCGAGCGGCAGAATCCCGCCGTCGCGCAGCAGCACGGGCACGGACTCGAGCGGCCGGTGCAGCTCGACGTGCCGGTCGCCGCGGTACACGGCGCCGGTGAACACGTCCGTCCACCGCCCGGCGGGGAGCCAGGCGCGGGTGCGGCTGTGCAGCGACGTGGTGCTGCGGGGGGTGACGACGGGCGCCACCAGCAGCTCCGTGCCGAAGGCGAACTGGTTCGGCACGCCGTACGCCTCGCGGCGACGTGGCTCGAGGTGGTACATCGGGCGCACGAGCGGCGTGCCGGCGGCGGCGAGGTGGTTCATCGTGTGCAGGTACGGCACCAGGCGGTGCCGGAACCGCAGCGCGTCGCCCATCGCCTGCCGGTGCTCCGCCGGGAACAGCCACGGCTCCTTGCGGATGAACGGGTTCGCCGCCGAGTGCAGGCGGTTGATCGGGGACAGGACGCCGAGCTGGACCCACCGGGTGGCGAGCTCGTCGTCGCGCACGCCGGTGGTGTGCCCGCCGACATCGTGGCTCCACCAGCAGTAGCCGATGTTCGACGCCGTGGCGGTGAACTCGGGCTGGAAGGCCAACGAGTCCCACGAGACGACGGAGTCGCCGGAGAAGCCGACGGCGTACCGGTGGCTGCCGGGGCCCGCGTACCGCGAGAACGTCATCCCCGGGCCGCCGTCGCGGGCGGCGTCGAGATGGTGGAAGTGGTTGAGCAGCCACAGCGGGTCGACGCCGCGCAGGTTGGAGGTGCCGCCCTGCTGCCAGTCGATCCACCAGAAGTCCACGCCCTGCTCCTCGAGCGGGTGGTGCAGCAGCTCGAAGTAGGCGCGCACGAACTCCGGGTCGGTGAGGTCGAACGACACCGGGGTCTCGGACGCCGGGTCGACGCCCATCGCCGCAGCCACCCGCGGGTATGCGTCCTCGAACGCGCGCACGCCGTCGGCCGGGTGCAGGTTGAGGGTGGTGCGCATGCCGCGCTCGTGCAGCGCGGCGAGGAACGCCTCGGGGTCGGGGAACAGCGACCGCTCCCACGAGTACCCGGTCCAGCCGTTGCCGTACTGCGCCGGCACGGTCTCGACGCGGTGCCAGTCCATGTCGATGACGGCCACCGAGAACGGCAGCCCCTCCTCGTCGAACCGGTCCATGAGCTCCAGGTACGACTCGGCGGAGTACGGGTGGTACCGGCTCCACCAGTTGCCCAGCGCCCAGCGCGGCAGGCGCGTGGGCGCCCCGGACACGGCGTACAGCTCCCGGATCGCCCGGGCGTAGTCCCGCCCGTGGGCGAAGACGTACAGGTCGCGCCGGCCCTGCTCGCGCGTGCCGATCCAGCCGTCGTCGGCGAACAGGAACGAGTCGGTGTCGTCGACCACGCCGATCCCGTCGGGCGACACCACGCCCGGCTCGAGTTCCACGCGGCCGTCGACCTCGTCCAGCGTGCGCGCGGTGCCGCCGAGGTCGTGCGTGGGCTCCCCGTAGCGCCAGCGTCCCGGGTCGGCGCCGATCAGCTCGACGACCAGGCCGTGCGCGGACGGCTCCTGCCCGTCGTACCGCAGCCGTGCCCGGGACGTCGCGATCTCGATCCCGCCGCCGACCGACCGGGCGGCGAACTCGGTCGTGCCGAGGTCGCGACGCACCGCGAACGTGGACGCCCGGTCCTCGAACCCACCGTCCGGCGACCACTCGACGCGGAACAGGCAGTCGGTCAGCACGGTGACGCGCCAGCCGTCGCCCTGCACCGCCTGCTCGGGGCGGGCCTGCGGCGCCGCGCCGGGCAGCGGGCGGACGACGGGCAGCGTCGTGTCGACGGTGTCGGTCACGGGGACTCCTCGGGTGGTGCGTGCGGTGCGTGGTGCGTGTGGTGCGTGGTGCCGGGGCGTGACGGCTCAGCTCTTGACGGCGCCCTGGGTGATGCCGCTGATGACCCACCGCTGAGCGATGAGGTACACGACGATGGTGGGCGCCATCGCCATGAGGTACGACGCGAACGCCACGTTGTAGTTGGTGCCGAACTGGCTCTGGAAGATGTTCTGCACGACGGGCAGCACCTGGAGCGTCGGGTCGGACACGATCATCGACGGCAGCATGAAGTCGTTCCACGACGCGAGGAAGGCGAAGATGCCGACCGTGGCGATCATCGGGGCCAGCAGCGGCAGGATGATGCGCCAGAACACCTGCCACGTCGTCGCGCCGTCGATGCGGGCACTCTCCTCGAGCTCGACGGGGATCGAGCGCAGGTACGCCGAGAACAGCAGCACGCTGAACGCGAGCTGGAACATGGCGTGCAGGATGGCGACGCCCAGCGGGTTGTCGAGGCCCGTGAGCGCGGTGAGCTTGATCTCCGTCAGCGCGATCACCGGGAACGGCAGGAACATCGACGCGAGCAGGTACACGAACGACCAGCGGAAGAACCGGTGCGACCAGTAGCGCACGATGGCGTACGACGCGAGCGAGCTCAGCAGCAGCGTCAGGGCCACGGTGAGCGCCGCGACGCCCACCGAGATGCCGAACGACACCGGGAAGCGGGTCAGCTGCCACGCCTCGGCGAAGCTCGCGGGGTTGAACGGCGCCGGCAGCGCGAAGGCGTTGCCGTCCACGGACTGCTCGCTGGTCTTGAACGCCATCGTGACGGTGACGTACAGGGGGGCGAGCACCGTGAGGGAGCACAGCGCGAGCGCGACGGTGAGCGGCCAGCTCGTGCGGCCGCCGCGGGACGGCCGGCGGAGTTCGCGGCCCGGAGCACGCCCGGCGAGGGCGGGGGCGGTGGCGGTCACAGGCGGATGTTCCTTCCACGGGAGACGACGAGCTGGAGCACCGAGATGAGCACCGTGATCACGAAGAAGACCGTCGCGTTGGCCATCTGGTAGGCGTAGTCGCCACCCGTGAAGCCGCCGAAGATCGTCATCGCGACGCTGCTGGTCGCGTTGCCTGGCCCTCCGCCGGTCAGACCGACGATGACGTCGTAGACGCCGAGGTACCCCTTGATCCCCAGGATCGTGTTGATGAGCACGAATCCGGCGATGAGCGGCAGGGTGATGGAGCGGAACTGCCGCCACGGCCCGGCACCGTCCAGCGAGCTCGCCTCGTACAGGTCGCCCGGGATCGACGTGAGCCCGGCCGTGTAGACGAGCAGGGCGCCCGGGATGGTCTGCCAGGCGGACACGACGACGATGGCGAGCCACGCCAGGTCCGGGTTGCCGAGGATGCTCTGGGACAACGGGTCGAGACCCACCGCCGACGCGAACGCCGGCAGCGTGTTGGAGAAGAGGAAGTTGAAGACGTAGGCGACGACGATCCCGGAGACCACCATCGGGATCACGAAGATCGCCCGCAGCCCCGCCGCGAAGCGGATCCGCTTCGACAGGCCGATCGCGAGGGTCAGCGCGATCACCTGCGCCACGACCACCGTCACGACAGCGAAGCCGAGGGTGAACCCGTAGGCCTCGCGGATGCCGGGGTCGCCGAGGAGCGCGACGTAGTTGCGCAGGCCCAGGAAGCTCCAGCCGCCGAACCCGACGTAGTCGGTGAAGCTGTAGAAGATCCCGACCAACGCGGGGATCACCACGAACACGGTGAACACCAACAGGGCCGGGACCAGGAACACGTACGCGATCGGTTCCGGGCGGCCGTGACGGCGCCGACGTGCGGTCGCGCCGTCCGGCGCCGGCGCCGGGACGCGCGTCGCCGTCGAGGGGGTCGTCGTGGCGGTCATACCGTCGCCTCCCGGCCGGCCAGGCGACGCCAGTCGGCGTCGAGCTGGTCGAGCATCGCGTCGAAGTTGCCCGACCGGATCGCTTCCTGGAGGTAGTTGCCCAGCGGGATCGAGGTCGGGACGAAGGTGCCGGCGCCCTGGTAGAAGGCCGCCGAGTCGACGTACCGCTGCAGGCCGGCAAGCCGCTCGTCCTGCTGCGGCGGGCCGTCCTTGAGCGTCGAGTACGCCAGGTTGTCGGCGTTGTACGCGTTGAGGATCTCGGGGCGCATGAGGAACTCGACGAGCTCCACGGCCTCCTCGCGGTGCGCGGTGGCGGCGGGGATGTACAGGCAGAGGTCGATGTTGACCCGGGCCTGGCGCTCGTCGGGGTCGTCGCTCACCGGCAGCGCGAACGTGCCGACCTCCAGGTCCGGGTCCACGAGGGCGATCTGGCTCAGCGCCCAGGGGCCTTGGAGGTACATCGCCGCCCTGCCCTGGCCGAACGCCAGGTTCCCGTCGGCGTATCCGCGCACGGCGTGGTCGGGGTTGAAGAACGACGAGATGGTCTTGGCGCGTTCCATCGGGACGGCGAGGGTCTTCGCGAAGGAGACGTCCGAGTCGGGCCCGACCTCGGTCCCGAGCTCCTTCATGCGGCCGAAGAACTCGCCCGGGTCCACCAGGCTGCCGACGGAGTAGTCGAACAGCCCCTGCCACAGGGTCCAGGTGTCCCGGTCGGTGGCGTAGATCGGCGTGACGCCGGCCTTCTGCAGCTCCGTGCAGACGTCGACGAACTCGGTCCACGTGGTCGGCACCGGCAGGTCGTGCTCGGCGAAGATCCCCTTGTTGTAGATCACCCCCGCGGCGGCCAGCGAGTACGGCAGCACGCTGGTGCGCCCCGCGAAGGTGGCGTACTGGTCGGTGAGCTCGCTGATGTCGGTGCGGACGGTCGACGCCGACGGGAGCCCCGACAGGTCGCTCATCTGCCCGCGGGAGACGTAGCGGGCGAGCTCGAGGTTGTCGTTGAAGCACCCGACGTCGCCCGGCTCGCCCCGGACGAACTGCGGCGCGATGGCCGTCGTCGAGTCGTGCACCACGCGGATCCCGGGGTGCTCGCCCTCGAACTGCCGCAGGAGCTCGTCGAAGTAGGCGATGACCTCCTGCTTCTGCTCGTAGAAGGTGATCTGGGTACGCCCCCCGCCGCCTCCGGGTGCGGCGCACGCCGCCAGCGGGACGGCCGCCAGCACCCCGGCGGCTCCCGCCAGGAACGAGCGTCGGCTCACCGCGCTCGGCGGGCCGGCCATCGACTTCGATCTCACGCGACGTCTCCTTCGACCACGATCGGCGCCGTCTCCGCGACGGGCCGCAGCGAACATACAGCGCTGTAAATTCCGGGTCAAGGCGCCCGCAGCGGTCGCCGACGCCGGGAGGCGGCCCTAGCCTGGCGAGCGATCCACGGCGTGCACGCGGCGGAGGGCGGTGGACGGTGACCGAGAGCGACAGCACCAGCGCCCGGCATCGGCTGCTGCGCCTGAGGGTGCCGCGGTTCACGCTGCACCGCCGGTCGCTGGACGCCGAGCCGGTGGTCGACGCCGCGTCGGAGCGGCTGCAGGAGTTCCTGGTGCTGCTCGGCGGCGCGCTCCTCACCGTCGGGACGGCCGCCACGGACATCCAGCACACGCTCAAGCGCGTCGCCGTCGCGCTCGGGTCGCCGCAGACCACCCTCTTCGTCTTCCCGACGCTGATCCTCATCAAGATGCCCGGCGACACCGAGACGCGGTTCGACGTCGCGGAGTCGGCCGGCGGCGAGGTCCGCTTCGACCGTGCCGCGCAGGTCTACGCCGTCGTGGACGACGCCGTCGCGGGCCGGATCGACGCGTCGGAGGGGGCCGAGCGGCTGCAAGATGTCCGGGATGCGCACCCCCGGTTCCCGGCCTGGGTGCGCACGGCCGGGCACGGGCTGGCCGCGGCGGGTCTCGGGCTGGTGCTGCTCGGCGGCAACCCCCTCAGCCTGCTGTACGCGCTGGTGCTCGGCGTGCTCGTCGGGGCCGTCAAGCTCACCGTGCGGCCCGGGACGTACGCCGCGACCCTGCTGCCCGTCGTCACCGCGTTCGTGCTGGCGCTGCTCGTGTTCGGGCTCGCGGACACCACGGTCGTGAGCGAGCCGCTGCAGGTGCTGGTGCCTCCCCTGGTCACGCTGCTGCCCGGCGCCGCGCTCACCACCGGCGTCCAGGAGCTCGCCGCCGGCGACATGGTCGCCGGGTCCAGCCGGCTCGTGTCGGGCCTGGCGCAGCTGCTGTTCCTCGCGTTCGGGATCCTCGCGGCCCTGGCGATCACCGACGTGCCCAGCGCGGACGCGCTCGCCTCCTCCGCCGCGACGCTCGGCGCCTTCCAGCCGTGGATCGGGGTGCTGCTCTTCTCGCTCGGCATCTTCCTGTACCACTGCGGGCCGCCCCGGTCGCTCTTCTTCCTCACCGTCGTCCTGCTGGTGGCGTACGGCGGGCAGGTCGTCGGCGCGACCGTCACGAACGGCGTCTACAGCGGCTTCCTCGGCGCGGCGGCGCTGACGCTGTGCGCCTACCTCGTGCAGACCGTCAGGGGCGCGCCGCCCGCCGTCGTCTGCTTCCTCCCCGCGTTCTGGCTGCTCGTACCCGGCGCCACCGGTCTGATCGGGCTCACCCAGACGGCGAGCGGCGACGCCGTCAGTTCCACGAGCCTGCCGACCATCGCGGGGTCCATCGTCGCCATCGCGCTCGGCGTGCTCGTCGGCACGGCGCTGTACCGGCAGATCTACACGATGGCGCCCGCATGGTGGGGCCTGCGCGCCACGTGACGCAGCCGCGGTGCAGCCTCAGAGCAGCAGCAGGTTGAGGGCTGCGAGCGCCACGAGCACGGTGACGAGCCGCTCGAAGAGCTGCTGGTCCACGTGCCCGATGACGCGCCGGCCGATCCAGGTCCCGACCAGCACGACGGGCGCCAGGACGGCCCACAGCCCCACCGTGTCGGCACCCACGATCCCGACGCCGACGGCCACCGGCAGCTTGATGATGTTCACCGTGAAGAAGAACCACGCCGTCGTGCCGAGGAAGCGCCACTTCTCGTAGCGCGCGGCCAGCAGGTAGAGGCTCATCGGCGGGCCGCCGGCGTTCGCGACCATCGTCGTGAAGCCGGCGAGGCCGCCGTACCCGAGAGTCGCGGCGCGCGTGTCCACGCGCAGCCGGTCGCGCCACAGGTTGAGCACCAGCAGCGCCAGCAGGATGCCGCCGATCGTGCGGCGCATGACGTCGTCGCTGACCCACGTGAGGAACGCCGCGCCGAGCGCCACGCCCGCCAGCACCGGCGCGAGCAGGCGTCCGATCACCCGGAAGTCGGCGTGCTTGCGGTACGCCCAGATCGCGACCAGGTCGCCCGTGATGAGGAGGAGCAGCACCGCGCCGGTGGACTCCTTGGCCGGGACGACGAGCGCCATCAGCGCCGCCGCGATCATGCCGAGGCCGCCCAGCGCCGTCTTCGAGAAGCCGACGAGCAGCGCGACGAGGACGACGACGGCCCACCCGGTCCACGGCAGGCCGGCGATCAGCGGGGCGGGTTCGAGCACCGGGGCAGCGTAGTGGCGGACGGACCGTCGGCGGGCGCGGGTCCGCGCGTCAGCTCGAGGCGCGGGGCGCCGTGCCGGTCACCGGACCCGGTCGTAGACCGCGGCAACTTCGCCCTGCGCCCCCACGACCTGTGACGACAGGGTCCAGGTGGTGCCGGGCAGGCCGTCGTCGAACAGGCGCTCCCCGCCGCCCACGATCACCGGGGCGATCAGGAGGTACAGCCGGTCGATCAGGTCCGCGGCGAGCAGCGGCTTGATGACGCTCGGGCTGCTGTTGACCAGGACGTCGCCCTGGCCGGCGTCCCGCAGGCCCCGCACGACGTCGGCCGCGGGCGCGTCCACCACGCGGGCTCGGGGCCACGGCGCCGTCCCCAGCGTGCGCGAGAGGACCACCTTCGGGGTGTCGACCAGCCACCGCGCGTACGCGCGGTCGCGCGGGTCGGCAGCGTCGTCGCCCGCCACGGGCGACCAGTAGCCCAGGAAGCCCTCGGCGTTGCCCCGGCCGAGCACGGCCGTCGTCGCGCCGGCGCACAGGCGGACCAGGTGGTCGCGAGCCGTGTCGGTGGCGACGTACGGCAGGAACGCGCCGAAGTCGGCCGGCCCCCCGGGGCCGTGGTACCGGCCGTCGAGGCTGAGGCTGAGGTTCGCGGCCACGGTACGGCTGGTCTGCTGCGTCATGGTGTCTCCGTCGGTCTCGTCGGGTGCCGTCCGTCGGCACTCACCCCGGGGACGGAGCCGCGGGCGGGTTCTCGACATCCGCCCACGGCCACGTCGACTTCGCGAGGTACGACGGGCGCCACCTGCTCGACGTCGTCGCCGAGCGCTCGCCGCTCGTCGGCTTCGAGATCGACGTGCACTGGGTGCAGCGCGGCGGCCTGGACCCCGTGCGCACGCTGCGCCGGTACGCCGGGCGCGTGGCGATGGTGCACCTCAAGGACTACCGGATCGGCCACCCCTCTCCCGCCGCGATCGAGGCGCTCGACGCCGGCGACCACGGTCTGTGGCAGGAGGAGTGGCCGCACGTGGTGCAGTTCGCCGAGGTGGGCGAGGGGAACCTCGACTTCCCGTCGATCGTCGAGACCAGCCTGGCCGTCGGGGCCGAGTACCTGCTCGTGGAGCAGGACGAGTTCTACGGCCGCACCGCGTTGGAGTGCCTGCGCACCTCCCACGACAACCTCGTCGCGATGGGGTACGGCGACCTCTTCTAGCGACCCGTTCTGCCGAACTGTTCTACGCGGTCGGGCCCGGGGGCGCCGTCGAGCCGCGCACGACGAGCGTGGTGGCGAGCTCCTCGCGGGGCGCCTCCGCGCGCAGCTCGGCACGGGGATCGGCTCGCGTCCCCGGCCCGGCATCGTCGCCGAGACGCAGCAGCATCCTGAGCGCGGCGGCGCCCATCTGGGCGATGGGCTGGCGCACGGTCGTCAGGCCGGGGTGGACCCACTCCCCCTCGGGCAGGTCGTCGAAGCCGACGACGGCGAGGTCGTCCGGCACCCGGAGCCCGGCGGCGGCCGCGGCGTCGTACACCCCGAGCGCCATCGTGTCCGAGCAGGCGAAGACGGCGCTCGGGCGGTCCGGGCCGGCGAGCAGCCGGGCGGCGAGCGCGGCGCCGCCGGCCCGCGTCCAGTCACCGTGCGCGACGCGGTCGTCGGGCAGGTCGGCTCCCGCCTCGGCGGCCGCGGAGCGGAAGCCGTCCACGCGGGCCTGGCTGTACAGGTGCCGGCGCCGGCCCGCCAGGACCGCGAGCCGCCGGTGGCCGAGGCCCAGCAGGTGCTCGGCGGCCGTCCGGCCCCCGGCCCAGTTGGTGGCGCCGACGCTCGCGACGGTCCGCGGCGGCTGGGTCACCGGGTCGAGCAGGACGACGGGGACGCGCGCCGCGGTGAGCGTGGCGAGCTGCTCGCGGGTCGTGTCGACGAGCGCGACGACGGCCCCGCGGGAGTGCCGCGCGAGCAGGCGCGTGAGCCACGCGTCGTCGGGCTGCCGGGCCACCGTGACGACGATGTCGAGGCCGGCCGCGGTGGCCGCCTGCTCCACGCCGCTCAGGGCGCGGTTGGCCCACGTGCCGTCGACGCCGCTGAGCACGAGGTCCACCAGCGGCGGCCGCTCTCCCCGCGGGGCGACGCCACGTCCCGCCCGGCCCCGGTAGCCGAGGTCGTCGACCGCGGCCATCACGCGGGCGCGCGTCGCGGCGGAGACGTCGGAGCGGCCGCGCAGCACCTTGGAGACCGTGGGGACGGTGGTCCCGGCGGCGACGGCGACGTCGGCGAGCGTGGTGGGACGGTCGGCGGGCACACCCGGACCCTAGCGACGCCCCTCAAAGTTGCGCAACTATTTGGCCGCCTCGGATCGCCCCTCGCCCCTTGAAGGCCGAAGTTGGCCCGTGGAAGACTTGTCGGGCACATCCGAGAAGCATCATGCAGTTGCGCAACAATGGGAGTTGCAGATGACAGACCGCAGACAGCGACGGGCGTTGGTCGTGAGGGGCGGGTGGGACGGGCACCAGCCGGTGGAGACCACCGACTCGTTCGTCCCGTTCCTCACCGAGAACGGGTACGAGGTGCACGTCGAGGACGAGACCACCGTGTACGCCGACGCCGACTACATGGCCGGTGTGGACGTCGTCGTGCAGACCGTCACGATGAGCACCATCGCCGACGACGAGCTGCGCGGCCTCACCGCCGCCGTCCGGGCGGGCACCGGCCTCGCGGGCTGGCACGGCGGGATCGCCGACTCGTACCGCAGCAGCTCGGACTACCTGCACCTGATCGGCGGGCAGTTCGCCACCCACCCGGCCAAGGCGCCGCGCGAGGAGCTGCCGGGCGACGGCACCGACTGCTTCGTGCGCTACACGGTGGACATCGTGCCCGAGAAGGCCGACCACCCGATCGTCGCGGGGATCTCCGACTTCGAGCTCACCACCGAGCAGTACTGGGTGCTCACCGACGAGTACAACGACGTCCTGGCGACCACCACGATCGCCGCGCCCGACTACCACCCGTGGCACCGGCCCGTGACCTGCCCGGCCGTGTGGACCCGGCAGTGGGGCGACGGCCGCGTCTTCGTCTCGACGCCCGGGCACAACCTGGACGTCGTGAACGACCCGAACGTCCGCACCATCATCGAGAGGGGCATCCTGTGGGCCAGCCGCTGAGGATCGGCATCGTCGGGGTCGGGGCGATCTCCGGCCAGTACCTGAGCACGTTCGAGAGGCTCGGGACACTGGGGAGCGGTGCGGTGCGGCTCGTCGCCGTCGCGGACCTCGACGCCGAGCGCGCGGCCGCCGTCGCCGCCGAGCAGGGCGTCCGCGCCCTCACCGTCGACGAGCTCGTCACCGACGCCGAGGTCGACGCCGTGCTCAACCTGACGATCCCCGCCGCGCACGCCGACGTCGCCCTCAAGGCGATCGCGGCGGGCAAGGACGTGTACGGCGAGAAGCCGCTCGCCGCCACGACCGACGACGCGCGCGCGATCGTCGAGGCCGGCCGCGCCGCGGGCGTGCGCGTGGGCTGCGCGCCGGACACCGTGCTGGGCACGGGGGTGCAGACGGCGCGAAAGGCGGTCGACGACGGCCTGGTCGGCACGCCCGTCGCCGCGACGGCGACGATGGTGACCCCCGGCCACGAGCGCTGGCACCCGAACCCGGACTTCTACTACCAGCCCGGCGGCGGACCGCTGCTGGACATGGGCCCGTACTACGTGACCGCGCTGGTCACGCTGCTCGGCCCGGTGGAGTCCGTGGTCGGCAGCGCCAGCCGTGCGCGCGCCACCCGCACCATCGGCTCCGGGCCCCGCGCGGGCGAGCAGGTGCCGGTCGACGTCGACACCCACGTCACGGGCGTGCTGCGGCACGAGTCCGGCGCCCTGTCGACGCTCGTCATGAGCTTCGACGCCGTCGCGACGCACGCGTCGTGCATCGAGGTGCACGGGGACCGGGGCTCGCTCGTCGTGCCGGACCCCAACGGCTTCGACGGCACCGTCGAGCTGCACCGGCTCGGCGGCGGGTGGGAGGAGCTCCCCGTGAGCTCCGGGTACCGCGACGCCGGCCGCGGCTACGGCCTCGCGGACCTGGCCGCCACCCCGCCCGGCGCCACCGCCCGGGCGAACGGCGACCTGGCGTACCACGTGCTCGACGTCATGACGTCGCTGCTCACCGCCGCCGAGAAGGGGACGTCCCTCTCCGTCGCCAGCACCTGCGAGCGACCCGCGCCCGTGCCGCTGTCCGACGCCCCGCGCGTCTGACGGACGCCCGCCCGGACGCCGCCCGGGGCCCCGGGCGGCGTCCCCACGCTCAGCCGAGCAGGTGGCGCAGGTAGCGGCCCGGCGCGTCGAGGAAGGCACGCCAGTGCTGCACCAGCTCGAGGTCGTCCCACGTCGTCGGGCGCAGGCCCCACGGCCCGACCTCCAGGATCGTCGCGCCAGGCAGCGCCGCCAGCACGGGCGAGTGCGTGGCGCAGAGG
The DNA here is from genome assembly GCF_050311635.1 of Isoptericola nanjingensis. Taxonomy (NCBI): domain Bacteria; kingdom Bacillati; phylum Actinomycetota; class Actinomycetes; order Micrococcales; family Promicromonosporaceae; genus Isoptericola; species Isoptericola nanjingensis. The sequence goes on along the minus strand of NZ_JBNOZL010000002.1, from coordinate 198,770 downwards.
ATCTGGCCGCCGCGTCCGGCGAGGTCCTCGAGCACGCTCATGAGGCTAAGAGTGGAGGAGAAGCTCAGCGCCGCCTCCGGCTCGTCGAGGCAGTACAGGCCCGGCCCGTCGAAGCGGGACTCGAGGACCGCGAGGAACGACTCGCCGTGGCTCATCTCGTGGAACACCGGGTCCCTCGGCCCCGGATGCTCCTCGAGGAACGTGTACCAGCCGTGCATCGTCTCCGCGCGCAGGAAGAAGCCCCACCGCCCCGACCCGACGCCCCGCTGCAGCCGGACGGCGCGGTGCAGCGGCGACTCCGTCTCGCGGGTCGAGTGCCGACCGTGCGCCGTCCCGCCCTCGGGGGACAGCCCGTAGGCCACCGCCACCGCCTCCACGAGCGTGGACTTGCCGCTGCCGTTCTCCCCCACCAGGAACGTCACGCCCGGCGCGAGCTCCAGCCCGTCGCGCAGCAGCTGCTCGACGGCGGGGACGGTCCGCGGCCACACGCCCGCGGGCAGCGGGTGCTCGGCGTCCGGCACGACCCGGACCACCGGCGGCTGCGAGAAGTCCACGGGGGCATCATGCCCCGGGCGCCGGGAGGAGGAGCGTCGAAAGTCCGTCGTGATCGGTTTCGCCCGCGACCTGTCGAGCCTGCGGCCCGAGCCGCATCACGCTCCCCGGAACCACGGGCATGGCCGTCCTCGCTCGCGCCACGCCTTGCCTACCCGCAGACCGACATGTCGACATGCAACGCAGATTGCACGAACACGCCGCCCTACCTTGCACGATCTCGGGCGTGTCGCGGGTGCCGCGCAATATGGGTTGCTTCGTCCCCGGTCAGGGCGCTGCGGCATCACCGCGTGCAGTACGGCGGCAGCGTGGCCGCAACAGTCCGGGGGGCGTCGCTAGGGTCTCTCCATGCAGCCAAATGAGCTGGCATGGCACATCGACGAGGCGGCCGTCGCCTGGGACGCTCGAGTGCAAGACCCCGCGTCCATCTGGATGCGACCGGGCTGCGACCTCCTGCTCCACCAAGACCAACAGCTACCCGGTGGACGGACACTTGCTCAGATCGTCTGGCGCGCGATGGCGACCGAAGGCGAGCATTCCGCTTCTGGTTACTTCATGAGGGCGGGCAGCGAATGGGGGGTACGCACTAAGGCGTCTCTGACGGTGGCGAGAACCACGATGCTTGGTGCCGCAAAGGCCCTGTACTTGCTAGAACCAGACGATGCGGAAACCCGCATCATACGAGCGTTCCTCCTGCTCCGCACGGAAGCCCAAGACGTTCACCGACTGGTGAAGAACTGGGAGGACGCAACACCTCCGATGGTCGAAACCCTGACGTCAGCGCTGCGCCAGGAAGCAGATTCGTTGACCGCCAAGACCCAAGAGGAGCTGGTACGGCTGGGGCGCAAGTCAGACAGCAAGATCTCCGAGATCGAACTTCTGACGGCAGCAGCGGCGCACCTCGAAGACAGCCTCAACGACCCGCAGACCAGGATCGGTGAGCTCTGGAATGTCAGTTCAGGGAATGCACACGCCAGGAGCTGGTCCTGGGACACAGGGCTCGAGGACGACCTCCCCGCGAACCAGGTCGTACGAGTCTGGCAGATTCCGCTGGACCTCCTAAGTAACGCCTGGGAACTGTGGAACCTCCGACGAGGAGATCACCAGACATGACCCTGATGTGTCCCTAACTCTGAATTTGCGCCGGCGGGGCCATCGACGCTCCGAGATCCAAGACCGTTCACTGCTCGCAAGTCTCGCTCGAAGGCCACCCGACGAACTGATGAATGACGCTGTCGCATCCCACGTCGGCCAGGATGATCGTGGCGACTGCAACTGCCAAGGAGGCGAGGGCGACCCACAACGCCCATCTGCCGATCTTGAACGCGTCGACGGATGCCCCGATTGATGCCACCGTCGACAGAATATCGCGATAGTCCCGATCAGCGGCAATTAGCAATTCAAACTGCTCATCCTGACGCTTACGCACGGACATATTGAAATTGCGCGACTCCTTCTCGTAACGTTCACCCTGCCCATATCGCGCTAATGTGCTCGGCGTGGGTTGAAATACGAAATCATCACCCGCTTCCCACCGCCAGTATCGATCATTTTCCCAGAACGACGCCGCCTCGCGTCGCACAGTAGTCAGATCCAGGCTAAGCGTCAGGAAGAACTGGCGAAGCTCTCGCAAGGCGCCGGGCCGAAACTTGCCGTGCCGTGTCGTTGCCCTGTCGCGAATTTCCGCGTATCGCTGAGCGCCGATCTCTAGAAAGTTTGAGACGGCAAGCATGGTAAGGAGAGGATATGTCGACTCGACGCGATAGGCGATCCCGCGATTAGTGCTGTCACTGAAGCCAGCGAAAGCGTCGTTTCCCCATGCCTCGATGATCGCGTCGCGGTTCCCCCAGAGGGTCCACGTCGGCCCGTCCCCCAGGCCAGGGTGCATCACGGGGTCTGGCGGCGAAAGGACAAGTTTCTTCAACGACGTCGAGACAATATGATGAGACTCGCGATCGGGTAGCCCAAGCGCCCTTAGGGCGTCACTTCGCTTGATCTCATCCTCGCGGGCCGTCTCCACATAAGGCTCCAAGGTTGGGTCATGGCCCTCGAGGAGCAGAAGATCTAGGAGCAACTGTGGAGTGTTACTCGCAGCGAAGAACCCTGGCACTTGCTCCTTCATCCACTCTCGGGCGGAGTCATGGAGACTTTTGCGGGCGCTCTGAGTGTTTTGAAAAGTTGCCCAGTGTCGATCAAGATTTCGAGGGCGTTCACCGCGGGACCCTCGGATCAGGATGGGCTCGTGATCTCGATGCCACTCGCTATCAAGCGACGATGCCGCGAGTTCAGTAAGGGTGAAGCGGGCGATTACCGCGGTCAGGCCAGCGCCCACCTGCATCGCGCGTAGGCCTATCCATTCGTAGTGAGGAGGCAAGTCCGCCCGTATTCCGTCCGGCACCCACCATTTCGAGCCTTTCCTTACGACGTCAACCACGGGCCACCAAATAGCGCCGCGGCCAGAGCGAGCCCTCTGCAACATCGAAGGGTTGTCTTCTTTAGCCGGAGCCCACCGCTTCGGACGTTTCCATCCATTCTTAACCAAAGCTGCCTCGAACGCCGGCAGCTGCGAGGGAGGAAAGAGTTCGATTACCCAGATACCGGCAGACGTTACGTGGTAATCCTCGGGAACGAATACATTGTGCATCCAGCTATCGCGCGACCGCACGAAATCCCGGTCATGTTCGTTATAGGGTATAAGATAGTTGATCCCATAGTTTAATGCGAGCAGTGCTCGCCGCGGGAGTATGCGCCGTCGCCACCCACTAGAAAGCCAGGAGAGAGCGCGGTACGGAATGTCGTACCACCGGCGCCCTTTGCCGATCGCCGGTACAAGTTCGTAAGCTCTTGCGACCTCGTCTGAGATGCCGGTCTCCAGATCCTGGAGCTTGCGCGACTGCCGCCGCCTCAGACGGGAGGACTCCCGACCTTCTGCGGCGGAGTCATCTGCCGATGATGCCAACTCATACCTCCCGAAGTCCGGATCGCGCCTACGCTTGGGAGGGTACCGGTCAACTACACGAGCTCGGTGCACATAGAGTGGTGGACACCAATGTCACTGGATCCCTGCGAAGCTGGGTCCTTCGCTCCAGGCCTCGGATTTGGTCAGCAGTGTGCTGACCAAATCGTGGATAACGTCTGGCCGTCAAGAGCCCTGCTCGTCCTGGGCGCCGGCGAGAGCTGCGGCGAGCTCACTCACGAGCGGATAGGTCATTTTCCCGGCAGGTGTGCCTGCGCGAAGTATGCCGCCGCACGGCGCAGCACCTCGTTCTCCTGCTCCAGCAGGCGCACCCGCTTACGCGCCTCGCGCAGCTCGGCCGACTCCGACGCGGTCACACCGGGCTTGGCGCCGCCTTCGACATCAGCGCGGTGCAGCCAGTTGCGCAGGCACGACTCGCTGATTCCGAAGTCCTTCGCGACCTGCTTGATCGGGGTCTCTCCCTGGCGGGCGATCGCCACGACGTCGTCGCGGAACTCCTTGGGATGGGGTCTGGGCACGGGACACATCCTTCCAGCAGCACCCGCAGGCACCACAGGTCAGGTGTCACCTATCCGTGCAGCAGTCCCATCGGCGTCTCCAGCACCGTCGACACCCACATGAATCTGGAGGACTTCTTCGCCATCATCGCACTGGCATACCCCCGGACCCTGCCGGTGCACGGCGGACGACGGGACGACGTACCCCGAAGCTCAGCGCGTCATTGCCTGGGGCAAGTGGCGCGCGCATGGGCGCGGTCCTTTGACCGGCCTGAGCGGAGGTGGCGGAGGATACGCAACGTGCGATGACGTGCCAGTGTGCGACAAGCGGTCCAAAGAAATCACCGGGCTGACACGCCAGAGACATGTCATGCGAGATGATCGAAGCGCCCGTCGGTCACATGGAGCCCTCCATTCGCCGCCCACCCCACGGGCATGGGATCGGACAACGACCCGACGAACGCCCCATCGGCGTCGACGTGGTGGAACGCGAAGAGCCACCAGGCACCGTCGCGGTCCTGCAGCAGTCGGCCGGCATATAGCGACTCGTCGGTCAGGCGGGTCGCGGCGGCGATGTCGTAGGGGCCGGTCGCGCTGTCGACAGGGACGGACCACACACCACCACGCTCTCCTGCGTCTCGCCTCGCGCGCGTCAGCTCCCCGTGCAGCGAGGAGAAGACGAGCACCTGACGTCCGTCGACGGTCGCGAGCTGCGGCACCTCGAGGTGTCCGAACCCGGCTCCAGGCTTCGAGAGCGGCGCCTGCACCGTCCATGTCGTGAGATCGGGGGAAGTCGCGTGCCCAATGACCCCTCGGTCGTCCGTGTCGCCCTCCCTCGCGCGCGCCGTGATCAGCATGTGCCACTCGTCCCCGTCGGAGAACACCCACGGGTCACGCCATGCCTCGTCGGGCCAGCTCACGCCGTCATACTTCTCATACCACCGCGGGTCAGCCTCGCACAGCGCGTCGGCGCCCGCCTTGGTCCAGGTGTAGAGGTCGCTCGAGGTCGCGACGCCGATGCGCTGGACGGTCGCGTTCTCGGACCGGGTCGTGCCGGTGTAGAACATCCGCCAGACGCCATCCGGATCCTTGACGACGGATCCCGTCCAGGTGGTGAAGTCGTCGAAGGCCGGCTGGTCCGAGGCGATCAGCGCGTCGGCTACCTCGTGCCAGGTGTGGAGGTCGGACGAGACGGCATGGCCCACGGTGACATAGAAGTGACGCCGATCAGGGTCGCCGAGCGCGCGGGAGGCCTTGAGGTAGAAGGCGTGGTAACAGTCACCGTCGTCGGCGAACCACATGTCCCAGGTCCAGGCATCGGACAGGGCGTGCGACATCGATGTGAAGCCTTTCAGGGTCGGCGCGTCACGGATGTGAGCGTCAGTCGGAGGGTGGGGCGACCGATCCGCGGCGGACGACGGGCCCGCGCAGCTGTGCGGACGGAGCGTCCCCGCTCGCGCCGTCGATCCGGTCGAACAGGCGCTCGGCGGCCCAGACGCCCATGTCGAAGTGCGGCAGCTCGACGGTCGTGAGTCCCGGGTGGATGCCGTCGGCGACGTACTCCTGGTTGTCGAACCCGACGACCGACACGTCCTCGGGGATGCGGAGCCCCCGCTCGGCGGCCGCCCGGTACGCGCCCATCGCGACGCGGTCGTTGAAGCAGAAGATCGCCGTGGGCCGCCGCTCGCGGGCCAGGAGGGCGCTGGCGGCCTCGTACCCGCCGGTCGCGTCGGACTCCGCGGCCACGACCGCCACGTCGTCGTCGGGTACTCCCCCGTCCGCGAGGCGCGCCCGGAACCCGTCGAGACGCCCGGCCGACGCAGGGATGTCGTCGATGTTGTTGATGAAGGCCAGCCGCCGGTGACCGGCGTCGAGGAGCACCTCGGCGGCGTCCCGGCCGCCGGCCACCTCGTCGGGCACGACCCACGGCACGCCGGGGGTGGTGCACTCGGCGTTCACGAACACCGTGGGGACGGAGGCGAGCTGCGGGGGCAGCTCGACCCGGCGGTGGAACATCGAGGCGTAGAGGATCCCGTCCACCTGACGGCGGAGCAGCTCCTCGATCTCCCGGTTCTCCACGTCACGCTGGTACCCGGTGGACACCACGAGCACGACGGCCTCCCGCGAGAGGGCGACATCCTGCGCGCCGAGGATCAGCTTGCCGGCGAACGGCGTGGTCGCGATCTCGTCCCCGATCAGGCCGATGGTGTTGGACCGCTGGGTGCGCAGGGACTGCGCGAGCCGGTTGGGCACGTACCCCAGCCGCGCGGCGGTCTCCTGGACCCGCTGACGGGTCGCCTCCTTGGCCCGCACGCCCGGCACGTCGTTGAGGATGTGCGAGACGGTCGTGATGGACACGCCGGCTTCTGCCGCGACCTGCTTGATCGTCACTCGGCGCTGCTTCATCTCTTCGCCTCCTCTCGTGGCTGGACGGGGAGCTAGCCGGCGACCGTCGGCGTGGGCCGGAAGGCGTTGACCGACCGGTCCATCACGACCTGCGCCTCGTCCCCGGAGTCGAGGACCGTGTTGCGGACGGACCCACTGTCGACCTGGACGGTCGTGACCGGGAGCCGCCGTGCCGCCTCGATCGTCAGCAGCGCGTCCACCTGTGCGGAGAACGCCGAGTCACCCGTCGCGGCACGGACGTCCTTGGCCACGACGTGGTTGTTGGCGACGTGGTTGCCGCCGCCCGACACGAGACGGACGACGACGGGTGTCGCGCCCGATGGCACGATCTTCCGGGAGTCGACGATCTCCGAGAAGTGGTTGCCGATAACGGAGTTGTCCTCGCCATCGATGCGGACGAGGCCGTAGGTGTCGTCCAGGCCGTTGTCGACGCCGAGGAACGGAGCCCAGGGCTCGTGGTCGCGCAGGACGTGGTTCGAGGCCACGAGGTTCTCCGAGCAGCCGGCGTCGAGGACCACCATTCCCGGGTAGAACGAGTGCAGCCGGTTGTTGGTGACGCTCGACCGCGTGACCCCGTGGAGCTCGACGCTGCTCGCACCTCGAGGGAAGACGTTGTTCGCGGTGACCAGGAGGCCGCCGTGGTTCTCGGCGAAGATCGAACGTCCCTTGGCGCCTGCGCCGACCAGGTTGTCGGTGACCTTGGAGGCCTGGCCCCATCCCCGCAGCTCGATGCAGCTGCCGCACTCCGCGACGAAGTTGTCGTGGACGGAGAGCGCGTCGGCGTGACAGATGGTCAGTCCGTGCTCGAGGTAGACGAGCCCCATGCCGGTGACGCGGAAGGAGTCGTTCGCGCTCGCCACGTAGATGCCGGTCTTGCCGTTCCGGTACGTGTTCTCGGGGTGCATCCCGGAGCCGTCCGGCTCGAAGTGCAGACCGTCGATGCAGAAGTTGGCGAACTCAACCGAGCTGATCCGGGGGTCTCCCGCCCGCTCCACGTAGAAGGCGGCGCCGTCGGCCTCGGTGGCCTCCTCGTCGAGCGGGATGTCGACGAGGACGCGGCTGCCCCCGGGCCACAGCTCGTGCAGGCCGGACCATTCGTCCTCCGGCACGTTGAAGCGGATGCTCGACGACGTGAAGCCGTGCCCGGAGCCCTCGATCCTCAGGTAGCTGAGGTCAATGACCACCTGCGTGCGCAGGCGGTAGTCGCCGGGAGGGATGGAGATCACGGCTCCCGGCTTCCCGCCGTCGCGCACGTCCGTCGCGGTCTGCCGGCTCTTGACGTCGCCGATGATGCTGTTGATGACCTCGCCGAGGTCCTCGTACGGGTTCCCGACGGGCCACGTCGTGACGTCGTAGCGGTTGGTGCTGTTCATGTGTCGTCTCTCTCGTGCGCGTCCGGTGCGGCCCTGCTCAGCCCTTGACGGCACCGAGGGTCAGGCCTGCGACGATACGTCGCTGCAGGAAGATGGTCAGGATGATCACCGGGACCGAGTAGAGCGTCGCCAGCGCCGTCATCGGACCCCAGTCGAGCCCGAACTGGGTCTGGAAGTTGGCGATCATGATCGGCGTCGTCTGCGCCCGGACCGAGGTGAGCAGCGTCGCAAAGAGAAACTCATTCCACGACGCGAGGAACGCGAAGATCGCCGCGACGGCCACGCCTCCGGAGACCACGGGCAGTACAACGGACCACAGGACGCGCAGGCGACCGCAGCCGTCGACCTTCGCCGCCTCCTCGATCTCCACGGGCACGGCCTCGAAGAAGCTCGCCATCAGCAGGATGGACAGCGGGAGGGACACGGTCGTGTGGGCGATCGCCAGCCCGGTCGGCGTGTCCGTTAGGTGCATCGCCGCGATCATCGACGTCAGGGGCACGCCGACCGCGACCGGCGGCACCATGCGGGTCACCAGCGACGTCATCGACAGGAGCTGCCCGCTGCGGGTCCGGAACCGAGTGATGGCGTACGCCGCGGGGACCGCGAGCAGCAGGCACAGCGCCGTCGACACCACCGCCGTCGTCGTGCTGTTGACGAACGACGCGACGACACCGGTGCGCTCCAGGGCCGTGACGTAGTTGTCGACGGTCCAGTCGGACGGCAGGATCCGCGGCGGGACGGCCAGCGTCTCGAACGGATTCTTGAAGCTGGTCAGCAGCAGGTAGAGGAACGGGAACGCGTAGAGCACCACCGTGACGGCCAGCAGGATCCACAGCAGGGCCCGGGTGGCGGGGCGGCGGGCGGTGAGGCCGGTCATGACTGAGCTCCAGGTCGCCAGATGAACCAGACGGCGAGGCCGGCGACGAGCATCATCGCGAGGAGATACACGGTGCCCATCGCGGACGCCTGGCCGGGGTCCCCGTAGCGGACCATCGTCTGGTGGATCAGCAGGGACAGGGTCTGGGAGGCGTTCTGCGGTCCGCCTCCGGTCTGGATGAGGATGATGTCGAACGCCTTCGCGGCGTCGATGCCCCGCACGATCAGAGCGACGGCGATGACCGGGCGGAGCAGGGGGATGATGATCCGCGCGAGCAGGGTGGGGAACCTGGCGCCGTCGAGGCGGGCGGCCTCCAGGACATCGCCCGGGACGTTCTGCAGCCCGGCGAACAGGACGAGGGTCATGAAGGACGTGGTCAGCCAGATGTCCGGGATGGCGACTGACCACAGGACGATGTCCGGATCCGACAGCCACCCGATGTCTCCCGGCGAGGAGAGCAGCCCGACGCGGTACAGCAGGTCGTTGACGATGCCGATGTTGTCCATCAGCAGGAACCGCCAGAGCAGACCCGCGACCACCGGAGCGATCATCAGCGGGTAGAGGAAGATCGTGCGGAAGAGGGCCGAGCGCTTCCCGAGCGCGGTGAAGAGCAGGGCGACCGCGAAGCCCAACACGAACTCGAAGACGACCACGATGACGGTGTAGGCGGCGGTTCGTCCGGCAGCGCCGAGGAAGTCCGGGCTGACGAAGATCCGCGCGTAGTTGTCGAGGCCGATGAACTCGCGGGCCCCGGCGATCGGCTGGATGTCGAAGAGGCTGTCGTACACCAGCCGCACGAGCGGCCAGGCGACGAAAGCGAGGAGGAAGAGAGCAGCGGGCGCCGCGAGCAGCAGGGCGTAGCGGCGGTCTGTCAGTCGCACAGCGAAACCTTTCGGTGAGTACGGCCGGCGTCAGCCGACGATCGTCTCGATCTGCTTCGCGGCGCGGTCGAGCAGCGCCTGGGTGTTGACGGTCCCGGACTTCGCCTGGGTCGTTGCTTCCTGCAGCATCGGGATCAGGACGGAGTCGACGATCTCCTGCCAGTGGTCGGTAGCCGGGCGCGGGGCGCTGCCAGGTTCGTCCAGTGCGCTGGTCAGGGCACTGAGGTTCTCGCGGCCCTCCGCCGCGCCCGCCTCGAGTGCCGGGATCGTGGCCGCGAGGCCGAGGTCGGAATCCAGTCCGAGCTCGTTGTGGTCGAACGCGAACTGCACGAACTCTTGGGCGGCCTCCTGGTGCGCCGCCGCCCGGGGCACGGACAGGTACCAGGCCCCGGGGAACGCAGCCGCCCCTCCCGGGCCGGCGGGCATGGTCGTGACGCCGACGTGGCCGTGCACCGGTGAGTCCTCGGGGACCTGCGTGTAAGCGTGCGCCCAGAACCGGGACATGGCGAGCTGCCCCTGGTTGAAGAGGTTCTGCGACGTCGCCCAGTCGAACTGCGAGGCCCCGGCCGGCGCGGACCCGTCCTCGATGGGGGCGACGTAGGCGTCGAGCGCGGCCTTGTGAAATGCGTCGTCGATGACGATGCGGCCGTCGTCGTCGAGGACCACGTTCTTCGCACCCGCCTGCAGGACGAGGGACAGCCACTCGGTCTCGACCGCTCCCTTGACGTCCGTACCGTGAAGGTCGACGGCGCCATCCCCGTCGGTGTCCTGCGTGAAGAACTCGGCGACCTCGCGGTACTCGTCCCACGTGGTGGGGGGAGCAAGCTCGCGCCCGTACTCGGCCTTGAACGCCCTCCGCTGCTGCGGATCCGAGAAGAGGTCCGTGCGGTAGTAGAGGATCTCGGCATTGGTCCAGGCCGGCATCCCGACGAAGTGCCCGCCCACCTGGGCCTCCTGGACGAGGGACGGGAAGAGGTCGCCCTTGACGTCGTCGGTGAACATGTCGTCGAGCGGAAGCAACCCCGGGCTGAAGTAACTGAGCCAGGGAGCGTCGAGAGCGGCCACGTCGAAGCTGACCTGGTCGGCGGAGAGCTCGGTGTTGAGGCGCTCGTAGAGCGAGTCGTAGGGCAGTTCCACGAAGGTGACGGACGTACCGGTCTCTGCCTCGAACTCCTTCGCGATGGGCATGAGGACGGCCTTGCCGCCGCCCTCGACCAGAACCGTCAGCGTGTCGCCGGAGGAGCTCGCCACGCTTCCGGCGCCGCACCCGCCCAGACCGAGCGCAAGCACCGCGGCCGCGGCCGTCGGCGCCACGCGCAGGGCTCTCCTCCGCCTGTGGTTGATGGGCGTCATCGCCGTTCTCCTCCGAGGTGTGCAGACGAAGCAGGTGCCAAAACGTTCTGGCAGAACGTTTTGGCACAAGATGCCATCGATCTTCGAGTGCCGTCAAGCCGTTGGCTCCGCGTGCGCGGTGGAGACCAGGGCCTCGTGCCTTCCCCTGTGGGGCGCCGAACACGCGCGCGATGGGCGGGATGCAGAGAACGGGTGTTGACACGACCCGTGCCACGCTCCTACTGTTCCGGGCAGCGCCGAAGGTTATACGCATGACCCCCGGGATCGGTGCCCGCACACGAGGAGGTGATGGCGATGCCGCGCAGCGTGAACGGTTCTTCCAAGCAGCCGACCATGTGGGACGTCGCCAGCCGTGCCGGCGTCTCGCAGGCGTCCGTGTCCCTGGTCCTCAACGGCGGCGGGCGAGGGCGAGTATCAGACGCTACTCGGAAACGGATCATGGACGCGGTGCGCGACCTGGACTACCGCACCAACGCGTTCGCCAAGTCGCTGCGTAGCGGGGAGTCCGGCCTGATCGGCTTCATCTCGGACGAGGTCGCCAGCGCGCCGTTCGCGGGCCGCCTTCTGAAGGGGGCTCAGGAACTGGCCTGGGAGACCGGGCACGTGATCTTGAGCGTCGACTCCTTCGGCGACGACGCGCTCGAGAAGGCGGCGATCGACATGATGCGCTCCTACCGCGTGCGTGGCGTCGTGTACGGATCGATGTACCACCGGGTGGTGCAGCTTCCCGCCGCCCTGCAGGACATCCCGGCGGTCGTCCTCAACGCGAGGGAGTCGGACGGCGCGGTGCCGAGCTTCTTCCCTGACGAGGAGCGCGGCGGCTACACCGCCACGCAGCACCTGCTCGACGCCGGTCACACCCGGATCGCGATGATCAACATCCAGCCCCCCGAAAGCGACCTGCCCGCCGGTATCGGCCGAATGGCCGGGTACCGCAGGGCGCTGGACGAGGCCGGCGTGGAGTTCGACGAACGGTTCGTCCGGTACGGGGGCGGCGTAGTCGAGGACGGCCTCGCCCTCACTCGCGATCTCATGGAGGGTCCCGTCGTGCCGACCGCGATCTTCTGCGGCAACGACCGGACCGCCTGGGGGGCCTACCGCGCCCTCGAGGCCCTCGGGCTACAAGTTCCCGACGACTGCTCGATCGTCGGCTTCGACGACCAGGAGACGCTCGCGCCCTACCTGGACCCGGGGCTGACGACCGTCGCGCTGCCGTTCGAGCAGATGGCGCGCAGCGCCCTGGAAACCCTTCTCGGAGCGCCCTCCGGGAAGACGAACAACCATCCCATCGAGTGCTCACTGGTCCCTCGGGGATCGGTGGCGAGTGCGAAGGTGCACGAATGACAGCTCAAGCAGAGGCCTCGGCGAGGCCCGTCGCGCGCCGCACGGCCTGGTGGCGGCGCGCGCTGAGGTCCTGGCAGTTATACGTACTACTTGCCCCCGCCGTCGCCTACGTCCTGGTCTTCAAGTACTGGCCGATGTTCGGCGCACAGATCGCCTTCCGGGACTACAACCCGGTGGACGGATTCACGGGCAGCCCGTGGGTCGGGCTGGAACACTTCACCCGCTTCATCGAGTCGTTCCAGTTCGAGCGCCTCATGGTGAACACCCTGACCGTGAACGCACTCGGCCTGCTCATCGCCTTTCCCGTGCCGATCATCCTCGCGCTGATCGTGAACCAGCTGGCGAGCGATCGGTTCAAGAAGTTCACGCAGACCGTGCTCTACGCGCCGTCGTTCATCTCCGTCGTCGTGGTCGTGGGCATGATCTACCTGCTCTTCTCACCGCGGTCAGGGATCGTCAACAACGCGATCACCGCGTTCGGCGGCGACCCGGTCTTCTTCATGGGATCACCCGAATGGTTCCGCCCTCTCTACATCGGGTCGGACATCTGGCAGAACGCCGGGTTCTCGATGATCGTCTACCTGGCTGCACTGACGGCGATCGACCCGGCGCTGCACGAGGCCGCGCGGGTCGACGGGGCGAACAAATGGCAGCGGATGTGGCACATCGACATCCCCGGCATCCTGCCCGTGATTACGATCCTGTTCATCTTGGCCATCGGAAATCTCTTCAACCTCGGATTCGAAAAGGTCCTGCTGATGCAGACCGACCTCAACCTCCCGACATCCGAAGTCATCCAGACCTACGTGTACAAGACCGGTCTGCAGGGCGCCCAGTTCAGCTACTCCGCCGCGATCGGGCTCTTCAACTCCCTCATCAACCTCGCCCTCCTGCTGACCTTCAACTGGGTCGCGCGGCGGGCCAACAAGACGAGCCTGTGGTGATGACGCCATGACAACCATCCATCCCCCCATCGAGGAGACGGAGCCGGCCGCGGCCGCGAGCACACCGCGCACCCGGCACCGCCGGCAACGCGAGTCCGGTGCCGACCGAGCCTTCACGATCGTCGTGACCGTCACGCTGCTGTGCGCGATCCTCGTGATCCTCTACCCGCTGTACTTCGTCGTCGTCGCGTCGGTCAGCGAGCCGTCCGCGATCCTCAACGGCGACGTGTGGCTGTGGCCCCGAGGGCTCACCTTCGAGGGCTACGCCCGGATTCTGTCCGACCCGGGCATCCTGCGCGGCTTCGCCAACTCCGTGCTCTACACGGTGGTCGGGACGGCGATCAGCGTCGCCACGATCCTCTGCGGCGCCTACGCGCTCTCCCGCCGCGACCTTTTCGGCCGCACGTTCTTCATGCTGCTGTTCGTCATCACGATGTTCATCGACGGAGGCCTCATCGCCCGGTACCTAGTGGTGCAGGAACTGGGGATGCTCAACACCATGTGGGCCGTCGTCCTACCGGGCGCGGTAGGCGTGTGGAACCTGATCATCGCCCGCACATTCTTCGAGAGCAACGTCCCCGACGAACTACGTGACGCCGCCCAGCTCGACGGCGCGAACGACTTCCGTTTCTTCTGGCGGATCGTCCTGCCGCTGTCGAAGCCGTTGATCGCCCTGATGGTCATGATCCACCTCGTGGCGAACTGGAACGCGTTCTTCGACGCGCTGATCTTCCTCGACGACGAGAACAAGTACCCGCTGCAGCTCGTGCTGCGGAACATCTTGATCCAGTCGGAGGTCTCCGCTTCCGGAGGGGCGGGAGCCGTCGATTCCTATGCGGCAGCACAGCGCATGGGCGAGCTGATGAAGTACGGAATGATCGTCATCTCCACGATTCCGTTGCTCGTCGCGCTGCCCTTCATGCAGAAACACTTCACCAAGGGCGCCCTGCTCGGCGCCGTCAAGAGCTGACATTCCGTTTATTCACCATGGCAATCGCGAGGAGCGAACCGATGAGACACCGCCGTTTTGTCATCCCTGCCGTCACGACCGTCACCCTGCTGGCCCTGGCCGCCTGCAGCGGCGGTTCGGAGCAGGCCACCGAGATCGAGGACGCGTCCGCCGACTACGGGCTCAACGCCGAAGGGCTCCCGATCGTCGACAAGACCCTCACCCTGAGCTTTGGCGGGTCGAAGTCCGCCCTTGCTCCGGACTACTCCGAGATGGAGCTCGTCCAGCAGTGGGAGGAGGACACGAACATCGCGATCACGTGGGAGAACCTGCCCGACCAGGTCTACCAGGAGAAGAAGAACCTCATGCTGGCCTCCGGTGACCTGCCGGACGTGCTGTTCAACTCGGGTCTGACCGACGCCGAGGTCGTGGACAACGGCACCAACGGCACGCTCCTGCCGTTGGAAGACCTCATCGACGAGCACGCCCCGACTCTCAAGAAGATCCTCGACGAGCGCCCCGACATCAGGGCGGCGATCACCGCCTCCGACGGGCACATCTACACACTGCCGTCGGTGGAGGAGCTGGGCATCCTGCCGTACCCGAACTTCCTGTTCATCAACAAGACCTGGCTGGACAAGCTCGGGTTGGAGATGCCGCGCACGATCGAGGAGTACCACCAGGCGCTCGAGGCATTCGCCACCCAGGACCCCAACGGCAACGGCAAGGCGGACGAGATCCCCCTGAGCTTCCGCCCCGACTCGTTCGCCGCCAATCCCTGGGACCTCATCACTGCGCTCGGCGGGCAGCCCGAGAACAACGACCACCGGATCGTGCGTGGCGGGAAGGTCGAATTTACCGCGAACACCGACGAGTACCGCGCCGGGGTCAAGGGCCTCGGTGAGTGGTACGCCGACGGGCTCATCGACCCCGAGTCCTTCTCCCAGGACGACGTCGCCTACTTGGCCAAGGGCAAGGCCGACACCCCGGTCCTCGGCTCGTTCTTCTGGTGGGAGCTCGAGGAGATGGTCGGTACCGACCGCCTGGACGACTACGCGATCGTGGGTGTCCTCCAAGGCGTCGACGGCCAGCAGCGCGCGTCGGTGACCAACAACCAGGAGATCAGCCGCGGGGCCATGGCCATCACGCGAGCCAACAAGTATCCGGTGGCCACGATGCGGTGGGCGGACCGGCTCTACGACCCCGTCATGTCGGCCGAAACCGCGTGGGGGCCGATCGGCGTGACCCTCGAGAAGGACCCGGAGTCCGGTCTCCTGGTACAGATTCCCGCCCCGGAGGGGACCTCAGAGGGAGAGCGTCGTCAGCAGGTCGCGCCGATGGGACCGCGGATCACCACTGCTGAGGACTTCGAGACCGTCGTCGCCCCGGAGCCCCGCGCCGCTGACCGCCAGAAGCTCGTCAAGGAGTACTACGAGCCGTTCGCGGCAAACGAGAAGTACCCGCCGGTCCTGCTCTCGAACGACGAGCTGGACCAGGTCTCCTACCCAGAGACCGACATCAAGACCCTCGTCAAGGAGAAGTTCGCCGCCTGGATCGTCGACGGCACGATCGACGGCGAATGGGAGGGGTACGTCTCCCAGCTCCAGAGCCTCGGGGTGGACGAGGTCACCGCGACCTACCAGCAGGCCTACGACCGCTTCATGGAGACCGATCAGTGACAGACACCACCGTCGACCGGGCGCAGGATCGCGCCACCACGCACCTGCGCCCGGTCGCGCACTTCACCGCCCGCGACACCTGGCTGAACGACCCCAACGGCCTGGTGTTCCACGACGGCACCTGGCACCTGTTCTTCCAGAACAACCCGCACGGTGACACGCACGGCAACATGTCCTGGGGCCACGCGACGTCCGGCGACCTCGTGACCTGGACCGAGCAGCCCGTCGCGATCCGGCACACCGACACCGAGGAGATCTTCTCCGGGAGCGCCGTCGTCGACGAGAAGAACACCGCGGGCTTCGCCGGACCCGGACAGACCGCGCTGGTGGCGGTCTACACGAGCGCGTATCGACCTGCGCACCCGGCTCTCGCCGGCCGGCAGGCGCAGTCCCTCGCCTACAGCCTCGACGATGGGCACACCTGGACCCGCTACGAGGGCAACCCCGTGCTCGACCGGGCAAGCGCCGACTTTCGCGACCCCAAGGTGTTCTGGTACGACGGCGCAGACGGCGACGGCTACTGGGTGATGATCGCCGTCGAGGCCGTCGACCGCCAGGTCGTGCTGTACCGGTCCGACGACCTCAAGCGGTGGCACCACCTGTCCACGTTCGGACCCGCGCGCGCCACCGGTGGCGTCTGGGAGTGCCCCGACCTGTTCCCCCTGACCGTCCGCGGGACCGACCGCACACGCTGGGTCATGATCGTCAGCCTCAACCCGGGCGGCGTCGCCGGCGGCTCCGGCGTCCAGTACTTCGTCGGCGAGTTCGACGGTGCCGTCTTCACCCCCGACCGACCGGGCGACGGGCCGTCGGACGCCGACTGGCTCGACCACGGGCGCGACTACTACGCCCCCGTCTCGTTCAACGGCGTCACGGACGGCAGGCGTGTCACCGTCGGGTGGGCGAGCAACTGGGACTACGCGAACGACACCCCCACCTCCCCGTGGCGGTCGACGAT
Organism: Isoptericola nanjingensis; assembly: GCF_050311635.1. Classification (NCBI taxonomy): domain Bacteria; kingdom Bacillati; phylum Actinomycetota; class Actinomycetes; order Micrococcales; family Promicromonosporaceae; genus Isoptericola; species Isoptericola nanjingensis. The sequence goes on along the minus strand of NZ_JBNOZL010000002.1, from coordinate 181,980 downwards.
GTCGCTGGCCCGCGAGATGGAGCTCGTGCGGACCGCGGACGGGCGGGACCGTGTCGCCCAACGGCCCGTACTGCCGACGGAACCTCGCGACGGACTCGTGGTGCACCAGCTCGAGATCCCGGCCGATAGCGGGCGGCGGCACGAGATCCTGCTGCACGGCGACGGGCCCGACACCGTCCTCCTTACCGTGGACGCCTCTGACCGGACCCTTATGAGCGACCGCCGCCGCAGCGGAGACACGGACTTCCATCCGGCGTTCCCCTCCGTCGACACGGCGCCGCTGCGCGACGTGGGAGCGACCGTTGACCTAACTGTCGTCGTCGACGGGTGCGTTCTCGAGGTCTACGCCTGCGACGGGCTCGCCACGCTCACCCAGCTGGTGTTCCCGAGCGCGCCGCTCACGCAGGTGACGGTGCGCGAGATCGCCACAGCGTGAGCGAGTTCATGGTCGTGGGCGAGGCTCTCGTCGACATCGTCGAGGACGGCAGCGGCGCACGGACGCACCACCCTGGCGGAAGCCCGGCCAACGTCGCGCTCGGCCTGGCCCGGCTGGGCGGGTCGGTCGAGCTGCTGACCTGGCTCGCGCGTGACCAGGCCGGCGCGGGTGTGGTCGACCGCCTCGAGGCCTCCGGAGTCGCCATACTGCCCGCGTCGCTGGGGGCGTCGCGCACCTCGACCGCCGTCGCGTGCCTCGACGCCGACGGTGGCGCGACCTACGAGTTCGACCTGGAGTGGCATCTCGCGACGACCGCGCCGGCGAGAAACATGAGCGTCCTACACACCGGCTCGATCGCCGCGGTGGCCGACACTGTGTCGGCAGACACCCTCGTGCAGATGATCCACGATGTACGGCGGTTCGCGACGATCACGTACGACCCCAACCTGCGCCCGTCGATCATGGGCGACGTCGATGCCGTCCGAGTGCGTGTCGAGACGCTCGTCGCCGCCGCCGACGTCGTGAAGGTGAGCGAGGAGGACCTCGGCTGGCTGCACCCGGAGGCCGAGCCGCTCGACGTCGCCTCCGCATGGGCGAACGACCTGGGGTGCGCCCTCGTCGTTGTGACCCACGGCGGGCGCGGGTCCACCGCCGTCCGCCCCCTCGGCCGGGACCTCGAGGTACCGGCGCGGCCGGTGGCCGTCGTCGACACCGTGGGCGCGGGCGACGCGTTCATGAGCGGTCTGCTCGCCGCGCTGCGGGGCCACGGCCTGACCGGGTCCGACCAACGCGACGCGCTGCGCCGCGCCGACGCCACGGCCCTCGAGGCCGTCCTTGACTTCGCGTCCCGAGTGGCCGCCGTCACGGTGAGCCGCGCGGGGGCGAACCCGCCACACCTGGCGGAGCTCTGAAATGACCGAGTAGTAGAGCCCGACATGAGAAGGAGCTTGTTGCGATGACGGAACAGCGACCGACAAACCGGGACACGGGGCCCGTGCTGGGGCGCAGGACATTTCTGCGCGGTGCGACGCTGGCGGCAGCGGTGGCGGCCGTGGGGGTGCCGCGACCGATCGCGGCCGGCGCAGTCAGCGCCGCGGATCCCGTGCTGCACCTGACCTATGACGAGGCGAACGGTGCCACCGAGTTCCTCGACGCCGCGGGCCAGCGGACGTTCAGCGCCCACGTGGCCAAGAACCCGGCCGAGCGCGTGCCGGGCGTGCAGGGGAACGCCTTCCGCACCGACGGGTTCTCGACGTGGGTCACGGGTGAGTTCGCCGCGCCGATCACCTCCCAGCTGACGGTGCAGACCTGGATCGCCCTGGAGAGCTACCCCTCCGGCACCGAGAAGCCCTACGAGGAGCTGTCTTCCTCCTCGATCATCCACCAGAAGACCGACAGCGCCGGCTTCGACATCGGGATCAACACTTACGGCGAGTGGTGGTTCACCGCCACGATCGACGGGCAGGCGCGCACGCTCAAGGCGCCCTGGTTGTTTCCGTTGTACGAGTGGGTGCACGTCGCAGCGGTCGTCGATGGTGAGGCGGGCGAGCTGCGGCTGCAGATGGACAGCAGCGCCGGCACGCGTGAGGCGCGCCTGGAGATCCCGGTCGGGTCGACCTTCGACCAGGCCACCGGGACGCCGCTGGTCATCGGGAAGGCCGCCAAGGACGAGATGATGGACATCTTCCTCGTCAACGCCCTGGACGCGGCGTACGACGACACGAAGATCTACACCGTCGCGCGGGACAAGGCCACCATTGCCGCTGAGTACGCGACCGCCATCGAGGGCGCCGGGACCGCGGACGAGGCCCTGCAGGTCACGGCGCTGCGGTTCGCCGACGACATCCTGCGGCCCCGCTTCCACGGGATGCCGCCGGCGAACTGGACCAACGAACCCCACGGGCTGGTCGAGCACGGCGGCAAGTACCACCTGTTCTACCAGCGCACCCCGAACGGCCCGTTCAAGTCGCAGATGCACTGGGGCCACATGTCCAGCGCGGACCTAGTGACGTGGAAGAACCAGCACGACGCCCTCCTACCGGAGCTCAACGACCGTGAAGCGCAACTCGGGGCGGTCGCCGGCGCTGGCCTCACCGGCCAGGGGTCCAAGGGCATCTGGTCGGGCGACGTCGTGTCCGTCGACGGGACCGCGTACGCGTTCTTCACCACGGTGAACTACGGCGGCCCGTTCGACCCGGGAGTCACCCGGGCCACCAGCAGCGATCCGGACCTGGCCACGTGGAAGAAGGACTCCGCGGGGTTGTTCGACAGGACCGGCGTCAACGACATGCGGGACCCGTACCTGTTCCAGGACGGCGACACCTGGCACATGATCATCGGTGCCGCCGTGGACACCGGCGGAGGCCTCGCGCACTACACCGCCTCGAGTGTCGGCGGGCAGTGGACCCGGTCGCAGACGTCGTTCTCCACCGTGGGGTTCGGATCGATGGACATCGGCTCGGTCATCTGGGAGATGCCAGTCTTCGAGAAGCTCGGCACCCACGACGGCAGCGACGTCTACATCCTCCTGGCCAACCCCATCGGCGGCTCGGTGTCCAAGCTGACCGAGCCGTACACCCGCGGCGTCTACTGGACCGGCACCTGGGACGGGATGCAGTTCACCCCCTTCGAGGCCAAGCCCAAGCCCCTGGACGTGATCCATGGGCACCTGTCACCCGCTGTCGCGCGCGACGCGGACGGCAACCTCGTCGGGATCGGCATCGTCGACGAACGGTCCAGCTCGAGGATGCAGCTCGACCTCGGCTGGGCGCACACCTACAGCCTGCCGCGCGAATGGCGCTTGCTCGCCGACGGAAAGACCCTCGGCCAGCGCGCCCTGCCGGACCTACAGAGCCTGCGCGGCACCGTCACGACCGACAACGACATCGTCGTCAGCGGTGACCACCGGCTGGCCGCGAAGGGCAATCAGGTCGAGATCCTCGCCCAGGTCGACCCGGCCAGCACCGGCACGACCTACGGCATCGGCGTCGGAGCATCACCCGACAACCAGGAGATCACCCGGATCTACTACGACGACGGCGACCTGGTCATCGACAAGACCAGCTCGAGCACCGGCTTCGACAACGAGGAGGCCGTGCTCCTGCGCGCCCCTTACGACGAGGCCGCCTTCGGCAAGCCCTCGACGTTCCACGTGTTCGTCGACCACTCGGTCATCGACGTCTTCATCAACGACGCCGCGGCGTTCTCCAACCGCATCTACCCTACCCGCAAGGACGGAGAAACCGCCCTGAGCACAGGAATCCTCCTGCACTCCGGCGGCGGGGAGACCACATTCAGCCAGGTCGACGTCTGGCCGCTGAAGAACAGCGTTAGTTGACAGCGGGACTCAGCACCTGGTGGGCGCGGGCTCGAGACGTTCCCGCACGGGACGCACCTCGAGCTTGCGTTCACCCGTCCCGCGGGGCTCCACGACTTGGCGCGGAACACGGAGACTGGGTACGTCTCACGACGTTCTTGTGCATGCGGCGGGAGACGCCGAGCACGCCGCATTCCCTCGAGCGATGCCCCTAAGCCGCCACCCTGCCCGCGAGCAAGGCTTGGGTCGGTCGAAGTCAAGAACCGGTCAGTTTAACTAGCCGGAGGATCGCTCAATCTAGGTTGCATCTCGACACCGACAGCCCGTCAGGACTGCATATCGACGAACCGCGAGTAGTGGCCCTGGAACGCGACGGTGATGGTGTCGGTGGGGCCGTTACGGTGCTTGGCGACGATCAGGTCGGCCTCGCCAGCACGGGGCGATTCCTTCTCGTACGCGTCCTCGCGGTGCAGCAGGATCACCATGTCGGCGTCCTGCTCGATCGATCCCGACTCACGAAGGTCCGACATCGCAGGCTTCTTGTCCTGCCGCTGCTCGGGACCTCGGTTCAGCTGCGACAGCGCGATGACGGGGACGCCGATCTCCTTCGCCAGAAGCTTGAGCGCACGGGAGAACTCGGAGACCTCCTGCTGTCGCGACTCGACCTTCTTGCCGGAGGTCATGAGCTGCAGGTAGTCGATGACGACGAGCTTGAGGTCGTGCTTCTGCTTGAGCCGCCGGCACTTGGCGCGGATCTCGGTGAGCGACATGTTCGGTGAGTCGTCGATGAACATCGGCGCCTCGGAGACCCGGCCCATCACCTTGGCGACCTTCTGCCAGTCGTCCTCGCCCATGGAGCCGTTGCGCAGCTTCTGCAGGTGGACGCGCGCCTCCGCGGACAGCAGACGCATCGTGATCTCGTTGCGGCTCATCTCCAGCGAGAAGACGACTGACGATTGCCCGTGCTTGATCGACGCGGCCCGCGCGATGTCGATGGCCAGCGTCGAGTTGTGCGTCGGGACCATCGACCGGCTCGCGAGGTACAGGTGCGAGGAGTGCTCGATCTCCACGCAGCGCACAGGCACCGAGTCGATACGCCTCACCTCGACGACGAACCGCGACGTGAGCTTCGCCGTCGAAGGCCTACGGCGCTCCTTGTGCACGAGGCGCTTGCGCTCGAGTCCGAAGACCTCGTCGTCGGTGGTGAAGGTGATCGTGTAGGCGACCGACGACCCGGCGCTCCTGCCGCGAACCGTCTTCTCCCACCAGCCGGTGCGGTAGCCCAGGCTGTGGACCAGCTCGCGGAACCCTTCGGCGAGCCTCCGGCTGGTCACGGTGAACTGCGGGCTCCCGGTTCGGTTCACGGTGCCGTCAGTGTCGAGCAGCCCGGCCAGCAGCTCGCGCCGCTGCGACTCGCTGGCTCGGAGGTACGCGTCGGGGATGTGCTTGTCGCCCAGCACTCCGAGGGTCCGCAGGATCGCAGAGACGCTGCCGTGATGCTCGTGGCATTCCATGCACCGGCGATGACCCGAGCTCGGCCCACCACAGTCCGAGCAGGTCGGCGCAGCAGATCGAGGCGACACTGCAGACGACTTGCCTCCGCAGGAACGTCCGCACGTCTTGACATGGGCGAGCTTGGGCACGAACTCGGTGCCACAGACGACGCAGCGTCGTGTGGAGACCGGGCCGTCACCGGGCAGCTGCAGCTGGTACAGCTTGGCCGCACCTGGAACTGAGGTGCGCTCGCCGACGACGTAGCCGAGTCCTTCGATCCGCATCGGGATCTCGGGGTCTGCTGACGTGAATCGTGCGGACGACGAGTGTCCGTCACCGAGCCACACACCGAGCACGTACGGGTGGAGCGGAAGGTCAGCGTCGGGAAGATCGAGAGCCTTTGCCGTCGCGATCGAGTGGTTCGCCCGACGATCCGCCGTCGCGCAGAGCAATGATCCGGCGATCTCCTCCGTCGTCCGGATCTCGGACTCAGGCGCCTGCCCGTGGTGCACCTTCCGCCGCTGGGCGCGGGTGCTCGTCGACCACTCGTGCTGCGCGTCGGCGACGATCGTGGTGCCGTCGTCGAAGACGACCTCGTAGCACGGCCGCCCGGTCATCACCTCGGTCGCCCGGACGACACGCGTGGGCGTGCCGTCGGCGGCGATCAGCTCGTCGCCCACCGCGACGTCCCCCATCGTCGTCCAGCCCGAGGGCGTGGGCAGCGGGGTGTCGAGCGCGAGCGCCTTACCCATGGCCGGTCGCGCGGCGATGACGATCATCTGCCCGGGGTGCAGGCCGTTGGTCAGCCGGTCGAGGTCGGCGAAGCCGGTGGGGACGCCGACCATGCCCTCGCCGCGGTTGCCGGCGGCCTCGATCTCGTCCATCGTCCCGCCGATGATCTCGGCGAGCGGCAGGTAGTCCTCGGAGGTCTTGCGCTCGGTGACGGCGTAGATCTCGGCCTGCGCGGTGTTGACGATGCCCTCGACGTCGCCGCCGTCGGTGGCGTAGCCGAGCTGCACGATCTTGGTGCCGGCCTCGACGAGGCGGCGCAGCACGGCCCGCTCCTGGACGATGCGGGCGTAGTAGCCGGCGTTGGCGGCGGTGGGGACGCCGGCCATGAGGTCGTGGATGTACGGGGCGCCGCCGACGCGGGCGAGCTCGCCGCGCTTGGTGAGCTCGGCGACGACGGTGATGGCGTCGGCCGGCTCGCCGCGGCCGTACAGGTCGATGATGGCGTCGTAGACCGCCTCGTGCGCGGGGCGGTAGAAGTCGTTGCCGCGGATCTGCTCGACGACGTCGGCGATGGCGTCCTTGGAGAGCAGCATGCCGCCGAGCACGCTCATCTCGGCGGCGACGTCCTGAGGAGGTGTGCGGTCGAAGGTGGCGCCGGGCGCCCCCTGATAGCCCGCCTCGAGCTCCTCGATCGACATGCTCACCCCGCTCCCCCGCCGTCGCCGGCGTCCGGTCCGTCACCGGACATCGACTCCCGCTGTCAGGTCCACGTTCTACCGTGGCCCTCTGACACCGCGGACGACGCTAGGCGCGCCCGCGACCGTGCGCAATCGACGGTGTGGACACAGGTGTGGACGGGCCTGTGGATATGCGCCTCAGGCTGTGCACGGGCGGTGGACAGGCATGTGCACAACTGGGGATATCGGCTGTGTACAACTTTCGGCAGGTCCCTGACCTGCGACGACGTTACCCTCAGGCTGTGGAGGAGAAGAAAGTTGGGTGAGGTGCACCGCACCCCGGATCCAGACGCCGGACACCCCGGCGCCACCCCTCCTTCACCGACGCCGCCGGAGGGTCACCCGCCCGCCGACTCCGCCCACAAGGTTGTCCACAGGGGCGACCACAGGGGTGACCGACGCCGCATCGACCGCGACATCCTCGCCCTCGCGCTGCCCGCGCTGGGCGCCCTCGTCGCCGAGCCGCTGTTCGTGCTCGTCGACAGCGCCGTCGTCGGCCACCTCGGCACCGCGCAGCTCGCCGGCCTGTCCGTCGCGTCCACGCTGCTCGTCACGCTCGTCGGCCTGTGCGTGTTCCTCGCCTACGCCACCACGGCCGCCGTCGCGCGCCTCGTCGGCGCCGGCCGCACCCGCGACGCACTGCAGTCCGGCATCGACGGCATGTGGCTCGCCCTCGGCCTGGGCGTCGTGCTGGCCGCGGTGCTCGCCGTCGGGGCGCACTGGGCGGTCGGGGCGATGGGCGCCGACGCGGACGTCGCGGGCTACGCCGCCACCTACCTGCGCTGGTCGGTGATCGGCCTGCCCGGGATGCTCGTCGTCCTGGCGTCCACCGGCGTGCTGCGCGGCCTGCAGGACACGCGCACGCCCCTGTGGGTGGCGTCGACGGGCGCCGTGGTCAACGCGATCCTGTCGGTCGTCCTGGTGTACGGCGCGGGCCTGGGGATCGCGGGCTCCGCCATCGGCACCGCGGCCACCCAGCTCGGCATGGGTGCGGTCCTCACCGTCGTCGTGGTCCGCGGCGCCCGCCGCCACCACGCGTCGCTGCGGCCGCACCACGCGGGTATCTGGGCCAACGCCCGGGCGGGCGCGCCGCTGTTCGTCCGGACGGCGTCGCTGCGCCTCGCCATCCTGCTCACCGTCGCGGTCGCGACCAGCCTGGGCGCGACGGCGCTGGCCGGCTACCAGGTCGTCAACAGCCTGTGGGGACTCGCCGCGTTCGCCCTCGACGCGCTCGCCATCGCCGGCCAGGCGCTGGTGGGCCACGGTCTCGGGGCCGGCGACGTGGGGCGGGTACGCGCCGTCCTGCGCCGCTCGCTGCAGTGGGGCGTCGGCGCCGGCGTCGTCATCGGCGTCGTGTTCGCCGTCTCCGGCTGGTGGATCGCCCCGCTGTTCACGTCCGACCACGACGTGCGCCTCGCGATCACCGCCGGCCTCGTCGTCACGGGCGTGCTCATGCCGATGGCGGGCTGGGTGTTCGTGCTCGACGGCGTCCTCATCGGCGCCGGCGACGGCCGCTTCCTCGCCTGGGCCGGGATGCTGACCCTCGTGGTCTACGTCCCGTTCGCCCTCGCGGTCCGGGCCTGGGCGCCCGACGGCGCGCTCGGGCTGGCGTGGCTGTGGGGCGCGTTCGCGGGCGTGTTCATGCTCGCCCGCGCCCTCACGACCGGCCTGCGCGCCCGCGGCGACCGCTGGATGGTCACGGGCGCGTGACGCCGCCGGCCCGTCCGGTGAACGCCGTGTGACGCGACGCCGTCACGAGGGCACCACGAGCCGGTAGCCGATGCCGCGCACGGACGAGACGCGCAGCTCGGGCAGCACGCGCAGCCGCTTGCGCAGCCGCTTCACGGCGGACACCACCGGGTCCGGGTCACCCAGGTAGCCGGTCCGCCACACGGTGCTGGTGAGCTCCGCGAACGACCACACGCGGTCCGGCGCGGACGCGAGCACGACCAGCAGGTCGAACTCCCGGATCGACAGGTGCACGGGCACGCCACCCGCGATGACCTCCCGCGCCGCGAGGTCGACCTCGAGCGCGCCGAGCACGATCCGCCGCGCCGGGTCGCGGTCCGGCGCGACGGCGACGACCGGGACCTCGCCGGACAGCGGGGCGGGGGCGCGGGCGTGCACCTCGAGCGTGTGCGGTCCCTCGTCGTCGGGCAGCACCGCGGGCGGGGGCGGGCCGAGGAGCGTGCGCGCGCCGTCGGTGTCGGCGGTCGCGATCACGGCCGCCCGGCCGCGCAGCAGGCGGGCCACCTCGCCCACCCGTTGCAGCGGCAGCCCGATGCAGAGCACGTAACCGCCGACCGGCTCGACCACGTTCTTGGGGGGCATAGCCGTCCTCCGTCCGACGCGCTCCGGGCAGGTTCGCGGACATCGTTGAGCGGACATCGTTTACCCAGGTGCCTATCAGAGTTCAGGCGGAACCGCCCGCCGACGACGCCCGGAACCGACCCGGGCCTGCCCCCGGGTTGACCGGAAACTGGCCGCCGACCGTCCTTGTCCGCCGGAGGAACGCCGGATGGGCTGGAGGGTGGGCCCCGACCGGGCGCCCGTCACGACGCCCCCGGACCCGGGGGCTCCCTCACCTGGAGGAAGCGTGCACTCACCGATCCGCACGAGATCGATGCGAACCAAGTCGAACGGGACATCGACCGGTACCAGGAGGGGGTGGGTCGCGACGAGCGCGGCCGTCGCCCTCCTCGCCACGTCCGCGGTCGGGGTCGCGCCGGCGTTCGCCGACGACGGCCCGCCGCTCGCCCCGTCCGCCGACGTGCCCGACCCCGCGGACAAGATCGGGGCCGCCGTCGAGAAGGACCTCGACGCCGGCCCCGCCGACTTCTGGCTCGACCTCGCCGACACGGCCGACCTGCGCGCGGCGAAGGACATCGCCGACTGGGACGACCGCGGGCGGTACGTCTACGACACCCTCACCGCCGTCGCCGACGACGCGCAGGCCGACCTCCTGAAGGAGCTCGACGCCGCCGGCGTCGCCCACGAGTCCTTCTGGATCTCCAACCGCATCCTGGTGCGCGACGGCGACGCCGCCCTCGCGACCTCGCTCGCGGCGTCCCCCGAGGTCGAGGCGATCTCCGCGCCGCAGACGTTCGACCTGGTCGAGCCGGTCGAGCGCACCAAGTCCCCCGGCCGCGGCACGCAGTCCGTCGAGTGGGGGCTCCAGGCCATCAACGCCGACGAGGCGTGGGCCCTCGGGTACACGGGCGAGGGCGTGACCGTCGCCAACATCGACTCGGGCGTGCAGGGCGACCACCCCGCGCTCGCGCCGCACTACCGCGGCCTGCAGGCCGACGGCAGCGTGGTGAACGACTACAACTGGTTCGACTCGTCGAACGCCTGCGCCGGTGGCTCCCCCTGTGACACCGACGGCCACGGCAGCCACACGATGGGCACCATGGTGGGCGACGACGGCGCCGGCAACCAGATCGGTGTCGCGCCGGGCGCGGACTGGATCGCGGCCAACGGCTGCTCCACCTGCTCCGACGCGGACCTGCTCGAGTCCGGGCAGTGGGTCCTCGCGCCCACCCGGACCGACGGCAGCGACCCCGACCCGAGCAAGCGTCCCCAGGTGGTGAACAACTCCTGGGGACTGAACGCGTCGGGCGCCATCGACGACTTCATGGCCGAGGAGATCGCGGCGTGGGAGGCCGCCGGCATCTTCGGCACCTGGTCGGCGGGCAACGAGGGGCCGGGCTGCCGGTCCACGTCGTCGCCCGGCGCGAACGAGGCCACCTACGCGGTCGGCGCGTTCGACTCCTCCGGCGCGATCGCGTCGTTCTCGTCGCGCGGCACCGGGGAGAACGGCGGGACCAAGCCGAACATCTCCGCCCCCGGCGTCAACGTGCGCTCGTCCGTCCCGGGCGACGGCTACGCGTCCTACAACGGCACGTCGATGGCCGCCCCGCACCTCGCGGGCGCGATCGCGCTGCTGTGGAGCGCGGCGCCGAGCCTCGTCGGCCAGATCGAGGAGACGCAGGCGCTGCTCGACGGCGCCGCGGTCGACGTCGACGACACGACGTGCGGCGGCACCGCGGACGACAACAACGTGTGGGGCGAGGGCAAGCTCGACGTCATGGCCCTGCTCGACGCCGCACCCGTGGGCGACACCGGGATCGTCACCGGCACCGTGACGGCCACCGACGGCACCCCCGTCGCCGGCGCCCAGATGACGTTCGACGGCGACCGCGACCGCACCGTCACCGCGGGCGACGACGGCGCCTTCACGGCCGAGCTCGCCGTCGGCGACTACGCGGTGAGCGCCCAGGCCTTCGGCTTCCTCGCCTCCGCGCCGGCCGACGTCGCCGTCATCGTGGACGAGACCGTCACCCTGCCGATCACGCTGGAGCGGGCTCCCACGCGCACCGTCTCCGGCACGGTCACGGAGAAGGACGGGTCGCCCACCCCGGGCGCCGTCGTCGCCCTCTCCGGCCCGCTGGACCCGGTCACGACCGGCACGGACGGCACCTACGCCATCCCCGGCGTGCCCGACGGCACGTACACCCTGACCGTCTCGGCGGGCACGTGCGCGGAGCCGTTCAGCACGGAGGTCGTGGTGGACGGCGACGAGTCCGTCGACGCCGCCCTCAAGCGGCTGATCGACGCCTACGGGTACTACTGCTCCACCGGGACCGCCGGCGTCGCGACCGGCGACACGCTGCTGGCCCTCACCGGCGACGACAAGGCGGCGTCGGTCGACCTGCCGTTCGGCTTCCCGTTCTACGGCGAGACGTACGACACCGCGTACGTGTCGACCAACGGGTTCCTGAACTTCCTCGCCTCGTCGACGAGCCTGACGAACGGCGCGCTCCCGAGCGCGGCCGCGCCCAACGCCGCGGTCTACCCCTTCTGGGACGACCTCAACGTGGACGCGGAGTCCGCCGTCTACACCGGCACGACGACGGTGGACGGCGTCGACGCGTTCGTCGTCGAGTGGCGCAACGTGCGCAAGTACCGGCCCGAGACCGACCGGGTCAACTTCTCCGCCACCCTCCTCGCCGACGGCCGGGTCACCCTCGGCTACGGCCCCGTCACCGACACCACCACCGCGCGCGGCGACTCCGCCACGATCGGCATCGAGGACGCGGCGGGCGCGGTCGCGTCGCAGTTCTCGTACAACACCCCGGCCGTGGCCGAGGGCCTGTCCGTCACCTACGACCTGGCCGGCATGGGGTCCGTGGCCGGCACGGTACGCGACGGCAACACGAACGAGCCGCTGGAGGGCGCCACCGTCACCATCACGTCGAAGGACGACGGCGACGAGGCGGTCGTGACCACCGGCGCGGACGGCACCTACGCCGCCCGGCTCCCCCTGGAGCGGTACGGCCTCACCTACGCGAAGGACGCGTACGCGAGCGCCACCCGCAACGCGGCGCTCACGGAGGACGGCCAGGTCGTGACGCGGAACGTCGCGCTCGGCGCCGGCCGGCTCGTGGTCAACAAGGAGAGCGTCTCCGCCTCGATCGGGATGGGCGCCACCGCCAGCCGCGCGTTCCGGGTGACCAACACCGGCACCGAGCCGGTGGACGTCTCGCTGAACACGGGCGGCGGCGGCTTCGAGATGCTCGGGGTCAAGGGGACCGAGGGCGCCGTGATCAACCACGTCACGGACGACGCCACCGTGCCGAGGTCGACGACACCCGCCGGCCCCGGGCTGGGCACGTCAGACGGCAAGCAGGGCGGCCTGGCGACGTCCGGGGCGAAGGCGGGCACCGTCTCCCCCGACCTGTCGGCCGTCCCCCTCGACGAGACGACCCTGACCCACTCGGCGTCGCAGGACGTCGTGGCCAACAACTCGGTGGCGTGCACCAACCAGGTGACCACCCAGGACAACGGCTACCTGCGCACGTTCACGCTGAGCGACTTCGGCATCGACGGCACGTTCGACGTGAAGAGCGTGTCGTTCGCCGTGGAGGCCGCCCAGGTCGCGCAGCCGCTGACCGTGAACCTGTACACGTTGGACGGGGCGCTGACCTACGCCAACATGACGAAGATCGGCAGCGCGGAGGCGACGGTCGGCACCAGCGCCGGCGGCACGGTCGTCTCGGTGCCTGTCGAGGGCGAGGTGCCGAACGACGGCACCCTGGTCGTCGAGATCGACGTGCCGGCCGGCGGCTGGTTCTTCATCGGGTCCAACGACGCCGGCCAGACGGCGCCGTCGTACCTGCGGTCGGAGGCCTGCGACCTCCCGGAGCCCACCGACACGGCGGACATCGGGTACGCCGGGATGCACATCGTCATGAACGTCTCGGGCGAGGCGGCAGGCGGGGGCGGCCTGGAGTGGCTGGACGTCCAGCCGCCGGAGCTCTCCCTCGCGCCGGGGGCGTCCGTGCAGGCCGCGGTGACCCTCACCGCCGCGGTCGAGCAGCCCGGGGCGTACTCGGCCACGATCACCGCGGCCGGGGACACCCCGTACGAGGCGCCCACCGTCGCAGCACTGATGACGGTGAAGGCACCCACCGGGTGGGGCAAGGTCACCGGCACGGTGACCGGTGACGGCGGGCCGCTCGACGGCGCCGTCGTGCACCTGGACGGCAAGGCGTCCGACAAGACCCTCGTCACGGGGGCCGACGGCACGTACGGGTACTGGATGCCCAAGGCCAACGGGCCGCTCCAGCTGGTCGTCGCGGCGAACGGGTTCGTCCCGGCCGTCCGCACCGCCCAGATCGTCGCCGGGCAGACCTCGGTCTACGACGTCGACCTGAAGCCGCTGCCCTGATCGCCTGACAGGACGAACGACGAAGGCCCCGACCCCCTCGCGGGGGCCGGGGCCTTCGACCGTCAGGCGTCAGGCGTTCAGCCGGCGACGACCTTGACGGCGATCTTCGCGGAGACCTCGGGGTGCAGGCGCACCGACACGGTGTACTCACCGGTCGTCTTGATCGGCTGGCCGATCTCGATCTTGCGCTTGTCGACCTGCGGGCCCTCGGCGGCCACGACCGCGTCGGCGATGTCACCGGTGGTGACGGCACCGAACAGGCGGCCGGACTCGCCGGCGTTCGCCGTGACGACGACCGTCTTGGCGGCGAGCGAGTCGGCCACCGCCTTGGCCTCGTCCAGCGTGGCGATCTCGCGGGCCTTGCGGGCCTTGCGGATCGCGGAGACCTGGGACTCGGCGCCCTTGGTCCAGGGGGTGGCCAGACGGCGCGGGATGAGGAAGTTCCGGGCGTACCCGTCCTTCACCTCGACGACGTCGCCAGGCTCACCGAGACCGGTGACCTCGTGGGTCAGGATCAGCTTCGACATGATTCAGTGATCCTTCCGGTCAGCGGGCCGAGGACGAGTACGGCAGCAGCGCCATCTCACGGGCGTTCTTCACCGCACGGGCGATCTGGCGCTGCTCCTGGACGGAGACGCCGGTCACGCGACGCGCGCGGATCTTGCCGCGGTCGGAGATGAACTTGCGCAGCAGCGCGGTGTCCTTGTAGTCGACGGACTCGATCTTGGCCGTCTTGAGCGGGTTGGCCTTCTTCTTGGGCTTGCGCACCACAGGCTTCGCCATGGTGTTGCTCCTTCACAGGTGCTGTCCTCACGAGGCACCGGCCGGGGCCGGCGTCGGAGGACGGGTGATCTGGGGACTGGCGCCGATCAGAACGGGGGCTCGTCCGAGAACCCGCCACCGGAGGAGGCGGGACCGGCCGTGGCCCACGGGTCGTTGCTCTGACCGCCGCCGGAAGAACCGAAGCCTCCGCCGGGCTGGCCGCCGCCACCCTGGGGGCCGCCGTAGCCGCCCCCCTGGTTGCCGCCGCCACCGCCGAAGCCGCCGCCACCACCGGAGCGCTGGGCGCGGGTGACCTTCGCCGAGGCGTACCTCAGCGACGGGCCGACCTCGTCGACCTGCAGCTCCACGACGGTGCGCTTCTCCCCCTCGCGGGTCTCGTAGGAGCGCTGAGTCAGACGGCCCTGCACGACGACGCGCATGCCCTTCGTCAGCGACTCGGCCACGTTCTCCGCGGCCTCGCGCCAGACCGAGCAGGCGAGGAACAGCGCCTCGCCGTCCTTCCACTCGTTGGTCTGGCGGTCGAACGTGCGCGGCGTGGACGCGATGCGGAAGTTGGCGACGGCAGCCCCTGACGGGGTGAAGCGCAGCTCCGGGTCCGCGACCAGGTTTCCGACGACCGTGATGACGGTCTCACCAGCCATGCCATGCTCCTTCGTTCGTCCGAGAGTCGTGAGGGGATCCCATCACGGGGCTGTGACATTCACGATGTCTGCGTCCACAGGCTGGCCCGGGACGCCGCCCGCGACGGGGGCAGAGTTTCGGTTCAGGTCTCAGCGGGCGTCGGTGCGCAGGATCTTGGTGCGCAGCACGGCCTCGTTCAGGCCGAGCTGGCGGTCCAGCTCCTTCGCGGTGGCCGGCGTCGAGGTGAAGTCGACGACGGCGTAGATGCCCTCGGAACGCTTGTTGATGTCGTACGCCATGCGGCGACGACCCCAGATGTCGACCTTGTCGACGGACCCACCCTCGGTCGAGATGACCGTCAGGTACTTGTCCAGCGACGGGGCCACGGTGCGCTCCTCGACCTCCGGGTCCAGGATCACCATCAGCTCGTACTGACGCATGTGTTCAACCCACCTCCTCTGGTCTCAGCGGTCACGGTCGTTCCGTGACAGGAGGGTTCTTGCGTGCGTCGGCCGCGCGCCACCCCGGAACGGTCCGGGGTGGTGGGCACAGCCAGTCGACCAGGATACCCGCCGTTGCGGCCGTCCCGGAAATCGGTCAGTTGTCGGTGCCCATGATGCCGAGCGGGTCGTCGTCATTGCCGTTGCCGTTGCCGTTCCCGTTGCCGCCGTCGTCGGTCGGGGAGTCGGTCGGGTCGGGCTCCTGGTTCTTGGGGCCCTTGGACACGATGATCGTCACGTTCGACCCGGGGTCGACGGGCTGGCCGGCGCCGGGGTCGGTCCCGATGACCGTGCCCTCCGGGACCGAGTCGCTGAACTCCTCCTTCGCCTGGGGAGACGGGTTCAGCGTGTCGCCGTACAGCTGGTTCCGTGCGTCCTCGAGGCTCAGCCCGGCGACGTTCGGCACAGCCACCTGCTCCGGCTTGTCCGGCTGCCCGGTCGAGACGACGAGGGTCACGGTGGTGCCCACGGGCACCTCCTGGCCCACGCCGGACATCTCCAGCACCTGGCCCTTGCGCTCGTCGCTGTCCCGCGCCTGCGTCCGCACCACGAGCTGCAGCCCCTGCAGCTCCTGGGTCGCCTTCGCCACGTCCTGGCCGGCGAGGTCCGGCACGGTGACCTTCTCCTCCTCGGTCTCGCTCGGCGTCGGCGACGGGGTGAAGGTCGGCTGGGCCGGCACGTACTCGGGGAACTCCTCGACGTCCATGCCCTCGGTCGCGACCTGCATGAAGTCGGTCCACGCGCGCACCGGCCACGTACCGCCGGTGATCTCCGGCCACTCGCCGAAGCCGTCGATGTCGTCCTGCCCGGCGATCTTGCCCGCCTCGAGGTCGAGCGTCTTGTACTGGCGCAGGCCGACGACGGTCGTGAGCTGCGGCACGAAGCCCGCGAACCACGCCGACTTGTTGTCGTTCGAGGTACCGGTCTTGCCGGCCACGGGGCGGCCCAGCTCCTGCGCGACCCGGCCGGAGCCGGTCGGGTCCTCGACGACCTTCGTCATCGCATAGGTGGCCGCCGTGGTGACGTCCGCGTCGAACTCCTTCTCCTGCTCCTGCGGGGCCTCGTAGAGCACCGTGCCGTCGAGCGTCTCGACCTTCGACACGATGTGCGGCGTCGTGCGGTAGCCGCCCGCCGCGATCGTGGAATAGGCCCGCGCGAGGTCGACCGGTCGCACGGAGTCGACGCCGAGCACGTTCGACAGTCCTGCCGTCAGCGGGTAGTTCTCGTCCTTGCGGATACCCGCGCGCTCGGCCACCTCGCGGGTCTTCTCGGGCCCGACCTCCTCGTTGAGCTGCACGTACGCGGTGTTGACCGAGTGCGCGGTCGCCGTGGTGAGGTCGATGCTGCCGCCGTAGTTGGCACCGCCGAAGTTGGGGACCCTCCAGTCCTCGCCGTTGTTCGCGTCGGGGAACACCTTTCCGGAGTTCCCGTCGAGCTTCTCCTCGAGCGTGTGGTCGTTCTCGAGGGCTGCCATGAGCGTGAACGGCTTGAACGTCGAGCCGGCCTGGACCACGTCCTGCGTGGCGGTGTTGAGCGACTGCTTCACGTAGTCGGGCCCGCCGTAGAGCGCCTTCACCGCGCCGGTCTTCGGGTCCATCGACACCAGCGACATGCGGACGTTCTTGTTCGCCTTGCCGTACTGGCCGTCCTCGTGCAGCGTCTTCTCGACCTCGACGGCCGCCTTCTGCAGCTTCTGGTCGATCGTCGTGGTGATCTTGAGGCCGCGCGTCTCCAGCTCCTGCTCGGACTCGAGCGGGCCGTCCGGGTTGCTGTCCGACCTGACGAGCTCCTTGCGCACCTGGGCCATGAGGTAGCCCTTCTGGCCGCCCCAGGTGTTGGTGGCTTCCTTCTTCTTCTTGAACTTCGGGAACTCCGCCTTCGCCCGCTCGTCCTTGGTGATGTACCCCTGCTCGTACATCCGGTTGATGCTGCGCTTCCAGCGCTCCTTGGCCTGGTCCGGGTCGACCGACGGGTCCCAGTTGTTGGGCGACGGGATGATCCCCGACAGCATCGCGGCCTCGGACGGCGTGAGGTCCTTGGCGTCCTTGCCGAAGAACTCCTGCGACGCGGCCTGGATGCCGTAGGTGTTGCGGCCCCAGTAGATGGTGTTGAGATAGCTCTCGAGCACCTGCTCCTTGGGCTGGGTCTGCGCCACCTTGAGCGCGATGATCGCCTCGCGGGCCTTGCCCGCGTACGAGTCCTCGGTGTTGAGGTAGTACCGCTCGACGTACTGCTGCGTCAGCGTGGACGCTCCCTGCCGGCCGCCGCCCTTGACGTTGTTGTAGGCCGCGCGCGCGATGCCCTTGAGGTCGATGCCGTTGTTGGTCCAGAACGTGTCGTCCTCGGAGGCGACGACCGCGTTCCCGACGTACGCCGGCAGGTCGTCGAGCTTGACGAGCTCCCGCTTCTGCTCGGCGAACTGACCGATCGGCTTGCCGCTCGACCAGTAGACGGTCGTGGCCTGGTTGTTCACCTCGTCGAGGTTCTTGGGGATCGTCGTCGTGCTCCACGCGGCCACGAACAGACCGGCGCCCAGCGCCGTCCCGGTGAGCAGGGTGCCGACGACGATGCGCCAGGACGGCAGCCAGCGCTGCACCGGGCCCTTGTGCGGGCGCGGGTAGTTCCAGAAGCGACGTCTCCTCGCCACGTCAAGCCTTTCGTCGTGCGGGACCGGCGTCGTGCTCGTAGAGTGCGCCGGCCTGCGGACCACAGGGAACACTAGGCGATGCCGCAGGGCCGACGGGAGCCTCGGGCGCCCCGGGCGACGGTTCGCCCCCAGGCGTCCGCAGCCCTCTGGCCTGCGCTCCGCGGAACCTTCACAACTCCCCGGACGCCCGCGCCGGGCGCTTCCCGTTGCACGACCATGTCGGCGAGTCCTATTCTCACGATGTATCGACTCGATACGTCGTGACGACGGGTCGGCAGCGACATCGGGACAGGACGGGAAGGGGAACCCTCGTGCGCAGCAGGTCTGTGGTGCTCGAGACGGCCATCCTCGGCCTGCTCAACTCCGCCCCGCTGCACGGGTACGAGCTGCGCAAGCGGCTCAACCTGCTGCTCGGCTCGTTCCGCGCGTTCTCCTACGGCACCCTCTACCCGGCACTCAAGTCCCTCGTGGCGCGCGGTCTCATCGAGACCACGGAGCGCGAGGCTCCGGCCCCCGCGACGCGGGCGTCGGGATCCCGGCAGGCCGGGGCCAGGTCCTCGGGCAAGGCACCGCTGTCGGGCCGGCGCGGGCGGATCGTGTATCGGCTGACCGCGGACGGGAAGGAGCACCTCCAGACCGTCCTCGCGTCGTCCGGCCCGGCCGCCTGGGAGGACGAGAACTTCGACGTCCGCTTCGCGTTCTTCGCGCAGACGGACGCCGAGACCCGCATCCGTATCCTCGAAGGCCGGCGAACCCGGCTCACCGAGCGGCTGGAGGCGGTCCGAGAGTCTGCCGCACGCACCCGCGAGCGGCTCGACGAGTACACCCTCGAGCTGCAGCGCCACGGGCTCGAACAGGTCGAGCGCGAGGTGCGCTGGCTCGACGGACTCATCACCACGGAACGCGACCGTGCTCTCGGCCGCGCCCGCGACCACAGCGCCGGGGTGCAGGACGCCCCGGCCCAGAGAAACAAGGAGCGAGGATGACCTCCGTCCGCGTTGCCATCGTCGGTGTCGGAAACTGTGCATCGTCCCTGATCCAGGGCGTGCACTACTACCGCGACGCCGCCCCGACCGACACCGTCCCCGGCCTCATGCACGTGCAGCTCGGCGACTACCACGTGAGTGACCTGGAGTTCGTCGCGGCGTTCGACGTCGACGCGAAGAAGGTCGGCTTCGACCTCGCCGAGGCGATCCACGCCTCCGAGAACAACACGATCAAGTTCGCCGACGTGCCGCCCACCGGCGTCACCGTCCAGCGCGGCCACACCCTCGACGGTCTCGGCGACTACTACTCCGCCACGATCGACGAGTCGGACGCCGCGCCGGTCGACGTCGTGCAGGCGCTGAAGGACGCGAAGGTCGACGTCCTCGTCTCCTACCTGCCCGTCGGTTCCGAGGCGGCGGACAAGTTCTACGCGCAGGCCGCGATCGACGCGAAGGTCGCCTTCGTCAACGCGCTGCCCGTCTTCATCGCCTCCGACCCCGAGTGGGCGAAGAAGTTCGAGGACGCCGGCGTGCCGATCGTCGGCGACGACATCAAGTCGCAGGTCGGCGCCACGATCACGCACCGCGTGCTCGCCAAGCTGTTCGAGGACCGCGGCGTCGTGCTCGACCGCACGTACCAGCTCAACGTCGGCGGCAACATGGACTTCAAGAACATGCTGCAGCGCGACCGGCTCGAGTCGAAGAAGGTCTCCAAGACGCAGGCGGTGACCTCGAACCTCGCGGGCCCGCTCGGCGGCAAGAAGGAGGACCGCAACGTCCACATCGGCCCGTCGGACTACGTCGCGTGGCTCGACGACCGCAAGTGGGCGTACGTCCGCCTCGAGGGCCGCGCGTTCGGCGAGGTGCCCCTGAACCTGGAGTACAAGCTCGAGGTGTGGGACTCCCCCAACTCCGCCGGCATCATCATCGACGCCGTCCGCGCCGCGAAGATCGCGCTGGACCGCGGCATCGGCGGCCCGATCCTCTCGGCGTCGACGTACTTCATGAAGTCCCCGCCCGTGCAGATGGAGGACACCGCGGGCCGCGCCCAGCTCGAGGCGTTCATCCGCGGCGACGTCGAGCGCTGACGACGCCACCACCGACACGGCGACAGAGAGGCCTTCCCCCCGTCACGGCGGGGGAAGGCCTCTCTGCCTGGGACGAACCGGGCATGGGAAGGTAGGGCACGTGGGAGCCTTCGGCGAGACCTGGCACGAGCTGCGCGCGCTGCTGCGGCTGGAGGGCTTCCGCAAGCTCTTCACCGTCCGGCTGGTCTCGCAGGCCGGCGACGGCATGTTCCAGGTGGGCCTGGCCTCCCTGCTGTTCTTCTCCCCCGAGTCGCAGGGCACCGCGGCCGCGATCGCCGGCGCTTTCGCCGTCATGCTCGCGCCGTTCACGATCGTCGGCCCCTTCGCGGGCGTGCTGCTCGACCGGTGGCAGCGCCGCCAGGTGCTGGTGTGGGGCAACGCCGTACGCCTGGTGCTCACGCTCGCGATGGCTGGCGTCATGCTCGCCGGCGGCGTCGGCTGGGCCATCTACGCCATCGGCCTCGCGGCCCTGTCCGTCAACCGCTTCCTTCTCGCCGGGCTGTCCGCCGGCCTGCCGCGTGTCGTCGACGGGCCGCTGCTGCTCACCGCCAACTCGCTGTCCCCCACGCTCGGCGCGGGCGCCGCGTTCGTGGGCGGCGGCATCGGCTTCGTCCTCGGCCTGGCGTTCGAGCCCGGCCGGGTCAAGGACTCGTCCGCGCTCGTGTGCGCCGCGCTCGTCTTCGGCGTCGCGTCGCTGCTCGCCACGCGCCTGCGGCGCACCCAGCTCGGCCCCGAGCAGCCGGCGGAGGCCGACCTGCGCGGGGAGATCGCCAAGGTCGCCCGCGGGCTGGCCGACGGCGCCCGCTACCTCGTCGCGCGGCGCACGCCGGGCCAGGCGCTGCTCGCGATGGCCGTGCACCGCTTCCTCTACGGCGTGGTGTTCATCGCGTCGATCCTCATCTCGCGGAACCTGCTCGACCCCGGCAGCCAGAGCGCCGGGATGGCGACCTTCGCCGTCGTCATCGGCCTGACCGGCGCCGGCGGCGCGCTCGCCATGGTGCTGACGCCGACGCTCTCGCGTCGCACCGGCCCGCAGGGCTGGATCGCCGCCATGCTGCTGCTCGCGGCCGCGAGCCAGCTGCTCCTCGTCACGACGCCGGAACGCGCCGTCGTCTACACCGGGGCCGCGCTCCTCGGCCTGGCCGCGCAGGGCACCAAGATCGCCGTGGACACGATCGTGCAGCGCGACGCCGAGGACGAGTTTCGCGGCCGCGCCTTCGCCTTCTACGACGTGCTCTACAACGCCGCGTTCGTCGGCGCCGCCGCCCTCGCCGCCTTCACCCTGCCGGACACCGGCTGGTCCCGCGGCGTCTTCGTCGGCCTCGCCGTCGCCTACGTGCTCGCCGCGCTGCTGATGGCGACGCGGGGGGCTCGCAC
Source organism: Isoptericola nanjingensis (assembly GCF_050311635.1). Classification (NCBI taxonomy): domain Bacteria; kingdom Bacillati; phylum Actinomycetota; class Actinomycetes; order Micrococcales; family Promicromonosporaceae; genus Isoptericola; species Isoptericola nanjingensis. Next base: position 160,533 of record NZ_JBNOZL010000002.1, on the reverse strand, counting down.
GCCCGTCGACGTGCCGGCCCGCGTCCGCCGGGCCGGGGGCACCGGGGACGCCGCCGCGCGCGCCTGACGCCCGCGCGGATCGTGAACCGACGGTTCACGACCGTTCCCGGACCGGTCGTTGTTCCGGCCCCTGCCCGAGCCGCAGGCTGAGGTCCCGCGCTCGTCCTGACCCGCTCTCGCGACGACCGACGAGTTCCGACCGAAAATCAGGTCGTCACGGGAAGCGGGAATATCGCAGGATGGTTCGTGGTCGTACACAGTACGGTCTCGCCCGTCCGGTGACCGCACGATGATCGCACCGGGGTGACCTCCGGGACCACGACCGACCACGACGACGTGCCGCGCCCACCGGCGTCGGCCCTCCCCTGCCCTCCGCCGGGTTCCCCGGCACGACGCGAGCGGAGCACAGAGTGCCAGCCCCCCGACCGACAGACACCACCGTCACACCCGACGCGCAGACCCCGGAGGCCACCCTGACGACTCCCGCCACCGCATCTCCCGGCACGGCCGACACGACGCTGCCCGCCCGCGGCATCGTCATCGACGAGGCGGTGCCCCAGCGCCTCACGCGCCAGCAGTTCACCGTCATCGCGCTGCTGCTGGGCTCCGCGTTCGTCGTCATCCTCAACGAGACGACGATGAGCGTGGCCCTGGCCCCGCTCATGACCGACCTCGGCATCACGGCGAGCACCGGCCAGTGGCTGACCACCGCGTTCATGCTCACGATGTCGGTCATCATCCCGGCCACCGGGTTCCTGCTGCAGCGGCTCGGCACCCGCGGCGCCTACCTGCTCGCGATGTCGCTGTTCAGCGCGGGCACTCTCCTCGCGGCGCTCTCCCCCGGCTTCGGGTGGCTGCTGGGCGGCCGCATCGTGCAGGCGTCGGGCACCGCGATCATGATGCCGCTGCTCATGACCACGATCATGACGGTCGTGCCGCCGGCGATCCGCGGCAAGGTGATGGGCAACATCTCCATCGTCATGGCCGCCGCTCCGGCGCTCGGCCCGGCCATCTCGGGCATCATCCTCGACGCGCTGAGCTGGCGCTGGGTCTTCGGCATCGTGCTCCCCATCGCCCTGCTCGCACTGGTCATGGGTTTCTTGTACGTCCGGGACGTCGCCGACCGTACACACTCGCGCCTCGACCCGCTGTCGCTGTTCCTCGCGGCCGTGGCGTTCGGCGGACTCGTGTACGGCCTGTCCAGCATCGGCGAGGCCGCGCGGCACGCCCCGCCCGTCGCGCCGTGGATCCCGATCGTCGTCGGTGTCGCGGTGCTCGGCCTCTTCGCGTGGCGCCAGCTCCTCCTGGCCCGCGACGACCGCGCGCTGCTCGACCTGAGCGTGTTCCGGTTCCGCGGGTTCTCGGTCGGCCTCGCCATCATGGCGGTCGGCATGCTCGCGATGTTCGGCTCGCTGATCCTGCTGCCGCTGTTCCTGCAGGACGCGATGGGCCTCGAGCCGCTGGCCACCGGCCTCATCGTGCTCCCGGGCGGCCTGCTCATGGGCCTGCTCGGCCCGACGGTCGGCCGCCTGTACGACCGGGTGGGCCCGCGCCCGCTGGTCACGCCGGGCCTGGTCGTCGTGACGATCGCGCTGGCCCTGTTCACGCAGGTGCACGCGGACTCGTCGCCCTGGTACATCCTGGCGCTGCACGTGACGCTCAGCCTCGGCCTCGCGTTCATGTTCACGCCGCTGTTCACCTCGGCGCTGTCGTCGCTCACCCCGCCCCTGTACTCGCACGGGTCGGCCGCGATCGGCACGGTGCAGCAGCTCGCCGGCGCGGCCGGCACCGCGATGTTCGTCGCGGTGATGACGACGCGGTCCGTCGCCCTCCTGGAGGACGGCGCGACGGCGCAGGTCGCGCTGGCGGAGGGCGTCGGCGACGCGTTCGTCTGGGGCGCGGCGATCATGCTCGTCGCGGTGGGGCTGTCGCTCCTGCTGCGGCGCGTGCCCGCCTCCCCCGAGGGCGAGGGCGTGCCGGCGGCGCACTGACCGGTCGGCCCCGTCACGGGCCGGGGGCGCCGCCACGGGCGGTCACCGTCGCACGACGGTGACCGCCCGTCGTCATCCCCGACGTCAGGGCGCGACGGCAGGAGAGGCGACGCCGTCGCGGGCCGCGACCTTGAAGGCGGGCGCCAGTGCGATCACGCCGAGTGCCAGCAGCGCGGGGACCGCGAAGGCGAGCCGCAGGCTCAGCAGCTCGGCGACGCCACCGATCAGGCCCGCCCCCACGACGAACCCCACGTAGTTGAAGAGGTTCACTCGCGCGACCGCGACACCCGTCCCCTCGGGGTCGAGCCGGCCCGCCACCGAGAACGCCAGCGGCACCACGACGCTCAGCCCGAGCCCGGTGAGCCCGAAGCCGACGACGGCGACCCACGGCCCGGGGGCGAGCGTCACGGCGGCGAGGCCGGCCGCCCCCACGATCCCGCCGACGGCCACGGGCGCCACCGGCCCGTACCGGTTGACCTGCCGGTCCGCCGCGAGCCGCCCCAGGAGCTGGCACCCGAGGTAGGCGGCAAGCCCCAGCGGCGCGACGTTCGCCGCCGCGCCCAGCGCGTCCTGGATGTACTTGGTGGACCAGTTCGACGTCGCCGAGTCCGCGACGTACACGATCGTCACGGCGAGCCCGACGAGGACCAGCGGGCCCCACGGCGGGCGGGCGGCGCGCGACGCGCCGGCGTCGGCCCGCTCCCGGCCCGCCGGCCCCGCCGGCTCGGGCACGCCGGTCACCGTGCGCAGCGGGGGTTCCGCCGTCACCACGCCTGGTACCGCCTCCCGCGCGTCCGGGCGCGGCGCGCCGTCCTCGGACGCCGCGGCCGTCGCCACGAGGTCGACGGCGACGCCCACGGCGGCGACGAGCCCCAGCCCGGCGGCGAGCGACCAGCCCAGCGAGTGCGCCAGCACGGCGGCCAGGGACCCGAGGATGCCGCCCACGCTCCACGCGCCGTGGAAGGAGTTGAGCAGGCTGCGGCCGTACCGCTGCTCCACCTCCACGCCCTGCATGTTCATGCTCGCGTCGACCAGGCCGAGCAGCAGCCCCACCGCCGCGACCACGGGGTAGAGGATCGTGACGGTCGGCGCCAGGCCCGCACCCAGGACGGCGAGCGCCACGAGCGGCCCGCACACGTGCAGCAGGCGGGCGCTGCCGACCCGCGGGGCGAGCGCACCGGCGAGCACGCTGCCGACGCCGGCCACGACCGGCACCAGCAGCAGGATCAGCGTCAGCGTGCCGTCCGAGATGCCCAGGTCGTGCTGCAGCGTCGGCACCTGCGCGAGCAGTCCGGCGAAGCACATGCCCTGCACCAGGTAGAACGCCGTCACCACGAGGCGCGCCCGCCGGTCGCGCGCCCCCGCGTCGCCGCCCGCTCCGCTCACGCCACCGGCCGTCCCGCCCGGCGCACCACCCGCCGTCATACCGGAACCGCTCATGCCCAGCCTCCGCTCGTCGCGCTCCGGGGCTCGCCGTCGGGCCCGCGCGCAAGCGTGAGGATAGACCCGCGGCCGTCCCCCGAGGGAGGATCGGTCAGGCCTCGCGGGCCGCCCACCAGGCGCGCAGCTCCTGCTCCGCGCGCTCCGCGCCGAGCGGGCCGTGCTCCATCCGCAGCGCGAGCAGGTGCTTGTACGCCTGCCCGACGGCGGGCCCGGGCGCGATGCCGAGGATCGCCATGATCTGCGAGCCGTCCAGGTCCGGGCGGATCGCGTCGATCTCCTCCTGCTCGCGCAGGGCGGCGATGCGGTGCTCGAGGTCGGTGTACGAGTCGGCGAGTCGCTGCGCCTTGCGCTTGTTCCTCGTGGTGGAGTCGGCGCGCGTGAGCCGGTGCAGCCGCTCCAGCAGCGGGCCGGCGTCGGTGACGTAGCGACGCACCGCCGAGTCCGTCCACTGCCCCTCGCCGTAGCCGTGGAAGCGCAGGTGCAGCTCCACCAGGCGGGCGACGTCCTTGACCACCTGCTTCTCGTACTTCAGGGCGCGCAGCCGCTTGGCCACCAGCTTGGCGCCGACGACCTCGTGGTGGTGGAAGCTCACGCCCCCGCCCGGCTCGAAGCGTCGCGTGGCCGGCTTGCCGACGTCGTGGAGCAGCGAGGCGAGCCGCAGCACCAGGTCGGGCGCGGGCACGGGGCCGTCCGGCCCGGTCTCCTGCGCGATCGCCTGCTCCAGCACCGTGAGCGAGTGCTGGTAGACGTCCTTGTGGCGGTGGTGCTCGTCGATCTCCAGCCGCAGCGCGGGCAGCTCGGGCAGCACGTGGTCGGCCAGGCCGGTGTCGACCAGCACCTCGAGGCCGGCGCGGGGCCGGTCGCTCAGCAGCAACTTGGAGATCTCCGCCTGCACCCGCTCGGCGGAGACGATGTCGATCCGGCCCGCCATGTCGACGATCGCCTGCCGGGTCGCGGGCTCGACGTCGAAGCCGAGCTGGCCGGCGAACCGCGCCGCGCGCATCATGCGCAGCGGGTCGTCGTCGAACGACCGCTCCGGCGCGATGGGGGTGCGCAGCACGCCGCGGGCCAGGTCGGACAGCCCGTCGAACGGGTCGACGAACGTGAGGTCCGGCAGCCGCACCGCCATCGCGTTCACCGTGAAGTCGCGCCGCGACAGGTCGCCGTCGAGCGTGTCCCCGAAGGCGACGACGGGCTTGCGCGAGGCGGGGTCGTACTCGTCGCTGCGGTACGTGGTGACCTCGACGACGACGTCGCCCGTCGCGGCCGCGGTCCCGGGGCCCGACCCGCCCCCGGTGCGCGCGAACCGCCGCGCGCCGATCGTGCCGAACTCCTTGCCGATGTCCCAGTGGGCGTCGCCCCAACGGGCCAGCAGGGCCTGCGTCTCGTCGGGCGAGGCCGACGTCGCGAAGTCCAGGTCGTTGCTGGCGCGGCCGAGGAAGGCGTCCCGGACGGGCCCGCCGACCAGCGCGAGCTCGTGCCCGGCGGCGCGGAACACCTCGCCCAGCTCGACGGCCGCGGGGGCCATCTCGGTCAGCACGGCGAGGGCGCGGCGCAGCAGCGCGGCAGGGGCCTGGGGTTCAGGGGTCGACACGGCGTCCCATCCTCCCAGATCCCGCGCGTCGGCGCCCCGGCGGCTGGGCCGGCGGGGTGTCTCCACTCGGTAGGGTGGGCGCATGTCATCCCCGGCCCCGGTTCCCGGCCCGCGGCGCCGGCGCCCGGCCGCGCCGGTCCCCGTGCCACCGGGAGGACACCCCCTCAAGGTCGACCCCGCGCGCCTCGCCGGGCCGCGCGGCACCGCGACGCCCGCCGTCGTGGGCGTCGCCCCGTCGGGCACGACGACGCACCTGCCGGTCAACGAGGAGACGTCGGCGGGCGGGCTCGTCGTCCAGGTCGCCGCCGCCGGTCCCGAGGCCGCCGTCATCGTGCGGCGCAACCGCGGCGGGCGCCTCGAGTGGTGCCTGCCCAAGGGGCACCTCGAGGGCGAGGAGACGCCGGAGCAGGCGGCCGTCCGCGAGATCCACGAGGAGACGGGCATCCTCGGCACGATCCGCACCCGCCTGGGCGTCATCGACTACTGGTTCAGCGGAGAGGACCACCGCGTCCACAAGGTGGTGCACCACTTCCTCCTGCGCGCGGAGGGCGGCACCATCACCGCGGAGGGCGACCCCGACGGCGAGGCGGAGGACGCCCTCTGGGTCCCGGTCGAGCAGCTGACGGAGCGGCTCTCCTACCCCAACGAGCAGCGGCTCGCCGTCGTCGCGCAGCAGGTGCTGCGCCGCACGCCCGAGGTGCTCGGGCACCCCGGTCTCGGAGCGGTCGAGTGAGGCCCGCCGCGTGACCACGTCCCGACCCTCGGGTGCCGGAGCCGCACCCGCGCCCCCGCCCGCCCGGGCGGCCCGCCTCGTCACGGCGCTGACGCTGCTCGCCGGGCTGCTCCTGACAGGTGCGCTCGTCGCGCTGCCCGGCGCGTCGGCGTCGGCCGTCACCTCGCCGTCCCTCCTGCCCGCCGCCCGCGACGGGAAGGCGACGGTCGAGCTCGTGAGCTCCGCGCCCACGCTCGCCTCCCCGGGCTCCACCGTGACGCTCGTCCTCCGGGTCACCAACGGCACCGACGCGGCGCTCGACGGCACCCAGCTCGACCTCGGCGTCTCGTGGCGCCCGGTCACCTCGCGCGAGGACCTGGCTGCCTGGGCCGACGACGACGGCACCAGCACCGCAGGGCTGCGCCAGGATGCCGAGCCCGTCGACCGCCTCGGGCCCGGGGACAGCGCGCAGGTCACGATGGAGCTCGACGTCGACACCCTCGGCCTCAGCGCGGAGAACCCCTGGGGGCCGCGGGAGATGTCCGTCGCGCTCACCCGCGGCGGGTCCACGCTCGACGTCGTCCACACCTTCCTCCTGTTCGCGCCGGAGGGCGACGCGCCGGACCCGGTCTCGGTGAGCGTCGCCGCCCCTGTCACAGGCCCGGCCGTCGACCCGCTGGACCCGGACGGCTACGACCTGGAGCTCGGCACGGCGACCGCGACCGGTGGTCGGCTGAACCGCCTGCTCGACGCCGCGTCGGTCACCGGCACGTCTCCCGGCATGTCGCTCGCCGTCGACCCGGCCCTCGTGTCGGCCGCGGCCGGGGCGGACGACGACGACGCCCAGGCGTGGGCGACCCGGCTCACGGGTGCGCCGGTCACGGGCGACGCCGACGCCACCGACACCACCGACGCGGGCACCTCGGCGAGCCTGGCGAGCACCGCAGGCACCGCAGGCACCGCAGGCACCGCCGGCGCCGCGGCGACCGGCGAGCCCGCCGACGTCGCCGTCCTGCCCGGCTACGACCCCGACCTCGCGGCGGTCGCGCACGCCGACCCGTCCCGGGCGGACGTCGCGGCCGCGACCGGCGGGGAGGCCGCGCTCGGGGCGGCCTGGCAGCGGCCCGAGGGCTGGGACCTCACCGTCGCCTGGCCGGAGGGTCGGCCCGACGCCGCCACCCTCGCCGCCGGACGCGAAGCGCCCGTCGACCAGGTGGTGGTGGCCGACGGGCTCGCGCCCGCCGACGGGGCCGCCGCCTCAGCCCGCACCGCCGTCGAGACGCCGTCGGGCAAGGTGTCCGCGCTGGTCGCCGACGAGGGACTGTCGTCGGCGTTCGCCGCCCTCACCGACGGTGACGACGCCCCGTCGGCCGCCGAGGCGTCCGCCCGCGTGCTCGCCGACGCCGCGCTCGTCGCGCTCCAGCAGCAGGACTCCGGGCAGCAGGACCTGCACCTGCTCGCCGCGCTCCCGCGGAGCTGGTCGCCCGACCCGGCCCTGGTGGGCACGGTGCTCGGCGACCTCCACGACGCGTCGTGGGCCGACGTCGTGCCGCTGTCCGAGACCGTCGCCGCCCCCGCCTCCCGCGCGCCGCGCGCCGACCCCGCACGAGGCGAGCGGGCCGGTCGGTCCAAGGGCGAGCTGGCGCCCTCCTCCGTCCGCCGGCTCCTCGACTCCCACCGCGACCTCGCCGCGTTCTCCACCGTGGCCAGCGACCCCGTCGAGCTGAGCGGCGACACCGACCAGGCGCTCGTCGCCCCCCTCGCCGTCGCCGCCCGCACCGAACCCGACGCCCGCGACAACGCCGTCGACCTCGCCGTGGAGCAGTCCGACGCCCTCCAGCGGGGCATCGGCGTCGCCGACCGGTCCAACGTCACGCTCGTCAGCGACACCGGCAGGCTGCCCGTCACCGTCTCCAACGACCTGCCCGTGGACGCCACGGTCACGGTGGTGCTCCGGCCCGACGCGTCCCGGCTGGTCGTCGAGTCTCGGCCGACCGTCGTCGTGCCCGCCGGCACGTCGTCCAACGTGCACGTCCCCGTGCGCGCCATCGGCTCCGGCGACGTCACCGTGCAGGTCGAGGTGCTCGCACCGAGCGGCACGGTCGTCGCGGGGCCCACGAGCTTCTCCCTCCGCGTCCGCGCCGGCTGGGAGACCGCGGGCACCGCCGTCGTCGCCGCCCTGGTCGCCCTCCTCTTCATCGGGGGCATCTGGCGTACGGTGCGTCGGGGGCGGTCCTCGGCGCGGACCACCGACGAGGGCGTCGCGGACGCCGCCGCCGACCCCCAGGGCCCCGACGCCGCCGCACCCGACGACAGTCCGCCACGCGACCCGCACGACGACGACCCGACCGACCCGGGCGGCGGCGGCATCCCTGCCGCCCGCACGCCGCCCGCCCAGGCCACGGAGACCGACCCCTCATGACTTCGACGTCCGCCTTCCCTGACGACGGCCGGCCCGACCTGCCCGGCGAGGGCGACGCGACCGACCCCGCAAGCCCGACCGGCGCACCCGGGGCGAGCTGGCACCCGGTCGGCGACCCCGGCGGTGCCCGCGCCGGTCAGGACGACGGCACTGGCAGCGCCGGCAGCGCCGACGAAGGCGCCGCCGGTGGCGTGCGGCGCACCAGCCTCGGCCGCGGCTCGGTCGTGATGACGCTGGGGACCGTCGCGTCCCGTGCCTCCGGGCTGATCCGCGCCATGCTGCTGGTCGCGTGCGTCGGGACGGCCGGTACCGTCGCCGACGCGTTCGACATCGCGAACAAGCTGCCCAACATGCTGTTCGCGCTCATCTCGGCCGGCGTGCTCCAGGCCGTGCTCATCCCGCAGATCCTGCGGGCGATGAACGCCCACAACGCCCGCGAGCGGCTCGACAAGCTCCTCAGCCTCTCGGGGCTCGGCCTGCTGCTCCTGACAGCCGTCCTCGTCGTCGCGGCCCCCCTCATCGTCTGGCTGTCCACGATCTCGGCACCGCTCGACCCCGACGCACGGCACCTCGCGATCGTGTTCGCCTACTGGTGCATCCCCCAGGTCTTCTTCTACGGCCTCTACATGCTGCTGGGCCAGGTGCTCAACGCTCAGGGGAAGTTCGGCGCCTACGGCGTCGCCCCCGTGGCGAACAACGTCGTCTCGCTGCTCGGGTTCGGCGCATTCCTCCTGGTGTGGGGAGCGGCGCCGGACCAGGGCATCTCCGACCTGTCCCAGTGGTCGACGGCGCAGACGGCGGTGCTCGCCGGCACGGCAACCCTGGGCATCGCGGCCCAGGCCCTGGTGCTCGTCGGCGCTCTGCGCCGCTCCGGATTCCGGTGGCGGTTCCGGTTCGGCCTGCGCGGCATCGGCCTCCGCGCGGCAGGCTCCGTGGTCGGTTGGACGATCGGGGCCGTGGCCCTTGAGCAGCTGGGCGTCCTCTTCCTCACCAACGTCCTGTGGGCAGCCGGCCGCTCCGCGATCGATCCCGACGTGGTGATCGCCGGTAACGCCGCGTACACCAACGCGATGACGATCTACCTGCTGCCCCACTCGCTCGTCGTCGTCTCCATCGTCACGGTGCTCTTCCCGCGCATGACGGCGGCCGTCCAGGCCGGCGACATCCCCGGCGTGCGGCGCGACATGTCGCTGGGCATGCGCTCGGCCGGGGTTTTCTCGGTGTTCTCCACCGCAGTGCTCGTCGTCCTGGCAGTGCCGCTGACCGGCGCGCTGCTGCCGTCGCTCGGCCAGGCCTCCATCGCCGCGGTCGCGCCGATCATCCAGGCGATGTCGATCGGCATCGTCGCCCTCGGGGCGACGGTGCTGGTCCGCCGCATGTACTTCGCGTTCGAGGACGGCCGCAGCATCTTCGGCATCCAGGTCATCGCGACCGTCTCGATGGTCGTCGTCCTGTGGGGCGCGACCCGCTTGCTGCCGCCCCAGTGGTGGGCCGTCGCCGCCGGCGGGGCGTACGCGCTGTCGACGTGGATCTCGCTGCTGCTGCGCGTGCGCGGCATGCGCCGCAAGCTCCAGGGCATGGACGGCCGGCGCGTCCTCCAGCTCTATGTCCGCGCCCTGGTCGGCGCACTGATCGCCGCCCTCCTGGGGTGGCTGACCGTCCGCCTCCTCGACGGCTATGACGTCACGTCGTGGGGCCACTCCGTGCTGGTCACGGCCGTCGCAGGCATCGTGATGGTGGTCGGCTACGTGCTCGCGCTGAAGGTCCTGCACGTGCGCGAGCTCGACGACGCGCTGGCCCCCGTCCTTCGGCGGCTCAAGCGATGACGACGGTCGCGTGCCCGGCTCGCGGGGGTTCCGTGAGGGCCCTGCGGGCACGCCCGCCAGGCGCGACCTCGCGGGCACCGGCCCGCCCGTACCATGGTCCGATGGACCGGAGGACCCTCTCCCCCCGCACCCCCACCGAGGAGCACAGGTGAGCACCGCCCATCCCGGGACCGTCATGGTCGATCGCTATCGGCTCGTGCAGCTCGCGGCCACCGACCTCGCCGCAGCCGAGTCGTGGGAAGCGCACGACCAGATCCTGGACCGTCCCGTCCGGGTGACGTTCGTCGACGGCCCGTACGCGTCCGCAGCGCTCGACGCCGCGCGCCGGGCCGCGCTCGTCGCCGACCCGCGGCTCTCCCGCGTGCTCGACGTCGGCAGCACCGACCTCGGCACGGGCCAGCGCAGCTACATCATCTCCGAGCCGTACCGGGGGTCGTCCCTCACGGAGGTCGTCTCCGGCGGCCTGGTCGACGCCCAGCAGGCGCGTGCCGTCGTCGGCGAGGCCGCCGCGGCGCTCGAGGCCGCCGGGCAGCGAGGCGTGCACCACCTGGCGCTGCGCCCCGAGGCCGTACGGATCGACGGCCACCGCGTCGTCGTCACCGGGCTCGGCATCGACGCCGCGCTCGCCGGGGTCGACGGCGGGCGGGATCACATCACGGGCGCCGGCGCGGCCGCCGCGGACGCCCGCGACCTCGTCGCCCTCGCCTATTACGCGCTCACCGCCCGCTGGCCGGGCGACTCGCTCGACGAGCCGTGGATCGCCCCTGACGCCGTGCGCCCGCTGCCCGCGCAGCGCGACGAGCGCGGCGTCGTCCCGGTGTCCACGCTGGTGCCGCACGTCGACGCCGAGCTCGACTCCCTGGTGCGGCGGACCTTCGGCTCCGACTCCCCCGACGCACCCACCACGCCCGGCGACGTCGTCGCCGCACTGGCGCCGTGGGGCGAGGTCTCCGTCGTCGCGGCGCTCCCGCAGTTCGTGCAGCCGTCGACCGAGCCGCCGGTGCGCTCCTCCGTCATGGGCGCGGTCGGGACGGGTGCCGCCCTGCCGGGGACGCCGCCGCCCGCCCCGCCCGTCCGCCGGCCGGCCAGCGGTCGCATCGCCCGCTCCGCCGCCGTCGGCGGTGCCGCCGGTGCGGCGGCCGGCGTCGCGGCACCGCAGTCCACGCAGGCGATCCCGCCGGCCGCGGCCACCGCGGCTCAGGCGCCCGTGCCGCCCGTGCAGGCGACGGCTGCGATGGCCCCCGTCCAGCAGCAGCCCGCCCCCGCGCAGCAGCCCGCAGCGGCGTACGGCGCCGCCCCCGCGGCCGCCTACGGCAGCCAGGCCTACCCCACCGCACAGGGCGCCCCGGTCCAGCAGCAGACCGCGCACGCCCCCGTGCCTCCGCCGCCAGGGGGCGGCGAGCCCCGTACGGACACCGGCGGCTTCGCGTCGTCGCCGGCGCCCAAGCGTCGCGGCGTGAACCCGACGCCGATCGTGCTCGGGCTCGTCGTCGTGCTCGTGCTCGCGGGCGCCCTGTGGGCCGTCTCCAAGGTGATGTCGCCGTCGCCGCCGCCCGTGGCGGAGAGCCCGGTCGCCAGCGAGGACGCGGGCGGCGGCGCCGCGGCCGAGGAGCCCACGGACGACGAGTCCAGTGAACCGTCGGAGACCCCCGAGGTCCGGCCCGTCATCTCGTCGGGCGACCAGCTCGACCCCGAGGGCGACGGCCAGCACCCCGAGGCGGTGGACCTCGCCTACGACGGCGACCCGTCGACGTTCTGGTACACCCAGTGGTTCAACGGTCCGGACTTCGCCGGGCTGCGCAGCGGCCTCGGCTACGTCATCGAGCTCGAGGAGCCGGCACCGGTCACGTCGATCACGCTGAACACCAACTCCGAGGGTGGCCACGTCGAGGTCCGCGCGACCTCGCGGGACAAGCCGACCGACGGCCCGGTGCTCGCCGAGGGGTCGTTCAGCTCGGAGACGACGCTCGACCTCAAGGAGGAGACCGTCGCCGACTCCTTCGTCATCTGGGTCACCGAACTCCCGCAGACCCGGGACAAGTACTACCTGGAGCTCAACGAGATCGTCCTCTCGTGACCGTTCCCGGGCGACGACCCGTCGCCCGGGAACACCACACCCCCTCGGGATGTTGAGGGCGATGGCGCCTCAGGACGCGAAAGACCACCAGACGAGCAGGAGAGAACGTGACCGATCAGCCGACCAACACCACCGGTGAGGCCACCGTGCACGACATCGTCATCGTGGGTTCGGGCCCGGCGGGCTACACCGCGGCCGTCTACGCCGCGCGGGCTGGTCTGGCGCCCGTGGTCATCGCGGGCTCCGTCACCGCGGGTGGCGCGCTCATGAACACCACCGAGGTGGAGAACTTCCCCGGCTTCCCCACCGGCATCCAGGGTCCTGACCTCATGGAGGCGATGCGCGAGCAGGCCGAGAAGTTCGGCGCGCGCGTGCTCTGGGACGACGCCGAGCAGGTCGAGCTCGCCGGCGACATCAAGACGGTCGTCACCGGCGGCGGCGAGACCTTCAAGGCCCGTGCCGTGATCCTCGCGACCGGCTCCGCGTACCGCGAGCTCGGCCTGCCCGAGGAGAAGCAGCTCTCCGGCCGCGGCGTCTCGTGGTGCGCCACCTGCGACGGGTTCTTCTTCCGCGACCAGCACATCGCCGTCGTCGGCGGTGGCGACTCCGCGATGGAGGAGGCGACCTTCCTCACGCGCTTCGCGTCCAAGGTGACGATCGTGCACCGCCGCGACTCGCTCCGCGCCTCGAAGATCATGGCCGACCGCGCCCAGGCCGACCCGAAGATCGAATTCGCCTGGAACAGCGAGGTCGCCGGCATCTCCGGTGAGGACAAGGTCACCGGGCTGACGCTGCGCGACACCGTCACCGGTGAGGAGCGCGAGCTCGACACCACCGGCCTGTTCGTCGCGATCGGTCACGACCCCCGTACCGACCTGGTCAAGGGGCAGATCGACCTGGACGACGAGGGCTACATCCTCGTCGAGGGCCGTTCCACCCGCACCAACCTGCCGGGCGTCTTCGCCTGCGGCGACGCGGTGGACCACACCTACCGGCAGGCGATCACCGCCGCCGGGTCCGGCTGCGCCGCCGCGCTCGACGCGCAGTCGTACCTCACCGAGGTGGCCGACGCCGAGGGCGAGCAGTCCCTCGCCGGCACCCCGGCCGCGCCCAACCCGGACGGGCTCCCCGCCGCGCTCGCCGGCTGACCTTTTCTCCACCGATCCCTAAGGAGCGACACATGGCTACCGTCGCCGTCACCGACGACACGTTCAAGGCCGAGGTTCTCGAGTCCGACGTCCCTGTTCTCGTCGACTTCTGGGCGACCTGGTGCGGCCCCTGCCGCATGGTGGCCCCGATCCTCGAGGAGCTCTCGGACGAGTACGAGGGCAAGATCAAGATCGTGAAGCTGGACACCGACGCCAACCAGGCCACCACGATGGCCTACGGCATCACCTCGATCCCGACGCTCAACGTCTACTCCGGCGGCGAGCTCGTGAAGTCCGTGATCGGCGCCCGGCCGAAGCGCGCCCTGCAGGAGGAGATCGAAGCGGTGCTCGCGCCGAGCGCCTGATCTCCTCCGCGAAGGCCGCTGGTGTTTCACGTGAAACACCAGCGGCCTTCGTCATGCCCGGCTGACAGAGCCCGCGGGTACCGCGCAGGAGGGCTCGCCGGTCCGGCTTCGGTCCTCCGCACCTCCGCCGTGCCGAACGACAAGGTCGCCCCGTGGGTCACGCCACGGAAGTCCGTCGCACTGCGCTCTTCGGCACGGTGAGCATCCCGTTCGTCACCGGTGCCGTTGGCCCGCGGCGCCGTGCACCGTGGTCGAGCGTGAGGTCGACCCGCGGCAAGGGCCCCGTCACTCGCCCCCGGGCCCATGACGGCACCTCATCCGGGTGCGACCTGACGTGCCACTCAGCGCACAGGTCTACTCTCGACAGTCCTCGACTGCGCCCGACCGAGCGAGCGCGTTCTGGTTTGCCGGATGTGACCGTGTCGCTCCGATTCTCCTGAGAGTGGCGGATGGCGCGGTACGCCCCGGCCATCGCCCTCGCGGGGGCGGTGGCGGGCGATGGCGGCACGTCGCGCGACGATCGACTCCGGCCCGCGTCCCGGCAGCGTGTCGGGATGAGCCGCTCGGGGCGTCCGCGCCCGCCCGACGACTTCTCGATCCGCCCACCACACATGATTTCAAGGGCGACCCAGCGAGGCCGGCCGATCCAGTGTCGCTACCCCTCGGACCGTGCGCGACGTGCCGAAGCCCGGACTTCACGTGGGCTGGCTCGTCCACGCTCCCCTCCACGCGGTGTGGCCGTGGAATGTCGCCGTCCCGACCCGGGGCCCCGGACCTCGAGATTCTCCGACCGTTCGACGCCTCGACCGGTCAAGGCGAACGAGCCTTCCCCGCTCTTCTCCGATGGCCCCGCGCCGCCCCGCTCCTCGGACCCCGGCGCCCGAACGTCGGGCCGCCGATCACCGTGTATGTCCGCTCTTCAGTGCGCCAACAGGCCTGTGACCTGCCACGATCCAAGGCGCCTGGCTGATGGCGAGCTAGTCCGCGATGTGCCCCCAGCACCAATGCCGGCCTCGGCCTGGCCGTCATCGGAAGCGCGATACCCGCGTCGTCGACGTCGCCGCACCCTCGCACCGAGACCACATTGAGTTCGACCAGTCCGGTCCTCAGCGACCCTGGGATCACCAAAGTCGGCGAACCGGACACCGGGACACCGGGACACCGGGACACCGGGACACCGGGACAACGGGACGAGAGTGCGTGCCTCAGCGCTGACCCTGCTACCTCGGCACCTCGGCACAATGCTGCGGCGGGCTTGCCCTCCACCCCGAGCAAGGGTGCCACCCCATCGAGGTGGTGCCACGTCCGTCTCTGGTGTGGACCAGGCAGCGCTCGGTGGCGGGCGCCCCCCTCCCCCGCCCCCGTGGCCGTGGTCTATGGCGGCTCCTGGCTACCCTGGACGACGCATCCTCGCCTCCCGATCCAGTACCGGCCGCGCCAGCGACCGTTGCGCGCCGCGGGGCGTCGTCCTCCTGCGCTCTCGTTGGGTCGCTCCCCGTCGTGGATGGCGGGCGCGCCCTCGCCATGTGGATCTGGGACACGCCGTCCGCAAGTGGCCTCGTCGACACCACGCGCCGTTTCACGTGAAACGGGACGGCCCGCTCTCGCGTGACGGGCGTCGAGTCGCCTCGGGGGTCACTGGGTACGGTGCCGATCGATGTTTCACGTGGAACGGATCGTGAACCGAAGTGCCATGGGCTCGCCGCCAAGGCACCCCGGTGCATCCGCCGCTTCACGCTCCGCGCGCTGGAACGCCCCTGGCGAACCTCGCGCGCGCCTCACCCTGACGCTCGACCCCGCCGTCGAGATCGAGCTGCGCTGTCGATCGAAGGTGCCGACACCGACCGGCATCTCCCTTCGCGCCGACCATTGACGGCCTCATGCGCGCCGGGGACCGGCAGAAATGGCGTCACCCGCTCACGTCGTGCACAGCGCGTGTGTCGCCGCTCAGTGACCCGCTCCGGCGCCCAGCCAGATGAGTCGACAACCGGCGTGCCGCCCACCCGATTCCGACAGGTAGGAGACGTGCGCTTGACTCTGGCCCTGTCTTTCGCCAGACAGCACACGGTGCCCTTGCCGTGGGCAAGGCAGGTCCGGCGACCGAACTTCCGTACCTCCACCACCCCGCCAGCGCCCCCCGCTCTTGGCCCGACACCGCTCGCCTCGCCCTCACGTGCGCGGCTGCGTCTCTGCTCCCTCGAGCGCCCCGCCCGCCGGGAGCCTCCCGGGCCTTGTCGTCGCGCGGCCACACCCTTGGCTCCTCGCGGGGCTCCCTGCCTCGACCACACCCTCGGTCTCGTCCGACTCCGGGACGCCCACACGTTTCACGTGAAACATGAATCCCGGCGGGCTCCGACGACGAGCCACGACAGGCCGCCGAACCTCACGATGCGCCGTGCGCGGGACGAGACGACCCGCAGGGTACTCATCCGAGCGATATGTCGCCGCCGCTGGCGGTTCTGGGTCGTCGCTGGCACGCAGAACGGGCATCGCTCCTCCGAGGAGCAATGCCCGTCCATGGCGGCCAGGTGTCAGGCGGGTCCCGAACGCAGGAGCCCAGGGTCCTCGGGTGCCATCACGCCCAGAATCCTGTTCAGGTCCTCGACCGAGGCGAACTCCACAGTGAGCCGCCCCTTCGTCTTCCCGATGCTCACCTTCACGCGGGTCTCGAACCGGTCAGCAAGCCGAGTCGCGAGCTCGTCCATCGCCTCGCTGCGCTGACCCGCGCGCGGCGCGCGGCGCGTCGGTGAATCGGTGTCGCCGCTGGTCAGCAGCGTGACGATCTCCTCCGTGGCCCGCACAGAGAGACCCTCGGACACGATCCGCTGCGCCAGTCGCTCGATCTCCGCGCCGTCACTGAGCGAGAGGAGAGCTCGCGCATGACCGGCCGAAAGCACACCTGCGGCGACCCGTCGCTGCACCAACGGGGGCAGCTTCAGGAGACGCAGCGTGTTCGAGATCTGCGGGCGCGACCGGGCGATCCGCGATGCAAGCTCCTCATGAGTGCACCCGAAATCGTCCAGCAGCTGCCGGTAGGCGGCGGCCTCCTCCAAGGGATTCAGCGCCGCACGGTGAAGGTTCTCCAGGAGCGCGTCCCGCAACATGTCGCTGTCGTCGGTCTCGCGGACGATCGCAGGGATCGTCTCGAGTCCTGCAGTCTGGCTGGCGCGCCACCGCCGCTCCCCCATGATGAGCTCGTAGTGCTCGGGATCGGAGGCGTCGGGTCGAACCACGATCGGCTGGAGCACACCGATCTCCGAGATCGACGCCACCAGCTCGTCGAGATCGCCGTCGTCGAAGACGGTCCGCGGCTGCCAGGTGTTGGGACGGATCGACTCCACAGGGAGCTCAGCGAACCGGGCCCCAGGCACCGGCTTGAGCTCCGTTTCACGTGAAACATCGTCTGCAGACCCGACATCCAGGGACGTCGCAGCCTCCGACGCGGCCGACTCCACAGCGGGCGCTGAGGCTTCCGACTCTCCGTGTGCGGACGTTGATTCAGCGGGTTCGTCGACATCCGGGAACTCGATGCTGGTGATCAGGCCTAGCGAGAGACCGTCGGCGCCGAGGGACTCCTCCGCGACACGCTCCGCACCTGGGCCACCGGCGTCGGTCGGAGCATCGGGCTCGTCGGTGAGGACCGAGGCCGAAGCGGCAGACCCTGCGGGTCCGGGCGCCCTCACCTGCGGCTCGCCGCCCGTCCGGATACTCAGGCGACCACCCGCGATCGCCGAGTCCCACGACGCAGACCGTCGCGAAGCGCGCCCGCCGTCCTCTCCATTCTCAGCTGCCGAACGCTCGGCATAGCCGAGAGCGGCAGCACTGCCGCTCTCGGTCGTGTCACGACCCTCACCCGCAGGGAAGAAGACGTCGACCGGACGATCACCTTCCGGCCCGGAAGGGATCAGCGCGCCGAGCCCGCGACCCAGACCACGCTTCTTCTGACTCATGCCCCAGCCTCCTGAACCATCTGGCTCCGCGCTTCCCTGTTCGTGCTGAAGTTACCGCCCCGCCCCCATACAGACGGAGAACCTTCCACATCCCCGCCGCAGTGCCGGGCGCTCCACGTCGCCGCCGCGCGCAATCGCCCTGTCGGCACGCCGCCCCCGACCGTCATCGCAGGTCAGCGCGCTGCGGCGCGCGCTCGGCGAGCTCCCGGGCGGCCTCGAGGTAGGCCAGAGATCCCGTCGAGCTCGGGTCGTAGGTCAGGACGGTCTGCGCGTGGCTCGGAGCCTCGGAGATGCGGACCGAGCGCGGGACAGTGGTACGGAGCGTCTGATCTGGGAAGTGCTCCCGCACCTCCGCCGCGACCTGCTGCGCGAGATTCGTCCGGCCGTCATACATCGTGAGGAGGATCGTCGAGACGCGAAGCACAGGATTCAGGTGCGCCTTGATCAGCTCGATCGACTTGAGCAGCTGGCTGAGACCCTCGAGCGCGTAGTACTCGCACTGGATCGGGATCAACACCTCGCGGCCCACCACGAACGCGTTCACGGTCAGCAGGCCGAGGCTGGGGGGACAGTCGACAAGCACGTAGTCGATCTGGTCCTCTCCCCGCTCCTCTCTCTCGGCCAGATAGGCGTCGAGCGCACGCCGAAGACGTGTTTCACGTGAAACGAGCGAGACGAGCTCGATCTCCGCACCGGAGAGATCGATCGTCGCGGGCACACCGTAGAGTCCTGGAACGGTCGGGCACTCCTGGACCGTGTTGGCGAGCGGCTCGTCCTCGACCAGGACCTCGTAGATCGAAGGCGTCCCGGCACGATGCTCCAAGCCGAGCGCCGTGGACGCGTTCCCCTGCGGGTCGTTGTCGATGACCAGCACCTTCAGGCCCGACTGGGCCAGCCCGGCGGCGATGTTCACTGTGGTCGTCGTCTTCCCGACGCCGCCCTTCTGGTTCGCCACCGTGATGATGCGGGTGCGGGCAGGGCGGGGGAACTGCCGTCCCTGCAGCTCGATCCGACGCCGCGCGTCGATCGCGAGCTGCGCGGCGAGAGGCGTGGACTCGTCGGCCTCGGGGACAGACGCGACGAGCGCAGCCCTGTGTCCGTCGATGGCAGGAGGAAGCCCACCCTGCGCCCAGGACAAAGCTGGCGCGGTTTCACGTGAAACGTGCGGATCACCCGTCGCGGTCCCATCGTTCTGCGGGACGTCGTCGACGTGCTCCGTACTCGTGCTCACGTGCCACTCCTCCGGTTCGTCACAGGGACTGTGCACCCGAGTCGCCGCACGTACGACGCCACGGCCCGGTGCTCCGCGCTCACTCTACGGCCTCACCGGCGTCGTGACGGGTCAAAACTCCGGCCCGTGGACAGGCAGAACGTCCACGGGCCGGAGCGCTAGCGACAGTCAGGCACGCCGCACGCGGAGGATCGTAGTGGGTTCGACGTTGTCGACCGTGCGTCCCTCAAGGATCTCCGGCTCAGCGGTCTTGAAGGACCGCAGCACCTTGCGAGCCGGCTCGATCTCCCGCTCGACGTTGCGACCCTTCAGCACGACCATCGCGCCGCCCTTGCGTACGAGCGGGAGGCTCATCCGCGCGAGCTTGCTCAACGCCGCCACCGCACGCGAGGTCACGGCGTCCACCTCGAAGGCGCCGTGGTACTCCTCCGCGCGCCCGCGCTTCACCAGCACGTTCTCCAGGCCCAGGTTCTCGACGCACTCCTGCAGCCACGCCGTCCGACGTTCCATCGGCTCGATGAGGTGGACCTCGACCTCCGGTCGCTGGATCGCCAGCACGAGGCCGGGGAGACCGGCACCCGAGCCGATGTCTGCCACGGAACGCACGTCGCCCAGGTAGGGCGTCACGGCGGCCGAGTTGAGGATGTGGCGTTCCCACAGGCGCGCGACCTCGCGCGGTCCGATGAGGCCACGCAGCTCGCCCTCGTCCCTCAGGCTCGCGGCATACCGAGCCACCAGCTCGTAGCGGTCACCGAAGTACTCGCGGACGGCGTCGCTCTGACCGAGCTCCGCGTCCTCGTCATCGCCCGTGGGGACCTGTGTCTCGTCGCTCACGATCTCTCCCTTGCATTCCCACCACATGCCGAGAGCCCGTCGTTTCACGTGAAACAACGGGCTCTCGAGACGTCCTTCAGGACTCCGACGCGCCGTCCTGCTCCGCGGCCGGCTGCACCACCACGTACCGTGCCGGCTCCACGCCACGCGAGTCGCTGATCAGGCCCGCCGCCGCGACGGCGTCGTGCACGACCTTGCGCTCGAAGGCGTTGAGCGGGTCGAGCTCGACCTCGCGACCGGACTCGCGCACGGTGCGAATCGCGTCCTCCGCCAGCGCCGTGAGCTCCTGCCGCCGAGCCGCACGGAACCCGGCGATGTCGAGCATCAGCCGGCTCCGCTCCCCCGTCCGCGCCTGAACGGCCAGGCGGGTGAGCTCCTGCAGCGCCTCCAGCACCTCACCGTCACGCCCGACCAGAGCAGAAAGGTCCTCGTCCTCGTCCGCCACGACCTCGACCGCGGCGCGGTCGTGCTGGATGTCGAGGTCGATGTCCCCATCGAGGTCGGCGATGTCGAGCAGCTCTTCGAGGTAGTCCGCCGCGATCTCGCCCTCCTCCTCGAGGCGCTTCGTACGGTCGGGACCGTGCTCCACCGGAGTGTCCGTCGTCATCGGTGTTCGATTCCTCTCGCTGCTCAACGGCGCTTCTGGCGGTTCTTGCGCTTGGGCTGCTCACGCTGCCCACGGGGCTTCTCGGGCTCGGGCTCCGGGGCCGCCTCGATGGCGCCCTTGGCCGCTGCCTTCCGCGCCTGCTTCTCCTTCAGGAGACGCTCCGCCTCCGAGCCGGGAGCCGGCATCTTCTTGATCGTGTAGAACTGCTGGCCCATCGACCAGAGGTTCGAGATGACCCAGTAGATCAGCACGCCGACAGGGAAGTTGATGCCCGAGATCAGGAAGATCACCGGAAGGATGTAGAGCATCATCTTCTGCGTGCTCGCCATCGGCCCCTCGAGGGCAGCCTTGGGCATGTTCTTCATCGTGAGCTGACGCTGGGTGAAGAACATCGTGGCGCTCATCAGGACGATGAGGCAGATGACGACGACGCGCGACGTCATCGAGTCGGTCGTCCGGAAGACGTCGGAGAGCTGCGCTCCGAAGAGGCTCGACGACTCGATGTCGCCGGCGATCCGCTGGTCGATCGGACCGATGGCCTTGTGCGTACCCTCTGCGATGCCCTGCAGGTTGTTGAGGACCCGGAACAGCGCGAAGAAGATCGGGGACTGCAGAAGGATCGGCAGGCACGACGCCATGGGGTTCGTGCCGTGCTTGCGGTAGAGCTCCATGGTCTCGCGGCCCATGGCCTCGCGGGACGCGGGATCGGTCTTGCCCTTGTACTTCTTCTGCACCGCCTGCAGCTCGGGCTGCATCATCTGCATCCCGCGCGAGGCCTTGATCTGCTTGAAGAAGAGCGGGATCAGTGCGATACGGATGACGACCGTCAGGGCGACGATCGAGAACACCCATGCCCAGCCAGGGCCGTCCTGCATCCCGAGGGTCGTGAACAGGGCGTGCGCCCCGTACATGATCCAGGCCACGACCCACTCGATGGGGTAGAGGATGGTGTCGAACATCCCGAATTGTCTCCTCTGTCGGAAAGTCTGCGTCCCCGGCGGCGCGGTCCGGGAGGGTCAGTGGTGTGCTGCGCCGCGGTGCTCGTGACCTGCCGCGTCGACATCGACATGGCGAGAACGAGCGGGTGGGACGTCGTCGACTCCGCCGAGGCTCCACGGGTTGCACCGCAGGATCCGCCACAGAGCGAGGCCGGTTCCCCGTAGCGTCCCGTGCGTACGGATCGCGATGATCGCGTACTGGGAGCACGACGGGTAGTACTTGCAGGTGGGCCCCGTCAGCGGGGAGATCACCGACTGGTAGACGCGCAGGACGCCGATGAGGACGGTCGCCGGGAGGTTCCGCAGCGCGTCGCGCCCGCGGTCGAACGTCGAGGCGGTCACGTCGTCCTCCGGGCGCGCGCGAGGGCGCGCTCGAGGCTGCTCGTGAGGTCCTTGCCGAGCTCCGCATAGGTGGCGCCGCTCGAGGCGGGCAGAGCGCGAACGACCATCCGGGACCCAGGGGGGATGGCGGGAAGGTGCGCCGCGGCGATGTGCCGCAGGCGGCGCTTCACCTGGTTCCGGTGCACGGCGTTCCCCACGGCCTTGGATACGACAAGACCGACCTGTGGCGGGGCATCGCCCGCGACAGCACCGACGCCGGCCTCAAGGCCGGCGTCGGGGTCGACGAGGAGATGCACCACCACGGTCGATCGACCTGCACGCGTGCCACGGCGCACCGTCCGTTCGAAGTCGACGGAACGGCGCAGTCGGTGCGCCGCGGGCAACATCCGTCAGGCAGAGAGCTCGGCGCGACCCTTGCGCCGACGGTTCGCCAGGATGGCGCGGCCGGCGCGGGTGCGCATGCGCAGCCGGAAGCCGTGGGTCTTGGCACGACGGCGGTTGTTCGGCTGGAAAGTCCGCTTGCTCACGAGGTACTCCAAGAAACGTCGGGGAGGCACACCGTCAGTTCCTCGACGATGCAGGTCTTGTCGCAGGTCGGGCTCGCGTACGAGACGTGGAAGCACCGACCGGGCCGACCCGAGGACCGGCAGCCCTGTTAAGGGCGCGCGAAAGGACCTGGAACGGCTGTCCGACGTTACGCCGTGGAGGCCCCTCAGGTCAAACCCGCCCGGGGGCGACCCGGACCGGCTGGTGGCTACGATGTGGAGGACCTCACGCACCTCGGCGCGATGGCGCGCCGTTCGCCCGGTCCGGTCATCGCCCACAGCATTGTCCACAGGTTCCACAGCATGTGGACAACGCTGTGGACGGAGATCTGGCGTGGCAGACTCGCGACCTCGCTGACCATCCCGAACGACCCGAAGGACGACGCCCGTGGCCCAGCCGGACGAGAACATCACCGACGTCTGGGCACACACGCTCGCCACTCTCGAGGCACGGCCGGACATGAGCGCCCGGCAGCTCGCGTTCATCAAGCTCGCGAAGCCGATGGCCATCCTCGAGGACACCGTGTTCATCGCGGTGCCGCACGAGCAGACACGCGCCTACCTCGAGACCAGCGTGCGCGACCAGCTCGTGTCCGCGATGGCCTCCACGCTCGGGCGCGACATCCGCTTCGGCATCACCGTGGACCCGGAGCTGAGCAGCGACACCCTCACCGGACCGTCGCAGGACTACACGGCTCCCCCGGAGCCCGGCATCCCCGACGAGCCGGAGGCGCCCCCGCTGCCGCCGAGCCCCAAGCAGTCGGCCGAGCCGACCCGTCTCAACCCGAAGTACATCTTCGAGACCTTCGTCATCGGATCGTCCAACCGGTTCGCCCACGCCGCCGCCGTCGCCGTCGCCGAGGCCCCGGCCAAGGCGTACAACCCGCTGTTCATCTACGGCGACTCCGGGCTCGGCAAGACGCACCTGCTCCACGCCATCGGCCACTACGCCCACAACCTCTATCCCCATGTGCGCGTGCGGTACGTGAACTCGGAGGAGTTCACCAACGACTTCATCAACAGCATCGGCGAGGGGCGCGCCGGGGCCTTCCAGCGCCGCTACCGCGACGTCGACGTCCTCCTCATCGACGACATCCAGTTCCTCGAGGGCAAGGAACAGACGATGGAGGAGTTCTTCCACACCTTCAACGCCCTCCACAACGCGGACAAGCAGGTGGTGATCACCTCCGACGTCCCGCCCAAGCAGCTGAACGGCTTCGAGGACCGGCTGCGCTCGCGCTTCGAGTGGGGCCTCATCACGGACGTCCAGCCGCCGGACCTCGAGACCCGCATCGCGATCCTGCGCAAGAAGGCCGCGAGCGAGCGGCTCGACGTCCCCGCCGAGGTGCTCAGCTACATCGGCTCGCGCATCTCCACGAACATCCGCGAGCTCGAGGGGGCGCTCATCCGCGTCACGGCCTTCGCGAACCTCAACCGCCAGGCCGTGGACCTGGCCCTCGCGGAGATCGTCCTCAAGGACCTCATCACCGACGACGACACGCAGGAGATCACCCCGTCGATGGTGATCGCCCAGACGGCCGCCTACTTCGGGCTCACGATCGACGACCTGTGCGGTTCCTCCCGCTCGCGCGTGCTCGTCACCGCCCGTCAGATCGCCATGTACCTGTGCCGGGAGCTCACCGACCTGTCGTTGCCGAAGATCGGCCAGCAGTTCGGCGGCCGTGACCACACCACCGTGATGCACGCGAACAAGAAGATCGCGGGCCAGATGGCCGAGCGTCGTTCCACCTACAACCAGGTGACCGAGCTCACGAGCCGCATCAAGCAGCAGCACCGCGGCTGACCTCTTTCCGCACGACGAACCGCCTCACGGGCCCGACCACGCTCTCCACAGGGCTGTGGATCCGGGCCCGTCGGCGTCTCTCCACATGCCTGCCCACAGGGAGATGCCCGGAAACGGCCGGTTGCGCTGCATCTGTCCCCAGGCCTGTGGAGCAATACCGTGGACAAGCGGCGCTGCACGGACACGGGAGAGATTCACACCTGTGGATAACTCTGTGGATGCGTGTGGACCACCGCGGCAGATCCGTGGACGACGACGCCCCGATCGGTGGACGGCTGTGGGTACAGATTCCGTCGCCCACAGGCACAAGGTGTTGTCCACAGCGGCGCCCCCACGGCCTCCACACCCTGAACAGCCCTCTGACCTGCACAAACGTCCGTCATCCCCAGATTCCACAACCCCGATGACGATGACGAACGTTTGATCATCAAGAAATTCCCCACACCTTCATCAGGGCGGCGAGGCGATCCAGGGCGGTCCCGCCCCTCAGCCTGAGGATCACGTGCCGAAGAGCCCCTGTCTCGCGTAGGGTTTGGCTCGGACGACGAGGCAGGTCGGGTCATGACGACGGTCCGGGCCGGTCCCGGGCCACCGGCCCCACGCCCGCACGTCCGCTTCGATCGACAAGGGTCGACAACGCGAGGAGTGGGATGAAGTTCCGGGTTGAGCGTGACGTCCTGGCCGAGGCCGTGACCTGGACGGCGCGCACGCTCCCCACGCGCCCTCCGGCACCGGTGCTCGCGGGCGTACGCATCGAGGTCGACACGGCCGGCACGATCTGGCTGTCCAGCTTCGACTACGAGGTGTCCGCGCGGGCGGAGATCCCCGCCGAGGTCTCCGAGCCGGGGACGGTGCTCGTCTCAGGACGGCTGCTGGCCGAGATCTCCCGGGCCCTGCCCCACAAGCCTGTGGACGTCACCCTCGAGGGCACGAAGGTGGTCCTGACGTGCGGCGCCTCGCGCTTCACCCTGCTGACCATGCCGGTGGAGGACTACCCGACGCTGCCGCAGATGCCCGAGCTGAGCGGCACGGTGACCGGCGACGCGCTCACGCACGCCGTCGCCCAGGTCAGCGTGGCCGCGAGCCGCGACGACACGCTCCCCCTGCTCACCGGCGTGAGGATGGAGATCGAGGGCGAGCGCATCACCCTCATCGCCACCGACCGGTACCGCCTGGCACTGCGTGAGCTCACCTGGACGCCGGCCACGCCGGGCTACTCGGCCGTCGCGCTCGTGCGGGCCCGCACCCTGACCGACGTCGCGAAGTCGCTCGGTGGGGGCGGGGGCCTCGTCAACGTGGGCCTGTCCACGGGCCAGGGCGTCGACCTCATCGGCTTCGAGGCCGGCGGCCGCCACACGACGTCGCAGCTCGTCGACGGCGACTACCCGCCCGTGCGGCGTCTCTTCCCGGACGCGACGCCGATCCACGCCGTCGTGGCCACCGCGCCGCTCATCGAGGCCTCCAAGCGCGTGTCCCTCGTGGCGGAGCGCAACACGCCGATCCGGCTGTCGTTCACGGACGGTCAGGTCGTGCTCGACGCAGGGCAGGGCGACGACGCGCAGGCGTCCGAGGCCCTCGAGGCGGTGCTGGTGGGCGAGGACATCCAGGTCGCGTTCAACCCGCAGTTCCTGCTGGACGGGCTCGGGGCGCTCGGTACCGACTTCGTCCGGCTGTCGTTCACGCACCCGAACAAGCCTGTGGAGTTCACCGGCCAGGAGTCGCTCGACGGCGAGGACTCGTCGGAGTACCGCTACCTGCTCGTGCCGATCCGCTTCGCCGGCTGAGCTCGTCCTGCCCGCTCGCCCGTACCGCACCCGGAGGAACCCATGGTCAGCCACATCGGACTCGTCGGTCTGGGCAAGATGGGCAACAACATGCGCGAGCGGCTGCGCCGCGGCGGCATCGAGGTCACCGGGTACGACCCGCGGCCCGAGGTGTCGGACGTCGCGTCGCTCGCGGATCTCGTGGCCGCGCTGCCCGCGGACCGTCGCGTCGTGTGGGTGATGGTGCCGGCCGGCGACCCGACGCGCGGCGTGGTGCAGGAGCTGGGCACGCTGCTGGGCGAGGGTGACGTCGTCGTCGAGGGCGGGAACTCGCACTACCCCGAGGACCAGGCGCGCGCGGCAGAGCTGGCCGAGCACGGGATCGGCTACGTCGACGTGGGCGTCTCCGGCGGCGTGTGGGGTCTGGAGAACGGGTACGGCCTGATGTGCGGCGGCGACCGCGCGCACGTCGAGACGCTCATGCCCGTCTTCGACGCGCTGCGGCCCGAGGGCCCCCGCGAGGAGGGTTTCGTGCACGCCGGCGAGGTGGGCGCGGGGCACTTCGCGAAGATGGTCCACAACGGCATCGAGTACGGCCTCATGCAGAGCTACGCGGAGGGCTACGAGCTGCTCGCCGCCAAGGACATCGTCACGGACGTGCACGGCACGATGAAGGCGTGGATGCGCGGCACGGTCGTGCGGTCGTGGCTGCTCGACCTCATGGTGAAGGCGCTCGAGGAGGACCCGGCGCTGGCGGCGATCGACGACTGGGTGGACGACTCGGGCGAGGGCCGCTGGACGGTCGACGAGGCCATCGACAACGCGGTGCCGCTGCCCGTGATCTCCGCGGCGCTGTTCGCGCGCTTCGCGTCCCGGCAGGACGAGTCCCCGGCGATGAAGGCCGTGGCCGCGCTGCGCCAGCAGTTCGGCGGGCACGCGGTCAAGCCCGCGCAGTGAGGCCGGCGGTGGCAGGCCGCCGAGCAGGGTAGATGTACGTCTCCCACCTCTCCCTCCTCGACTTCCGCTCGTACGCCGCGGCCGACGTCGAGCTCGAGCCTGGCCCGAACGCGTTCGTCGGGCGCAACGGCCAGGGCAAGACCAACCTCGTCGAGGCGATCGGCTACGTGGCGACCCTCGGCAGCCACCGGGTCGCGAACGACACCCCCCTCATCAAGGCGGGCGCGGAGCGGGCGGTGGTCCGGACGCGGATCGTGCGCGGGGACCGGGCGTCGACCGTCGAGCTGGAGATCACCGCCGGCAAGGCGAACCGGGCCCGCGTGAACCGTGGGCAGCTCGGACGGGCGCGTGACGTGCTCGGCATCCTGCGGACGGTGCTCTTCGCGCCCGAGGACCTCGCGCTCGTCAAGGGCGACCCCGACGGCCGGCGCCGCTTCCTCGACCAGCTGGTCGTGCAGCTCCTCCCCCGCGCTGCCGGCCTGCTGGGCGACTACGAGCGCGTGGTGCGGCAGCGGTCGGCGCTGCTCAAGTCGCTCCGCGGGGCGCGCCGGTCCGGCGCAGGCGCTGTGGACACCAGCACCCTCGAGGTCTGGGACGCCCGGGCGGCGCAGCTCGGCGGGCAGATCCTTGCGATGCGCCTCGCGCTGGTGGAGGCCCTGCGACCGCACGTCGCGGCCGCGTACGAGCAGGTCAGCGACGCCGACGGCGACGCGCAGCTCGCGTACCGCTCGAGCGTCCCCGGCGCCACGGACGGCGCGACGCCCGCCGCGGAGGACCTGGAGAAGGCGATCCTCGCGGCGATGGCGGAGGCGCGTGCCCAGGAGCTGGAACGCGGCGTCAGCCTCGTCGGGCCGCACCGCGACGACCTGGTCCTCACCCTCGGTGGGCTGCCGGCCAAGGGGTACGCGAGCCACGGGGAGTCGTGGTCGTTCGCACTGGCGCTGCGGCTCGCGTCGTACCGGCTGCTCGGCGGCGGCGACGACCCGGAGCACGTGCCGGACGCCGCGTTCTGGGACCCCGACCTCGACACGGACGCCGACCCCGTGCTGATCCTGGACGACGTGTTCGCCGAGCTCGACGTGCGACGTCGCGAGCGGCTGGCGGAGCTCGTCGCGCCGGCTCGCCAGGTGCTCGTCACGGCCGCCGTGCCCGACGACGTCCCGCCGGGGCTGCTCGGTGCGCGGTACGAGGTCACCCCCGGCCAGGTGCGTCGTGCGACGTGACGACGGCGCGACCGTCGAGGGCGACCTCCCCGAGGACGACGGGAGCACGGGCGGCCCGTCGTCCCGCGCCGAGGACCCGCGCCCGGTCACGGACCGCACCGAGCTGACGCCGCCGTCGGCGGTCGCGCGAGAGGCCCTCAACCGCGCGAAGGCGGCGGCGCGGGCCAAGGGACTCCGGCCCGGCTCGCCGGCGCGCCGCTCCCCCCTCGCAGAGCCACGTCTGTCCGGGCAGGGACCCGGCGCCCGCGACCCGCAGCTCCTGTCGGAGGTGCTGGGGCGCCTCATGCGGGACAAGGGGTGGACGGCGGACGTGTCCGTCGGCGGCGTGATCGGGCGCTGGCGCGAGGTGGTGGGCGACCAGGTCGCCGACCACTGTCAGCCGGAGACCTTCGAGCAGAAGGTGCTCGTGGTGCGGGCCGACTCGACCGCCTGGGCCACGCAGGTGAGGCTGCTGGTGCCGACCCTGCTCCGCCGGCTCGAGGAAGAGGTCGGCGAGGGCGTCGTCGAGCAGGTCACCGTGCTCGGGCCCGCCGGGCCGGGCTTCCGCCGCGGACGACGCACGGTGCGCGGCCCGGGACCGCGCGACACGTACGGCTGAGGGTTCGGGACCGCGCGGACATGACGACGGGGCCCGGCCGCTGGTGCGGCCGGGCCCCGTCGTCGTGCTCGCGGGACGTCAGTGCTGGATGCGGCGACGCAGCCAGAACAGCACGCCGCCGCCGACGATCAGCAGCGCGGCGATCCCGGCGAAGACGCCGACCGTCGCACCCGTCTGCGGGAGCTCGTCGGCCGTCTCCGCCGCGGCCGGCGGGACCTCGGCGTCGTCCGCGACGACGTCCACGTCCGCGCCGCCGGCGCCGACCGGGTTGGCGCACTCGGTGCTCGCCTCCGGGTAGCTCACGAGCTGCGAGTACTCGGGGTTGACCTCGAAGAGCACCTCGACGCCCTCACGGGTCCAGGCGTAGTTGCCGTCCGTCTCGGCGTAGGAGCCGTCGTCCTGCTGCTCCCAGCCCGGCCACTGCTTCGGCGCCGTGTCCGAGGCACCCGGCCACAGCAGCTGGCCCTCCAGCGGCTGGTCGGTGGCGACGTAGTTCTCGCCACCCTCCGGGTGGATGAACGTGATGGTCAGCGGGGTCTCGTCGTCGACCTCGATGCCCTCGGGCAGCGAGACGCCGTAGTCGAGGTAGGGCGTGTCGCCCACGCACACGGCACCGATGTCACCCGGGATCAGCGCGCACGACTCCTCCGACGGGACGAGCTGCTCGATCGGGAAGATCACGTCGCCACCCTCGGTGCGGGTGTAGCCGCCCAGGTCGTCGCCGAACGTGCGTCCCTCGGTCGGCACCGCGAGCACGCCCTGCTCGGTGGTCAGGTAGGTGACGTCCGCGGTGTCCGCGGGGAGGATGACGTCCGACGCGACCGCGCCGCAGACGTCGAGGGCGTCCGGGGCCTGCGGAACGACGGTCTGAGGCTCCTCGACGACCGGGACCTCCGGCTCGGTCGGGGTGGCGCAGTCCTCGGCGGACGGCAGCTCGATGCCGAAGTCGCTGAGCTCCTGGTGCTGCCAGTCGACCAGGTGCCCGTCCATGGACGAGCCGTCGGGGTAGGTGATCGTCTCCGGCATCGTGTACTCGTCCACGCCGCCGCGCACCAGGTCCTGCTGGATGCCCCACCCGGTGCACAGGTCGATGTCGTCGAGCGCGTCCGTCTCCGGGAGCTCGGTGTACCAGTGCTGGTCGTTCTTGAGCTCGTCCTCGGGAACGGTGAGCGGCGTCGTGCCGAGGAGCTGCTGCTCGCCGGAGTTCTCCCACGCGGCAGGCTTGTCCTTGTCGAGCTTCGGGTACAGGTAGATGCCGACCTGGACGTCGGTGACCTCCGGAGCCGGGCACGCCTTGGTGCTCTCGCCGTAGGACCAGTCGTACTGGGTGCCGTTGTGGCCGTCCCATGCATCGACCTCGACGGTCCACCGGGAACTGCCGGAGATGTCGATCTTGTCGTTGTGGTACCCGGTCCCGAAGGACTCCTCGACCACGGTCTTGTCGTCGACCTTCACCTTCACGGTGTTGGTCCGGCCGTCGTGGCCGTTGGCGTATGCCGCCAGGTTCACGGTGAGCGTGTCGCAAGTGGCCGACGCTCCGGGGGTGTGGGCGGAGGCCGGCGCCGCGGTGGCGACGAGCATCCCTCCGACGGCGAGCGTCGTCGCGGCGACGCCGGCCAGAGTCCTCTTCACTGTGGGGTTGTCCCTTCGGTGGTGACCGGTGCACGGGCGCGCGCCAGTCGACGTGCGAAACGGGGAGTCGTGGGGTAGTACACCAGTTTTTGGAGTAAATCGGGAGAGCCGTTGATAACGGTCAGAGCACAAAAAACCGACGTTCCGGAAGAGCCGCTCCGATCACCCCCCAACTGTGGACAACCTTGGGGACAAACCTGTGGACAAGGCTGTGGAGAGCGCGCTTTCCACGACCTGTGGACAACGTGTGCGGAACTTCCCTCCAGCGGCGTCAATCCGCCGTTTCCTTGCCTCCGGCAGGTAGACTGGGACGGTCATTCCGGGTCGTGCTGCGACCTCTCGCACGGCTCGGTCGAGCGCAGCCCGGAACCTGAGAGCCGCGCCGCCTGCACACCGCACGAAGCGTCGGCGCGTGCACGACGACCGAGGAGCAGCTCCGCCTGTGGCAGACCGAACCGACACCCCCCGTCCCGACACTGTCGCCAACGGAGCCAACGAAGCAGCCGGACCGGGGAACGGGTACGACGCCGGCAACATCACCGTCCTGGAGGGCCTCGAGGCCGTCCGCAAGCGCCCGGGCATGTACATCGGCTCCACGGGCGAGCGGGGCCTGCACCACCTGGTCTACGAGATTGTGGACAACTCTGTGGACGAGGCCCTCGCGGGTCACGCCGACAGCGTCGAGGTGACCCTCCTCGCCGACGGCGGTGTCCGGGTCCGCGACAACGGCCGAGGCATCCCCGTCGCGATGCACCCCACCGAGGGCAAGCCCACGCTCGAGGTCGTCATGACGATCCTGCACGCGGGCGGCAAGTTCGGTGGCGGCGGCTACGCCGTCTCCGGCGGGCTGCACGGCGTGGGCATGTCGGTCGTGAACGCGCTGTCCACCCGCTTCGTGTCCCAGGTGAAGCGCGACGGCTTCCACTGGCAGCAGGAGTACCGCGACGGCGGCGAGCCCGTCACCGAGGTGCAGAAGCTCGAGCCGCTGGCCGAGGGCGAGGCCACCGGGACCACGCAGACGTTCTGGGCCGACGACTCGATCTTCGAGACCACGGAGTACGACTTCGAGACGCTGCGCTCGCGCTTCCAGCAGTACGCCTTCCTCAACAAGGGCCTGAAGATCACGCTGCGCGACGAGCGCGCCGGTCACGCCGTCGCGGACGACGAGGTCGCGGGCCGGGCCCCGGACGGCGCGGACACCGACGTCACGGCCGCCGACGGTGGCGCCGACGTCGAGGACGCGAACCCCGTCCGTACGGTGACGTACCGCTACGACAACGGCCTCACGGACTACGTGGCGCACATCAACGCGGCCAAGAAGTCCGAGCTCATCCACCCCGAGATCATCGACGTGGAGTCGGAGGACACGGAGCGGAAGATCTCGGTCGAGATCGCGATGCAGTGGACCAGCGCGTACAGCGAGTCGGTGCACACGTTCGCGAACACGATCTCGACCACCGAGGGCGGCACGCACGAGGAGGGCTTCCGTGCGGCGCTCACCACCCTGGTGAACAGCTACGCCCGCGACAAGCAGATCATCAAGGAGAAGGACGACAACCTCACGGGCGACGACATCCGCGAGGGCCTCACCGCCGTCATCTCCGTCAAGCTCGGCGAGCCCCAGTTCGAGGGCCAGACCAAGACGAAGCTCGGCAACACCGAGGCGAAGACGTTCGTGCAGCGCGTGGTGCGCGAGAAGCTCGTGGACTGGTTCGACGCCCACCCGACCGAGGCGCGCGACATCATCCGCAAGGCCATCCAGGCGTCGCAGGCCCGCATCGCGGCCCGCAAGGCGCGCGAGGCCACGCGACGCAAGGGGATCCTCAGCTCGGGCGGGATGCCCGGCAAGCTCAAGGACTGCCAGTCGAACCGCGCCGAGGACTGCGAGGTCTACATCGTCGAGGGCGACTCGGCCGGCGGCTCCGCCGTCCGTGGTCGCAACCCGCACAACCAGGCGATCCTGCCGCTGCGCGGCAAGATCCTCAACGTCGAGCGGGCCCGGCTGGACAAGGCTCTCTCCAACCAGGAGATCCAGTCCCTCATCACGGCGTTCGGCACGGGCATCGGGGAGGACTTCGACATCTCGAAGCTCCGGTACCACAAGATCGTGCTGATGGCCGATGCCGACGTCGACGGCCAGCACATCTGCACGCTGCTGCTCACCCTGCTGTTCCGCTACATGCGCCCGCTCATCGAGCACGGCCACGTGTACCTGGCGCAGCCGCCCCTGTACCGGCTCAAGTGGTCGAACGCGCCGCACGACTACGTGTACTCCGACCGTGAGCGGGACGCGTTCCTCAAGGAGGGCCTGGCGGCCGGCAAGCGGATCCCCAAGGAGAACGGCATCCAGCGCTACAAGGGCCTGGGCGAGATGGACTACACCGAGCTCTGGGACACCACCATGGACCCGGAGCACCGCACGTTGCTGCAGGTGACCATGGACGACGCGGCCGCGGCCGACGAGATCTTCTCGGTGCTCATGGGCGAGGACGTCGAGTCCCGCCGCAGCTTCATCCAGCGCAACGCCAAGGACGTCCGTTTCCTCGACATCTAGCGGCGGACGACGACGTCGTACAACCCGTACGCACGTCGTTGTACACCAGCCGAGCATGATCTCGAGGACGACGGAACCCGCGCCCCGGCGGCGCAGGACAGGAAGAAGGTAGACGGTGACGGACGAGACCCCCGGTCCCGACATGACGGACGGCGCCCCGGACGGCGAGGCGATCGACACGACCGACGGTGCGGTGACGGTGCAGCACGGCCGCATCGACCAGGTGGACCTGCAGCTGGAGATGCAGCGCAGCTACCTCGACTACGCGATGAGCGTCATCGTCGGTCGCGCGCTCCCCGACGTGCGGGACGGCCTCAAGCCGGTGCACCGCCGCGTGCTCTACGCGATGTACGACGGCGGCTACCGCCCCGACCGCGCGTACTCGAAGTGCTCGCGCGTCGTGGGCGACGTCATGGGCAAGTTCCACCCGCACGGTGACACGGCGATCTACGACACCCTCGTGCGCCTGGTGCAGGACTGGGTGCTGCGGTACCCGCTCGTCGCCGGGCAGGGGAACTTCGGCTCGCCCGGCAACGACCCGGCCGCCGCTCCCCGGTACACCGAGTGCCGCATGGCCCCGCTGGCCATGGAGATGGTCCGGGACATCGAGAAGAACACGGTCGACTTCCAGGACAACTACGACGGCCGCACGCAGGAGCCCGTCGTCCTGCCCGCCCGCTTCCCGAACCTCCTGGTCAACGGCTCCGCCGGCATCGCGGTGGGCATGGCGACCAACATCCCGCCGCACAACCTGCGCGAGGTCGCCGAGGGCGTGCGCTGGCACCTCGCCAACCCGGACGCGTCGCGCGAGGAGCTCCTCGCCGCACTGATGCTCCGGATCAAGGGACCGGACTTCCCGACCGGCGCCACGATCCTCGGCACCAAGGGCATCGAGGAGGCGTACCGCACCGGCCGCGGTTCCATCACGATGCGTGCCGTCGTGAACGTCGAGGAGATCCAGAACCGGATCTGCCTCGTCATCACCGAGCTGCCCTACCAGGTCAACCCGGACAACCTTGCCAGCAAGATCGCGGACCTCGTCAACGACGGGAAGCTCGCCGGCATCGCGGACATCCGCGACGAGACGTCGGGCCGCACCGGCCAGCGCCTCGTCATCGTGCTCAAGCGCGACGCGATCGCCAAGGTCGTGCTGAACAACCTGTACAAGCACACGCCGCTGCAGTTCAGCTTCGGCGCGAACATGGTGGCGCTCGTCGACGACGTGCCGCGCACGCTCAGCCTCGACGCCTTCGTGCGGCACTGGACCACGCACCAGATCGAGGTCGTGCGTCGTCGCACCGAGTACCTGCTGGCCGAGGCCGAGCGTCAGATCCACATCCTGCGCGGCTACCTCAAGGCCCTCGACGCGCTGGACGAGGTCATCGCACTCATCCGCCGCTCCCCCGACGTCGAGGAGGCCCGCACCGGCCTCATGGAGCTGCTCGACGTCGACGAGCAGCAGGCCAACGCGATCCTGGCCCTGCAGCTGCGTCGACTCGCGGCCCTCGAGCGGCAGAAGATCATCGACGAGCACGACGGCCTGCAGCGCGAGATCGAGGACTACAAGGACATCCTCGCGAAGCCGGAGCGCCAGCGGACCATCGTCCAGGACGAGCTCGACGACATCGTCGCCCGCTACGGCGACGAGCGGCGCACCACGGTGCTGCCGTTCGACGGCGACATGTCGGTCGAGGACCTCATCCCCGAGGAGGAGGTCGTCGTCACGATCACGCGCGGCGGGTACGCCAAGCGCACGCGCTCGGACAGCTACCGGGCGCAGCGGCGCGGCGGCAAGGGCGTGCGCGGCGCCGCGCTGCGCGAGGACGACATCGTCGAGCACTTCTTCGTCACGACGACGCACCACTGGCTGCTGTTCTTCACGAACCTGGGCCGCGTGTACCGCGCCAAGGGCTACGAGCTGCCCGAGGGCGGTCGCGACGCCAAGGGCCAGCACGTGGCGAACATGCTGGCGTTCCAGCCCGGCGAGCACATCGCGCAGGTGCTCGACCTGCCGGACTACGAGGCCGCGGACTACCTGGTGCTCGCCACGCGCCGCGGGCTCGTGAAGAAGACCCGCCTCGGCGAGTACAACTCGCCGCGCTCGGGCGGCCTCATCGCGATCAACCTGCGCGAGGACGACGAGGGGCATCCCGACGAGCTCGTCGCGGCGCGCCTCGTGAACGCGGACGACCACCTCATCCTCGTGTCGCGTAAGGGCCAGTCGATCCGCTTCCCCGCCGACGACGACACGCTGCGCCCGATGGGCCGCGCGACGTCCGGCGTCACCGGCATGAAGTTCCGCGAGGAGGACGAGCTGCTCAACGCGGACGTCGTCACGCCGGGGACGGACCTGTTCGTCGTGACCGAGGGCGGCTTCGCGAAGCGCACCGCGATCACGGAGTACCGCGTCCAGGGTCGCGCCGGCTACGGCATCAAGGTCGCCAACCTGGTCGAGGCTCGTGGAGACCTCGTGGGGGCCTTGGTCACGGAGGCGGACGACGAGGTGCTGGTCATCATGGAGCGTGGCAAGATCGTGCGCTCGGCGGTCGCGGAGGTGAACCTCACCGGCCGCACCACGCAGGGCGTGACGTTCGCCAAGCCCGACCGCGGGGACCGCATCATCGCCGTCGCCCGCAACGTCGAACGTCGGGACGTCGACGAGGCAAGCGGCGACGAGTCGGTTAGCGTGGACGAGCATGCCGCCGACGAGCAGACCACGAGCGGGGACGAGGACTGATGACGGAGAACAGCGCGTCGACCCGGGCGTCGGCGCCTCCCACGCGGGAGGCGGAGATCGACGAGTCGACCCACCGCCGCAGCCCGGCAGCGGGCGCGGCGCCGATCGGCGTCGTCCGCGTCGGCGAGGTGCCGGCCCCGCCTGCCCCACCGGTCGCCGCCCCGGCGCCCGCTCCCTCGGTCGCCCCGGACGGCACCGCCGTCCAGGGCGCGTCGCCCGTCAAGGAGGGCGCGGTGAAGGCGGCCGCCGCCGCGCTCGCCGCCGCACGGAGCGCGGCGAAGAAGGTCCAGTCGGTCATGCCGGACGCCCAGGGCAAGGGGCAGGACGGCGCGGGCAGCACGAGCGGCACGGGCACGACCAAGAGCGCCGCGAAGCCCGCCGAGCCGCGCCCGGAGATGCACTACTCGGCCGGCGGCGTGCACGGGACGGCAGCCCCCGCCGCCGCGGCTCCCGTGGGGAGCCCGATGGTCGGGGCCGTCCAGCCCGGTGCCGGCGCGCGCCGCGTGCGGCTGTCGGTCTCCCGGGTCGACCCGTGGTCGATCATGAAGCTCGCGTTCCTGCTGTCCGTCGCGATCGGCTTCATCACCGTCGTCGCGACGATGGTGGTCTGGTACGTGCTCAACGACATGGGCACGTTCGCGAAGATCCAGGGCTTCCTGAGCGAGACGATCGGCCCGCAGGCCGTGAACCTCATGCAGTTCATCGAGTTCGACCGCGTCGTCTCGTTGTCGGTGCTGATCGCCATCGTCAACGTGGTGCTGCTGACCGCGCTCGCCACGATCATGGCCATCCTGTACAACATCACGGCCGCACTCGTCGGCGGCGTGCACCTCACGCTGACGGACGAATGAACCCCGTCCCGACCGGGACCGACGTCACACCGCGTGACGGCTCTCCCGGTTTGGGAACGGACCCGCGCGTACGGTAATGTTCCGTGCTGCACGCGCTCCCTCGTGGGGGCGCGCTCGGGGCTATAGCTCAGACGGTTAGAGCGCTTCCCTGATAAGGAAGAGGTCGGAGGTTCAAGTCCTCCTAGCCCCACTCCAGGCCACCTCAGGCCCGGGCCCGAGACGCACGACGACGGTCGTGACGAGGAGGCAGAAGATGAAGAAGCTGTTCGTCCTCCTGCTCGCGCTGGGCGCGGGATACCTGGTCTGGCGCCGTCTCAACGAGGACTCGGCCGACCGGGACCTGTGGTCCGAGGTCACCGACACCATCGACTGAGAACGCCCGGCCCGTCTGACGAGGCCGCCAGGGGCCATGGCGCAATTGGTAGCGCACCTGCTTTGCAAGCAGGGGGTTAGGGGTTCGAGTCCCCTTGGCTCCACCACCGAAGACCCCGTACGCCCGTCGGCGTGCGGGGTCTCGTCGTTCGGCGACGAGCGCGCCCGGAGGTGTTGAGCTCAGGCGCCCGGTCCCGCATGGTGGATGGTGGGCCGCCGATCGGCCGGCCGTCACGACGAGAGGGTCACGATGACGCTCTACCTGCTGTCCGTGCCGCACGACTCCGAGAGCGAACCCACGATGGCGACGATGGACCCGGCGGAGCTGGAGGCGACGCTCGCGGCGGTGGGCGCCTTCAACGAGTCGCTGGAGGCCGCGGACGCGCTCCGGTTCGCCGGCGGGCTGCACCCGCCGAGCACGGCCACGACGATCGACGGTTCCGGTGAGGTGGCGACCGTCTCCCCCGGTCCGTTCGTGGAGGCCCCGGAGTACCTCGGCGGCCTCTGGGTGATCGAGGCGGCGGACGACGCAGCGGCCATCGCGTGGGGCACGCTGGCTGCCGAGGCGCTCGGCGGCCGGGTCGAGGTCCGCGCCTTCCAGGACGTGCCGCAGGTCTGAGCCCGGGGACGCCGCAGGGCCCCGTCCCTGTGGACGAGGCCCTGCGGTGATCGGTGCGGTGCCGTCCCGGGGACGGCGAGCTGGTCAGGCCTTGTCGCCCTCCCCCGCATCCTTCGCGGCGTCGGCGACGTCCCCGGCGGCGTCCTCCGTCTTGCGGGCGGCGGAGCGCGTACGGTTCGTGGCCTTCTTGGCGGCGTCGGTCGCCTTGTCCTTGGCCTTGTCCACGGCCTCGGTGACCTCCTCGCCGAGCTCGGCGGCCTTCTCGGAGGCGCGCTCGGCGGCCTCGCGACCCTTCGCGACGGCGTGCCCCGCGGCCTCGCCGACGGCCTCCGCCGCGTCGGCGACGGCGTGCCGCGCGTCTCGCGCCGCGCCGTCGTAGTCGGGTCCGGACTGCTGCTCCCACGGCTCGGCCCACGGGTCGTTCTGCGGCTGGGCCCGGCGCCAGAAGGCGTAGCCGGCCACGGCCGCCCCGGCGAGTGCGAGGAACCAGAACAGCCCCTTGCCCTTGCCGGACTTCTCGGCCTCCTTGGCGGCCTTCTCCGCCGCCTTCTCGGCGGCGGCCTGGGCCTTGGCGGCCTCCTTGGCCGCCTTCTTCGCGGCCTTCTTGCCCGCACGACCGGCCTTCTCCGCGGCGTCGCGCGCGGCGTCCGCCGCCAGGACACCGGCCGCACCCGCGGCCGCCCCGGCGCGCGTCGCGGCCTCGTTGAACGCGGAGACGACCCGCGGCAGGTAGTCGTCCACGATCTTGTCGTGCGCGGTGTCCACGAGCGGGCCCGCCTTGTCGGCGGCCTTCTCGACCCGCGGCGCCGCCGCGAGCACGCTCTCGCGCCACGCCTTCTCGGCGCGTGGCACGAGCCACTCGAGGAAGGAGTCGACGCGCGGCTCGGCCCAGTCCTTGGCCTGGTTCGCGGCGTCCTTCGCCCCACCGGCGGCACGGGCGCCGACGTCGACCAGGACGGCGGCCGCCTCGGTCGCGGAGCCCTTGAGCTTCTCGGTGTCGATGTCGTTGATCGTCGAGCTCACCTTGTCGGAGACCTTCGAGGAGAGCTTCTCGGCCTGGTCCTTGGCAGCATCCTTGACGCTGTCGCCCACGTTCTTTCGCACCATGGACCCACTGTGCCACCAGGTGCCCTGGCCTGCAGCGCTACGCGCGGGCCGCGTCGTGAGAGTCCAGGGAAGGGAGAGTGAGAGGATGAGGGCATGTTCGCAACCCTCCACACCACCGCCGGTGACATCCGCATCGAGCTGCTGCCGAACCACGCGCCCAAGACCGTCGCGAACTTCGTCGGGCTGGCCAAGGGCACCACGACGTGGACGGACCCGGCCACGGGCGCCGAGCGCAACGACCCTCTGTACGACGGCGTGATCTTCCACCGCGTCATCGACAACTTCATGATCCAGGGCGGGGACCCGCTGGGCACCGGCACCGGTGGCCCCGGCTACACCTTCGACGACGAGATCCACCCCGAGCTCCAGTTCGACGACAAGTACATCCTCGCGATGGCGAACGCCGGCAAGCGCCGCAACCCCGTCACGGGCGCCGTCGAGGGCACCAACGGCTCGCAGTTCTTCATCACCACCGGCGCCACGCCGTGGCTGAACGGCAAGCACAGCATCTTCGGCAAGGTGGCCGACGACGAGTCGCGCGCCGTCGTCGACGCGATCGGCACCACGCCGACCCGCCCCGGCGACCGTCCCGTCCAGGACATCGTCATCAACAGCGTGACCATCGAGGACTGAGCTCCGGTCCAGGCCACGGTCGGGGTCGAGAATCTCGACGCAGTCCCGTTCACGCGCCCCAGGGGGCGCGCCACGTCGGGAAAGAGCGTACTGCGACGAGATTCTCGACCCCGACCTCTCTCTCGCCTCACGGAGGGCTGACCCATCTCGACCCCAACTCCCGGTCCGCAGCCGACGGCTCCTCCCGTGTGCCCGCGGCACCCCGACCGTGTGTCCTACGTGCGCTGCCAGCGCTGCGGGCGGCCGACGTGCCCCGAGTGCCAACGACCTGCCGCCGTCGGGATCCAGTGCGTCGACTGCGTCAAGGAGGCGTCGCGCGCGGTGCCGAGCGCCCGGACGATGTTCGGCGGCACGGTCCGTGGCGGGCGGCCGGTCGTCACGCTGACGATCGTCGGCCTGTGCGTGGTGAGCTGGGTGCTGCAGCTCGTCACGGGCGGCGAGTGGACGCAGCGGTGGGCCTTCGCCCCCTCGGTGGGGCTCGACGAGCCGTGGCGGTTCCTCACCGCCGCGTTCCTGCACTCCACCAGCCCGCTGCACATCCTGTTCAACATGTACGCGCTGTGGCTCACCGGCCCGTTCCTCGAGCAGGCGTTCGGACGCGGCCGCTTCATCGCGCTCTACGTGCTGTCCGCGATCGCGGGGTCCGTGGGCTACCTGCTGCTCGCCGACCCGACGAGCTACTCCTGGATCACCGCCGTCGTGGGTGCCTCCGGGGCCGTCTTCGGGCTGTTCGGCGCGATCATCCCGGTCCTGCGCCGCACCGGGCGCAGCGCCGCGCAGATCGTCGTGCTCATCGCCATCAACATGGCGATCCCGTTCTTCGTCGGCGGGATCGCGTGGCAGGCGCACCTGGGCGGCCTGGCGGTCGGTCTGGCGATGGGTGCCGGGTTCGCCTTCGCGCCCCGCGAGCGGCAGGCGCTCGTGGGGTGGCTGGTCCCGGCGGGCGTGGCCGTCGTCCTCGTCGCCGCGACCCTGTGGAAGTACGCCTCGGTGGGGATGCTCTGAGCGCCGCCCACAGGGTTGTCCACAGGTGTGGAACGAACTACACGGGTGGAAGACCCGGCGTCAGCGCCAGCGGGTGGTGAGCCCGAAGCCCGCGATGATCAGCACGAACCCGACGGCGAGGTTCCAGGCGCCGAGCGCCGGGATCGGCAGGCCCAGCCCCTGCGCCGTGAGGTAGTACAGGACGATCCATGCGAGGCCCAGCAGCATGAGCGTGAGCATCGTCGGCACCAGCCAGCGCGGGTTGCCCTGCGGCTTCGCCTTCGGCGTCGCCGGCTGCTCGGCGGGCGTGCTCTTCTTCTTGCGGGACTTCGACTCGGGCACGGGGAGGTCTCCTGTCCGGACGGGTGGGCGGCGGCCGCGGGCCGGATGCCCGCCACCGTCGGCGATTCTGTCGACTAGCGTAGTCGTCAGCAGGCTCGAGAAGGACAGCCGCGACCGACCGGAGGGCCGATGAACCGCCGACTGCGCCAGAGCGCGACCGTCGCGTGCGTCCTCGCCGCGTCCGGGCTCCTCTTCACCGCCAGCGCGCAGCTCGCGGACACCAAGGACGGTCGCGACCCGCAGGACCTCGCCGAGCTCGTCACCACGGAGTCCGACCGCGTCGCGGGGCTCACCGACCGGATGAACGAGCTCGAGGCCGAGATCGACGACCTCGGCAAGCAGGCCGGCACGGACCTGCCCACGCGGAGCGCCGACCTCGTGGCCGACGAGTCGGTCGTCACGGGTGCCGCGCCGGTCTCGGGGCCCGGGCTGCGGGTGGCGCTCGACGACGCGCCCGCGTCCAGCCAGTCGATCAGCGGGGCGCGGCCGGACGACCTGGTCGTGCACCAGCAGGACGTGCAGCACGTCATCAACGCGCTGTGGGCGGGCGGGGCCGAGGCGATGACGCTGCAGGGCGAGCGCGTCACCGCGACGTCGGCGTTCCGCTGCTCCGGCAACATCCTGCTGCTGCACGGCAAGGTCTTCTCCCCGCCGTACGTGATCGAGGCCGTGGGCGACCCCCAGCAGCTCCGGGCGTCGCTGGACGCGGACCCGGGCGTCGCGATCTACCAGCAGTACGTCGACTGGGTCGCCCTCGGGTGGTCGGTCAAGGACGCGGGCACCCTCGAGCTCCCCGCCTACACCGGCAGCTCCGAGATGAAGTACGCGACCGTCCCCGCCGGCACGGACGTGTTCTCGTGAGCGCCGCGACCGTCGTGAGCTCCGCGCTGCCGGGCCGGCGATGGCGTGGCCGCCGTCCCGCCCCGCAGCCCGCCTGACCACTTCCCCGAAGCGAGACAGCCATGACCAGCCCCACCCCCACGACAGCCGGCCCGCGCATCCTCGTGGTCGACAACTACGACTCGTTCGTCTACACGATCGTCGGCTACCTGGACCAGCTCGGGGCGCGCACCGTCGTCGTGCGCAACGACGCGGTGCCCGAGCCCGACGCGGACGGCGTCTTCCACGACGCGGACGGCGCGCCCTTCGACGGCGTCCTCGTCTCCCCCGGCCCCGGCACACCGAAGGAGGCCGGCTCGTCGGAGGACGTCATCCGTGCGTGTGCGCGCTCCCGCACGCCGATGCTCGGCGTCTGCCTGGGCCACCAGGCCCTCGCGGAGGTGTACGGCGCCACGGTGGCGCACGCGCCAGAGCTCATGCACGGCAAGACCAGCCTGGTGGAGCACGGCGGCGAGGGCGTGCTCGACGGTCTGGCGTCGCCGTTCACAGCGACGCGCTATCACTCGCTCGCGGTGCTCCCGGAGAGCGTGCCCGCCGAGCTCGAGGTGACGGGCGCGACGGCGAGCGGCGTCGTCATGGGGCTGCAGCACCGCGAGCTGCCGCTGCACGGGGTGCAGTTCCACCCCGAGTCGGTGCTCACCGAGGGCGGGCACCGGCTCCTCGCCAACTGGCTCGCCGTGTGCGGAGACGACGGCGCGGTGGAGCGGTCCGCCGGCATGGCGCCGCTGGTGCACCAGGGCTGACGCCACCACGCACGACGGAGCCCGCCGGGACCACGGTTCCGGCGGGCTCCGTCGTGCGTCTCGCTCAGTCGTCCAGGATGCCGAGCGGGTCGCCCGCGTCGTCGGTCGCGCCGTCCGTGGGGTCGCCGGACGGATCGCCCGTGGGCGTCTCCTCCGCCTCCGGCCCGCTGGACACCACGACGGCGACGTTCGAGCCGACCTCGGCCTCGCCACCCTCCGGGTCCTGGGAGATCACGGTGCCGTTCGGCACGTCGTCCGAGGGCTCGAAGGTGATCTGCGGGTTCAGGCTCGCGCCGCTGATAGCGGCCTGGGCGTCGGCAGCAGTCTGCCCGACCACGTTCGGCACCGTCGTCATCTCCGGGGCCTTCTTCTTGGCGATGACGATCGAGACGCCGCTCCCCTGCGGCACCGAGCCGGCCTGCGGGCTCTGGCGGATCACCGTGCCCGGTTTCTCGTCGCTCTCCTCCGTGCTGGTCTCGGAGTTGAGCCCGAGGTTGGTGATGGTCTCCTTGGCCTTGTCCTCCGTCATGCCCAGCAGGTTCGGCAGGTCGACCTGACCGGTGGAGACCACGATGTCGACGGCCGATCCTTCGCTGACCGCCTGGCCCTCGGCCGGGTCGGACTTGATGACGTGGTCCTTCTCGACGCTCTTGCTGTTCTCCTGCGAGACGTCGCCGAGGGTCAGCTTCGCCTTCTCGAGCTCGTCGGAGGCCTCGTCCTCCGTCATGCCCGAGAGGTCGGGCACCGCGACGGTGTCCGGGCCGGCGGAGAACGTCACAGTCACGGTGGTGCCGCGGTCCACCTCCGTGCCGCCGGTCGGGTTCTGGTCGAGGAACGTGTTCTCGGGCTCCGTGGACTCCGTGTCGGTCGCCTGCTCGTACTCGAGCCCCGCGGCCGTGATCGCGCGCTCCGCCTCGGCGGGGGTGACGTTGGACTGGAGCTCGGGCACGGTCGTCTTGGCCTCGGCGCCGTTCATGACGAGGAACGTGATGATCGCGGCCAGCGCGACGGCGCCGATCGCGATGAGCGTCCACATGAGCCCCTTGCGGCTCTTCTTCTCGTCGTCAGGTTCGCCGTTCGCGCCCTGCACCCCGGTGGTGCCCCACTGCGACGTGCTCGCGGGGTCCATCACCTGGGTGCCCTGGGGCTGGCCCATGACCTGCGTCGCCGCGGCGCCGGCGGCGGCCGCACCGAGGAGCGGCGCGGTGACGTCGCCGCCGCGCAGCGCCGTCTCGAGGTCCGCGCGGAACTCCGCCGCCGTCGAGTAGCGGGCGTCCCGGTCCTTCGTGAGGGCCTTGAGCACGATGCGGTCGAGCACCTCGGGCACGTCCGAGGCGAGCTCGCTGGGGCGCTGCGGCGCCTGCCCGACGTGCTGGTACGCCACGGCGACCGGGGAGTCGCCCATGAACGGCGGGCGCCCGGTGAGCAGCTCGAACAGCACGCAGCCCGTGGAGTACAGGTCGCTGCGGGCGTCCACGGTCTCGCCGCGGGCCTGCTCGGGCGACAGGTACTGGGCCGTGCCGATGACGGCGTGCGTCTGCGTCATCGTCGCGGCGGAGTCAGCCATCGCGCGGGCGATGCCGAAGTCCATCACCTTGACCGCACCCGTGGGCGTGATCATCACGTTCGCGGGCTTGATGTCGCGGTGCACGATGCCGGCCTGGTGCGAGTACTCCAGCGCGCTGAGGATGCCCGCCGTGATCTCGACGGCCTCCTCGATCGGCACGGCCGCGCCGTCCTGCAGGATGTCGCGGACCGTGTGCCCCTCGACGTACTCCATGACGATGAACGGGACGTGCACGGACGCGCCCTGCGTGTCCGTGTGCGTGTCCTCGCCGGTGTCGTAGACGGCGACGATGGCGGGGTGGTTCAGCGCGGCGGCAGACTGGGCCTCGCGACGGAACCGCGCCAGGAAGGACGGGTCGCGGGCGAGGTCGGACCGCAGCACCTTGATCGCGACGGTGCGACCCAGGCGCGTGTCGTGCCCGATGTGCACCTCGGCCATGCCGCCGCGGCCGATGAGCTCACCGACCTCGTAGCGGCCGGCGAGTACCCGGGGCGTGTTGTCCACCACTCAGAAGTCCTTCTCGGTCATGGCCGCGCGCGGGGCGCGCGGCGTGTCTCGGAGCATCATCCCAGAGGAGGGACGCGCACCCGTGCGGGAGGGGCGGGAGACCGCGAGGGCCGGTCCCACCAGGAGGGCCGCCGCGTGGCCCTCGGCGTCGGCCGCCATGGCCTGCACGAGGGTGGCGAGCAGCAGGACGACGAGGAGGCCGAGCAGCGCGATCAACGGCCAGGAGAGGCGTCCGAGCGGGCCGAAGCGCTGGCCCGTCGAGGTCGACGTGCGGCGCGCCGGCTTGGCCTCGGGCGCGGAGCGCGACGTCGAACGGCTCCGGGTGCCGGTCGACGGGGCCTTGCGCACCGGGGGACGGCGGGCGTCGTGGGTGCCGGCGCGCACCTCGCGGCGCCGCGGGTACGCACGTCCGGCGGCGAGGCCGTCGACCGGGGTCTGCGGGGTGGGCTCGTCGCCGGGGA
This sequence comes from Isoptericola nanjingensis, assembly GCF_050311635.1. NCBI lineage: Bacteria > Bacillati > Actinomycetota > Actinomycetes > Micrococcales > Promicromonosporaceae > Isoptericola > Isoptericola nanjingensis. The sequence goes on along the minus strand of NZ_JBNOZL010000002.1, from coordinate 116,094 downwards.
CGACCGCCGCGGGCTCGGCGGGCGTCGCACGCTCGTCCTCGGACGGCGTCACCGCAGTCCACGCGACCGGCATCGCGGCCGACGGCGGGGTGGAAGGGCTCCCAGGGCCGGCAGGAGCGGCAGGTCCGGCGGGTCGTGGCGCCGTGGGCGCGGCGTGCGCGGGGACGGCACGCGCCGGGCGGGCGCCCTGGCGCGCCGCCGCGGCACGCCGCGCGGACCGGGACCGGGCGCCGAGCGGGTCCTCCGCGATCTCGCGGGCGAGCGAGTCGAGCTCCCCCGCGAGGGCGGCGGCCGATTCGGGCCGACGCGACGGGTCCTTCTCGAGCATGCGCCCGATGACGTCCGCGAGCCCAGGGTGCACGTGCGTGGGCAGCGGCGGGACCGGCGCGTTGACGTGCGCGACGGCGATGTCGACCGGCGTCGAGCCCGTGAACGGGCGCTTGCCCGCCGTCGCCTCGTACGCGACGACCCCGAGCGCGTAGACGTCGGACGCCGCCGTCGCGGGCTGCCCCACCGCCTGCTCGGGCGACAGGTACTGCGCCGTGCCCATGACCATGCCGGTCGCCGTCATGGGGGCCTGGTTGGCGGCGAGCGAGACGCCGAAGTCGGTGATCTTCACGCTGCCGCCGTGCTCCAGCAGGATGTTGCCGGGCTTGACGTCGCGGTGCACGACCTTGGCCAGGTGCGCGTGGTGCAGCCCCCGCGCCGTGGCGGCGAGGATCGGCAGCAGCTTGCGGGGCGCGACGACGGGCTCGCGCTCGAGCAGGTCGGCCAGCGGCTCGCCCAGCACCAGCTCCATGACGAGGAAGCCGGCGCCGTCCTGCTCGCCGTAGTCGTACATCTGCGCGATGTTCGGGTGCGACAGGGCGGCGCTGTTGCGCGCCTCCGTGCGCAGGCGGCGCAGGAAGTCCTCGTTGCCGGTGTACTCCTCGCGGAGCACCTTCACCGCGACCTCGCGGCCCAGGTAGCCGTCGTCGGCAACCCAGACCTCGCCCATGCCGCCGATGGCGATACGGCGCGTGAGGCGGTACCGCTCGCCGAGCGCGAGCCCCGTGGCCGGCCTCATCCGTTCAGCACCGCTTCCATGACGGCCTTGGCGATCGGCGCGGAGACCGAGCCGCCGGTGGCCTGGCCGCCGAGGTCGCCGCCGTTCTTGACGACGACGGCGACCGCGACCTGCGGGTCCTCCGCCGGCGCGAAGCCGGTGAACCACACGTGCGGCGGCTGGGAGTTGTCGCCGTGCTGGGCGGTGCCGGTCTTGCCGGCGACGGTGACGCCGGGGATCTGGGCGCTCGTACCCGACCCGGACTCGACGACGCTCTTCATCATGTCCGTGAGCTGGCCCGCGGTCTTCTCCGAGACGGCGCGGCCGAGGCTCGACGGCGAGGTCTCACGGACCACCTCGAGCTGCGGGTCCCGCACGGTGTCCACCGAGAAGGGCTGCATGACCTCGCCGCCGTTCGCGATCGCCGCGGAGATCATGGCGACCTGCAGCGGCGTGGTGGCGACGCTGCCCTGGCCGATGCCGGACAGCTCGACCTGCGCCGTGTTCATCTCGTCCGGGTCCGGGTCGTACTGGCTCGCCGCGGTCGAGAACGGGACCTCGAACCGCCTGCCGACCCCGAACTTCTCGGCCTGCTCGTTCATCGCATCGGCGCCGAGCTCGCCGCCCAGGCCGAGGAAGGCGGTGTTGCAGGAGATCCGCAGAGCGTCGGCCAGCGTCATCTTCCCCGACGACGCGCACGACGTGCCGGCGAAGTTGCCGACCTGCGTGTTCGTGCCCGTCAGGGTGTACGAGGACGGCGCGTCGATCACCGTGTCAGGCGTGTAGTCGCCGCTCTCGAGCGCAGCGGCGGTCGTGACGAGCTTGAACGTCGACCCGGGGGGCGGGTTCCAGGACGTCGCGCGGTTCACCAGCGGTTCGTCGTCGTCGTTGAGCAGGTCGGTGTACGCCTGCCCGGCCTTCTTGGTGGAGTGCGACGCGAGGTCGTTGGGGTCGAAGGACGGCTTGGACACCATCGCGAGGACGGCGCCCGTCTTGGGGTCGAGGGCGACGACGGCGCCCTCCTGGTCGCCCAGGGCGTCCCACGCGGCCTTCTGCGCATTCGGGTCGATGGTGAGCTCGACGGACGAGCCCTCCGGGTCGCTACCGGTGAGCAGGTTCTGCAGGCGGTCCACCCAGAGGGCGTCGGCCTGCCCGTTGAGGTAGTCGTTCTCCGCGTGCTCGATCGCCGTCGTGCCGTTGGCCAGCGAGAAGAACCCGGTGAGCGGCGAGTAGAGCTTGCCGTTCGTGTACTCGCGCTGGTAGCCGAACTCGTCGTCGACGGGCTTGGACAGCGCGACGGCCTCGCCGCCGACGACGATCGGGCCGCGGGCGCGCCCGTACTCGGCGTAGATCGAGCGGATGTTGCGGGTGTCGCTGTTCAGCTCGTCGGCGTGGAAGAACTGGATCCACGTGGTCGACACCATGAGCGCCAGGAACATGACCATGACGACGCTCGCGAGCCGGCGCAGGGTCGTGTTCACAGGTGCTCACCTCCAGTCGTTCCTCGGGGATCGTCGCGGCGCGGGTCCAGCGGCCCGCCGAACGCCTCGGTGGGGTGCGACGGCGTCGACCCGCGCGACGGCGCGTCCGCGGCCGACCGCCGGACGGGGACGCCGCCGCCCGGCGTCGTCCCGTCGTGCGCGCCGACCACGATGGGGTCGTGCATGCCGCCGCCCTGCGCGACCGTGCCGCGCATCGGCAGCGCCGACGGGCGCCTGGCGTTGTCGGAGACGCGCAGCAGCAGCGCGATGACGATCCAGTTGGCCAGCAGCGACGACCCGCCCTGCGCCATGAACGGCAGCGTCAGGCCGGTCAGCGGGATGATGCGCGTGATGCCGCCGACGACGACGAAGAGCTGCAGCGCCATGACGAACGCGAGACCGCCGGCCAGCAGCTTGCCGAAGCCGTCGCGCACCGCGATGGCGGTGCGCAGGCCGCGCTGCACGATGAGCAAGTACGTCAGCAGGATCGCGAGCAGGCCGGTGAGGCCGAGCTCCTCGCCCAGCGACGAGTAGATGAAGTCGGAGAAGGCGTACGGCACGAGGTACGGGTAGCCCTCGCCCCAGCCGGTGCCGAACAGGCCGCCCGCGGCCAGCGCGAACGTGCCCTGCACGATCTGGTAGGACCCGCCGACCGCGTTGTACAGCTCGTTGTCGAACGGGTGCAGCCACACGTCCATGCGCGCGCCGACGTGCGGGAACACGCTCGCGGCGACGAGCGCGCCGGCTGCGAACAGCACGAGCCCGATGAGCACCCAGCTGAAGCGCTCGGTGGCGAGGTACAGCATCGCGACGAACAGGCCGAAGAACAGCAGCGAGGTGCCGAGGTCGCGCTCGAAGACGAGGACGGCGAGGGACGCCGCCCACACGATGATGATCGGGCCGAGGTCGCGGATGCGCGGCAGCTGCAGGCCGAGCACCTTCTTGCCCGCGAGGGCAAGGGTGTCGCGGTTGGTCACGAGGTACCCGGCGAAGAAGATCGCGAACGCGATCTTGGCGAACTCGGCGGGCTGCAGGGAGAAGCCGGCGATGTTCACCCAGATGCGGGCGCCGTTGATCTCCCGACCGATGACGGGCATGAGCGGCAGCACGACGAGCCCGAGGCCCACGAGCATCGCCGTGTACGTGAGGCGGCGGATCCACCGGTGGTCGCGCAGGAACCAGACGAGGAGGATCGCGATGACCGCGCCGAGCGCGGTGTACATCATCTGCGACCAGGCGTCGGCGCCCTGGGTGTCCGCGAGCTCGAGCCGCAGGATCATGGCCAGGCCGAGGCCGTTGAGCAGCACCACGGCGGGCAGGATCACCTGGTCCGCCCACGGGGCGCGGAGACGCAGCACGACGTGCGCCGCCGCGGCGATGCCCACCAGGAGCAGGCTGACGGCCCAGAAGTCGCCGGGCAGCTCGCCCGTGACGCTGCGGCCGACCATCGCGAACGCGCTGATGCCCGCGGCCAGGGCGAGGATCAGCAGGAACAGCTCGGCCAGGCGGGCGGGACGGCGTTCGGTGGGCTCGACCGTGCGCCCGGCGGGGGTCTCGACGTCGACGCTCACCCCTTCGACCCCCCGTCGGCCTTGCTGTCGGCGTCGGCGGGCTGCTTCGTGGGCTTCGCGGTCGACGTGCTCTTCGAGGGGGACGGCGAGCTCGAGGGGCTCGCGGAGGGGGTGGGAGACGGTGACGGCTCGGGGGCGGCCTCGGCGATGAGCCGGTCCGCGCGCTCGCGAGCCTCGGCCTCGGACGACGCCCGGATGGACCCGTCGAGGCGGTCCGCCCAGTAGTCCGGCAGGTCGGAGACCGGGGTGCCGGTGAGCTCCACCGGGGTGGAGAGGGTCAGGGGGCCGGCGCTGGCCGGGATGCCCTGGAAGACCGCGACCTCGCCGTCGGCGACGCCGACGTAGTACTGCTCCTGCGTCCACCCGTACGCGCGCCACAGGCCGTACCCGACGCCGCCGAGCACCACGAGCACCACGAGCACCGTGATCCACGGACGGCGCTTGCGGGCGGGCCGCGCGTCGTCGTCGGTGTCGTCGTCCTCGGGGTCGTCCGGGCCGTCGGCCGCGCCCTGCTCGGTCGGCACGGGGTCGTCGGCCGGGTCGTCGGCCGGGGTCTGGAGGACCGCGGGGAGCTCGCCCGTGGCGGCCGCGCCCACGACCTGCGGCACGGTCGCGCCCTCGACCGGGGCCGCCGTCGCGCCCTCCGCCGCGGGGGCGTCGCCGTCCTCCACGACGTCGGCGACGACGACGGTGATGTTGTCGGTGCTGCCCGCCGTCATGGACAGGGTGATCAGCAGGTCGGCGGCCTCGTCGGGCGCCGCGGTCTCGGTGAGCACCTCGGTGATCTGCTCGGGCGAGACGAACCCGGAAAGCCCGTCGGAGCAGAGCAGCCACCGGTCGCCGGCGCGCGCCTCGCGCACCGACATGTCGGGCGTGAGGTCGACGTCGAAGTCGCCCAGCACCCGCATGACGACGTTGCGCTGCGGGTGGTGCTCCGCCTCCTCCGGCGAGATGCGGCCCGTGTCCACCAGGTGCTGCACGAAGGTGTGGTCCACCGTGACCTGCGTCAGGCGGCCGTCGCGCAGCAGGTAGGCGCGCGAGTCGCCGAGATGGGCCATCACCAGGGTGGTGCCCGTGTGCAGCAGGGCGGTGACAGTGGTGCCCATGCCGACCAGCTCCGGGTCGGCGTCGCTGACGCGCACCAGGTCCTGCCGGGCGCGCTCCACCGTGTGCTCGAGGTCGGTCAGCGCCTCCTCGGGGCCGTGCTCGGTGCGGTCGAGCGGGGCGAGGGCGGCGATCGCGAGGCGCGACGCGACGTCGCCGCCCGCGTGCCCGCCCATGCCGTCGGCGACGGCCAGCAGGTGCGGCCCGGCGTACGCGGAGTCCTGGTTGTTGGACCGCACGAGCCCGACGTCGGACCGCGCGGCGTAGCGCAGGGTGAGGGTCACGGAGCGGTCACCCCTGGAGCTCGACGACGGACTGGCCGATCCGGACGCCGACACCCGGCGCCAGCGGCTGAGGTCCCGACACCTGGGTGTCCCCGATGAAGGTGCCGTTCGTCGACCCGAGGTCCTCCACGTACCACTGGTCGCCCTGCGGGAAGATGCGGGCGTGGCGCGACGACGAGTAGTCGTCGTCGAGCACGAGGGTGCAGCCCGGCGACCGGCCGATGAGGATCGACGCCGAGGACAGCGGAAGGGTCGTGCCGGCCAGCGGGCCGGTCGTCACGACCAGGCGCGTGGGCCCGCCGCGCCGGGCGGGCGCGGGTGCGGAGGCGGCCGGGGCGCCCGCGGAGGGTGCGGGTGCGGCCTCCGCGCGACGACGCTCGGACTTGGAGGCGCGCGGGGCGCCCCGGGGTGCCAGGTCGCGGCGCAGCACCGCGATCGCGGAGAGCACGAACACCCAGAGCAGCACCAGGTAGCCCAGCCGCAGCAGGGTGATCGTCAGCTCACTCATCCTGGGGGGATCACCAGCCTTCGTTCTGCTGGCCCGAGGCGCTGCCGGTCCAGAACATGATGCGGGTACGGCCGATGGTCAGGGTGTTCCCGTCGAGCAGCGTGGCCGCGGGCACCTGGTGGCCCTCGACGAACAGACCGTTCGTGGAGCCGAGGTCGGTCGCGACGACGCCGTCCGGCGTCACGCGGATCTCCAGGTGGCGGCGCGAGACTCCCGGGTCGTCGACGACGATGTCGGCCTCGGCGTCGCGGCCGATGACCGTCACGGGGCCGGTGAGCAGGTAGCGCTGGCCGTCGATGTCGATGAGGGGGTGGCGGGTGGACGGCGCCGCCGACGTGGCGGGGGCGACGTTGCCGCGCACGGTCGCGGAGCGCAGCTGGAAGCGACCGCCCGGCAGGTCCTCGTGCTCCTCGAACGACACGCTGACCGGGCCCACGAAGGCGTAGTGCTGCGAGGCGGCGTACTCGGTGAGGTTCGTGGCCAGCTCGTCGGCCATCGTCTCCGCGCCCCAGGCGTCGATCTGCGAGAAGTCCGCGGACGACAGCTCGATGGTGAACTCGTTCGGCACGACCGTGCGGTCGCGCCCGACGACGGCAGCGCGGTCGTCGATCTCGCGCCGCAGGCGGCTCGCCAGCTCGACCGGCTTGATCTCGCTGTTGCGACCCACCTTCGCGAACGCGTTGTTCATCACGCGCTCCACGCCTTTCTCGAAGCGATCCAGGGCGCCCATGCCACCTCCTCCCATTGGCCCGACACGTCCGCGGGCAGACTATCTAGATCGTAGGCAGCGCCGCAGCACCACTCCTCCGCGCGGTGTGGATTTCCTGCGAACGCTCGGCGCAGAAGCGGGACCGGCAGGTCACGGTGCGGTGACGGCCGCCACGCTCGCCACCAGTGGCGGGACCATGCCCTTTCCGGGGTGCGCGAGGCCCTCGCCAGGCGATTGGGGAGCACCCCCCGCGCCGTGCTAATCTTCTGCGGCACGCGCGAGTGGCGGAATAGGCAGACGCGCACGGTTCAGGTCCGTGTGCCCGAGAGGGCGTGGGGGTTCAACTCCCCCCTCGCGCACGTGAGGAGGGTTTCGGCTTCAGGGTCGGAACACCTTCGGAAAGTCCCGGTCAGGTTCTCCTGGCCGGGACTTTCTGCGTTCCGCGGGGTGCGATCTGGCTGGGCGACGGCGCGGGCCCCGCTTCCCGGCGTCGAACCGGGGTGAAGTCCCGTCGTGCGGGCAGCGGGAGGATGACGTTGACGAGGCGGTCGTCGGGTAGACCGTGCTCCGAGCGAGAGTTGTCCATGCACCCGCGCCGAGATGGCCCGCCATGGCGCCCTGACCCTGGCCACGAGGCTGCCGGTCTACTTCGCCGACCCTCGCTCGCCCTGGCGGCGACCCTCCACGAGAAGCCTGGAGCATGTGCCAACAGCGAGGACGGGGTGCCATGGCCTCAGCCCATGGAGTTGTCCGGCGGGGCAACGCCGCGACCGTCTGCGGTGGTCGCGTGGCCACGTGGAGGCGCCGTCGAGTCGCCGGCTTCGGAACGCTGCAACACAGCTCGCCACGCTGACCGTCGCGGGGCTGGCGGCTCTCCGTCGTCGCTGCACCCCCTCCTGGTGTGCCGCCGGGGTCCAGGGGTGTCTGACGATCCGGTCAGGGTGTGCTCGACGCTCCCGGGGCTCAGCAGTTGCGCCAGGCCAGAGCATTTCGTCGTTTCCGGCGAGCTGGCGCCGTCCCGACCGTCGGCCCGTTTCAGGCGGTGAAGGTCGAAGAACCGACGCCTCATGCCTACCGATCGGTGAGGAAGCGGGTGTCTGTCTGGCCCGGGCCCTCTGCGCACCCACGGAGGCGGCTGAGCGTGCGCTGAGTGGGTGAAATCTTCGGCCCTCGGGCGACGGCAGCGTGCCGCGCGGGAGGGCGGCGCGGGAGGCGGGGGCCGACCGGTCAGCCCCCGCGAGGCCCGGCATCCCGGGCCTGCGCGACCTGTCGGCGCGCCGGCGAGGCCGCTCTCCGGTATCCGCTACTGCAGGTCCTGGGCGGTCCGGGCGGTGGTTTCGGCGGGCACATATCACGGGCACCTGAATAGGATCCGCGCGGCTCACTTCTCCCCTCGAAAGGGTCCCCATGCGCATCCTGTCCAAGCTCGCGGTCACTACGGTGGCGGCGGCCTCGCTCTTGCTCGGCACCGCCGTCGCTCCCGCGACCGCAGCCACCGCCCCGGCGATCGACGTGACCTCGATCAAGGTCACGCCCTCCAACGGCAGCACGGGGACCAACTCCGCGACGAAGTACTACGACGTCCGCACGAGCGTGAAGCTCGGCAACCTCAGCGGCTACGGCCAGTACTGGTGGGCCGACATCTCCGCCGACGTCTACCGCGGCAGCACCCGCGTCGCGAAGAACCTCGACCTGGGCTCGGTCGCCTCGCAGAACTACAAGAGCCTGGACACCTACATCGCCGCGAAGTCGTCCTGGGGCCGCGGCACCTTCAAGGTGAAGAACGTGCGCGTGGTGGTCGACACCGACTACAACTCGACCACGCCGGACGTCACGCTCAAGGACGCCTCGTACTCCAGCGGCACCTTCATGATGAAGTCCTCGATCGACGGCAAGCTCAAGTACGGCAACGTCATCCAGGTGACCTCGAGCGGCAGCCACAAGACCGTCAAGATCGGCCTGAAGAGGTACACCCCGTCCGGCTGGCACTCGTACTCGTACGCCAAGGTGAAGGTGCAGTACAAGAACTCCACCGGCTGGCACACGCGCAAGACGATCACCCTGGACAAGTACGGCCTGAAGACCTACAAGTTCACGGCCTCGCACAAGTACAACTACCGTGTCACGATCGCTCCGACCACGACCAACGGGGGCGGCACGACCACCGCGACCCCAAAGGTCTGACGCGTCGCACCCTTCTCGCACCCGAGATCAGCGCCTCCGCGCGACGTGTCCGTCAACTCTCGTGCGCGAACGGCGTGGTCAAGCTCGTCTACGACGTCGTGCGCTGACGGCGTCCCAGGAGACGGTTCAGTAGACGAGGTTCAGCAACCGGCTGGCGACGACGGCGGTGACCGTGGTCCAGCCGACGATCGCCACCGCCTGCCAGACGAGCACACGGGCCTTGCCGACGCCGGACGCCACCAGCATCGAGGCCGTGAAGTGGGTCGGCAGCAGCAGCGGGCCGAGGAGGCTGACGCCGGGGACGCCGTAGCGCTCGTACGCGCGCTGGAACTTCGCCCGGCGGGCGCTGCGTCGGTCGTCCGCCGGCTCGGCCGGGATCGTCGCGTCCTTCACGGCACCGGAGCCCACCGGGACGGCGCTGCGCTGCCGGGTCTTCGCGCGACGGCGGTTCACGACCGCGTCGCGGGCGCCGGCGCTGGCCAGCACGACGGCGGTCACGGCGAGGAAGTTGCCGACCATCGCGGCGGCGGCCGCGACGGCGGGGTGGATCCCGCCGAGGATGCCGATGGTCGCGCCGCCCTCCCCCTCGATGAAGGGGATCATGGCCGCGACCGCGACGATCAGCGGCTGGGCGAGCTCGGGGACCTGGGCGACCAGGTCCTGGAACGTGTCGACGAGGTTCACGGTGTGCTCCCTGGGTGTCGGTCGTCATGGGGCTGTCCCCAGTCCACCCGGGGCGGGGAGCACCTGGTAGTGCCCCCCGTCACCGGCTCCTGTGTCGACCGCACGTCTGGGCCATGACATGTGTCATGCGGTGCGGGCGTCGGCGGGACGAGGTGGTGGCACGCGGGCGGCCGCGCCACGATGACGTCATGCCCGCGCCCGCCGTCGTGGAGATCGCGTGCGACGAGTCGGGGTTCTCCGGGACGAACCTGCTGGACCCGGCGTCGCCGGTGATCGCGCACGCGGGGGTGGACCTCACCCGCGAGGAGGCGGCGGCGGTGCTCGGCACGCTGCGGTCGCGGTTCAACCACCGTCGGACTCAGGAGCACAAGGCCCACCTGCTCCTGCGGCCGGGGCAGCCGGAGGCGGTGGAGTGGTTCCTGGCGGAGCTGGCGGGCCGCTCGACGGTGCACGTCGTCGACAAGCGCGACCACGTCGCCGGGCGGGTGCTCGACCTGCTCACGGGCGAGCCGTCGTACCTCGACGGGTCGCGCCTCGGCCGCGACCACGGCCGCGCGGTCGCGGTCCTGCGAGGCCGGGGCGACGTCCTCGCCGCGTTCGTCGCGATGACGCACCTCAAGCACCGGCGCCGGCCGGACCCTGCTGCCGTCGGCCGGTTCCTCGCCCTCGTCTCGGGCGTGGTGGCCGACGGCGTGCCGGAGCTGGCCGGCCTGACCCTGCGGGACGTCGTGGCGGTCCTGGACCGGCTGCTCGACGGCGACCCCGCCGTCCCGCCGCCGCTCGAGCCGCTGGTGCCGGCCCTGGCCGAGACGGTGCTGCGATGGAGCGACGGCTACCGCTCGGTCGTCGTCGTGCACGACGAGCAGAGCGCGCTCACGCGGCAGCGGACCGCGGTCCTGGCCGCGAGCCTCGCCGCCGCGGCGTCGCCCGCTCCTCCGCCCCTCCTCGGGGTGCGGCAGGTGGACTCCCGCCACGATCCGCGCGTGCAGGTCGCCGACCTCCTGGCCGGGTGGGCCCGGAGCTCTGCGGAGCCCGCTGCCTGACGCCCGGCAGTGCCGTCAACCGTCAGCCCCACCCGGCACCGGGTGAAATTGGGGGTTGCGCTCCGGGAAACCGGTCCCCTACGGTCAGGAAACCGGTTGCTGTGATCTGTTCGTAACCAATGTGGGTGGCGGACAGCGGTCGTACCGCCGTGCGGAGCGGCCTCGGCACCGGCTGCAAGTCCCGCGTTCGACGACGAAGGTGAGGCAGCAACGATGAGACGGCAAGCAGCGCGACGACTCCTGGCGGCGGGGGTGACGACGTCCTTGGCCGCCGCGATCGGAGTGACGGCTCTGACGCTCCCCGGCGCTCAGGCGGCAGAGACCGGCCCGACCGGGTTCGCCACCCAGAACGGTGGCACGACGGGCGGCTCCGGTGGCGCCGTCGTGAAGGCGACGACCGGCACCCAGATCCACGAGGCGCTGTGCGGCCGCGCCTCGGAGGACACCCCGATCACCATCCAGGTCGAGGGCACGATCAACCACGGCAACACGAGCAAGGTCTCGGGAGACAGCTGCAACACCGCGGACGGCGTGATCGAGCTGAAGCAGATCAGCAACGTCACGCTCGTCGGGGTGGGCAGCGGCGCCACGTTCGACCAGGTGGGCATCCACATCCGCGAGGCCAGCAACATCATCATCCAGAACGTCACGGTCAAGAACGTCAAGAAGTCGGGCTCCCCGACGTCCAACGGCGGCGACGCGATCGGCATGGAGTCCGGCGTCTCGAACGTGTGGGCCGACCACGTGACGCTCGAGGCCTCGGGCGGCGAGTCCGAGGGCTACGACGGCCTCTTCGACATGAAGGGCGACACGAAGTACGTGACGCTCTCCTACAGCATCCTCCGCGGCTCCGGCCGCGGCGGACTCGTCGGCTCGGGCGACAGCGACCTGGGCAACGGGCCGGTCACCTACCACCACAACCTCTACGAGAACATCGACTCTCGCCTCCCCCTGCTGCGAGGGGCGACGGCCCACATCTACAACAACCACTACGTCGACATCCACGAGTCGGGGATCAACGCGCGCGCCGGCGGCAAGGCCAAGGTCGACAACAACTACTTCCAGGACTCGAAGGACGTGCTCGGCACGTTCTACACCGACCTGCCGGGCTACTGGCAGGTCGCCGGGAACACCTTCGACAACGTCACGTGGTCGGAGCCGGGCGAGGACAACAACCCCGCCGGCCCGAACCCGACGTCCACGACGACGGTCAGCATCCCCTACGACTACTCGCTCGACGACGCCGGCTGCGTGCCGGACGTCGTCGCCGCGACCGCCGGCGCGAACAAGGGTCTCAAGGTGTCCGACGGCTCGTGCGAGGCGACGACGCCGGACCCGACCGACCCCACGGACCCGCCGACCGAGGAGCCCACCGACCCGCCGACCGGTGAGCCGACCGACCCGCCGACGGAGGAGCCGAGCGGCACCAACCTCAGCCTGGGCGCCGGCGCGGACGGCTCGACCAAGGCGTCGGGCAGCAGCTTCGGCAACGTGACCGACGGCAACCTGAGCACCTTCTGGTCGCCGACGAGCACCACGGGCCGCGTGTCCGTCAAGTGGGCCGCCCCGCAGACGGTGGCGCAGGCCAAGGTCGTCGAGGCGGCCGGCTCCGAGGGCACGATCACCGCGTTCCGCATCGTCAACCACGACAACGGCGCCGTCCTCGCGACCGGCAGCCGCGCAGGGGTCGTCAACCTGCCCACGACCACGCTGAGCAAGCTCGACCTCGAGATCACCGGCGCCTCCGGCACACCGAAGGTAGCCGAGCTCGAGACGTACGCCGGCCAGGGCTCCACGGACCCGACGGACCCGCCGACGGACCCCACGGACCCGACGGACCCGCCGACCCCGAGCGGTGAGGTCATCTACGCCGCGCCCGACGGCTCGGCCGGCGCGGCCGGCACCGAGGCGGACCCGACGACGGTCGCCGCGGCGATCGCCGCCGTCGAGCCGGGCGGGGCGATCTACCTGCGCGGCGGCCAGTACGACCTGGCCGACACGCTCACGATCGAGCCGGGCAACGACGGGACGTCGTCGGAGCGCACGCTCCTGTCGGCGTACCCGGGCGAGAAGCCGGTGCTCGACTTCTCCGCCCAGGCCGAGGACTCCGCCAACCGCGGCCTCGCCATCGGGGGCAACTTCTGGCACGTGTACGGCATCACCGTGCAGAACTCGGGCGACAACGGCATCCTGCTCGGCGGCGACGACAACGTGATCGAGCGCGTCGTCACCCGCGGGAACGCCGACACGGGCCTGCAGATCGCCCGCCTGGTCGCCGGTGCGCCGAAGGCGGAGTGGCCGTCGGACAACCTGGTGCTCAGCTCGGAGTCCTACGACAACGTCGACTCCGACGGCGAGGACGCGGACGGCTTCGCGGCCAAGCTGACGGTCGGCGAGGGCAACGTGTTCCGCGACTGCGTGGCGCACAACAACATCGACGACGGCTGGGACCTGTACGCCAAGTCCGACACGGGCCCCATCGGCGTGGTGACCATCGAGGACTCGCTCTCCTACGAGAACGGCACCCTGTCGGACGGCTCGCAGGCCGGCAGCGGCGACCGCAACGGCTACAAGCTGGGCGGCGAGGACATCCCCGTCGACCACGTGATCACGGGCAGCATCGCCTACGAGAACGGCAAGCACGGGCTCACGTACAACAGCAACCCGGGCTCGATCACGGTCAGCGACAACGTGAGCATCGGCAACGAGGAGCGCAACTTCAACTTCGACGAGGGCACGCACCGGTTCAGCGGCAACGTGTCGTGCGACAGCGGGTCGAACGACCGGATCGTCGGCAGCGACGACGGCACCAACCAGTTCTGGTCCGGCTCCAACGGCTCCGCGTGCGGCGCCTACGCGGGCGACCTCGACTGGTCCTTCGCCGCGGACGGCTCGCTGGAGGTGACCTTCGGCTGAGCCGATCCGCCCCTGACGGCGCGCCCTGCGCGGGCGCGCCGTCACCCCGACCCCGGCCGGCCCGTCGACCCCTCCGACGGGCCGGCCGGCCCGTGCTGCGGGCGTCCGGCCTGCGCATCCCCGCGGCGGCCCCGTGGCATCCTGGCCCCGTCCGTGACGTCGAGGGCCGGGAGAAAGCAGATGAGCGCCGGGACGGGGCTGCCGTTCGTCACGGGCGACGAGGTCCGCCGCCGGATCGGGCCCGACGACGCCCGCCGGCTGGTCGAGCGGGCGCTGGCCGACGGGTTCGACCCGGCCGACGACCCGGCACGGTCGTCGGTGGCCGCCGGCGCGGGGCACCTGCTGCTCATGCCGTCGGTGCTCGGCGACTGGGCCGGGGTGAAGATCGCGTCCGTGGCCCCGGACAACCCGGCCCGCGGCCTGCCGCGCATCCAGGCGACCTACCTGCTGCTCGACGCCGCCACGCTCACCCCGCGGCTGCAGATCGACGGGTCGGCGCTCACCGAGCTGCGCACGCCCGCGACCTCGGCGGTCGCGGTCGACCACCTCGCCGCGGCGGACGCGCGGCGCCTGGTCGTCGTCGGCACCGGGCCGCAGGCGGTGGAGCACGCGGTGGCGATGGCGGCGGTCCGCGACCTCGACGACGTCGCGCTCGTCGGCCGCGACCCGGGGCGCCTGGCGGCGGCCGTCGAGGCGCTGGTCGCGCGTGGCCTGCCGGCCCGCGCGGGAGGCACGGCCGACGTCGCCGACGCCGACCTCGTGGTGTGCGCGACGTCGGCGGGCGCGCCGCTCTTCGACGGCGCCCTGGTGCGCGACGGCGCGTGCGTCGTGGCCATCGGCTCGCACGAGCCCGACCGTCGCGAGCTCGACGCCGGGCTCATGGGGCGGGCGCTCGTGGTCGTCGAGGACCGTGCGACCGCGATGCGCGAGTGCGGCGACGTGGTCCTCGCCGTCCACGAGGGCGCCCTGCGTGTCGACGACCTCGTGCCGCTCGCCGACGTCGTGCGCGGCCACGCCCGGGCCACGGACCGGCCGAACGTCTTCAAGGGCTCCGGCATGTCGTGGCAGGACCTCGCCGTCGCGGTCGGCGTCGCGGAGACGGACGAGGCCTGAGCCGGCGGGCGGTGCTCAGGCGAGGCGGAAGAACGCCGCGGCCTCGGTGAGCACCGTGCCGGCGCGCTCGGTGCCGACGAACCCGTGCTCGGCGCCGGGAAGCTCGACCAGCCGGCAGGGCACGCCGTCGCGGCGGCAGGTGTCCGCGAGCTCCCGCGCCTCGGGGCGCAGCGAGTCCAGCTCTCCCACGGCCACCAGCGTGGGCGGCAGCCCGCGCGCGGAGCGCTGCAGGCGCGGCGCGTCAGCGGGCTCGACGCCGGTCCACGCGCGCATCGCGTACGTGGAGAGTTCGCGGCCCGGCCCGCCCGGCAGGTCGTCGTCGTAGGTCTCGAGCGACAGGTCGAGGTTGGGGTTGGTGAGCAGCAGGCCGGCCAGCGGGTGCGCGGTGCGCGCGGCGGCGAGGACGGCGACGGCGCCGCCCGCGGAGTCGCCGTCGAGATAGAGGCGGTCGAAGCCGTCGCCGGCGAGCAGGTCGAGCGCGGCCAGCGCGTCCACGACGGCGTCGTCGAGCCTCGCCTCCGGCGCGAGCCGGTAGTCGACGGCGAGCACGACGACGCCGAGCGCCTCGGCGGCCCGCCGGCACCAGCCGTCCTGCAGCTCGAGGTCGCCGAACAGCCCGTACCCGCCGTGCAGGAAGACCACCGCGGCGCCGGGGCGACGGCGGTCGGGCGTGTAGCGGCGCAGCGCGACGCCGTCGGTCGCGAGGTCCGTCACCGCACCCGCGAACGGCCGCCGCGGGCGGGCGACGGCGCGCTCGTGGGCGCCGCGCCGGAGCGCCGCGACGTCGGGCACGCCCTCCGGCTCGGGAGTCACGGGACGATCCTCACCCGTCAGGCCCGGAGCGTGCGCGCCACGAGCCGGACGGCGATGCCGAGGAGCAGCAGCCCGAGGGCCAGCAGCGGGAGCGTGCCGCCGCCGAACCCCGTCTCCGGCAGCTGGCCACCCGGCGTCGTCGGGCGGGCCGTGTTCGTCAGCGTGACGGCGTTGAGCCGCTCGTCGTTCGCGTGGATCACCACCCAGCCGTCGTCGTCGGGCTCGAGCGTCTGCCCGTTGATCGCCCAGCGCGGCGCGGCCCACGTGCTGCCGTCGACGGCGGGCGGGTCGGCCTCGCGGATCTCGACCGTGGTGCCCAGCGGGACGTCGTCCGCCACGAACGGGTCGCCGAGCACGAGGTCGCCCTCCTGGACGGGGCCGTCGTCCACGCGGTACTCGACCGGGAAGCGGGTGCCGTCGGGCAGGTCCGCGCCCTCGACCAGCTTCTCCACCCGCAGGGTCGTGATGGGGACGGCCGAGTTCGTCACCGTGAAGGCCGTGGTGCCGGTGCCCTCGTCGATCGTCACGCTGCTGCCCGGGGACCAGGTCGGGACGGCCCAGGTCCAGCCGTCGGGCAGCATCGCGTCGGAGGGCGGGTCCTCGGTGACGTGCACCGTCGTCCCCACCGGGAACTCGCGGTCCGGGCCGACGGCGGAACCGTCGGCCGGCACGGTGAGCACCCCCTTGTCGGTGCTGCCGTCGGGCAGGGTGGCGGTCCACGGCACGGTGAACCCGTCGCCGCTCACGTCGCCCGGGTCGGCGCCCTCGAGGGCCTTCGAGACCTCGAACGTGCCGTGCTCCACCGTGGCGGAGTTGGTGACGACGACCTCGGCGGTCTCACCATCACCCACCGTGATCTCTGCCGGCGTGATCGTGGGCTCGCCCCAGTCCCAGCCGGGGAGGTCGGGCAGGTCCGCCTCGTCGAAGGTGACCGTGGTGCCGACGGGGAAGTCGAGCGGGTCGCCGTCGGCGTCCGTCGGGGCCACCGGCTCGCCGTCCGGGGCGAGGGTGGTGGAGCCGCTGGTCGTGGTGCCGTCGACATAGGTCGCCGTCCACCCCACCGTGAACTCCGTGCCCTCGGGAACGTCCTCGGCCTGCGGACCGTCGAGCGTCTTGGACAGCTCGAACGTGCCGGTCGCCACCTGCCCGACGTTGGACACCTCGAGCGCGACGGTCTCGTCTCCCGTCAGCTCGATCGGGTAGAAGCCGTCCTCGTCCGGGTCGGTGAGCGGCTCCCCGTTCGCGGTGAGCACCGGGTCCTCCCAGGTGATGCCGCCGTCGGCCGTCGGCGCGGGCTCCTGCACCCACACCGTGCTGCCGGCGGGGATGGGCTCGCCGTCGAGCAGGGTGTCGATCGTGATGGGGTCGCCGACGGCGATCTCCCGCTGCCGGGCCTCGCGCGGACCGCCGGGCGGGTCGAACGTGTACTCGATCGAGAACTGCGGTTCCGGGTCGACCGGGGCGTCCAGGTCGAGCACCTTGACGACGCTGAACGACGCCGTCCCCGACTCCGGCACCAGCAGGTTCGCGAGATCGACCGTGACGGCCTCGCCACCGCGCTCGATGGTGAACTCCTGGCCCGGGCTCCACGTGGGGTCGCCCCAGTCGTAGCCGTCCGGCGCCGCGCCGGCGTCGACCTCCACGAGGCGGATCACGGTGCCCACCGGGAAGGTCACCGGGTCCCCCTGGTCGTCCACTGGGCCCTGCGGCGTAAAGGTGCCGTCCGCGTTCGCCACCAGCTCGATGGTGCCGGAGGCCGTGCCCACGCCACCCCCGGGGAACTCCGCCTCCCACCGGACCGTGACGGTGGTGCCCTCGGGCACCGTCGGCGGGTCCTCGGTGCCGTCCGACGCGGTCTTGGCGACCTCGAAGGTGCCGGTCGTGCGCTCCGCGGTGTTCGTCACCGTCGCGGCCACGACGCCGTCGCCGTCCGCGGTGATGGTCACCGGGTTCGGGGCCACGGACGGCGCCCCCCACTCCCAGCCAGGTACGGCGTCCGGCGTCTGCTCCTCGAACGTGATCACGGTGCCGACAGGGAAGGTCTGGGGGGTGCCGTCCACCGCCGTCGGGCGCACGGGCGAGCCGTCGGCGGGCAGCTCGAGCGTCCCGGTGCCGAGCACCTCGCCGTCGGGCGACGTGGCGGTCCAGTCCACGGCGAAGGTGGTGCCCTCCGGCAGGTCGCCCGCGGTGATGCCGTCGAGCTCCTTGTCCACCTCGAACGTGCCCCGCGGCTCGCCGCACGGGATCGTGCTCGCGAACAGGAACGAGTGCACCTCGCCGCCCAGCAGGGTGACGTCCCGCCCCATGACCTGGCCGTCGAGGGGCGCGGCGTCGACCGTGACGTCGGCGAACGGCGCGAAGATCGAGCCGTCGATGCGGCTGCCGGTGTTCTCGACCGTCACATCCCCCGTCACCGCCGACAGGTCCCACAGGATGTACGGGGAGAACTGGCCCTGCGGGTCGACGCGCAGGCCGTGCACGTCGGTGGTGCCCGCGGGCACGCGGATGATCAGGGGGTTCGCCTGGCCGGGGGTGGGGCTGCCCGCCGAGAACTGGAGCAGGCTCGCACCCGCGACGTCCTCGTACGCGACCACGTTGGGCCGGTCGGCCGCGAGCGGGGCGAGCACCTTGCGGTCGCCGTCGTCCTCCGCGACCGTCACGTGGTGCGCGTCCTGGCTGTCGGGGTCCGCCATCGCCGCGAGGCACTGCGCGCTCTCCTCGGTGGTCGCGTCCTGGTTCGCCTGCACGTACCCGGCGACGACGTCCTGGGTGCCGCCCGTCTGTGCCGTGAAGATGGACGTGTTGCCGCCCGTCGGGGGCTGCGCGTCCGCGGGATAGGTCTGCGCCGTCGCGTCGATGAGCGGCGGTGCGGACCCCGGCTGCGAGACGCGCACCCAGCTCTCGCCGCGGGCCGACGTCTCGAAGGGCCCGAGGTCGCGGTCCACCATCTTCAGCGTGCCGACGTTGTCGGACGTGGTCGCGCCCCGGCTCGTGATGTTGACCTCGCCGACGTTCCGGCCCGTGTCGGGGTCGAAGCGCCCGATCAGCAGGCGGTTCGGGTCGCCGTCGACGGTGGGGACCGTGTAGTCGGCGGTGCCGGCGGCGACGTGGATCACGGCCCACTGCTCGGCCGTCGTCCGCGCGAAGTTCCGGCCCGCGGCCAACGAGCCCTCGAGCTCCTGGTTGCCGGCGAAGGCGTCGCGCTGCGCGTAGACGGTGTAGCCGCCGGCGGACGTGAACGGGTTGACGTCGCCCTCGGCCGCGGCCGCCGGCGGTGCCGTCGCCGTCTGCGCACCGAGGCCCACCAGCCCGCCCAGCGCGAGCGCGGCGGCCAGCAGGCCGCTCGTCGTCCTGCGCCCGACCGCCGTGCTCGTCCTTCGCATGTGTCGCCCCCGAGACATCACAGACATCGCGTACCCTCGCGACACTCTAGGGACGGGCGATCGTGGGCGCTGCGTGGTCGCGCTCCCAAGTTTCGAGGCCGCTTCCGAGGCCCCGGCTGAACGGCCGGCGAACGCTCGGCGAACATCTCCGCGGAGCGCCTCTGACCGGGTCACCGGGTGGCCATACTTCCGCTTGTGCACGACGAGATCGCCCGCCTGGCCCGCCACGTCGCCCCCCGCCGGACGGCGCGCGTGGGGTCGGTCGCGGCGCTGGCGCAGCCGGTGCTGGTGGTGGGTTCCACGCTGCCCGTCGGGCAGCTCGAGGTGATCTTCCGGCGTCCGGAGGTGGGATCGGTCGCGGTGCAGGACGACACGGAGCCCGCCCGCACCGGCATCGTCACGCGGGCCGGCCTCACGGCGGCGCTCACCGGGCGCCTCGGGTACGGGCGCGCGGTCCTGGAGCGGCGCCCGACCGGGGCGGTCGCGGACTGGTCGCCCCTCGTCGTCGAGCCCGGCACGGCGCTGGCGGACGTCGCGACGCTCGCGATGGCCCGCACCGCGGACCGGCGGTACGACGACGTCCTGGTGAGCGGGCCGTCGGGCTGGGGCGCGGCGAGCACGGCCGACGTGATGCGCGCCGTCGTCGCCGAGCTGGCCGAGCGTTCCACCCACGACCCGTTGACCCGCCTGCCGGGGCGCGCCGCCACCTGGTACGCGCTGCGGCACCGCTGCGCGCTCGTGCGCGGCGGTGCGACCCGTGTGGTGCTGGTGCTGCTCGACGTGCGGGGCATGGCGCGGCTCAACGCCGACCACGGGCAGGACACCGGGGACGCGGTGCTCGGGGAGCTCGCGGCGCGGATCGGGGCGGCGCTGCCCGCCGGCTGCGAGGCGGGTCGTGTGGAGGGCGACGGCTTCGCCGTCCTGGCGACGTTGCCGGCGATGGACGACATCCAGGCCGCGGCCTCCGCGGACGCCCTGCGCCAGCACCTGCTCGCGCAGGTCGCCGCGCCGTCCGGAGGGCTGGAGGGCGGGCTCGACGGCGTGGCGTGGCCGGCGCTGCACTCGGCCGCCGCGTGGTCGGTGGCCGGTGCCGCCGACACGGACCAGCTCGTCGCCCAGGCGGAACGGCGCCTGCTGCGGGAGCGCCGCGCGGCGATGCTGGTCTGACGACCGCCCAGGACGACTCCTCCCCCGGACAGCAAAGAGCCCGCGGGCCGGAGGTCGAACCTCCTGCCGTGCTGGACGAGGGCACGGCACCCGCGGGATCCGGTGGTCGCGAGGAACTCGCTACCCGTCCCGTGCGCCGAACGGTCCGACGAATGATCAGGTCGTCAGGCCGACAGCGCGAAACGCTCAAGGGCGCACGCGACTAGCGCGCGACCACCTCATGGGTCCGAAGAGTCTTCACTGCTCCGATCACCTCCTTTCTCATGTGCCGACGACGCTACGCCCGCCCGGCGAGGGAGGCCAAGGGTTTTCCTCAGGGTGAACTCCGCAGCACGAGCCGACCGGGATCAGGCGCGCCGCAGGTGCGCCCACTCGCCCGGGTAGTCGTCGAGCCACTGGGCGAGCGAGCGCGCGGGCCGGCCGACGAGCCGGCCGACGTCGTCGGAGACGTGCGCCAGCTCGCCCGCGGCGATGGCGGCGTACGACGTGACCCACCCGTCGAGCTCGAACGGCTCCGCCCCGTACCCGGCCCGGGAGGCGTACGCCTCCTCCTCGGTCTCGGGGTGGTAGGTGACGTCGCGGCCGGCGGCGCGGCCGAGCGTCGCCGCGACCTCGTCGAGGGTGAGCGCCTGCGGCCCGGTGACCTCGTAGGTGGCGCCGTCGTGGCGGGCGGGCCGCTCGTCGAGGATGACGGCGGTCGCGACGTCCGCCACGTCGTCGTGCGACACGGCCGCCACGCGCCCGTCCGCCGCCGGGCCGCGGATCACGCCGTCGTGCCCGACGAACGTGCTCAGCGCGTGGAAGTAGAGGTTGTCGCGCAGCACCGTCCAGCGCAGCCCGGTGCGCGCGGCGACGTCGGCGAGGTGCTGCTCCGTGTGCCAGTGGTCGCGGGCGAACGTGAACACGGCGTCGGGCGCCGCGCCCGCGAACGACGTGTAGACCACCCGCTCGACGCCGGCCGCCGCGGCGGTGTCGATCGTCGCGACGTGCTGCGCGACGCGGTCGGGGGCCTCGCGCGCGCTCACCAGGAACACGGTGCGCACGCCGTCGAACGCGGCCCGCATCGCGTCGGCGTCGTGGAAGCCGTCGGCGACGGCGATCTCCGACACCGGCAGCGCCCGGCCGTCGCTGAGCCGCGGCGCGCGCGCCGGGTCCCGCACGACCAGCCGCTGCCGCGCGCCCTCCGCCGCGAGCCGGAACGCCAGTCGTGACCCGAGCCGCCCGCTCGCGCCGGTCACGGCGATCAGCCCGTCCGCCGCCCATCTCGCCATGCCTCACGGTAGGCACGGATCAGGGGCGGGGCTCGGCGAGAGGTGAGAATGGGCCGGTGACCGCCACCCCGTACCGCGTGATGACCGTCTGCACCGGCAACATCTGCCGCTCCCCCATGGCCGAGATCGTGCTGCGCGACCGGCTCGAGGCCGCCGGGCTCGGCGACCGCGTGGTCGTGGACTCCTCGGGCGTGAGCGACGAGGAGCACGGCAACCCCGTGGACGGCCGCGCACGCCGCACGCTGGCCGCGCACGGCTACCCGACGGGCGACGGCCACCGCGCCCGCCAGGTCACCCCCGCGGACCTCGCCGACCACGACCTGGTCCTGCCCATGACCGCGCAGCACGCGCGCCGCCTGCGCCGCCTCGCGGACGGCGCGGCGGGGCCCGCCGGCCTCGCCGAGATCCGCCTGTACCGGTCGTTCGACCCCGACGCCCCCGTCGTCGAGCCGGGCGGTGACGAGCACCTGCTCGACGTCGACGACCCCTGGTACGGCGACGAGTCCGGCTTCGAGACCACCCTGGCGGAGGTCGAGGCCGCCGCCGACGGCGTCGTCGCGCACGTCCGCGCCCGCGTCCTCGGCGCGTCGTGACGCGTGAGGTAGCAGGAGACCCTGACTACCTCGCGAGATCTCGTACTACCTCGGTGGGTTCCGTACTACCTCGGCAGATCCTGCACTACCTCGGCGTGTCGGGTCCTGCCTCGCGGGGTGGCGGCCGTGCCGGGTCCCGAGGTGACAGGATCGGCTCATGACGACCCCGCCCGCCCTGCTCACCGTCCGCCGCGCCCGGGAGGACGAGTGGCGCGAGACCCGCGACCTGCGCCTGGCGGCGCTCCAGGACCCGGCGGCCCCGGTGGCGTTCCTCGAGACGCACGACGTCGCGGCCGCGCGGCCGGACACGTTCTGGCAGGAGCGGGCGCGCGGCAACGCGACGAGCGACGCGGTGGCGGCGTTCGTCGCCGTCGACGCCGACGGGCGCTGGGTCGGCACGACGACCGGCCTGGTCGAGGAGCCGGGCGCGACCGACGTCCTGGGCGGGCCGGTCACGCAGCGGCAGGTGCACCTGGTGGGCGTGTTCGTCCGGCCCGAGCACCGCGGCGCCGGCCTGCTGGCGCGGCTGTTCGACGGCGCCCAGGACTGGGCGCGGAGCCGCGGCGTCGAGCGGGCGCGGCTGTGCGTGCACGTCGACAACCCGCGCGCCCAGGCCGCCTATCGCAAGCTCGGGTTCACGCCGTCGGGCGAGCGCTTCGTCCTCGAGCAGGGCGAGGAGGTCGAGCTGGTGCGGGCGCTGTGACCGCCCGCCGGGACGGGCGGCCGCGGCCGAAGGCGCGGCGCCACCAGGCGGCCACGCCCTGCGGTTCCGGCTCGGCCGCCGGCGCCGCGGCGGGCACGTAGGCGCCGACCCAGCGGGAGATCTCGCGCCAGACGACGTCGCGGACGGCGGGGGCGGAGAGCGTGACGTCGTGCATGGCGCCGTCGATGCGCACCAGCGTGACGAGGCTGCCCAGTGCGGGCACCCGGCGCGCGACGCCGCCCACCTCGAGCACGGAGTCGGTGGTCATCATCTCGGGGCTCCACCGCACGGGCGCCGTCGAGCGGGCGGACAGCAGCACCAGCACCGGGACGTCGATGCCGAGCCCGCGGGACACGCGCTCCTGCCCCTGGAAGATCGCGGACAGCCACGCCGGGGTGGTGCGCCAGCCCGTGTCGGGCCGCCAGGCCGGGTCGATGTCCCACGCGCCGTCGAACCGCCGGGACACGCTGCGGGTGTAGAACCCGAGGTCCACGTTCACGAGGTGGCTGCGCGGCGCGAGCGCGGCCTGGGCGCGCAGGCCCGGCTCCAGCATCCACCGGCCCACGCTGCGGGTCTGGAACTCGAGCCACGGGCTGTTGAGCACCAGCGCGTCCGCGCGGCCCGGCCGGTGCGACACCCACAGGCTGAGCACCAGCCCGCCCGTCGAGTGGCCCATGAGCACCAGCCGTCGGCCCGACGACGGCTTCGGGCCGTGGCCGAGCACGGCCAGCGCGGCCTCGATGTCCTCGTCGTACGTCGCCAGCGCGGTGACGAAGCCCGGCGTCTGGTGCTCGCGCAGGCTGCGGCCGTACTTGCGCAGGTCGAGGGCGTAGAACCGCGCGCCCTGCCGCTCCCAGAACGCCGCGAGGTGGGTCTGGAAGAAGTAGTCCACCCAGCCGTGCACGTACAGGACGTCGATGCCCGCGTCCCGCCCGGTGTCGCCGGCGGGCAGGCCGGACGTCGCGACGCCGGGCTCGACGGCCCTCCGTACCAGCGTCGCGACGACGTCGCCCTCGAAGTCCGGCTCCAGCGGCAGGGTCAGCCGCTCGAAGCCGGGCAGCGCGTCGGGCTCCCACGCGCTGCTCGTGCCGGCCTGCTCCACGACCCGAAGGTAAGGAACTCGGCCCGCCCGCGCGACCGGGCCGTGCCGGACGACCGGCTACACCACGAGCCAGAGCAGCCAGGTGAAGACCAGTCCGAGGACGGCGATGATCGTCTCCATCACCGTCCAGGTCTTGAGCGTCTGACCGACGGTCATGCCGAAGTACTCCTTGACCAGCCAGAACCCGGCGTCGTTGACGTGCGACAGGATGAGCGAGCCCGCGCCGATGGCCAGCACGAGGAGCGCGAGGTGCGTCGGTGTCAGGCCCGTGGCGAGCGGCGCGACGATGCCCGACGCGGTGACGATCGCGACCGTCGCGGACCCGGTCGCGATGCGCACCAGCACGGCGATCAGCCAGCCGAGCAGCAGGATGGACAGGCTCATCGCGACGGCGGCCTTGCCGATGGCGATGCCCGTGCCGCCCTCGACCAGCACGGCCTTGAAGCCGCCGCCGGCACCGACGATCATCGTGGCGCTCGCGATGGGCTTGAGGCTCTCCGTCATCTTCGAGCCGAGCGTGCCGAGCGAGAACCCGACGCTGGTGCCGAACGTGATCATCGCGAGCAGGACGGCGATGAGCAGCGCCACCAGCGGCTCGCCGATGAACGACACGAACGGGTAGAACCACGAGTCCGGGCTGGCCCAGACCTCGACGCCCGCGCGCACCAGCATGAGGATCACCGGGCTGAGGATGGTCACCAGGGTGAGCACGAAGGTGGGGTTGCGGGTCTTGACCGTGCCCGGCTCCCCGGAGCCGCCCGCCTCCTCGGCGACGATGCCCCCGCCGCCGCCCTGCGCGCCGATCGGCACCAGCCTCGCGGCGAACCGGCCCCACACCGGGCCGGCGATGATCACGGTGGGCACGGCGATGAGCAGGCCGAGCGCCATGGTGATGCCGACGTCGGCGCCGAGGTTGCCGATGGCGGCCAGCGGCCCGGGGTGCGGCGGCACGAAGCCGTGCAGCACCGACAGCCCGGCCAGCGCCGGCATGGCCAGCAGCATCGCCGGCAGGCCCGAGCGCCGGACGGCCAGCATGATCACCGGGATCAGGAGGACGAGCCCGACCTCGAAGAACATCGGGATGCCGATGAGGAACGCGATGAGCGCCATCCGCCACGGCAGGCTCCCGGTGCTGCCGCGGAAGATCTTGTCGACGATCTCGTCCGCTCCCCCGGAGTCGGCGAGCAGCTTGCCGAGCATGGCGCCCAGCACCACCAGCACGCCCACGGTGCCCAGCACGTCCCCGACGCCGGTCTCGAACACCCCGGCGACGTCGCCGAGCGGGATGCCGGACCCGATCGCCACGAACAGCGACCCGATGGTCAGGGCCAGGAAGCCGTGCATCTTGAGCATCGTGATGAGGAGCACCACCACGGCGATGCCGATGGCGGTGACCACCAGCACCTGCGTGTCGTGCTCCGACCACGGCTGGTTGATCAGCGCGAGCGTGTCGTCGTCGTCCCCCGCGGCCTGCAGCAGCGCGTGCATCGGGTTCCTCCTGTCTCAGCGGGTGCCGCTCCCGGTGCGTCGCAGCGCGTGGCCGGGGAGGGCGTCGGTGCGTGCGCCGTCGTCGATGACGGCGACGCCGTCGACCAGGACCAGGTCGATGCCCGTCGCCTGCTGGCGCGGGTCCTCGAACGTGGCCGCGTCCTGGACGGTGTCGGGGTCGAGCAGCACGAGGTCCGCGGCGTAGCCGGGGCGGACCAGGCCGCGGTCGACCAGCCTCAGCCGCGCCGCGGGGCGGCCCGTGAGGTGGTGCACGCAGTCCTCGAGCGTGAGGACGCCGAGCTCGCGCACGTACCGTGCGAGGTAGCGCGGGAAGGTGCCCCACGCGCGCGGGTGCGGGCGGCCGCCCACGAGGATCGCGTCCGAGCCCCCGGTGTGGGTGCGGTGCTGCATGATCGCGCGCACGTTCTCCTCGTGGCCCACGTGCTGCAGGATCGTCGTGCCGAGCCGGTCGGCGATCAGCTGTTCCACGAACACGTCGCCCGGCGCGCGGCCCTCGTCGCGGGCGATCGCCTCGACGGTGCGGCCCACCCGGCCGGCCAGCGCCGGGTTCTGCACGCCGCTGATCTCGATCGTGTCCCACTCCGCGACGCAGCCGTGGCAGCCGTCGGTGCCGACGTGCTCCAGCTCGTCCACGATGCGCTCGCGGTCGGCGGGGTCCGCCAGCCGCGCGAGCAGCGCGTCCGTGCCGCCCGAGAACGACCAGCTCGGCAGGATCGCGCTGAGCGTCGTCGAGCCCGGCAGGTACGGGTACGTGTCGAGCGTGATGTCGACGCCGTCGCCCAGCGCCGCGTCGATCAGGGCGAGCAGCTCGCCCGCGCGGCCCTTGTTGGGCGCGAAGTTCATCGTCGCGTGCGTGAGGTGCAGCGCGCAGCCCGTCGCTCGGGACAGGTCGATCATCTCGGCGTACGCCTCGAGCGCGCCCTTGCCGTACGACCGGTGGTGGGGGCTGTAGTAGCCGTCGTGCGCGGCGACGACGCGCAGCAGCGCGGCGAGCTCGTCGTCGTCGGCGTACATGCCCGGCGTGTACGTGAGGCCGCTGCTCATGCCCAGCGCGCCCTCGCGCATCCCCTGGGCGAGAAGCTCGCCCATCCGGGCGACCTCCACGGGCGTCGCCGGGCGCTCGTCCGGCCCGACGACGAGGTGCCGCAGCGTGCCCTGCGGCACCAGGTAGGCGGCGTGGCAGGCGATCCCGTGGTCCAGGCGGTCGAGGTAGCCGGCCACGGACTCCCAGTCCCAGGCGAAGCCCGGCGGGTCGTCGTTCCAGCCCGCGATCTGGGCGCGGATCGCGGTGCGCGTGCGCTCGTCCACGGGCGCGAAGGACAGGCCGTCCTGGCCCAGCACCTCCAGCGTGACGCCCTGGCTCACCTTCGCGGTGTGGTCCGGGTTCGCGAGGATCTGCACGTCGGAGTGCGCGTGCATGTCGATGAAGCCGGGCGTCAGCGCGCGGCCTTCGGCGTCCACCGTGCGGTGGGCGCCCGCCGCACGGGCGTCGGAGCGGCCGTCGTCGACGGCCGTGACGCGCCCGTCGGTCACGGCGACGTCGGCGACGACGCCCGGTGCGCCCGTGCCGTCGAGCACCAGCGCGTCGCGGATCAGCAGGTCGGCGGCCATGCTGCTGCCCCTCAGAACCAGGTCCGGACGAGGTCGACGACGACCGGGTCGGCCGTGTCGGCGTCGTCCACCACCGGCACGAGGGTCCACTTGTCCATCGCCGTGCACGGGTGCGACAGACCCAGCCGCAGCTCGTCGCCGATGCGCAGGTCGACGTCGGCCGTGGCGTCCCAGCGCAGGAAGCCGTGCTGGTCGTTGAGCGCGGTGACCTGGACGCCGGGGACGGCGGCGGGCTCCTCGCCGGCCGCGCGCGGGCGGCGCAGCTGGACCTCGGGCAACCCTTCGTCGAACGGCAGGTCGCGCTTGCCGGCGTCGAACAGTGCGAGGCCCGGCTCGGGCTGCGAGCTCACGCGCACCCACCCGTGCATCGCGCTGCGGAACCTCGGCCCGCCGCTGCGCGGCTCCTCGCCCAGCGGGGAGACGTGCCGGTAGAAGCCGTCGTCGTGCACGATGTAGGCGCCGCTGCGCAGCACCACGCGCGTGCCCGTCGCGACCAGCGGCGCCATGACCTCGTCGACGACGTCGAAGTACGCGCTGCCGCCCGCCGTCACGACGGGCACCTCCACCTCGTAGCGCCCGTCGGCCGCCAGGCGCTCGTGCACCTCGACCATGTCGCGCAGGTAGCCGCGCACCACGTCCCGGCTGTGTGCGTCCGAGTCGTGCGCCAGTGCGCCCTCGTACCCCCCGACGCCGGCCAGGCGCAGGTGCGGCGACGCGACCACGCGCTCCGCCGCCGCCAGCGCCGTGTCCAGGTCCCGGGCGCCCGTGCGGCCGCCCGCGCCGCCGCGCTCGACGAGCACGTCGATCGGCGGGCGCGAGCCCGAGGCCTCGACGTGCGCCGCCAGCGCGTCGTGCATGAGGTCCACCGTGACCGGCGAGTCCGCCCAGACGAGCACCCGCAGGTGCTGGTCGGCGGCCAGCTCGTCCGCGATCCAGCGCAGCGCCAGCGGCGAGATCACGCTGTTCGCGACCATCACGCGGCTCACGCCGAACTCGAGGGCCACGCCCAGCTGGAACGGGTTCGCGACCGTGATCGCCCACGCCCCGGAATCGACCTGCTCGGCCCACAGGTGTGGCGCCATCGTCGTCTTGCCGTGCGGGGCGAGGTCGAGGCCGCGCTCCGCGCACCAGTCGGCCATCACGCGGAGGTTGGTGTCGAGCGCGGACCGGGACAGCGTGAGCAGCGGGGTCGGCAGCTGCGACAGGCGCGGGCGGCGCTCGCGGACCTCCGCGACGGTCAGCCCCCACAGCTCGGGCGGGATCGCCTTGTGCCACCGGCCGACGCGCTCGCCCTCCCGGGCGGCGACCTTCTCGCGGTCGATCCGACAGGTGTCCTCGGCTCCGGTACCGTCCATCGTCAGGCCCTCCTCGTTCCCCGTCGACGGTGCGACGATGCCGCACACGCCGCTGAAATGCACGCCGGGTCCAGAGCGGCCGTACCACCCCCGAAAGGACGAGCCAATGGCTGAGCAGACCTCGAAGACCGCGATCTCCACCGACCAGGCCCCCGCCCCGGCCCACACGTTCCACCAGGGCGTGCGGGTCGGCAACCTGCTGCAGGTCTCCGGGCAGGGCCCCGTGGACCCTGCGACCAACGAGTACCTCTACCCGGGCGACGTCGCCGCGCAGACGACGCGCACGCTGCAGAACGTCGAGGCGATCGTCCAGGCCGGCGGCGGCACGATGGCGGACGTCGTCATGCTGCGCGTCTACCTCACGACCCGCGACGACTTCGGTGCCATGAACGACGCGTACGGCGCGTTCCTCACCGAGCGGCTCGGCCCGGACGCCGTGCTGCCGTCGCGCACCACCGTCATGGTCGGCCTGCCCCGCGAGGAGATGCTCGTCGAGATCGACGCGCTCGCCTACGTGGAGTGAACCCCGGCCGGGCGGGCGAGGTCCGGCGCGGGCAGGAACGTCACCGGCACCTCCGGCACGACGTCGCGCAGCCAGTCGGCGAAGAACGCCATCCCCGCCTGCTCGGCCGGCACGTGCCCGGCCACGACCAGCCCCTTCGGCGCGCCCCGACCGGTCGTGCCGAGGTGAGCGGCGTCCACGGCGTACGACTGGGTCTCCCACTCGTGGGCCTCCCCCACGACGACGGCGTCCACGTCGGCGCGGCGCAGCAGCGCGCGGTTGCGCGCGAAGCCGCGGAACCCCAGGTCCAGGCCCACGCGGCGCACCGGCTGGTCGGGGTCGCCCACGAAGCGGGCCGTGCGCGAGCCGAGCGCCGTCGCGACGTGCGCGGCCAGGGCCCCCAGCGTCGTCGGGCCGACGTCGCACACCGATGCTCCCTCGGCGGCAGGGTCGAGCGACCAGCCCAGCGCGCGGGCCGCGCCCTCGTCGACGCCGTCCGGGCGCCGGTCGTGCCAGGCGTCGTGCGCGCGCCACAGGACGAGGCCGTGCTCGGCCACGAACGCGCGCTTGGCGGCGAGCACGGGGTCGCCCTCCGCCTCCAGGTCGGGCACCGAGGCGCCCGTGTGGTCGTAGTCGGGCGGCTCGTGCGTGACGACGACGTTCGCGCCCGCAGCGACGGCGCGCTCCAGCACCTCGAGCGTGGCCAGCGTCGTCACGGCGACGCCGCGCACCACCGTGCCGGGGTCACCGGCCACCAGGCCGTCGACCGTCGTCGGCCGCCGCGTCACGGCCAGCGCCGCGGCCGCACGGGAGGCCAGGCAGGCGGCGGTGAGGGTCGGGTCGTGGGGCGTCGTCACGGCGCCACGGTAACCGCCGGGGCCGACGCTCGTGCCCGGCGCCCTCACGCCCGGCGGAGCAGCTCCGGCAGCGCCGTGACGTCGTCCAGCACATGCTCGGGCCGCGGCAGCGAGCCGTCGTCGGCCTGGCGGGCGAACTTGCCCGTGCGCACCAGCACCGTGCGGACGCCCGCGGCACGGCCCATCGCGACGTCCGACGAGCGGTCGTCGCCCACCACCCACGTGCGCCCGGGCTCCGGCGCCGGGCTGACGGTGCTCAGCGCGAGCCGCAGGAACTCCGTGCTCGGCTTGCCCAGCGTGCGCGCCGCCACCTCGGCGCCGTGCTCGATCGCGGCGACCACGGACCCGGTGTCGAGCGCGGGCCGGCCGCCGCGCAGGAACCAGCGCCCGTGCTGCAGCGCCAGCAGCTCCGCGCCGTCCAGGACGGCGCGGAAGGCGGCATCCAGGGCCGGGTAGTCGAGCACGTCGTGGACGTCGCCCACGAGCACGTGCGTCGGGTCGTCCTCCGGCCCGACGACGTCGAGGCGCGCGGCGAGCTGGTCGCGGACGGCGGAGGTGGCGAGCGCGTGCACCCGCGCGCCGGTGCCCTCGAGGTCGGCGACGGCGGCGTCCACCGGGGTGAACAGCTCGTCCGCGTCCAGGCCGAGACCCATCCCCCGCAGCCGCGCGACGATCGACGCCGAGTCCTGGGAGTCCGTGTTGGTGACGAAGCGGACGGCGTGCCCCGCGTCGCGCAGCGCCGCGACCGCCGCGTCGGCACCGGGGACCAGGCGGTCGCCCTCGTGGACCGTGCCCTGCAGGTCGAGCAGGACGGCGTGCCCGGTCACGGCCACGCTCCCCCGGTCGGGACCGGGCCGGGCACCCGCAGCGCCCCGGCGTGCAGCAGGTCGCGGACCCGCGACGCGAGGTCGGCCGGCGAGGCGCCGTCGTCCCGCAGGACGGCGCGATCGGCCGCCGGGTCGGCCTGCGCTCCGTGGACCTCCGCGGCGAAGGCCGCGTGCATGTCCCGCGTGGCGTCGGGGTCGTCGAAGCCGTGCCCCGTGCGTGCGGCCACGCGGGTCAGGCACACGTCGACGGGCGGCAGCAGGACGGCGCGGTGCACGGCGATACCCGCAGCAGCGGCGCGGGCCGCGAGGTCCCGGGCGGCGTCGCGGTGCAGCACGCCGTCATAGACCACCCAGGCGTCGGACCGCGCGAGCTCCACGGTCGCGGCGAGGGCGGCCCGGCCGGCGGGCGCGGTCTGGGGCGCCGCCTCCGGGAGCCAGGGGTCGACGGCGCCGCGCCGCCACCGGCCGAAGAACCAGTCCGCCTCGAGCAGCGCGGACGGGTCGAGCAGGTCGGCGAGGGCCGCCCCGACCGCCGACTTCCCCGAGCCCGGCGGTCCCGACACCACGACGACGTCACCCACGGTGCCTCAGAAGATCCCGCGGGCGCGGCGGCGCTCGCGCCACCGCTGCACCTCGCGCTCGACGTCGCGCGTCGGGGTCACGACCGGCGGGCCGCCCATGAGCTGCCGGCGGGCGTCGATCACCCGCGCGTTGAACTCCTCGACGGCATCGCGGACGCGCCGCTCCTCGGGCTCGCGGTCGAGCGTCTCGTCCAGCTCGGCGTCGTCGCGGCGCAGCTGCGCCGCCGGGAGGACGCCGGTGATCTGCTCGCGCTCCACGAGGTTCTTGAGCCACCAGTCCGGGTCGTGCGTGCCGCGCAGCCCGGGGATGGGCTTGCCCGCCAGCGGCAGGTCGTCGAACTCGCCGCGCCGGATGGCCTGGTCGACGACGGTGTCCACCCACAGGGCGCGGTCGTCCATGCGGCGCCTGGCCCGGCCCGCGCCGGCGGCCTCCTCGTCGGGTGCGGCGTCGCCGGCCTCCTCCGCGGCCGCGGCGTCGGCGGCCGCCTCCCGGTCCACCTGGTACTGCGCGGCCCGGCGCGCCGGGTCCTTCTCCGTGTCCTGGCGTCGTCGGAACATCGGCATCCCCTCGGGTCGGCTGCTCCCAGCCTAGGGGCGGACCGGGCCACCGCCGCGGGGACCGGACCCGGCATGATGGCCGTATGAAGGTCTCGCGCCGCAGCCACGTGCCGCCGTTCGCCGTCATGCAGGTGCTGGCCACCGCCAACGAGCGGCGTGCCGCCGGCCACGACGTGCTCAACCTGTGCGCGGGCGAGCCGTCGACCGGCGCCTCGGACGTCGTGCGGGAGAAGGCGGCGGAGCTGCTGCGCACCGCGGACCTCGGCTACACGGAGTCGATGGGCGTGCCCGCGCTGCGCCGCGAGATCGCGGGGCACTACCGGCGCTGGTACGACGTCGACGTCGACCCGGCGCGCATCGCCGTGACGACCGGGTCGAGCGGCGGGTTCCTGCTCGCGTTCCTCGCGGCCTTCGACGTCGGGGACCGGGTCGCGCTGGCCCGCCCGGGGTACCCGGCGTACAAGAACATCCTCGCCGCGCTGGGGTGCGAGGTGGTGGAGCTCGACTGCGGCCCGGACACCCGGTACCAGCCCACCGTCTCCCAGCTCATGGAGGCGTACTACGAGGGCGGGCTGGACGGCCTGGTCGTGGCCTCCCCCGCCAACCCGACCGGCACGATGCTCCCGCCCGCCGAGCTGGCCGCGCTGGCGCGCTGGTGCGAGGAGCACGACGTGCGCCTGATCAGCGACGAGATCTACCACGGCATCGCCTACTCGACCGATGTACAGCAGGCCACGGCGGCGATGTACACGGATGTCGGGGCCGTGGTGGTGAACTCGTTCTCCAAGTACTGGGCCATGACCGGCTGGCGGCTGGGCTGGCTCGTCCTGCCCGACGAGCTGGTCGGGCCGGTCGACGCGCTCGCCGGCAACGTGGCCCTCTCGCCTCCGGCGCTGGCGCAGCACGCGGGCGTCGCGGCGTTCTCCCCCGCCGGCTACGCCGCCGCCGCGGAGAACGTGGCCCGGTACGCGGCGTCGCGCGCCGCGCTGCTCGACCGCGTGGACGAGCTCGGCTGGCGCCCCGTCGCGCCCGCCGACGGTGCGTTCTACCTGTACGGGAACGTCGCCGGCTTCCGCGACGCCGTCGGCGGCGACTCGGTGACCTACTGCCGCCGCCTGCTGGCCGAGGCCGACGTCGCGATCACCCCCGGCGCGGACTTCGACGTCGTGGGCGGGGGCGACTGGGTGCGCCTCTCCTTCGCCGCCGCGCCCGACGTCGTCTCCCGCGCCGTCGACCGCATCGTCGCCTGGCACCGCACGCTCTGACGCCGAGGTGGAACCCACCCTCGCGAGGTGGTACGCACCTTCGCGAGGTAGTACGCATTCCCGCGAGGTAGTAGGGGCTCCCGCGAGGTCGTGGGCCGAGGCCGAGGCCGCGGTCGTGGGTGCGAGACGGCGCGTGGTGCGGGAGGCTCGCACTACCTCGTGCGGGTTCGTACTACCTCGGCAGGCCAGGTACGACCTCGACAGGGCTGGTACTACCTCGCGGGGGTGCGTACTACCTCGGCAGGACCGGTACTACCTCGTGGACGGAGGGCGGATGATCCGGCTGGTGACGGCGAACGTCCAGCACGCGCTCGTGGACGGGCGGCAGGTGGACCTCGACCGGCTCGGGCAGGCGCTGGCCGCGCTGGACGCCGACGTCGTGGCGCTGCAGGAGGTGGACCACGGCCAGGCGCGGTCCGACGGGGAGGCGCAGGCGTACCGGGTCGCCGCGGCGCTCGGGATGCCGGAGCACCGCTTCGTCCCCGCGGTCCGCGGGTCGCTCGACCCGGCGTGGCGCCGCCGCCGGGCCCCCCGCACGGCCGCGGGCGACGACGGCCGCCTGCCCGCCCCGCCCGGCTACGGGATCGCGCTGCTGAGCCGGCACCCGGTGCGTGCCTGGCACGCCATGCGGCTGCCCGGCCTCAACCTGCCGGGCGTCCCGCCGCTCGGCGTGGACGAGCCGCGCGTCGCCGTCGCGGCCGCCGTGGCGACCCCCGACGGCCCGCTGACCGTCGTCGCCACCCACCTGTCGAAGACCGAGCCGTGGAAGGGCGCGCAGCTGCGGCGGCTGCGGCGCCGGCTGCGGCACGCGCCGCGGCCGCTGGTGCTGCTGGGCGACCTCAACACCCGCGGTGACCTGCCCGCCCGGCGCACGGGCTGGCGCGAGCTCGTGCACGTGCCGACCTATCCGCGCACGCGGCCCTGGCTCCGCATCGACCACGTGCTCGCGGACGGCCCGGTCACCGCGGCCGCCGCCGCGCGGGCCGTGGACCTGGGCGTCAGCGACCACCGCGCCGTCGTGGTCGACGTCGCGCTCGACGTCGCACCCGGTGGGGACGGGGGATGACGGACGAGCCCACCGGCGGCGTGCCCGACCGGTCCTACGGCCGTCAGGAGACTCCGGAGCAGCGCTCGGACCGCAACTGGAACGAGCTGCTGCAGGAGCTGCGCGTCATGCAGACCGGGGTGCAGATCCTCACCGGCTTCCTGCTGATCCTGCCGTTCCAGAGCCGCTTCGCGGACCTGGACGACTACCAGCGCACGGTCTACCTCACGCTCGTGCTCGTGTGCGTGGCCACGACGGGGCTCCTCGTCGCCCCGGTGGCGCTGCACCGGGCCCTGTTCCGCAAGCACCTCAAGCGGTCGGTGGTGACGGGTGGCGACCTGATGGCGCGCGCCGGGCTGGTGCTCCTCGCGATCGCGCTGGCGGGCACGGCGGAGCTCGTGTTCGACGTCGTGCTGGGCCGCACGGCGGGGATCGTCGTGGGCGCCGCGTCGGCGGTCGTGCTGCTCGGCCTGTGGGCGGTGGTGCCCGCGTTCGTGCGGCACCGCCGGGAGTGACGCGGGGTCAGGCGGCGAGGTCGACCTGCTCGGCCGACTCGACGGGCGCGACCTCCGCGTCGCGGCGCGCGGCGGCCCGCGCCTTGCTGACGGTCAGCAGCGTCTGCGCGCCGATGACGATCCAGGCGAGGTTCGCGGCGGCGGACGGCCAGACGCCGTTCACGCCCGCGACGACGGTCATCACGACCGCACCGCACATGTTGGTGATCTGGAAGGCGAACGAGTTCGCGGTCCAGCGGCCCTTGCTCACCATCCCGTAGGCGATGAGCCCGGCGAGGGCGCCGGCCCACCCGAGGGCAGTAATCACGGTCAGCAGGGAGATCGTCATGACGGGCACCTCCGGGGGGTCGGCGTGGCACAGGTGTGCCACGGGAAGGAAGAGCTGAGGATGTGGGGACGCCGCTCCCGAGACCCGGGAACCGGAGAGGTCCGGCTGGCGTCGAAACGATTCTGCAGCACGACCTGCGTTCAGCACAATCAAATCCTTCTCCGACCGGCAGTTAGTATCTCTACATGGCCACAGACCCACGGAGACTTGCCTTCCTCCTTGCCGTGCACCGGGCCGGGGGCGTGCTCGCGGCAGCAGATCTTCTGCATGTCACCCCGTCCGCGGTGTCCCAGCAGATCGCCCGCCTCGAGGCCGAGGAGGGCATCGCCGTCCTCGACCGCGGGCCGCGCGGCGTGACCCTCACCCCGGCGGGCCGCGTGCTGGCCGAGGCCGGCGAGCGGATCGAGGCCGAGCTTCTCGAGGCCCGGCAGGCGATCGCCGGGCTCGGCGAGGGGGTGAGCGGCAGGGTCGTGCTGGGCGCCTTCCAGACGGCGATCCGTGCCGTCGTGGCGCCCATGCTGCTCGACCTGGCCGAGCAGTACCCGGCCGTCGAGGTGGACGTGCGCGAGCACGAGCCGGCCGAGGCGATCCGCATGCTGCGCGCCGGCGACCTCGACGTCATCCTCCTCGAGCGCGACGCCGACATGGACTCCCCCGCCCCCCGCGGCGTGCACGACGTCCCCCTGCTCGACGAGCCGTGGTGCGTCGTCGTGCCCGCCGGGCTGCCCATGCCCGAGCGCCTCGACGACCTGGCGAACCTGCAGTGGGTCGGCGCCGAGGCCGACACGGCGTCCGACCGCGCGCTGCGCCGCCTCGCCCGCACGCTCGGCACGACCGTCAGCCAGCGGCACCGCTTCTTCGACTTCGACACGGCGCTCGCGCTCGTCGCGGCGAACCAGGGCGTGGCCATGCTGCCCGCGCTCGCGCTCCAGGGCGGGGACGTGCCCGAGGGCGTCGAGGTCGCGCGCCTCGCGGGTCTCGGCACCCGCCGGATCGTGGCGCGGCACCGCGCCACGCGGCACGAGCCCGGCCCGGCCGTGCGCGCCGTCGTCGACGCGATGGTCGAGGTGACCCGCGACCTCGAGCTCGCCTGAGGGCCGCTCCCGCTCGCGACGCCGCAGGTCTCCGCCGCGCGACCTGGCGGGACCGCTCCTAGCATCGCGAGCATGAGCGACACGACGTCGGGGCCCGCCGGGTCGTCGGGGGCCGCGCCCCTGTCCGACCGCACGTTCGGCGCCGCGCGCCGCCTCTGGGGTCTGGTGTACCTGCGCGCGCTGATGTACCTGGCCGCGGGGATCGTGCTGTTCGCGAACCCCGACCGCGGGCTCGTGTGGGTGCGGTGGCTCGTCGGCCTGGTGATCGTCGTCCCGGGCGTGCTGCTCACGCTGGAGGGCGCCCCCACCAAGCGGTCGGGCCGTCCGCAGGGTACGGGCGACGAGATCAGCTGGCGGCTGATCGCGGGCGTCGTCAGCCTCGTCGCCGGCGTCCTCATCATCGTCTGGCCGTCCATGACCGGCCCGGTGATGTACCTGGTCGTGGCGGTCTGGGCGTGCGCGGCCGGCGTGGTCGGCGTCATCGGCGCGCTGCGGGGTCGCGCGCTCCGCACGACGTCGTGGGACTGGCAGCTCGTCAACGCGGTGCTGTGGATCGTGCTCGGGCTGGTGATGCTGCTGCGGCCCAGCTCGGACGTCGCCACGGGCGCGCAGCTGCTCGCGCTCTACCTGGTGCTCGCCGGCGCGGTGCTGGTCGTGGGCGCGTTCGCCACGGGCACCCGGGACCGGGACGCCCGCAAGGCCCGGGACGGCGCCGCGGCCGGGTAGGATCGGGCGCGTCACACCGCAGCCCCGGCTGCCCACAACGCGGCCGCACCTCCGGGTGCGGTTGCCGCATAGCCGCTCGAACCGCGACGGGAGAGCTCGCGCCGCGCCCCCGCAAGGTGGCCGGCCGGCGCCGAAGGAGCAACCCTCCCCGGGAATCTCTCAGGCATCCGTACCGTCGTGGCGAGGCAACTCTGGAAAGCGGCCCTGCCCCGTCCTCGCGACGGGCGGGCCCACCGACGGTGCAAGTCGGCGCGCCCCGTCGACGTCGTAGGTCACGTCTGCGACGACGCCATGGCGGACCGGCAAAACTCTCAGGTCGACGCGCGCGCGTCCGATGACAGAGCGGGGAGGACCTGCCAGTCCCCCGCCTGCCCGGCCCGACCCTCGGAGCTCCGACGTGACCACCCTCCCGGACGACTCGCACATCCTCACCGGCGTCGACCCCGACGTCTTCGCGGACCGGCACGTGGGCCCGCGCGGCCGCGAGGTCGCCGCGATGCTCGACACCCTCGGCCACGCGAGCCTCGACGCGCTGGTGGACGCTGCCGTCCCCGCGTCGATCCGCACCGACCGCCCGCTGGACCTGCCGGCCGCCCGCTCGGAGGCCGAGGTGCTCGCCCACCTGCGCGACCTCGCGGGGAGGAACCAGGTCAAGCGCCAGATGATCGGCCTCGGCTACTACGGCACCGCCACTCCCCCGGTCATCCGCCGCAACGTGCTCGAGTCCCCCGCCTGGTACACGGCGTACACGCCGTACCAGCCGGAGATCTCCCAGGGCCGCCTCGAGGCGCTGCTGAACTTCCAGCAGGCCGTGGAGGACCTCACCGGCCTGGGCATCGCGGGCGCGTCCCTGCTGGACGAGGCCACGGCCGTCGCCGAGGCCGTCGCGCTGATGTGGCGCGCCTCGCGCGCGAAGAGCGGGTACGTCGTGCTCGACGCCGACCTGTTCCCGCAGAGCCTGTCGGTCACGCGCGGCCGCGCCGAGGCGATCGGCCTGCCGGTGGTCGTGGTCGGGCTCGACGGCGGCCTGGCGGCGGGCCTCGACGCGTTCGTCGCGGCGGGCGGGACGCTCCCCGCCGGCGACCTGGTGGGCGTCGTGGTGCAGCAGGCGGGCGCGTCCGGCCGCGTGCTGGACGCACGCGGCGTGGTCGCGGAGGCCAAGGAGCGCGGCGCGCTGGTCACGGTGGCCGCGGACCTCCTGGCCCTCACCCTGCTGACCTCCCCGGGCGAGCTCGGCGCCGACGTCTCGGTCGGTTCGGCCCAGCGCTTCGGCGTCCCGCTCTTCTACGGCGGCCCGCACGCCGCGTTCATGGCGGTCCGCAAGGGCCTGGAGCGCCAGCTTCCCGGCCGCCTCGTCGGCGTCTCGACCGACGCCGACGGCGCCACGGGCCTGCGCCTCGCCCTCGCCACCCGCGAGCAGCACATCCGCCGCGAGAAGGCGACGAGCAACATCTGCACCGCGCAGGCGCTGCTCGCCATCGTGGCCTCGATGTACGCCGTGTACCACGGCCCCGACGGCCTCCGCGCGATCGCCGAGCGCACCCACGCCCGCGCCGCGGCCGTCGCGTCGGGCCTCCGCGCGGCGGGCATCGCGGTCGAGCACGACGTCTTCTTCGACACCGTCCGCGCGGTGGTCCCCGGCCAGGCAGGACGCGTCGTGGCAGCAGCCGCGGACGCCGGCTACAACCTGTACAAGGCCGACGCCGACCATGTACAGATCGCCTGCGACGAGACCACCACCTCGGCGGACGTGGACGCCGTTCTCGCGACCTTCGCCGCCGCCACCCCCCAGGACGGCGGAACGCACCAGGGAGCGGGGAGGTCGGCAACCTCTCGCGCGGACGTAGACCTTCCCGAAGTGGAGGGCGCCCTGGCGCCCGTGAACGCGTCCGCGCGAGAGGTTGTCGACCTCCCCGCGGAAGTGACCCGACAGACGCAGTACCTCCAGCACCCCATCTTCCACCTGCACCGCAGCGAGACCTCGATGCTCCGGTACCTGCGGTCGCTGAGCGACAAGGACCTGGCGCTGGACCGCACGATGATCCCGCTGGGCTCGTGCACGATGAAGCTCAACGCGACGGCGGAGATGGAGGCCATCAGCTGGCCGGGCTTCGCGGACATCCACCCGTACGTGCCGGCTGACCAGGCGCTGGGCTACGCGGAGCTGGTGTCGACGCTGGAGTCGCAGCTCGCGGAGATCACGGGGTACGCGGGCGTCTCCGTGCAGCCGAACGCCGGCTCGCAGGGCGAGTTCGCGGGGCTGCTGGCGATCAAGGGGTACCACCGGTCGCGCGGCGAGGAGCACCGCGACATCGTGCTGATCCCAGCGTCGGCGCACGGCACGAACGCGGCCTCGGCGGCGCTGGCGGGCCTGCGCGTGGTGGTCGTGGCGACGGCGGACGACGGCGAGATCCAGCTGGACGACCTGCGGGCGAAGCTCGAGCAGCACGGCCCGCAGGTGGCCGGGATCATGATCACGTACCCGTCGACGCACGGCGTCTACGAGGAGCACGTCCGCGAGGTCTGCGACCTTGTACATCACTCAGGCGGGCAGGTGTACATCGACGGCGCGAACCTCAACGCGCTGGTCGGGCTGGCGCGACCGGGGGAGTTCGGCGGCGACGTCTCGCACCTCAACCTGCACAAGACGTTCTGCATCCCGCACGGCGGCGGTGGTCCGGGCGTGGGCCCGGTCGCGGTGGCCGCGCACCTGGTGCCGTTCCTGCCGGCGGACCCGACGCCGGGGATCGACGGCCACGACGGCATCGCGCCCGTGAGCGCGGCGCCGCACGGGTCGGCGGGGATCCTGCCGATCTCGTACGCGTACCTCGCCCTGATGGGGCCGGACGGGCTGACCGAGGCGTCGAAGGCCGCCGTCCTCACCGCGAACTACGTGGCGAAGCGCCTGGACCCGTACTTCCCGGTGCTCTACACCGGCGAGAACGGCCTGGTGGCGCACGAGTGCATCCTCGACCTGCGGCCGATGACCGCCGAGACGGGCGTGACCGCGGAGGACGTGGCGAAGCGCCTCATCGACTACGGCTTCCACGCCCCGACGATGTCGTTCCCGGTGGCGGGCACGCTGATGGTGGAGCCCACCGAGAGCGAGGACCTCGCCGAGCTGGACCGCTTCGTCGACGCGATGATCGCCATCCGCGGTGAGATCGACCGTGTCGCGGCGGGGGAGTGGACCGTGGACGACAACCCGCTGCGGCACGCCCCGCACACCGCGGCGAGCGTCGTCGCCGACGAGTGGGAGCACCCGTACTCCCGCGAGCGGGCCGCCTTCCCGCTGCCCAGCCTGCGGGGCGCGAAGTACTGGTCGCCCGTGCGCCGCATCGACGGGGCCAAGGGCGACCGCAACCTCGTGTGCGCGTGCCCGCCCCTGGAGTCCTACGCGGAGCCCGCCCCCACGCACTGATCGCTGCCCACCACACGCGACCCGGGACACACCGAAGGGAGCCTCGATGGCCGAGGACCAGCAGGAGACGCAGGACAAGACCACGCCGCTGCACGACGAGCACGTCGCGCTGGGCGCCAGCCTCACCGGTTTCGGCGGCTGGCTGATGCCGCTGCGGTACACCTCCGACCTGGCGGAGCACCGCGCGGTGCGCGAGGCCGCGGGGCTGTTCGACCTGTCGCACATGGGGGAGATCCACCTCGAGGGCGCGGAGTCGGGCGCGGCGCTGGACCAGGCGCTCGTGGGCAACGCGAGCGCGATCGGCGTCGGCCGGGCGCGGTACTCGATGATCTGCGCCGAGGACGGCTCGGTGCTCGACGACCTCATCGTCTACCGCCTGGCCGACGAGCACTTCCTCGTCGTCGCCAACGCGGGCAACGCGCCGCGCGTCGCGGCCGAGCTGGTCGCGCGGTCGTCCGGCTTCGACGCGCTCGTCACCGACCGGTCCGCCGAGACCGCGCTGGTCGCGGTGCAGGGCCCGCAGGCCGAGGAGGTCGTCGCCTCGCTCTCGGCCGACGACGACGTCGACACGGTCCGCGGCATGAAGTACTACGCGTCGGCGGAGGCCACGGTCGCCGGGATCGGCGTGTTGCTGGCCCGCACCGGGTACACGGGCGAGGACGGCTTCGAGCTGTTCGTGCCCGCCGACCGGGCGGTGGAGCTCTGGCGGGCGCTGCTGGCGGCGGGGGAGGGGCGCGGCCTCGTCCCGGCCGGGCTGTCCGCGCGGGACTCCCTCCGGCTCGAGGCGGGCATGCCGCTCTACGGGCACGAGCTCGACGAGACCACGACGCCGTACGAGGCGGGCCTCGGCCGCGTCGTGAAGCTCGACAAGACCGGCGCCGACGGCGAGCCGCTGCCGTTCGTGGGCCGCGACGCCCTCGCGGCGCGCGCCCGGAGCGCGCCGGCACGCGTCCTCGTCGGCCTGCGCGGGGAGGGTCGCCGTCCGGCCCGCGCGGGGTACGACGTCGTGCAGCGCGGCCTCGACGGCGCGGTGGGAGCCGTCGTCGGCCACGTGACGTCCGGCGCGCCGTCGCCGACGCTCGGCTACCCGGTGGCGATGGCGTACGTGACGCCCGAGGTGTCGGCCGAGGGCACCGCCCTCGCCGTCGACGTGCGCGGCCGCGCCGAGCCGTTCGTCGTCGTCCCGCTGCCCTTTTACCAGCGGTCGTAGGACGATCGTCCTGACCTCGTCCTGAGCCCGACCGTCGTCAAGCACGCAGAACCCGAAGGAGCAGTCCCCATGGCCGACTTCCCCGAGAACCTCCGCTACTCCGCCGAGCACGAGTGGGTGGACGACGCGTCGCCCGCCACGATCGGCGTCACGTCCGTCGCCGCCGACGCGCTGGGCGACGTCGTCTACCTCGAGCTGCCCGAGGTGGGCGTGACGATCGAGGCGGGCGCCGTCGTCGGCGAGATCGAGTCCACCAAGTCCGTCTCGGAGCTGTACTCGCCGGTGAGCGGCACCGTGGTGGAGGTCAACCAGTCGGCCGTGGACGACCCGGCCGTCGTGAACTCCGACCCCTTCGGTGCGGGGTGGCTCTTCAAGGTCGACGTGACCTCCCGCGGGGCCTTGCTGACGGCCGAGGAGTACGCCGCCCAGGCCGGCTGACGCTTTCCCGAATCTCGTGACC
This sequence comes from Isoptericola nanjingensis, assembly GCF_050311635.1. Taxonomy (NCBI): domain Bacteria; kingdom Bacillati; phylum Actinomycetota; class Actinomycetes; order Micrococcales; family Promicromonosporaceae; genus Isoptericola; species Isoptericola nanjingensis. The sequence continues at coordinate 74,556 of NZ_JBNOZL010000002.1, read as the reverse complement.
GAATCGTGACCATCGGGCCCGAAATGCGTTGATTGCCTGGGATAACCGCGCTGACCTGCGACGACATGGCCGGCCGCGCCCTTCGAGGGGGCGCGGCCGGCCGTCGTCGTCCTCGGGCGACAGCGATCCGCAGAATTTCGCGTCATGAGAGCGGCCCGTCCGCATCTTCATCCATGACGGCTTCCCCTGGTCGACCTTCGGTCGGCGGCCGTCGACGGAGGAAGAACGATGAGCACGATCGAAATGGCCCCGGTGACGAACCGTCTGCTGACGCGCCGCGAGCGCGTGGTCCTGTCCAACCTGTCCGAGGACGTCACCCTCGAGCAGATCGCGACCAAGCTGTTCGTCACCCGGAACACGGTGAAGTCGCAGGTGCGCAGCGTGTATCGCAAGATCGGTGTCTCCAACCGGGCGGAGGCCGTCGCATGGGCGCGACAGGCCGGCCTGGGAGTCGGCTGACAGCGGGTAGGTGCGAGCCCCGCCCGACGACAGGGGAGGTCGTCGGCGCGGGGCTCTCGCACGTCCGGGGACCGGCCACGACACGGTGCGCCGGGACACGGATGGCAGACTTTCCGTCATGACAGCCCGCCGCCTCGTGGTCGCCGCCGCGATCGTCGACGACCTCGACCACCCGGCGCGCCTGCTCGCCGCCCGGCGGAGCCGGCCCGAGCACCTCGTGGGCCGGTGGGAGTTCCCGGGCGGCAAGGTGGACCCGGGGGAGACGCCGGCCGAGGCGCTGCACCGCGAGCTCATGGAGGAGCTCGGGGTGCGGGTCGATCTCGGCCACGAGCTGCCCGGCCCCGACGACGGCGGCTGGATCATCACCGACCGGCACGTGCTGCGCCTCTGGCTGGCGGTCGTCACCGACGGTGACCCGCGGCCCCTCGTCGAGCACGACGACCTGCGCTGGCTGGACCGTTCCACGCTGCTCGACGTCGACTGGCTGGACGGCGACGTCCGGATCGTCGAGGCGCTCGACGCCGTCCTGCACGACCGGGTCGACACCGCGCGCTGACACCTCGGCAGGCGACTCGACGGGCGGTCTCGTCCCACCCCGCCTACGTTCGGACCAGACCCGGACGAAGGAGCACAGGTGGGCGCAGCGATCGGACAGTCCCTCCCGGTGGCGGTGGGCGTCCTCATCAGCCCGCTGCCGATCGTCGCCGTCGTGCTGATGCTGGTCAGCCGGCGTGCCAAGGCCAACGCCGCCGCCTTCCTGATCGGCTGGTTCGTCGCCGTCCTGGTCGTGGTCGCGCTCGTCGCCGTGCTCGCCGGTTCGGCCGCCCCCGACGAGGAGGGCACGCCCCTGTGGGCGGCGATCGTCAAGATCGTGCTCGGCGTGCTGCTCCTGCTGCTCGCGGTGAAGCAGTGGCGCGGCCGGCCGCGCGAGGGCGTCGAGCCGGAGACGCCGAAGTGGATGGCGGCCATCGACCAGTTCACGCCCGGCAAGGCGCTCGGCCTCGCCGTCCTCCTGTCCGCGGTCAACCCGAAGAACCTGCTGCTCGTCGTGTCCGGCGGTGCCGCCATCGCCTCGGCCGCACCGGGCGACACGAACGCGCAGGTCGTGGCCGCCGTCGTCTTCGCGCTCATCGCCAGCGCCGGCGTCGTGACCCCGCTGGTCATCTACCTCGCGATGGGGGAGCGCGCCGCCCACGTGCTCGACGGGCTGAAGACGTGGATGGTCCAGAACAACGGCGTGATCATGGCCGTCCTGCTGCTCGTCATCGGCGCCAAGGTGCTCGGCGACGGCATCAGCGCGCTGTGAGGCCGCGGCCGACCAGACGGTGACGGTGCTCCGCCGCGCTGCTGGAGACCTCCGGCTCCTCAGGCCGGGGACCCAGGGCGCGCACCCAGCGCTCGACGTCGCGGCGGCGGCGCAGCCGCACGACCTGCACGTGCGGCGCCTCGCGCGTCAGCCGCCGGTCGAGCCCGCGGAGCTTGTGCCGGGTGCGCCACGCCCACCGGAGGATGTGGTCGCGGTCGGAGAGGACGGTCCGCAGGGGCGGCTCGACGTTCCCGTTCCACAGCTCCGTCCGCCGCAGCCTGCGCCGCACGGTGCGCCGTCCGACCTGCCACAGCACGACCGGCACCGGCAGGTCGAGCCACACCAGCAGCTCGGCGCGCTCCAGCAGCAGCGGCCGCACGGGCGTGTACTGCCACTCGCTGACCCAGGCGTCCTGCGCGACGACGGCGCGGACGTCGTCCTCGAACTCCGCACGGGGCGTCCAGCCGGCGCCGTGGAACAGGCTGTCCAGCTCGGTGTACGGCAGGTCGAGGGCGGCCGCCACGCGCCCGGCGAGCGTCGACTTGCCCGCCCCGGACGTGCCCGCCACGAGGATCCGGCGGGCGGTCACGGGTGAGGGAGGGGCGTCGTGCGGCACCCGCCAAGAGTACGGTGGCGCCAGCGCCTCACAGCCCTCAGCCACGCCCGCGGTCGACGTCGACCCGGAGGACGGAGCACCCGTGCCGCACGACGAACCCGCCGGCTTCGAGCTGCGGACGGACCTGCTGACGCGGGTGGCGCACGCGCACGACGCGTCGCACTACCTGCTGCGCCCGGAGGTGGTGGTGCGGGCGCACGACGTGGACGGGGTGGTGGCCGCGATGCGGGAGGCGAGCCGCCGCGGCCTGCCGGTGACGTTCCGCTCGGGGGGCACGAGCCTGTCGGGGCAGGCGTCGGGCGCGGGGATGCTGGTCGACACGCGCGCGCGGTTCACGCGGGTGGAGGTGCTCGACGGCGGGGAGCGGGTGCGCTGCCAGCCCGGCGCCACGCTGCGGCTGGTCAACGGGCACCTGGCGCGGCGCGGGCGGCGGCTGGGGCCGGACCCGGCGAGCGAGATCGCGTGCACCGTCGGGGGAGTGGTGGCCAACAACTCCTCGGGGATGTCGTCGGGCACCACGCGCACCGCGTACCGCACCGTCGAGGCGATGACGGTGGTGCTGCCCGGCGGCACCGTGGTCGACACGGGCGCGCCCGACGCCGACGCGCGCCTGGCCGCCCTGGAGCCGGACCTGCACCGCGGCCTCGCGGAGCTGCGCGACCGGGTGCGCGGCAGCGCGACGATGCGCGCCGAGGTGGAGCGGCAGTTCGCGATGAAGAACACCATGGGCTACTCCGTGAACGCGCTGCTGGACCACGACAGCCCGGTGAAGATCCTCGAGCACCTGATGATCGGTTCGGAGGGCACGCTGGGGTGGGTCGCGGACGTCACGTTCCGCACGGTGCCGCTGCTGACACAGGTCGCGACGACGCTGCTCGTCTTCGACTCCCTCGAGCGCGCCACGGACGCGCTCGTGCCGCTGGGCGCCTCCGGCCCCGAGGCGATCGAGCTCATGGACCCCGCCTCCCTGCGGGTCGCGGCGGCGGACCCGAAGGCGGACCCCTCGATGCGGTCGCTGGCCGCGGGCGCCGGCATCACGGGCCAGACGGCGCTGCTGGTGGAGTACCGCGCCGCGACCGACGAGGCGCTCGCCCCGCTGCAGGACGCCGCGCGCGCCGTCGTCGACGGCCTCGCGCTGGAGCTGCCCGCCACGCTCACGACCGACCCCGCCACGCGCGAGCGGCTGTGGCGCGTGCGCAAGGGCCTGTACACGGCGGTCGCGGGAGCCCGCCCGGCCGGCGCGACGGCGCTGCTGGAGGACGTCGTGGTGCCCGTGGCCGACCTCACCGCCACGGTGCGCGACCTGGGCGGGCTGTTCGCGCGCCACGGGTACGACGGGAGCCTCAACGACGAGGCCGTGACCTTCGGGCACGCGAAGGACGGCAACCTGCACTTCATGATCACGCCTCGGCTCGGCGACGCGGCGGAGCTCGACCGGTACGCGGCGTTCAGCGACGACCTCGTGGACCTGGTGCTCGGCCGCGGCGGCTCGCTCAAGGCCGAGCACGGCACGGGCCGCATCATGGCGCCGTTCGTGCGGCGCCAGTACGGCGACGACCTGTACGCCGTCATGCGCGAGATCAAGAGCCTGTTCGACCCGCGGGGGCTGCTCAACCCGGGCGTCATCATCACGGACGACCCGCACGAGCACCTGCGCGACCTCAAGGTCGAGGCCTCCGCCGGCGGCGAGGACGCCCCGCTCGTCGACCGCTGCGTGGAGTGCGGGTACTGCGAGCCGGGCTGCCCCTCGCGGACCGTCACGACGACGCCGCGCCAGCGGATCGCGCTGCTCAAGGAGCTCGCCGTCGCGCCCGAGGGCGAGCGCGAGGAGCTGGCGAAGGCGTACCGGTACTGGGGCGTGCAGACCTGCGCCGCGGACTCGATGTGCGTCGAGGCGTGCCCCGTCGGCATCGACACCGGCGTCGTGATGAAGGGGCACCGGGCGCGGTCGAACCCCGCCGTCGTGCAGAAGGGCGGCGAGGCCCTCGCGGGGTCGTGGGGCCCGGTCGTCGACGTGCTGCGCGGCGCGCTGGGCGTGGTGGAGAAGCTGCCGACGCCCGTGGTGCGCGTGGCCTCGGAGATCGCGCGCGGCGTCGTCGGGACCGACGTCGTGCCGCGCGTGGACGACGACCTGCCCGGCCCAGGCCTCCGGCGCGAGGCCGACGACCTCCGTGCCGCCACCGGCGGCGCACCCCCGGCCGTCCTGTTCTCGTCGTGCATGGGCGAGCTGTTCGCCCCCGCCCCCCGGGGCCTGCCGGACGTCGACGGGAGCGCGGTGGGTGCCGAGCACGCCCTGCGCGTGCTGTGCGAGCGCGCCGGGATCGGCCTGGCCGTGCCGGAGGGGATCGGCGGCCTGTGCTGCGGCACCCCGTGGGCGAGCAAGGGCCTGCCGGACGGCGCGGCGCGGATGGCGCGACAGGTGCTCGACGCCCTGTGGGCGGCGACGCGCGGCGGGGCGCTGCCGGTCGTGTGCGACGCGTCGAGCTGCACGCACGGCCTGGTCGAGACGCCGCACCACCTCTCCGGCGAGGACGCGGAGCGGTTCGCCCGGCTGCGCATCGTCGACGCCGTGACGTTCGTGCGCACCGACGTGCTGCCCGCCCTCGCCGCGCAGGGCGTCGCGATCGAGAAGCAGGGCAGCGTCGTCGTGCACCCCACCTGTGCGACGGTGCACCTGGGCGCGGTGGACGACCTGCGCGCCGTCGCGGCCGCCGTCGCCGACGACGCCGTGGTGCCCGCCGCGTGGGGCTGCTGCGGCTTCGCCGGGGACCGCGGGATGCTGCACCCCGAGCTCACCGCCGCCGCCACGCACGCCGAGGCGACCGACGTCGCGGCGGGGGAGCGGGCACTGCCCGGCGGCCGGTACGACGCCTACGTCTCGAACAACCGCACCTGCGAGATGGGGATGTCGCGCGCCACCGGCCGCGACTACGTGCACGTGCTGGAGCTGCTGGAGGCGGCCACGCGCGGCTCGGGGCCCGGGGTCCCCGGCGCGCCCTGACGGGGCCTGGTCCTCCCTCCCGCATTGACGAGCGCGACGCTCGCCAGCACGAGGCCGATCCCGAGCGTCTGGGACCCGGTGAGCACCTCGCCCCCGGCGAGGACCCCGAGCGTGACGCCGGTGACGGGGTTCAGCAGGCCGATCACGCCGACGGCCCCGGCCGGGAGGTGGCGGAACCCGCTGAACCAGCAGACGAACCCGAGCGCCGTCGCGACGAGGCTCACGTACGCGAACGCGAGGGACTCGGTGACCGAGAGCGCGGGCGGCGCGCCCTCGACGAGCGCCGCGGCGACGAGCAGCTCGAGGCCGCCGACGACGAGCTGCCACGCGGTGACCGTGAGCACGGGCGTCCCGTCCTGCCAGCGCTTGGTGAGGACGGCGCCGGCGGACGAGAGCACCATCGAGGCGACGGACGCCGCGATGCCCCAGCCGTCGAGCGCGCCGGTCGCGGTGCCGACGATCAGCAGGACGCCGGCGCCGCCCACGGCGGCCGCGACGACGACGCGCGGCGTGGGCCGTTCACGGAGCAGGAGCCACGCCGCGCCGGCGATCGCGATCGGGCTGAGCGACATGAGCGAGGCGGCGACGCTGGACGGCAGCAGCTGGGCCGCGACGTACACGAGGCAGAAGAAGATCCCCATGTTCAGGGTGCCGAGCACGACCGAGCGCCACCACCACGACCCGCGGGGCAGCCGGCGCGCGACCAGCAGCAGGACGACGCCTGCCGGCAGCGCGCGGATCGCCGACCCCCACAGGGGGGAGCCCCCGGGGAGGAGGTGGTGGGTCACGACGTAGGTGGACCCGAACGCGACCGGCCCGACGGCCGCGACCAGGGGCCAGCGGACGCGCAGCCAGGCCCGGCGCGGCCCGGAAGAAGTTTCCATGGAAAGCATCTTACTTTCCGTGGAAAGTAGAATGGCCCCATGGCTGAGGTCGATCGCGTCGCGACGTTCGTCGAGCAGTGGCGCAGAGAACGCCCCGACCTCGACCCGAGCCCGATGGCGGTGATCGGGCGGATGCGTCGGATCTCCGACGACTTCACCGCCGCGCTCGTCGCGAACTACCGGCGGTTCGGGATCGGGGAGGGCGAGTTCGACGTCCTGTGCGCGCTGCGGCGCGCGGGCGACCCGTTCGCGCTCAACCCGGGGGAGCTCGCGGAGCACACCATGGTGACGGCCGGCGCGACGTCCAAGCGGGTCGACCGGCTGGAGGCCGCCGGGCTCGTGGCCCGGCAGGCGCGGGCCGGCGACGGGCGCGGGCGGGTGGTCACGCTGACGCCCGAGGGGCGCCGGCTCATCGACGAGGCGTACCCCGCGCACCTCGAGCTCGAGGACGGCCTGCTGGGTCCCCTCTCGCGTGGGGAGCGCGAGCAGCTGGAGGCGCTGCTGCGCAAGCTCGTCGTCGGCTGACGCCGGAGGTCGCTGCGCCCGCGGGCATGAGGACCCGGCCCGGGGTGCTGGCCGGCGTCGGGCTCGCCGTGCTCGTCGACGCCCTCCTGGAGCAGCACGAGCAACCGCCGCGGCTGCAGCGCCGACGCCTCACCGGTCCGCCGGGTGCACCACCATCGCGGCGCCGCCGCCGCGCCGTCGCGGCTCGGAGACGGCCGTGAGCAGGCCGTCGTCGCCGAGCTGCACGGCGGTGGCGGCCCCGATCTCGGCGGCGGAGGTGAACGCGTCGCCCGACGGCACGAGCGTGTGCCCGTACTCCTCGAGCGCCGGGCCGTAGGCCTCGATGAACTCCGGCTCGGCGGTGACGGACGCCGTGTTGCGCTGCGCCGCGCGCGGCGCGGCGAGCGCCTCGCCGATCGGCATACCGCGGTCGAGGTGGTGGGTGAGCGTCTGCAGCACGGTCGTGATGATCGTGGAGCCGCCGGGCGAGCCGAGGGCGAGGACCGGCTCGCCGTCGCGCAGCACGATCGTCGGCGCCATCGACGACCGCGGACGCTTGCCGGGCTCGATGCGGTTCGGGTCGTCCGCCGCCCACACGGTGGAGAAGTCGGTGAGCTCGTTGTTCAGCAGGAAGCCGCGGCCCGGGACGAGCATCCCGGAGCCGCCGGTCTGCTCGATCGTCAGGGTGTACTCGACGACGTTGCCGTCCCCGTCGACCACGGTGAGGTTGGTCGTCGAGACGTTCTCCGTGTCGGAGTCCGCGGGCGCGATCGTCTCCCCGCACGCCGCGTCGTCGGCGTCCACGTCGCCGGGCGCGACGGGCTTGGTCGCCGCGGCCTCCGGGTCGAGCAGGCACGCGCGCTCGGCGGCGAAGTCGTCCGACAGCAGGGTGTCGAGCGGGACGTCGACGAACGCCGGGTCGCCCACGTAGGCGCCGCGGTCGGCGAAGGCCAGGGCGCTCGCCTCGAGGTAGTGGTGCAGGTAGGCGGCGTCGTCCATGCCGGCCAGGTCGAACGTCTCGAGGATGTTCAGCGCCTCGCCCACCGTGGACCCGCCGCTGGAGGACGGCGCCATGCCGTAGACGTCGTAGTCGCGGTAGTCGGAGACGGTCGGGTCCTGCAGCAGCGCCTCGTACCCGGCCAGGTCGTCGAGGTCGAGGTAGCCGGGCGGCACGGGCAGGTCGGTGTCCGGCGAGGTCTGCGGGTGCTGCACGACGTCCACCATCTCGGCCGCGAGCTCGCCGCCGTAGAACGCGTCGGTGCCACGCTTCGCCAGCAGGTCGTACGTGTCCGCCAGGTCGCGGTTGCGGAACACGCTGCCGACGGCGGGCGGCTCACCGCCCGGCAGGTACAGCTCCGCCGTGGCGGGGAACGCGGCGAACCGCTCGGCGTTGCTCGCCGTCTGGTCGTGGAACGTCTGGTCGACGACGAACCCGCGCCGCGCCAGCTGCGTCGCCGGCTTCAGCGCCTTCTTGAGGGAGTAGGTGCCCCACTCGTCGAGCGCCGTCTGCCAGGTCGCGGGCGTGCCCGGCGTGCCGACCGAGACGCCGCTGGTCACCAGGTCCGGGGTGAACGGGTACGGCTTGCCGGTCGCCGGGTCGACGAACGCGTCGTTCGGCATCTCCGCCGGCGCCGTCTCCCGACCGTCGATCGTCTGCACCTCGCCGCTGTCGGCGTCGTAGTACACGAAGTACCCGCCGCCCCCGACGCCGGCGCTGTACGGCTCGGTCACCCCCAGCGCCGCGGCCGCCGCCACCGCCGCGTCGACCGCGTTGCCGCCCTTGCGCAGCACCTCCAGGCCGACGCGGCTCGCCTCCGGGTCCACCGTGCTGATCGCGCCGCCGTACCCGACGGCGGTCGGTACCTTGATGTCGTCGCGCGGGGCGGCGCTCGCCGTGGACGCGGCGGTGGTGCCCACGACGGCGGTCGTCGCGGTCAGCGCCGCCGCGCCCAGCGCGGCGAGCGCGCGGGTGCGACGGGCGGGGCGGGAGGAGGAGCGTCGGCGGTCCATGCGTTCCACCATGGCGGATCCGGACGTCGGTCGCGCGCCGTGCGGCGGCGTTTCGGCGCCCGCTCGACGGCGAAAAGTTTCCCTGCTGGTTGACAGAGTGAAAGTTGGTGGCAACCTGGTCGCGGGACGCTGCGACGGCGCACGTCCCGGCCCGACCAGCGGAGGATCCCCCAGTGAGCCGAGCACAGAGCCGAGCACTACCCCCTGCCCGACGGACCGTGCCCCTCGGGGTCGGTCTCCTGCTCGGCCTGGCGATGGCGGTGCCCGCGGGCGCCGCCGCGGCCGCGACGCCCGATCCCGACCTGCCGCTCGCCACCGCCGGCGTCGCGCCCGCCACGGCGGGCACGGTCTCCGACGACGTCGCCGACCTGCCGCTGGACGACGCGGGCGTGGCGATCGTCACCGAGCGCGCGGAGCGGCTGATCGCCCCGGGGCTGGAGCTCACGGAGTTCGCGCGCGTCTCCGCGGAGGGCTGGCTGAGCGGCGAGGTGCTCGTCGCGCACCTCGGCCGGGACGGCGGGCCGCGCCTCGGCTACCTCGGCCCCGACGCCGTCGCCGGCAACGCGACCGTGAGCGAGATGGCCGCCGACCGCGGCGCCGTCGCCGCGATCAACGGCGACTTCTTCGACATCAACAACTCCGGCGCCGCGCTCGGCGCGGCCGTGGACGACGGCACGCTGCTCAAGTCCGCCGCCCCCGGCCGCGAGAAGGCGCTGACGGTCGACTCGTCGGGCGTCGCGCGCCTCGCCGAGCTGTTCCTGGAGGGCACCGTCACCCTCGGGACGGGAGACGACGCGCCCGAGCTGCCCGTCGCGGGCCTCAACGTCACCGCCGTGCCGGCGGGCGGCGTCGCCGTCTTCGACGCCGCCTGGGGCGACGCGGCCCGCACCCGCCCGCTCGGCGCGGGGGAGCAGGGCGTCGAGGTGCAGGTCCGCACCGCACCCGGGAGCGACGAGGGCGCGGCCGGGACCGTCGTCTCCGTGGGCGCTCCGGGATCCGGTCGCCTGCCCGCCGACGTCCGCGCCGTCGTCGCCCGGCCCGGGGCTGCGGCCGACGCGCTGGCGGCCCTCGCGCCCGGCGACGAGGTGACGCTCGCGTACGGCCTGCGCGACGACCTCGGCGAGCTCCGCACCGCGATCGGCGGCGACCCCGACGACTGGCTGCTCGAGGACGGCGAGGTCACGTCGTCCACCAGCGACTTCGCCACGCTCCGGCACCCCCGCACGGCGGTGGGCCTCAGCGCGGACGGCACGACGGCGTACCTCGTGGTCGTCGACGGCCGGCAGGCGCAGAGCATCGGCGCCTCCCTGCCCGAGCTGGGCCGGTTCCTCGATCAGCTCGGCGCCGACGACGCGATCAACCTCGACGGGGGCGGCTCGACGACGATGGTCGCGCGGCTGCCCGGGGACGCGGGGACCAGCGTGCTGAACAGCCCGTCGGACGGCGGCGAGCGCCTGGACGCGAACGGCCTCGGGCTGTTCACCCCCGAGGGGTCCGGCGAGGTGCACGCGTTCGACGTGCGCGCGGCCGTGCCCACGGGCGCCGCGCCCGCCGGCGACGCGCTGCGCGTCTTCCCCGGCCTGCACCGCACCCTGACCGCGGCGGGGTACGACGAGTCCCGCGCCCCCGTCGACACCCGTCCGGACGACTGGACGACGACCGACGCGGCGGTCGCCGCCGTCGCCCGCGCCGACGACGGCGCGGGGGTCGTCACCGGCGTCGCGGCCGGCACCGCGACCGTCCGCGCCGCGACCCCCGCGGCGGACGGGGTGGCGACGGGCTCCGCGGAGCTCACGGTGCTCGGCGGCCTCGAGCGCCTCACCGTTCCCGAGCCGGTCGTGACGCTCCCGGACGCGGACGCGACGGCGTCCCTCACCGTCGTCGGGCACGATGCCGACGGGTACGCGGCGCCGGTCGAGGCGCGCGACGTCGAGGTCATGGGCGGCGACGGCGTCGCCGCGCTGGAGCCGGCGGCCGACGGGTCGTTCACGGTGCGGGCGCTGCAGGGCGCGGGCGCCGCGACCTTCACGCTCGCGGTCGGGGACGAGCAGGTCGAGGTCGCCGTGGCGGTCTCGCTGAAGGACATGGTCGTGGCGGACCTGGCGGACGCCGACCGCTGGACCTCGGCGCACGACCGCGCGCCCGGCGGCTCGGTCACCCCCGCCGAGGGCCACGAGGGCGCGGCGGGCCTGACGCTGACCTACGACTTCACGCAGTCCACCGCGACCCGCGGCCAGTACGCCGTCGCGCCGGACGGCGGGACCGTGGTGCCCGGGCAGCCGCGCACGCTCACGGCGTGGGTGCACGGCGACGGGAACGGCGCGTGGCTGCGGCTCCAGGTGCGCCAGGGCGACGGGGTCGTGACCAACCTCGACGGCCCGACCGTGTCGTGGGAGGGCTGGCGCCAGGTGCAGGTCGTCGTGCCCGAGGGAGTCGCGTTCCCGCTCACGCTGCAGCGCCTGCGCCTCCTCGAGACGCGGGCGGCGGAGCAGTACACGGGCGAGGTCGTCGTCTCGGACCTGCGCGCGCAGGTGCCGCCGGACGTCGACGCGCCGGTGGCGGAGCGGGTCGAGGACCCGGTGGTCGTGGCCGACGGCGCGACGGACGACGCGCCGCTGCGCGTCGCGGTGCTGTCGGACGCGCAGTTCGTCGCCCGGGACCCGGGGTCGGGGGCGGTGCTGGGCGCGAAGCAGGCCCTGGCGGAGATCGTCGCGGCTGACCCGGACCTGCTCGTCATCAACGGCGACCTGGTGGACGAGGCGTCGCCCGCCGACTTCGACCTGGCCCGCGAGGTGCTCGACGAGGGCCTCGCCGACGCCGACTTCCCCTGGTACTACCTGCCGGGCAACCACGAGGTCATGGGCGGGTCCATCGAGAACTTCGAGGACGAGTTCGGCGAGCGGACGCACGTCGTCGACGTGCCCGACCCGCGCGGCGACGGCGGCACCACGCGCCTCGTCATGCTCGACTCGTCCAGCGGTCGCCTGGGCAGCGACTTCGCCCAGCTCCGCGCCCTGCGCGACGCGCTCGACGACGCGGCCGCGGACGACGCCGTGACGGGCGTCGTGACCTTCTTCCACCACCCGCTCGACGACCCGCTGCCCACGAAGGCGAGCCAGCTCGTCGACCGGGTCGAGGCGGAGGCGCTGCGCGGCTGGTTCGAGGACTTCCGCGAGACGTCGGGCAAGCAGCTCGCCTCCGTCGGGTCGCACGTGGGCGTCTTCCACGCGGCCACCGCGGACGGGGTCCCGTACGTCGTCAACGGCAACTCGGGCAAGAGCCCGGCGAGCACGCCCGACGACGGCGGGTTCACCGGCTGGTCGATGATCGGCGTCGACCCGGCGGCGCAGGGCACCGGCGACGGCGGCTGGTTCTCCTGGGAGGTCGAGGCGCGCGCCGAGAGCGTCGCGGTGAGCGGGCCCGAGGAGCTGGCCGTGGGCACGTCGGGCCAGGTCAGCGCGCTGCTCACGCAGGACGGCACCCGCCAGGTGCCGGTCGCGTGGCCGGTGTCGTCCCGCTGGGGCGGGGAGCGGGTGTTCGTCGGCTCGCCCGACGACGCGCCGTCGGGCGCCGTGCTGGCGCTGGACCCGGCGACGCACGAGGCCACCGCCGTCGCGCCCGGCCGCGCGACCGTCGAGGTCGAGGTGAACGGCGTCGTCGGCACGCTCGACGTCCTGGTGCCCGCCGGGGCGCCGGGTACCGCCCGGATCAGCGACGACAACGGCTGGGACACCGGCCTGCGCGACGGCGACTACCGCGTGCTCGTCGACCTGTGGTGGGGCGAGAACGCCACCGGCCTGCGGCTGTACGAGGACGGCGCGCTGATCCACTCCGAGAAGCTCGCGCACGGCGGCACGGACGCCCAGCGGATCGCCGTCCCCGTCACCGGGAAGAAGAACGGCAGGTACGAGTACACCTGCGAGCTCGTCAACGCGGCGGGGACGACGCCGTGCGCCGGCCCCCACACGGTGCGGGTGACCGACGCGAACCCGGGCACGCCCACGCTGTCGCACGACAACGGCGACGGCGACGGGGACTACGTCGTCGCGATGGACAAGTGGTGGGGCACGCAGGCCACCGGCTACGTCCTCTACGAGGACGGCGTCGAGGTGGACCGGCAGGAGCTGGTCCCGGGGACCGGGGGAGAGGCGCAGTCCGCCGCCACCGTGCTCGCGGACCGGGATCCCGGCACGCACCGGTACGTCGCCGTCCTCACCAACGCCGCCGGCGAGACCCGCAGCAAGGAGATGGCCGTCCGCGTGCGCCGCTGAGCGCCGCGGCACCGACCGCGGCGGGCGTTCGCCCCGCCCGCCGCGGTCGGCATATCCTCGGACCATGAGCGACTTCCAGGTCAACCCGCGCGTCAAGTCCGAGCCCACCGGCGCCGTCCTCGGCCGTTTCCTCGGCGCGCTCGTGCTCTTCCTGGGCGGTCTGGTGCTGCTCGGCTCCGGCGCCTCCGGCGGGAACCCGACCCTGGACCCCTACATGGTCGTCGGCGGCATCCTCGCCGTCGGGCTGGCCTTCGGCCTCCCGATGATCGGCGCGCACGAGCGGGGCTGACCCGCAGCCCACCACCTGTGTCGTGACGTCGTCCGGTCAGCGCCGCGTGACGACGAGGACCTCCGAGACGTTCCCCGCGCGGTCCGTCGCACGCGCCTCGACACGGTCGTGCGGGTGGATGCGGATCGTCCCGCCGTAGGTGGTCCACTCGCCGCGGCCGACCCGGTACTCCACGAGCGCGACGCCGGACGCGTCGTCCGTCGCGTCGAGGGTCAGGGTCTTCCGGTTCGGGTGGGCCCACGCGGACGTGACCTCCGGGGCGGTGACGTCCGGCAGCAGGTAGGCGCCGACGCCCTGCGCCGCGGTCCGGGTGGTGTCCTCCAGCAGCCACCGGGTCGCGGCGGCAGGGGCCGACAGGGTGAGCGAGACGCCCGACGCGGTGTGGCCGTCGACGTCGAGAGCACCGCCGGTGGCCGCGTTGACGAGCTGCCCGTCGTGCTCCTGCTCTGTCGAGGCGTCCGGCGCGAACGTCCACCGCTGCCGCGGGTCGTCCGCGTCCGCCCGGACGCCGGCGTACCGGACCTCGGTGTCCGAGACCGCGGCGAGCGCGCCGGAGCCGTCGGACGCGGCGATCGTGTACGCGCCGCCGCCGACAGGGGCGAGCGACCACACGCCGTCGCCCCACCTCGACCAGACGACCATGTCCCGCTCGGGGTGGTCGCCGTCGCCCGCGTACCGGTCGATCTGGTACTCGGTGCCGATCCCGTCGGTGACGATCCGGAACGCGTCCGTCGCGAAGTCGACGCCCTCGGCGGTGACGCGCTCGGGCGCCTCGGGCACCTGCGTGAAGTCGCCGTGGTAGACGTCGGGCGCCGGCTCGTCCCACGGGGCCGGGAGAGTGAGATCCGCGGGGTAGACCTTGGCGAACAGCGCGTAGGCCTGCGGGTCGTACTCCTTCAGCTCGGCCCGGGTGTTGATCGGGCTGCGCACCCCGTCCGTCCAGTCGGGCTTCTCCGCCATGACGTCGAACCAGATGGCCGACAGCGTCGCGAAGTACTCGTCGATGTTGCCGATCGCGTACGTGTTCGGCCACCGGCCGGTGGACCACGAGTTCTCGTACGCCCTGTAGAGCTCGTCGGAGAGGCTCTTGTCGGCCAGCGTCTCGATGCCCACGAGCCGCACGGCGTGGCCGAACTCGTGCACCAGGATGTTCTCGTTCCGGTAGCCCGTGTTGAGGAACGCGTTCTCGTCGTCGCGCGTGCGCAGCACGTTGCGCTCGGAGATCGACGACACGCAGCCGTTCCACTCGCTGCCGCCGTACCCCTCGACGTCGTACATCTCGGGGTCGTAGCCGCCGCGATGCTCGGGCACGAGATAGGCGTTCTCGCGCGCCGCGTACACGGCGAGCGAGCAGCCGAAGTCGGCCATCCGCGCCGCGATCCCGTTGTCGGCCTTGCCGAGCTGGACGTCCACCTGCGCGGCGGCCAGGTCGAGCGTGGCGGGGTCGACGCGCGGGTTCGCCTTGACGACGATCCCGGATCCGGTGGTCACGGACTGCGTGTAGTAGTCGAGCCGGGGGACGCCGGTGTACGTCACGTCCTCGGCGGGCCGGCCCTCGGCGTCCTCGATCTGCGACCCGTCGACGGTGAGCGTGAGCGGCTCGTCGGGGTCGAGCGTGCCGGTGTACGCGATGCTCGCCAGGTGCAGGTCGTCGGGCAGGCGCGCCATGCTGTTCGCGTCCGACGCGGCGATCTGCCGGTTGTCCTTGTCGAAGAAGATCGTGTCCGTGGGCCCGGTGGCAGGCTTGGCGGTGAGGGCGACGGTGGTGCCGCCCTGGCTGAGCGTGACGTTCTCGGGGCTCACCGCCGCGGTCTCGTCGACGTACCGGTCCCACGAGATCTCGAGGAACCTGCCCTCGTTGATCACGCGGACCTCGGTGACCTGGGGGCCGTCGTACGTCGGGTCGACGGCGACGGTGCCGTCCGCCGCCACGGGGATCTCGGGCGGCGCGTCGGCCGCGGCCGCCGTGCCCGCTCCCACGAGCAGCGACGCTCCCACCGCCGCCGCCGTCGCCGCTGCCGTCAGGGCGGGCAGCCCGCCCCGGTCTCGTCCGTTCCTCACACCAGTTCCCTTCGTCTGCGGAGGTCCTGCCTGACGGGGGTGACGCGGGTGTTGCTCGGCCCCGCCCCGGCATGCGCCGGGGCGGGGACGCCTCAGACGGCGGCGGGCAGCAGCGCCGACGTCCAGGCCTCGACGCCGGCGGCGTCGATGGGCAGGGCGTCGGAGAGCACCTCGTGGCCGTCGGGGGTGACGAGCAGGTCGTCCTCCAGCCGCACGCCGATGCCGCGCAGCTCCGGCGGCACGGTGAGGTCGTGAGCGTGGAAGTACAGGCCTGGCTCGACGGTCATGACGACGCCCGGCTCCAGGTCGGCGCCCATGTACTGCTGCCAGTCGCTGTGCGCGCAGTCGTGCACGTCGAGGCCCAGGTGGTGCCCGATGCCGCACACGAGCCAGCGGCGGTGATGCTGGCCCTGCGGCGACAGCGCCTCGTCGACGGAGACCGGCAGCAGGCCCCAGTCGTGCAGGCCCTGCGCGATCACCTCCATGGCCGCGTAGTGGAAGTCGAGGTAGTTCACGCCCGGCTTCACGTGCGCCATGCCGGCCCGGTGGCTCTTCTCCACCAGGTCGTGCACGGCGCGCTGCTCGGGGCTGAACCGGCCCGACGGCGGCACCGTGCGCGTGACGTCGGCGGTGTAGAGGGTGGTCGTCTCGACACCCATGTCGAGCAGCAGGGCGGCGTCGGGGAGCACGGGGCCGTCGCAGCGCACCCAGTGCAGGGTGGGGGCGTGCGGGCCGCTGCCGACGATGCTGGCGTAGCCCGGCCCGTTGCCGGTGGTGCGGGCGTGCCGGTCGAACGTGCCCTGCAGCCAGCGCTCGCCGCCGGACCGCACCGCCGCGGGGATCTCCCGGGCCACGGCCTCGAAGCCCGTCACCGTGTGGTCGACGGCGGCGCGCAGCTGCGCCACCTCCCAGGCGTCCTTGACCATGCGCAGGTCCGCGCACGCCCGGGCGAGCTCGGCCGAGGGCTCCAGCCCGTGCCGCGCCACGACGTCGTCCGGCACGGCGCGCCCGGCCCACCAGCCGGAGCCGTGCGCCAGGGCGTCGTCCAGGTCCGCGAGCGGGCGCACCGGGACGCCGAGCGCCCGCGCCCACTCGCCGAGCCCGGGGGAGGCGCCCACCCACAGCTCGCCGTGCATCGCGTCGGAGAAGAAGGCCGGGTCGCCCGGTCGCGCGGGCGGCGGCGCGTAGAGCACGGCGTCCGCCCCGTGCAGCACGACGACGGCGTCCTCGAGCTGGCAGCCCGTCAGCCACACGAAGTCGCTGTCGGCCCGGAAGTCGTACGACGTGTCGTTGCTGCGCACGGGCGCCCGGCCCGCGCCGACGACGACGGTCCGCCCGCCGAGCCGCTCCGCCAGCCGGGCGCGGTGCGCCGCGGCGGCCTCGGCCGCGCCGTCGGGCACCCGGGCGGGCACGACGTCGGTGGACCAGCCCTGGGCGATCATCTCGGTGAAGGCCGGCACCTCCGTGAGGCGCGGGGTGCGGTTCCCCGAGTGCGGGGGCCGGTGGTCGTGGGCCTGCTGCGTCATCGTCGTTCTCCTCCTGCGTCCCGGACCAGCTCCCGCAGGCGCCGCAGCACCCGAGGGTCGCCGATCCCGTCGTGCTCGTACTCGTTGGTCACCCAGGCGTGCGAGCCGCCCAGCCTGGACAGGGTGTCGAGCTGCAGCCCCGAGTCCACGTACATGTCGTCGAAGTAGACCGCCGCGGCCAGCGGCACGTCGTTCGCGGCGAGGCGCTCGACGTCGTACAGCGGGCTCCACTCCCGGCGCGCGGCGAGCTCGTGCACCGCCGGCGCGAACGGTTTGAGCAGCCGCACCTCGTCGAACATCCACGGGAACGCCATCTCGCCCGTGAGCAGCAGCGGCCGCTCGTCGGGCCCGAACTGCGGCCGCTCGTCGCGGGCGCGCTGCGCCGCCCACGCCGTCGGGCCGTTCGCCCCGTCGCCGTAGATGGACTCCTGGAGCGTCCAGAACAAGGGGTTCGACGCCGACGACGAGCGCACCAGCACCTGCTCCAGGAACGCGTGCGACAGGCGGCCCGGGCGCACGAACGCCTCGTCGACCAGCCAGTGCAGGCGCTCGGACCCGGGCTTCATCCCCAGGTCGATCCCCAGGGACTGGAACCGGTGCACGGTGAGCGCGTCGCCGTCGGGCAGGCGCACGTCGCCCTCCGCGAGCCGGTCGGCGATCGCGGCCACGGCGTCGACGTCCTGCGGGTACAGGTCGTAGTACCGGCGCGTCTTGGCCTCGGCGCGCGCGAACGTGCGCCGGTAGACCTCGTCGGCGCTCGCGGGCGTCCCCGGGATGCCGCCGGTCACGTAGCAGGCCGCGAGACCCTCCGGCGCGGCCGAGAGGTAGGCGAGCGTGATCCAGCCGCCGAACGACTGGCCCAGGCTCGCCCACCGGCGGCCGTCGTAGTGGGTGCGGCGCACGTGCTCCAGGTCGGCCACGATCGAGTCGGCCCGGAAGCATGCCAGGTAGTCGGCGCCCGCGACGGCGTCGCCGCGCGCCGCGACCGCCTCGCCGTCCAGCGGCGTGCTGCGGCCGGTGCCGCGCTGGTCCGGCAGGATCACGCGGTACGTGGTCAGGGCCTCGTCGAGCCAGCCGTCGCGCTTCAGGGGACGGGGTGACGCGCCGCCCGGCCCGCCCTGCAGGTAGACCAGGAGGGGCAGGTCGTCGCCGCGGCGCTCGGGGTCGACCAGCTCGCGCCAGAAGACGTCGATCTGCTCGCCGTCGGGCCGGGCGTGGTCGAGGGGGACCGCCGTCGTGCGTTCCGTGACGTGCAGCCCCGGCAGGTGATAGGTGGTCACGCGGTCGTCTCCTCCTCGGTGCCGGCGGCCTCGGCCTCGCGGTCGGGCGTGGCCGTCGCGGCCCGCGCCTCCGCCGCCTCGCGCCGCGCCCGCTCCCACTCGGGGCGGATGCGCGGCACGGCAGCCAGCAGGGTCCGGGTGTACTCGTGCTGCGGGTCGTCGAAGACGGCGTCGCGCTCGCCCTGCTCGACGATGCGGCCCTTCGACATCACCGCCACGCGGTCGGCGATCTGCCGCACCACCGCGAGGTCGTGCGCGATGAAGAGGTAGCTGAACCCCTCCTCGCGCTGCAGCCGGCGCAGCAGGTTGATGATCTGCGCCTGCACGGACACGTCGAGCGCGGAGACCGCCTCGTCGCAGACCACCAGCCGAGGCGACACGGCGAGCGCGCGGGCGATGCCGATGCGTTGCGCCTGGCCGCCGGAGAACTGCGACGGGTAGCGGCGGTGGTGGTCGGGGTCCAGGCCCACGCGCTCCATGAGCTGCTGCGTGAACGCCCGGGTGCCGCCCGGCACCTCGCGCCCCTGGTAGACCAGCGGCGCGGTGACGATGCGCTCCACCGTGTGCCGCGGGTTGAGCGACGAGTACGGGTCCTGGAACACCACCTGCACGTCGCTGCGGAACCGCCGCAGCCGGTCGCCCTTCGCGCGCGTCACGGGCTCGCCGTCGAAGACGACCTCGCCCGACGTCGCGTCCGTCAGCCGTGCGACGATCCGCGCCGTCGTCGACTTGCCGGACCCGGACTCGCCGACGAGCGCCAGCGTCTCGCGGGCGCGGACCTCGAGGCTCACGCCGTCGACCGCCCGGAACGTGTCCGCCCGCCCCAGCAGCCCGCCGGTGCCGGGCACCGCGAACTCCTTGACCAGGTCGGTGGCGCGCAGCAGCGGCTCGGACGACTGCGACGTCGGGGCCGTCGGCGCGCTCGCGGGGGCGACGGTGCTCTGCCCGGTGCTCTGCCCGGTGCTCTGCCTGGTGCTCTGCCCGGTGCTGGTGGCGCTCATGGCTTCCCTCCCACGCCGGCGGCGGCGTCGATGCCGCGCAGCTCGCCGATCTCGTCGTCGATCCGGGGGACGGCGTCCAGCAGCGCCCGCGTGTACGGGTGCTGCGGGTCGGAGAACAGCCGCTCGGCGGGGGCCTGCTCCACGGCCACGCCGTGCCGCATCACGACGACGTCCTCGGCGATCTCCGACACGACGGCGAGGTCGTGCGAGATGAGGATCAGCGCCGTCCCGGTCTCCCGGCGCACCTCCTGGAGCAGGTCGAGGATCTGGGCCTGCACGGTGACGTCGAGCGCGGTGGTGGGCTCGTCGGCGATGAGCAGGTCCGGCTCGGTGGAGAGCGCCATCGCGATCATCACGCGCTGGCGCATCCCGCCGGAGAACTGGTGCGGGTAGTGGTCCACCCGCCGGGCGGCGTCCGCGATGTGCACGCGCTCCATCGCCTCGACCGCGACCTTGCGCGCCTGCCGCCGCGTGACCCCGGGGCGGTGCGCCCGGTAGGCCTCCTCGATCTGCATCCCCACGGAGTAGTAGGGGTTCAGCGACGACAGCGGGTCCTGGAAGATCATCGACATGCGGTCGCCGCGCAGGCGCCGCACCTTCGACTCGGGCAGCGACGTCAGGTCCGCGCCGTCCAGGGAGACCCGGCCGCGCAGGCTCGCCGTGGGCGGCAGCAGGCCCATGACGGCCAGCGACGTCATCGACTTGCCGGAGCCCGACTCGCCGACGATCCCCAGCGACGCGCCCTGCTCCAGCGTGAACGAGAGCCCGTCCACGACGTCGACCGGCCCGTGGGCCGTCCGGAAGGTGATGGTGAGGTCCTCGACCTCGAGCAGCGTGCTCATGCCTGCCCCCTCATGCCCTCGCTCCGATCCGGACGCGCGGGTCGATCGTCGTGTAGACGATGTCCACGATCACGTTCCCGACGATGACCAGGAAGGCCGCGACGAGCGTGACGCCCATGATGACCGGCTGGTCGTTCTTGGTGATGGAGTCGGACGCCATCTTGCCGATGCCGTTGAGGCCGAAGACGGTCTCGATGATGATCGCGCCGCCCAGCAGGCCGGCGAAGTCCATGCCGAACAGCGTCACGACCGGCGTCAGCGCGGGCCGCAGCGCGTGCCGCCGCCACACCAGCCGCGGGGCGAGGCCCTTGGCGCGCGCCGTGCGGACGAAGTTCTCGTCGAGCGTGTCGAGCACGTTCGCCCGCGTGAGCCGCTGGTACATCGACGCGTAGGTGAACGCGAGCACCAGCCACGGCATGACGAAGTTGAGGAACCACTGCCCGGGGTCGGCGGCGAACGGCACCGCCTGGGGGAAGGGCAGCCACCCGAGCCGCACCACCAGCACGTACTGCAGCACGAGGGCGAGCACGTAGTTGGGGATGGAGACGCCGCCCAGCGCGGCGCCGGTCGCGGCCCGGTCGAACCAGGTGCCCTTCTTGATCGCGGCGATCATGCCGCCCGAGACGCCCATCAGCAGCCACAGCACGGCCGCGCCCACGGCGAGCGTGGCCGAGACGCCGAAGCGCTGCTCGAACATCTCGAGCACGGGCTGCCCGGTCTGGAAGGAGTAGCCCAGGCACGGCGCCGCGCAGTCGATCGCGTTGGCGCCCGTGCCGTAGGTCGTCCCGACGAACAGCCCGGACAGGAAGCCGAGGAACTGCTCGTAGAACGGCCGGTCCAGGCCCAGGTTGGTGCGGATCTGGTCGATCAGCTCCGGCGTGCAGTTCTTGCCGCAGATCTGCACCGCGGGGTCGGGGGAGAGCGCGAAGAAGATCGCGTACGTGAACAGGACGACGAGGAACAGCACGCCCACCATGCCGGCGAGCCTCGTCACGAGAAAGCGGACCATCAGCGCCTCTCCCCCGCGTCGACGACGTCCTTGAGCCGGTCGCCCAGGACCGTGAAGGACAGCACGAGCAGGAACAGGAAGGTTCCGGGGATCAGGAAGTACATCGGGTCGACGGCGTACCAGCTCATCGACTGCGCGATCATCTGCCCCCAGGACGGGGTCGGCGGGACGACGCCCACGCCGAGGAAGCTCAGTCCCGCCTCCGTGCCGATGTACCCGGGCACGGCGAGCGTCGTCATGACGATGATCGTGGAGCGCAGGTTCGGCAGGATCTCCAGCAGCACGATCCGCCAGCCCGACGCCCCGGACGCCCGGGCCGCCTCGACGAACTCGCGCTGCGTGATCGTCATCGTCTGGCCGCGCACCACGCGGGCGAGGTAGGGCCACCCGAACACCGAGATGACGAGCACGAGCAGCGGCGCGCGGTTGCTCGCGGGGAGCGCCGACAGGATCGCGATCATGAAGATCAGGGCGGGGAACGCCATGAGGAAGTCCATGACGCGCGACACGACCTGGTCGACCTTGCCGCCGTGGTACCCGGCGAGGAGCCCGAAGAGGACCCCCAGCAGCGTGGTGAGCGTGGTGGCGGCGAGCGCGATGAGCATGGAGGTGCGCGCTCCGTAGACGATGCGCGCGAACAGGTCGCGGCCGGTGCCGGGCTCGACGCCGAACCAGTGCTCGGCGCTGATCCCGCCGAGCGGACCGATCGGCAGGCCGCCGAGATTCGGGTCGATGGCGGTCTGGTCGAACTCGTACGGTCCCCAGCCGGAGAGCTTGACGACGAGCGGCGCGGCGACGGCCAGGAGCGCGACGAGCGCGATGTACGACAGGGCCAGCACCGCCCCGCGGTGGCGGAGCAGATGGTGCCAGACGCCCTGCCGGGGCGCCGGGGGCGCGACGCCGACGGACGGCGCGCCCCCGGTCTCTGCCTCGAGCGTGGTCATGCTGATGGTCATGGCTCAGCCCTTGCTCGGGTCCTTGAGCCCGACGCCGGTGTAGTCGAGCCCGCCGGTCGCGACGCCGGGGCTGGAGTACACCCCGGTGACGTTCTCGCCGGGCAGCAGCACGACCTTCTCCACCAGCAGCGGCACGATCGGAGCCTCGGTGAGGACCTGCTCGTCGAGGTTGCCCCACGCCTCGTTCGCCGCCGCAGGGTCGGTGATGGCGAGCGCGTCGTCGATGGCGGAGTTGATCGCCGGGTCGTCGATCTGGGCGAGGTTCGAGTTGCCCTTGTCGGTGATGCGGCGCCCGTCGAACAGCGGCGGGATCACGGTGCTCGCCGACGACGCCCAGTCCGGGCACCAGCCCGTGATCGCGGCGTCGTTCTGCAGCTTGGGCGTGCCGATCGTCTCGTAGAACTTCGAGGTGTCGATCGGGTTGAACGTGACCTTGATGCCCACGCGGGACAGCGACTGCTGCACGGCTTCGGCCTGCGCCTGCAGCTTGGGCTGGGTGCGCATGTCGAGCGTCATCTCGAAGCCGTCGGGGTAGCCCGCCTCGGCGAGCAGCTCCTTGGCCTTGTCGACGTCGCCGGCGTTCCCCTCGCTGGGGTAGAGGTCGAAGTCCTTGAACCCGGCGACCGACTCCGGGATCGTCGTGCTGGCGATGTCGGCGAGCATCGTGCCGCCGGTGCCGTTCTGCACGGCCGCCTTGTCCACCGCGTACGAGATCGCCTGGCGCACCTTGACGTCGTCGAGCGGCTTCTTGGTCGTGTTCAGGCCCATGTACGTGGTGCAGACGCCCGGCCAGTCGACCAGGCGGTCCTTGTACTTCGGGTCCTGCAGGCGGGCGAGCGTCGCGGGCTGCAGGTTGCCGCCGATGGCGTTGACGTCGGTGCCCTGGCCGGCCAGCAGGCGCTCGTCGATGGTGGCCGGGTCGAGGCCGAGCTGGAAGTTCCAGCCGTCCGGCTTGGCGGTGCGCACCTCGTCGGTGGCCGCGTCCCAGTTCTCGTTGCGCACGAGCGTGATGACGCTGCCGGGGGTGTACTCGTCGAGCGTGTACGGGCCGGACGCGACGATGTCGTTGAGGAACTCGTCACCGGCGCCGGAGCCGACGGGGAAGGGCGCGAAGTTCGGCTGCGACGCGACGGCGGGGAAGTCGGGGAACGGCGCCTTGAGGTGGAAGACGATCGTGGTGTCGTCGGGCGTCTCGATGGTCGGCAGGTCGCCGGACTTGTACGGCCCCTCGTAGTCCTTCGGCGCGTCGATGACCTGCTTGGCGTACGGGGAGCCGATGCCGATCTCCGGGTCCCAGGCGCGGGAGACGCCGAACTTCACCTCGGCGGACGTGATCGGGTCCCCGTTGTCGAACTTCAGCCCGTCCTTGAGCGTGAACGTCCAGGTGAGGCCGTCGTCCGACACGGTGCCGGTGTCCGTGGCGAGGTCGGGCACGATCTCGTTCGGGTCCTCCGCGCTGCCCGACGCCGGCGTCGTGAGCGTGCGGTACACGAGGCGGTAGAAGTTGTTCACGCCGCCGTCCCAGCCCTTGGCCGGGTCGAGGTAGGAGAAGTCGGCGTTCTGCAGCACCTGCACGACGCCGCCCTCGGCGGGCTCGCCCTCGAGTCCGCCGGCGGTGCTCGCCGTCGAGCTCCCGCCTCCGCCGCCGGAGGAGCACGCGCCGAGCGCGAGGAGGGCCGCGACGCCGAACGCTGCGGCACGGAGGGCTGGTCTGGTCACTCGTCGTGTCATGGAAAACCTCCCAGGGTGGGGATGGTGCGACGGGTCGGTCGGGGAGTGCGGTGGTGCGGTGGTGCGGTGGTGCGGGTCAGGACGTCCGGAGGAAGACGCGCATGGCGCCCACCTCGCGGTTGCCCCAGAGCGCGTAGGGCACGAGGGCCACCGGCGCGCGGTGCGTGGTGGGCGCCGTGGCGCCCAGCGGGGGGTACGGGTCGTCGCCACTCGGCGGCGCGACGGCGAGGTCGCCGCGCAGCACGCGCCACGGGTGGTCCTCGTCGACCACGAGCCGGGGCACGTCCTCGGCGGCGAGGAGCAGGTCGTCCACCGGGGCGGGGGAGTCCTGCTGCTCGACGCAGTACACGAGCGGCCCGCGCAGGACGGCGGCGCTGCCGCGCGCGGCGTCCAGGTGCGGGTGCGCGGTGACGGCGCGGACCGGCATGGGCAGGTCGAGCACGACCGTCGCGCCCGGAGCCCAGGTGCGGGTCAGCCGGAGCCAGCCGTCGGCCGGGAGCTCGGACACGGGCTCACCGTCCACCGCGGCGGTGGCGCCGTCGGCCCAGGCGGGCACGCGCAGCGCGAGCGTCGTGGGGCCGTCGGCGGCGCGGCGCACGCGCACGGTGACCCGGCCGTCCCACGGCAGGTCGGTCGTCACGTCCACGTCGAGCGCGGGGGAGTCGATCGCGGCGCTCGCGTACAGCGCGAGGGTCAGGGAGTCGTCGTCGGCCACGGCCAGGTGGTCCTGGAGCTCCGACGTCCAGCGCACGACGTTGGGCGGGCAGCACGGGCAGCCGAACCAGGCCCGGCGCAGCAGCTCGCCGTCCTTCTCGGCGCCGCTGCGCTGCTCGTGGTCGGGGCGGCGCTGCAGCGGGTTGTCGTAGAAGAAGGCGGCGCCGTCCTCCGACAGCCCGACCGCGTACGCGTTGTGCAGCACCCGCTCGACGTGGTCGAGGACGTCGGCGCGGCCGGTGGCGAGGAAGAGTCTCCAGCCCCACTGCGCCGTCCCGATCGCGGCGCACGTCTCGGCGTACGCGCGCTCGGCGGGCAGCTCGAACCGGTCGCCGAACGCCTCGTCGGAGTGCCGGGAGCCGATGCCGCCGGTGAGGTAGGACTTGCGGGCCACCATGTCGTCCCACAGGTGCTCGAGGTGGGCGAGGAGCGCGTCGTCGTCCGTCTCGAGCGCGACGTCGGTGGCCCCGGCCGCGAGGTAGACCATGCGCACGGCGTGCCCGGTGACGGAGCCCAGCTCGCGCAGCGGCACGGCGTCCTGGAAGTAGTCCGCCGCGAAGATCGTGTGCTCGAGGGTCCCGGCGCCGCGGCGCTCGACGAAAAGCCGGGCCTGCTCCAGGTAGCGGCGGTCGCCCGTCTCGCGGGCGAGCTCCACGAGGGCCATCTCCACCTCGGGGTGGCCGCAGTACGCCGGCTCGCCGTCGGGGCCGTAGCGCTCGACGACGAGGTCCGCGAACCGGGCGGCGACGTCGAGCAGGCGGCGGTCGCCGAGCTGGCGGGACGCCGCGACGGCGGCCTGGGCGAGGTGGCCGAGGTTGTACATCTCGTGGCCCCACGAGAGGTCCTGCCAGGGCTCCTTGGGGCTCTGCGGCGACTGGTAGAAGGTGCCGAGGTAGCCGTCGGCGCGCTGGGCCCGCTCGATCAGCGCCACGGACTCCTCGAAGAAGTCGCGGGCCGTCTCCAGCTCCGCGGCCTCGCCCTCGTCGGCCGGCTCGCGGCCGAGCTCGTAGGCGATCCCCTCGAGCGTCTTGTAGACGTCGGTGTCGAGGAACGGGTAGCGCCCGCGGTAGTCGCCGACCGCCGGGTCGTGGAGCCGCCGGAAGTTGTCGAGGTTCCCGGCCTGCCGCACCTCGCGGACGACGTGCGGGACGGTGACGACGCGGTTGCGCCGCTGCCAGTCGTGGAGCAGGCCGCCGGTGAGGCGCACGCGGTCCGTGCCGAGCGGCGTGCCGGCACGACCGGCCGTCGCGACGGCCGGGGCGCGGGTCGGGACGGGAGCCAGGTTCGGGGTGATGGCCACGAAATCTCCTCGGTGGTATATCACATTGCACATGCAGGGCCACGTCGCCCAGGGCGAGCCGGCGTGACGTCGTCGTCCGGTACTGCTGCCGCCGTCCGCGTCCTCGCGTCCGCCGGGTGGTCCGCACCCCGGGAAGATGCCCGGAACTGCGCCGTTCCTGCAGGTGGGCCGGGTGCCGGGTCGCGGTCCCTGTGCCCGTCGCCCGGCGGGTCGTCTTGACCTGCCAGCCGATGTGGGCGGTAACATATCATGCACTACTGTGATGTCCACCACCCCCGGACCAGCCCCCGTGAGGAAGTGCTCATGTCGGAAGCCGTCGCGTCGTTCCGCCGCATCGAGGCGCCGGTGAGCCTGCGCGAGACCGTGTCGCGGGCGCTCACCGCGGCGATCGTCTCGGGCGATCTCGCCCCGGGCACGCTGGTCTCGGTGCCGTCGCTCACCGCACGCTTCGCCGTGTCCGCCACGCCGGTGCGCGAGGCGATGCTGGACCTGGAGAAGCGCGGGTTCGTCACCGCGGTGCGCAACAAGGGCTTCCGGGTCACCGAGGTGTCGCCGGAGATGCTGAGCCACATCGCCGAGGTGCGCCAGCTGCTCGAGCCGCCGGCGATGGAGAAGCTGGCCGGTCGCTTCCCGCAGGGCGCGCTGCCGGCCCTGCGCGAGCAGGCGGACGCCATCGTCACGGGCGCCCGATCGGGCGACCTCGTGACCTATCTCGAGGCCGACCGCGACTTCCACCTGCGGCTCACGACCCTGGCGGGCAACCCCCTGCTCGTGGACGTGGTGGCCGACCTGCGCAGCCGCGCGCGGCTGCTCGGCCTGTCCCAGATGGTCGCCACCGACCACCTGGAGCAGTCGGCGGCCGAGCACCACGAGCTGCTCGACCTGCTCGCGGCCGGCGACGCCGCCGGGGCGCGGGACCTCATGCGCCGCCACATCGGCCACACCACCGGCTGGTGGGCGGGGCGACCCGAGGAGGACTGACCCGGCAGGGCCGGCGACGTGGCCGGCCCCTCACCAGTCTTGGTATGTGACATATTACTGAGCATCGACCCAAGGAGCAGCCGATGACCGACGACGTCGTGGTCGTGGGGGCGGGCATCGTGGGCGCCGCGTGCGCCCGCGCTCTCGCGCGCCGCGGGCTCGCCGTGACCGTCCTCGACCGCGGCGGCGCGGCGTCGGGCACCACCGCCCACGGAGAGGGCAACCTGCTCGTCTCCGACAAGGAGCCCGGCCCCGAGCTGGTGCTCGCGCAGCACGCGGCACGCCGCTGGCCGACCCTCGTCGAGGAGCTGGCCGACGAGCTGGGCCCGCGCTTCCCGGCCGTCGAGTACGACCCCAAGGGCGGCCTCGTCGCGGCCACCACGGCCGAGGGTGCGCAGCCGCTGCGCGACTTCGCCGCCCGGCAGCGCGGCGCCGGGGTCGACGCGCGGGAGATCGACGTCGCCCGCGCCCTCGAGCTCGAGCCCGCCCTCAACCCCGGCCTCACGGCCGCGGTCTGGTACCCCGAGGACGCGCAGGTGCAGCCCGTCGCCGCAGCCGAGGCGCTGCTCGCGTCCGCCCGCCGCGCGGGGGCGCGGGTGCGCACCGGCGTCGAGGTGACCGGCGCGTTGCGCCACGGCGACCGGGTCGTCGGCGTCCGCACCAGCGCCGGCGACGTGCCTGCCGGGGCCGTCGTCCTGGCCGCAGGACCGTGGTCCGGCGTCGTCGCCGCACGGCTCGGGGTCGCGCTGCCCGTGCGCCCGCGCCGCGGGATGGTGCTGGTGACGACCCGGATGCCGCACGCCGTGCGGCACAAGGTCTACGACGGCGACTACGTCGGTGCCACGCAGTCCGGCGACGCCGCGCTGCAGACGTCGAGCGTGGTCGAGTCCACCGCAGCCGGCACCGTGCTGATCGGGTCCAGCCGCGAGCAGGTCGGCTTCGACGACCGGCTGCGCGCCGTCGTGCTGCGCGAGATGGCCGCCCGCGCGGTGCGGCTGTTCCCGTTCCTCGCCGACGCGAGCGTCATGCGCACCTACCTCGGCTTCCGCCCCTACGTCCCCGACCACCTGCCGATCGTCGGCCCGGACCCCCGCACCCCCGGCCTGTGGGTCGCGACCGGGCACGAGGGCGCCGGCATCGGGCTGGGGCCGGTCAGCGGCGAGCTGCTCGCCGACCTGTTCACCGGCGCGGAGCCCGAGGTCGACCCCGCGCCGTTCCGCGTCGACCGCCCGGCGGTGCTCGCTGCCGGCTCGCCCTCCGAGGAGCCAGGGGAGGCCTCATGACCACGCACCGGCAGGACGCCGGGCCGCGCCCGCTGACCATCACGCTCGACGGCGAGCCCTTCGCGGGTACCGAGGGCCAGACGATCGCGGGGATGCTGCTGGCCGCCCGACGGCGGTCGTGGCGCACCACCAGCGTCGACGGCGCCCCTCGCGGCGTGTTCTGCGGCATCGGGGTGTGCTTCGACTGCCTCGTCACCGTCAACGGGGC
The DNA here is from genome assembly GCF_050311635.1 of Isoptericola nanjingensis. NCBI lineage: Bacteria > Bacillati > Actinomycetota > Actinomycetes > Micrococcales > Promicromonosporaceae > Isoptericola > Isoptericola nanjingensis. The sequence goes on along the minus strand of NZ_JBNOZL010000002.1, from coordinate 46,324 downwards.
CCGCGACGTGCGGGCGTGCCTGCGGCGCGCCGCGGACGGGGACGTCGTCGAGACGCAGCACGACCCGCTGCCGGGGGTGACCTCATGAGCCGCCGCACCGTGGTCGTGGTCGGAGCCGGGCCGGCCGGCCTCTCCGCCGCGCGCGCCGCGGCCCGCGCGGGCGCCGACGTGACGCTGCTCGACGCGTCCGACCAGGTGGGCGGGCAGTTCTGGCGGCACCGGGTGCTCCCGGGCGGCGGGACCTCGCCCGACGAGGCCTCCTTCCACCACGGCTGGGGCACGTTCACGGCGCTGCGCGACGTCGTCGCCGGGCACCCGCGGGTCACGCTGCTGACGTCCGCCCAGGTGTGGGCGCTGGAGCGGCTCGACGACGGCGTGCGGCTGCGGGTGCTGGTCGGCCCCGCCGACGCCGGGGGGCGCGAGCACCTCACCCTCACCCCCGACGCGCTCGTGCTCGCCACGGGTGCCCACGACCGGACGCTCCCGTTCCCCGGTTGGCAGCTGCCCGGCGTCACGACGGCCGGCGCGGCCCAGGCCCTCGCCAAGGCCGAGCGCGTGGCCGTCGGCGACCGCGTCGTCGTCGCCGGCGCGGGCCCGTTCCTGCTGCCGGTCGCCACGTCGCTGCTGCGCACCGGCGCGCGCGTGCTGTCGGTGCACGAGGCCGCGACCCCGGCGGCGCTGGTCCGCGGGTGGGGCGCGCGGCCGGCCGGGCTGCTGGGCGCGGCGCACAAGACCGGCGAGCTCGGCGGGTACGCCGCCGCGCTCGCCCGGCACCGGGTCGCGTACCGGGTCGGCGAGGCCGTGGTCGCCGTGCGCGGGGACGGCCGGGTCGAGGAGGTGACGATCGCGCGCGTCGACGCGCGGTGGTCGCCCGTGCCGGGCACCGAGCGGACCGTCGCGGCCGACGCCGTGTGCGTCTCGCACGGGTTCACGCCGCGCCTCGAGCTCGCCGTCGCGGCGGCGTGCGCGATCTCGCCGGGCCGCTTCGTCGTCGTCGACGACCGCCAGCGCACCACCGCGCCCGGCGTGTGGGCCGCCGGCGAGCTGACCGGCATCGGCGGGGCCGAGGCCGCGCTCGCCGAGGGCTGGGTGGCCGGGCACCACGCCGCCTCCCCTTCCGACGATGCCGCGACCGACGCCGTGTCCGACGACGCGGCGCTCGCCCGCGCCGTCCGCCGTCGCGGGCGGTCCGCCGACTTCGCGCGCCGGCTCGAGGCCGCGCACGGCATCCGCAGCGGCTGGACGTCGTGGCTGCGCGACGACACGCTCGTCTGCCGCTGCGAGGAGGTCGACGCCGGCACGCTGCGCGCCGCCGCCTGCGCCACCGCGTCGACCGACCTGCGCTCCGTCCGCCTCACCAGCCGCGCCGGTCTCGGCCCCTGCCAGGCGAGGATCTGCGGCCGCACGGTCGCGGAGCTCGTCGGGGCCGCGGGGTCCGCGGCCGACGAGGGCACGGGGGCGGCGCCCGCGGTGCCCGACCGGCGGCCCCTCGTCGTGCCCGTCCGGCTCGGCGACCTCGCCACCCTGCCCGACGACCCCACGTGATCCGACCCCACCCACACCGACCCCTCGCGCCCCGAAGTCGGGGCGCGCGAACCGAGAGGACACACCGCATGAGCTCCCAGAAGATCGACCTGGGCGGCGTCGTCGTCGCGACGACGCTGCCGTTCACCCCCGACGCCGCGGCGCCCGCCGGGCTCGCCGTCGACTACGCGGGCTACGCCGCGCACGTCGACCACCTGATGAACGCCGGCTGCCGGGGCGTGGGCCCCAACGGCTCGCTCGGCGAGTACTCGTCCCTCACGGACGACGAGCGCCGCAAGGTCGTGCAGACCGCCGTGGAGGCCGTCGCCGGCCGCGGCATCGTCATCGCGGGCGTGCACGGCGTGGGCTGGCACCAGGCCCAGCACTGGGCCGAGCTCGCCCAGGAGGACGGCGCGGACGCCGTCCTCCTGCTGCCGCCGACGATCTACCGGGCCAACCGGCGCGAGATCGTCGAGCACTACGCCCGCGTCAACGAGGTGGGCCTGCCGATCATGGTCTACAACAACCCGTTCGACACCAAGGTGGACCTCACGCCGGACCTCGTCGCCGAGCTCGCGCAGCTCGAGAACGTGGTCGCCATCAAGGAGTTCTCGGGCGACGTGCGCCGGATCTCCGAGCTGCGCGAGGTGGCCGACATCGACGTCATCGCCGGCGCCGACGACCTGCTGTTCGAGTCGCTCGTGATGGGCGCGACCGGCTGGTTCGCCGGCTACCCGAACGCGATCCCCGAGGTCGCCGTCGAGCTCTACGAGCTGGTGCGGGCCGGGAAGATCACCGACGCGCGGGACCTGTACGAGAACGTGGTCGCCATGTTCCGCTGGGACTCGCGCACCGAGTTCGTGCAGGCCATCAAGCTGTCCACGCAGATCGCGGGGCGCCCGTTCGGCATCGAGACCCGCCCGCCGCGCGGCCCGCTGTCCCCGGAGCAGGAGGCCACCGTGCGTGCCGACACCGAGAAGGCCCTCGCGTACATCGCCCAGCGCTGAGCCTGGACAACCACCCGAGCCCGGCACCGGGCCCGTCCCAGAGAGGCCGACCATGCGATCGTCCCGCACCTTCACCGCCGTCGACTCGCACACCGAGGGGATGCCCACCCGCGTGGTCACGTCGGGCCTCGGGGTGATCCCCGGCGCCACGATGAACGACAAGCGGCTGCACTTCATCGAGCACCTCGACGACGTGCGGAAGCTGCTCGTCAACGAGCCGCGGGGGCACGCCGCGATGAGCGGCGCCATCCTGCAGCCCTCGACGCGCGACGACTGCGACTTCGGCGTCGTGTACATCGAGGTCTCCGGCTGCCTGCCGATGTGCGGCCACGGCACGATCGGCGTCGCCACCGTGCTGGTGGAGACAGGCATGGTGACGGTCACCGAGCCGACGACCACCATCCGGCTGGACACCCCGGCCGGGGTGGTCGTCGCCCGGGTGGAGGTGCGCGACGGGCACGCCGAGTCGGTGACGATCGAGAACGTGCCCAGCTTCGTCGTGCGGCTCGACGACGAGGTCGACGTGCCCGGGCTCGGCACCGTCCCCTACTCGCTGGCGTTCGGCGGCAACTTCTACGCCATGGTCGACCTCGACGACGTGAAGCTGCCGTTCGACCGCGCCCGCCAGCAGGACATCCTCGCCGCCGGGCTCGCGATCATGGACGCGATCAACACGACGGCCCCGCCGTCGCACCCCACGATCGCGGGCGTGGACCACTGCCATCACGTCGAGTTCATCGCGCCGGGCTCCACCGCGGAGCACTCCCGGCACGCGATGGCGATCCACCCTGGGTGGTTCGACCGCTCGCCGTGCGGCACCGGCACGTCCGCCCGGATGGCGGAGCTCTGGGCGCGGGGCGAGCTCGCCCTCGACACGGACTTCGTCAACGAGTCGTTCATCGGCTCGCGCTTCGTGGGCCGGCTGGTGGGGGAGACCGAGGTCGCCGGGATCCCCGCCGTCGTGCCCACCATCACCGGCCGTGCCTGGGTCACCGGCCTGGGCACCTACCTGCTCGACCCGAGCGACCCGTTCCCCACCGGCTTCCAGTTCTGAGGTGCAGAGAATGACGACCCCCACCGATGCCCGGACGACCGCCCCCGCGCACGCGGAGGCGGCGGCGCGAGCCGCCGTCGCGGCCGCGCCGGTGCTCGCGAACCTCCCCCCGTCGACCCGGGCCGACGCGCTGCGGGCCGTCGCCGACGCGCTCGGCGCGCACGAGGACGAGCTGGTCGCGCTCGCCGCGGCCGAGACCCGGCTGGCCGAGGCGCGGCTGCGCGGCGAGCTGAAGCGCACCCGCGTGCAGCTGCGGCTGTTCGCCCGGGTGGTCGAGGCCGGCGCCTACCTCGACGTGCGGCTCGACGCCGCCGACCCGGAGTTCGTGCTCGGCCCCCGCCCCGACCTGCGCCGCACGCTGTGGCCGGTCGGGCCCGTGCTCGTCTTCGCGGCGAGCAACTTCCCCTTCGCGTTCTCCGTGCCCGGCGGCGACACCGCGGCCGCGCTCGCCGCCGGCTGCCCCGTGGTCGTCAAGGCGCACCCCGGGCACGTCGAGCTGTCCCGCCGGGTCGCCGACCTCATGGCCGAGGCCCTCGCCGGCGCCGGGCTGCCGGACGGCACGTTCGCCCTGGTCGAGGGCGACGACGCCGGTCGTGACCTGCTGGGGCACCCCGCGGTCCGGGCTGCCGCGTTCACCGGCTCCACGCGCGTGGGCCGGCTGCTCGCCGACGCCGCGGCGTCGCGCCCCGACCCGATCCCGTTCTACGGCGAGCTCGGCTCGCTCAACCCGGTGCTCGTGCGTCCCGCCGCCCTCGCCGACCGCGGCGCGGAGATCGCCCGGGGATGGGTCGGGTCCGTGAGCGGCTCGGCCGGCCAGCTGTGCACCAAGCCCGGCTTCCTGCTCGTCCCCGAGGGGCACGACCTCGGGGACGTCGTCGCCGAGGCGGCCGCCGCGGTGCCCGCGCACGCGCTGCTCAACGCGCGCGTCGGCGCCGGGTACGTCGCGGGGCGCTCCGCCGTCCTCGGCACCCCCGGCGTCACGGTGCTGGCCGAGGGCGTCGCCGACGCCGGGGAGGACGGCGTCGTCCGCGCGACGCCCACCCTCGTCGAGACGGACCTCGCCACCCTGCGCGAGCACCGCGACACGGTGCTCGAGGAGGTGTTCGGGCCGTTCGGCGTGCTCGTCACCTACCCCGAGGGCACGGACCTGGGGGCGGTCGTGGCCGAGCTCTTCCCCGGCGAGCTCACCGCGACCGTGCACCGCGGGCCGGACGAGGGGGCCGAGGTGGCCGGGCTGCTGGCCACCCTGGGCCGGCACGCGGGGCGCGTGCTCGTCGACGGGTGGCCCACCGGCGTCGCCGTCACGCCGGCGATGCAGCACGGCGGCCCGTGGCCGGCCACGACGAGCGACGCGACGTCCGTGGGCACGGCCGCCATCGGCCGGTTCCTGCGCGGCGTCACATTCCAGGACGCCCCGCAGGACGCGCTGCCCGCGCCGTTGCAGGACGGTAACCCGTGGGGGGTGCCGCAGGCGCGGTCGGGTGTGGCAGAGTCGGCGCACTGGTAGGCAACGAGGCCACGACCAGGCGCTTCACGGGAGGTCCGACCACGTGCTCATCGCCGAAGAGCTGCTGCTCCTGGCCCACGACGACCTGCGCACCGGGCCGTCCGTGTTCGACGACGCCCCCTACCGGCTCGCCGGCGCGCTGCTCGTCGAGCTGGTGATCGCGGGCCGGGTCGCACTGCCCCCGACGGCCGGCGACGAGGGACCGGTCGTGGTCCTCGACCGCGCGCCGACCGGGCGCCGGGAGCTCGACGACGTCCTCGACCTCGCGGCGTCGGTCCCCCGGCGCGCGACGGAGCTCGTCGACGTGCTGGCGCGCCGCGTCGAGCGGCCGCTGCTCGACGGGCTCGTCGCCCAGGGCCTGCTCCGACGCGAGGACCGGGCCGTCTGGGGCGTGCTCCGGAGCACCCGGTGGCGCACGGTGGACGGGCCGGCCGTCGCCGCCCTGCGTCGTCGCGTGCACGGCGTCCTGCTCGACGGCGCCGCGCCCGGCGACCGCACCGCCGCGCTCCTCACGCTCGCCGAGGGCTCCGGCTGGCTCCGGCCCCGCGTCCCGCGCGACCGCCGCCGCGAGGCCGACGCCCGGATGCGCGAGCTGGCGGCCACGTGGTGGCGGGGGAGCGTGGTCCGTGAGGCGGCCGGGGCGGTCGCCGCGGCCGTCGTGGGCGTCGTCAGCGCCGCGACGCTGGTGCTGCCCGCCGCGACCTGACGCGAGCCGGCAGGGGCCACGCGCCGGTCAGGCGTCGTCGTCCAGCCGCCCGAGCAGGTCGACGGCGGCGCGCGCGTACTCGCCGATCCACCGGTCGTGGAGGCGCTTGATGGGCAGCGGCGCGAGCGCGAGGTGGCGTTCGCGACCGACCTTCCGGCCGGTGACGAGCTCGGCCCGCTCGAGCACGCGCAGGTGCTGCAGCACGGTGGTGCGGTCGAGCTGGGCGAACAGCGCGCACAGCTCGCCGGTGGTGCGGGTGGACTCCTTGAGCGCGTCCAGCATGCGCCGGCGCACCGGCGCCGCGAGGGCCTTGAACACGGCGTCGTCGTCGGCGGGGTCGTCGTCGTCCCTGGGCGCCGAGGAGTTCATGTGATAAAAATACAACATGAACGAGAAGCAGGCACTCTCCGAGCTCACCTTCACGGTCTCGGGCCGCGTCTCGCGCCCGAGCCGCGACGTCTACGAGGCCATCGCGGACCCCGCACAGCTGTCCCGGTACTTCACGACCGGCGGCGCCCGCGGGCGCCTGGAGCCCGGGGCCGACGTGTCCTGGGACTTCGCGGACTTCCCCGGCCGGTTCCCCGTCACCGTCGTCGAGGCCGACCCGCCGCGGCGCATCGTCATCCGGTGGGAGGGCGCGGACACCGCCGACGGGTCGGCGTCGACCACGACCACGTTCGAGCTCGAGCCGCTCGACGACGACACCCGCACCCTCGTCACCATCACCGAGTCGTCCTGGGCCCTCACGGCCGGCGGCGCGAAGAACGCGTTCGGCAACTGCGAGGGCTGGACCGGCATGCTCGCCGCGCTCAAGGCGTGGGTCGAGCACGGCATCAACCTCCGCGAGGGCTTCTACCGCTGACGTGCCGCGGGTCCGGCGCGCCGGGCCCGCGGCGTGCGGTCAGGAGCCGGCCTCGATCGCCGTGGGGGCGGCGGAGTGGGTCACCTCGATGCGGCGCGGCTTGGCGTCCTCCGCGACGGGGATGGTCAGCGTGAGCACGCCGTCGGCGTAGGACGCCGAGATCTGGTCCAGCGCCAGCCCGCGGCCGAGCGTGAGCTGCCGGGCGACGGTGCCGGTGGTGCGCTCGCGCAGCAGCCACTGCCCCTCGGCGGAGCGTGGCGTGCGCTCGGCCCGGATCGTCAGTGTCCGGTCCTCGCACGAGACGTCGATGCTGCCGGGGTCGATCCCGGGCAGGTCGACCGCAAGGACGTAGTGGTCGCCCTCGCGGAACAGGTCCATCGGCATGCCCGGAGCGCTCCGGCCGTTCAGGGCGAGCGAGCCGAACAGTCGGTCCATCTCCTGGAACGGGTCCCGGTAGGTAGCCATCGCGCATCACCTCCTCGTCATGAGGCCGCGCTGGCGGCCCCTGTCGCGAAACGGCGGGCCGGCCCCTCCGGCGCCGCCGTGGCTACACCAGAAGATTTAGCACTCTCGATGGGAGAGTGCCAGATCCACGGTGATCGCCCTCGGCGAACGCCGGAGCCCGCGCCGGTCAGGCGGTGCGGCGCACCTCGTCCAGGAACTTGCGGGTGTGCTCGCGCAGGGCGGCGACGCGCCGCTCGACGATCGCCTCGCGGACGCCGGGGTCGTCGCGCCCCGCCTCGGCGAGGGTGGGACGACGCCGCACGTTGCGGGAGCAGCGGAAGTCGCCGCAGACGAGCGTGCCGATGGTGTCGCCCTTGCGGCCGGCGGCACCGCCGCGCTTCGCGACGAAGAGCTGGACGTCGCGGGTCTCGACGACGTCCTCGCACCACGCGCACATGGCGGCGCGGCGCGGGCCGGTGCGCTCGGTGGCGCGCAGGAGGACGCCGACTGGCTCGGCGCCCGGCTCGTCGTCGAGCGTCATGACGACGTACGCGGACAGGGGCTGCTTGCGGTCGCGCCAGCCCAGGTAGTCGAGGCGGTCCCAGTCGACCTCGGCGAGGTCGGGGACGATCATGCGCTGCCGCTCGCTGCGGGTGGCGTTGACGAGGGAGGCGCGGAGCTGCTGCTCGGTGAGCGGAGTCATGGGGATCGGCTTTCAGGTGAGCGGGGGTGGGCAGGGCGAAGCCCCGCACCGCCTCACCTGCCGGCCCCGACGGGGCTCAGACGGAGGCGGTGCCGGGGCAGGCGGGACTGCCCGAGCAGGCCTGGTGGCCCACCCCGCTCCCTGCGACGCCCGGCATCGCTGTCTCCTCGCTCGTGGGAAAAGTCGTGGTCCGCTCGCGCCCCGAGGGCACGACCGGCCCTTCCATGGTGGCACGGGACCGTCGCCCGGGTCGACGTCTATTGCGTCACCCGGGCGACGGCACCGGTCAGAGGGTCGCGCGGACCTCGCGGGCGGCGGCGACCAGGTGGGCGAGCGCCGGCTCGACCTCCGCGTACCGGCGGGTCTTGAGCCCGCAGTCCGGGTTGACCCACACGAGCGCCGGGTCGATCGCCTTGACGGCGAGCGTCAGCAGCTCGGTGACCTCGTCGGACGACGGCACGCGCGGGGAGTGGATGTCGTAGACGCCCGGCCCGATGCCGCGGGAGTACCCGGCGTCGGCGAGCTCCGGCACGATCTCCATCCGGGAGCGGGCCGCCTCGACCGACGTCACGTCGGCGTCGAGGCCGTCGATCGCGCCGATGACCTCGCCGAACTCCGAGTAGCACAGGTGGGTGTGCACCTGCGTGGCCGGCGCGACGCCCGACGTCGCGAGCCGGAACGACCCGACCGACCAGTCGAGGTAGGCGGGCTGGTCGGCCCGGCGCAGCGGCAGCAGCTCGCGCAGGGCGGGCTCGTCCACCTGCACGATGCCGATGCCCGCCGCCTCGAGGTCCGCGATCTCGTCGCGCAGGGCGAGGCCCACCTGGTTGGCGGTGTCGCCGAGCGGCTGGTCGTCGCGGACGAACGACCACGCGAGGATCGTCACCGGGCCCGTGAGCATGCCCTTGACCGGCTTCGCGGTGAGCGACGCCGTGTACGCGGACCACTCGACCGTGATCGGCGCCGGGCGCTGCACGTCGCCCCAGAGGATCGGCGGGCGCACGCAGCGCGACCCGTACGACTGCACCCAGCCGTTCGCCGTCACCGCGAAGCCGTCGAGCTGCTCGGCGAAGTACTGCACCATGTCGTTGCGCTCGGGCTCGCCGTGCACCAGCACGTCGAGGCCCAGCTCCTCCTGCAGCGTCACGACGCGCCCGATCTCCTCCCGCATCGCGGCGGAGTAGTCGGCGTCGGACAGCTCGCCCTTCGTCCACGCGGCGCGGGCCTTGCGGATCTCCGGGGTCTGCGGGAACGAGCCGATCGTCGTCGTGGGCAGCGGGGGCAGGTCGAGCCGCGCGGCCTGCGCGGCAGCGCGCTCCGCGTACGGGCCACGGGCGAAGTCGGCGTCGGTGAGCGCCGCGGCCCGGTCGCGCACCGCGGGCACGACGACGCCCTCCGCCGTCGCGCGCGAGGCCACGGCCGCGGACGACGCGGCGAGCGCGTCCGCGACGGACTCCCGCCCGTCGGCGAGGGCACGGGCCAGGGTCGCGACCTCGCCCACCTTCTGGTCGGCGAACGCGAGCCAGTCGCGCAGGCGCGGGTCGAGCGTGGTGCCCGCCGCCTGCTGGTCGAAGACCTCGTCCTCGACGTCGTGCGGCACGTGCAGCAGCGACGTCGACGTGCCGACGGCGAGGGCCCCGGCGCCGAGGCCCCGCAGCGACTCGACGACGTCGAGCTTGGCGGCCAGGTCGGCCCGCCAGACGTTGTGCCCGTCGACCACGCCGGCGACGAGGGTCTTGTCCTCGAGACCCGGGACCGGGTCGGCGCGCACGGCGCCCTTGACCAGGTCGATCGCGATCGCGTCGACGTCGGTGCCCGCGAGCACGGCGAGTCCGTCGTCGCCGAGCCCGCCGAACGGCGCCGTCAACAGGATCGCGGGCCGCGCGCCCGCCGAGTCCTCGGAGGCGGTGTCGTCGGTGGCCGTCGCGAGGTCGGTCGCCAGGGTGCGGTACGCCGAGGCGATCGCCGCGTGCAGGCGCTCCGCCGGCACGTCGAGGGAGTCCGTGACGAGCGCGGGTTCGTCGAGCTGCACCCACGGCACGCCGACGGCGGCCAGCGCGCGGAGCAGGTCGGCGTACGCGGCGACGACGTCGTCGAGCCGGTCGAGCGGGTGGAAGCCCTCGCCCGCCTCGTCGGCCGCCTTCGACAGCGCGAGGAACGTCACCGGGCCCACGAGCACCGGGCGCGTCGTGACGCCGGCCTCCTTGGCCTCGGCGTACTCGCGCACGATGCGGTGGTCGGCGAACGAGACCGGCGTCGTCTCGCTGATCTCCGGCACGAGGTAGTGGTAGTTGGTGTCGAACCACTTGGTCATCTCGAGCGGGGCGTCCTCGCCGCGGCCGCGGGCCACGGTGAAGTAGCCGTCGAGCTCGAGCGAGCCGTCCGCGTCGTCGAGCAGGTCGCGGAACCGCTCGGGGACGGCGCCCAGCAGCGCGACGACGTCGAGCACCTGGTCGTAGTAGGAGAACGCGCCGGGCACGGAGCCGTCGTCGGGGTTGAGGCCGAGGTCGACGAGGCGGCGGGCCGTCTCGCGGCGCAGCGCGCCGGCCGCGACCTCCAGGTCGACGGCGTCGGTGCGCCCGGCCCAGAACGACTCGACGGCCTTCTTGAGCTCGCGGCGGCGCCCGATGCGCGGGTAGCCGAGGATCGTGCCACCGGGAAATGCCGTGGCGGGGGTGGGGCGTGTCGATGTGGTGGACATGAGCACTCCAGAGTTCGGGCTCCGCGCGTCAGACGGCGGGAGCCTGGGTCGGGATGCTCGGTACCCACGGCCTTCTGGCCAGGTCCGCGCCGTCCGACGTGGCGTCGGCCGGCGCCGGTCCGCCGAGGTGGACACCCTCGAGCAGGTCCAGAGCGGGACGGTACTTGTTGAACGTGTACACGTGGATGCCGGGTGCGCCCGCGTCGAGCACGCGCTGGGCGAGCTCCACGGCACGCGCGGTCCCGTAGGCGTGCTGGGCCTCCGGGTCCGGCAGGGCGTCGAGCGCGTCCAGCAGGTGCCGGGGCGCGCGGACGCCGGTGAGCTCCTCGACGCGACGGAGCCGGCGCGGCTCGGTCGTGGGCAGCTGCCCGGCGAGGATCGGGATCGTCACCCCGGCCGCGCGGGCCTCGGCGACGAAGTCGGTGTAGGAGTCGGCCTCGTAGAACAGCTGCGTGATGGCGAAGCTCGCCCCCGCGTCCTGCTTCTCCTTGAGGCGCCGGACCTCCTGGGCCCGGGTGGTGCCGGCCTGCACGTTGCCGTCGACGAACGTCGCGACGGCGATCGTCATCGGGCGCGCGGCGCCGCGCAGCGCGGCCCCGGGGTCGGTCGCGCACCGTCGCGCCTCGACCTCGCGCAGCAGGTGCACGAGCTCGATCGAGGACGCGACGCCGTCGGCGGGCGGCTCCCAGTCCGGCTGGTCCTTCGGCGGGTCGCCCCGCAGGGCGAGGAACGCGCGGGTGCCGGCGTCGAGGAAGTCGTCGATGACGGCGGAGACGTCCTCGCGGTGCGCGCCCACGCAGGTCAGGTGGGCCACGGGCAGGACGGGCGTGCCCGCGAGCAGGGTGGACACGACCTGGCGTGCGGTCGCCCGGTCACCGCCGCCGGCGCCGTACGTCACGGACACGAAGTCCGGTCGTGCGGCCACGAGCCGGCGCGCCGTCTCCCAGAACTTGGGGGCGGCGTCCGGCCGGCGCGGCGGCATGAGCTCGAACGAGACCGTCGGGCGTGCCGGCAACGCCGGCTGAGCTGCCGGGGTGGGCGAAAGGGATGCCTCTGCGACCATGCGTCACTCCATCGATCCTGGCGTGAGCACCTTCGTCCTCGGGAGGCTTCCGTCGGAGAACGGGTTGCTGCGGCGTCGTCGAGCCAGGACTCTCGGCCGCTCTGGATGGCTTGTCACGCGATCGTACGCAGCATCCGCGATACGGGCGAGGATGAGACCGCCTGGTGAGACGATCGCCGATGCAGATCGGGCGGGAACGCCCTGCTCAGGGCACCAGCACGACCTTGCCGCCCGCGCGGCCCGTCTCGACGAGCGCGTGGGCGCTCGGCGCGTCGGCCAGCGGCAGCACCGCGCCGACGGTGGTCACGAGGTCGCCGCGGGCCCGGGCGTCGACGGCCTCGGCGAGCTCGCCGGCGTCGCGCTCGGACCGCCAGCTGGCCTCGACGCCGAGGTCCGCCGCGGCGTCGTCGGCGATGGTGACGATGCGCTCGGTGCCGCCGCGCAGGGCGATCGAGTCGGGCAGCACGCCCGCGCCGGTGGTGTCGAGGACGGCGTCCACGCCGTCGGGGGCGAGGGCGCGGACCCGCTCCACGAGCCCCGCGCCGTAGGTGGTGGGCGTCGCGCCGAGGGCGGCGACGCGCTCCTGGTTCCGCGGCGACGCCGTGCCGATCACGCGGGCGCCGCGACGCACGGCGAGCTGGACGGCCAGCTCGCCCACCGACCCCGAGGCGCCGTGCACGAGCAGCGTCTCGCCCGGCCGGACGTCGAGGAGGCGCAGCACGCGGGTCGCGGTCTCGGCCGCGACGGGGACGGTGACGGCGTCGGTCGCGGCGAGCCCGTCGGGCACGCGCGCGAAGACCGACGTGAGGGCGAGCTCCGCGTACCCGCCGCCGACGGCGAACCCGACCACGCGGTCGCCGGGCGCGACGCCGGCCACGCCGTCCCCGACCTGGTCGACGACTCCCGCCACCTCCAGCCCGGGCACGACGGCCGACGTCGGCGCCGGGCCGCCGGTCGCCCCGGCACGCGACTTCACGTCCCAGCCGTTGACGGCGGCCGCCTCGACACGCACGCGCACCTGGCCGGGCCCGGCCTGCGGGTCGGGGACGTCGGCGAGGTGCAGCGCCTCGGGGCCGCCGTGGGTCTCGAACACGATCGCGCGCACGTCTCCTCCTCAGGCAGTAGCGGAACACGGTACCGAGGTCCTCGTGCCCCGGGCCGAGATCAGGCGAGCACCGGTGCGGCGTCGGCGTCGGTCGGGCCCGTGACGTCGCCGGGCGCGCTCATGAGCCATTCGGTGGCGAACAGGACCTTGTCGGTGAGGCCGAGGATCGCGTCGCGGATCTCGACGTGCGGGGTGGAGAACGCGAGTCGGGCGACGGACCGTGCGCCGGGAGCCGGCGCCCAGTAGTCGACCAGGAGCAGGGAGACGTCCTGGCCGCCGAGCTCGGCCGCACCCCGGCCGACGCGGACGTGGCGCAGGAACGGCCCCGAGAGGGTGTCGGTGACGGTGAGCTCGTCGTCGGGTCCGAGCCGGGGGTGGAGGCGGTCGTGGATGCGTTGCAGGTGCGTGACCTCGCCGGCCTCGGGGCCGAGGTCGTGCCAGTACAGCGTGAGGTTGAGCGCGAGGGCGGCGTCCTTTCCGGGCAGCACCAGGTAGGCCATCACCTGCCCGCCCGCGGCCGCGGCCTTCGCGGCGACCGCGGTGAGCTGCTCCCGCAGGTCGCGCCGCAGCCCTGCCCCGCGGTCACCGAGCCCCGCGCCCTGCTGCTTGACGATCGCGCGGATCTGCAGGTCGCGCTGCGCCTCGTCCTCCAGGTCGATCAGGGCCCAGTGGTCGGGCAGGTTGAGCTCGATGCCGATGCCGCGTGACCCTCCGGGCTCGTCCACGCTGGCCATGGCGTGCAGGCCCTCGATGCTGATGCCCGCCCCGGAGTCGTCGGACATACCCGTCGGATCGTCGTCGGGGTCGAGGTCCAGGGCGGCCAGAGTCTCGGCGACGCCGAGGACCATCGGGTGCGGCCCGGCAGGGTCGACCACGACCCGCTCGAGCACCGCGCCGTGGCGCGTGAGGAACGGGGCGAGCGAGTCGCGACGACGCAGGCTGAACTCGCGTCCCGGGTCGTCCCCGAGGAACGTCTCGAGAGCCTCGGGGGAGGAGAAGAGACACACGTCGTACGGCTTCGCCGAGCCGACGGGTGCGTGAAAGACCCGCACCTGCGGCGTCCCGTCCTCCCGCTCGAGGTGCGGCACCACCGCCACGCCGTCCCGCAGTGCGCGACCGACGGTGTCGCGGTCGTCGGTCAGGAGAGCGGCGGCGAGGACGGCGGAGCCGGAGGCGGGGCGGGACCTGTCGGCCGGGTCCGGGCGGCTCGGTCCCGAGGCCCGGTCTTCTGGCGACGCGCTCATGAGGAGGATGCCTTTCGGTGTCTCGCAGGTACTGGATGACGACATTCGTCGCGGGGCTGTGTTCAGCCGATGGCCGGCCGGCGGTGCTCGATGCTTCCCCAGCAAACCCCGCCGGCGCCGACGTCTCCCGACCACGACACCCCGAAGAACACACTCCCACGCCCGGGCCATTCGCTGATCGGTTCCGTGGAGAACGTCATGAGGGCACAGTCATGGAGGTACGTGACGTCCAGGTGTGTCAGCTCGGCTACGTCCGATTCGCCCGTCGACCGCGGTGATGAAGAAGACGTCGGTGAGTCACAGGCGCAGCCCGGTGGACACGATGACTGCGCCCTTCACGGATTGCTCCTCCGGAAGTCGATGCCTGTCGTCGTGACGCTGGACGCTCCGTCGCCCGTCACCCGGCGGCCGTGCTCTCCCAGGTGCTGAACCCGACGACCGGTGTGTCGGGCCTCCACCGGCCTTCGTGGGTCGCTGCGGATGCGGCCTGCGGGCTGGCGAGGATCAGCAGGTCCGGTACGGCCGGGACGACGCCGGGTGACGCCACGAACGAGTCCCAGTCGACGTCGGCCGTCGTGCCCCGGCGGTCGACGACGAGACCCAGGGCGTCGGCGGTGGACGTCTCGATCACCTCCTGCGCCGCACGTGAGACCGCGTCGACGTCGTCGGGATCCAGTCCGTCCAGGTAGCAGGTCACGCCGACGAAACCCCGGCTCCCGTCGTCGCCGTACCGGTGTCGTCGGACCGTGACGATCATGTCGTCGGACCCGGACAACCATGTCTGGAAGGTCCGGTCGGCGTTGTCGGCGAGAAGCCCGGAGAGCTGGTCACGGTCGACGAGGTGACGGTCGCCTTCCAGGTCGAGCACGGCGACCAACCCGTCGGTGCCCGGTGCCGTCAGTCGAGCGCCCGTCCCCGTGACCCAGTCGGTGATCCACGTGCCGCGGACGGCGGAGACGTAGAGCGTGAGGAAACCGTCTGACATCTGCTACTCCTTGGGGAACGTGAACACGTTGTCGACGCCCAGCTTTCGACCCGCCTGATCGATCGCGCTCGTGGGAGTGCCGTCTTCGAGGTAGTACATGGCGCGGACGCCGTCCCGGTCCGCCGCAGCCTTGCTCACATTCAGTGCGTGGCCGAACTTGGCTGGGTCCTTCGCCTTGGCAGGGCCCCCGACGAAGATGTACTCACCGTTGGGCCCAATGACGTCGAGCCCGGTCGAGCCGACACCGTCGACCTTGATCTTGATGTCCTGTCCATCGGGGCCCTTGGCGACCTTGCCACCGACGATCTTGGCGACGCGCTCCTCGCGCGCGAGACCCACCGAGTTGGCCGCCTTGCCGTGCCCCGCGGCGTTGTGGACCAGGACGGGCAGGTCGCCCGCGAGGACGTAGTAGGTGTGGTGGGTCTCGACGTGGACGTTGTAGACCGTGACCGGGTCGTCCTCGGGGCGCTGCTCGACGTCGATCCGGTCCAGGGTGACCGTGCCGGTGCCCGTGCCGTCGCCGGTGTCGGGGGTCACGAGGATGTCGCCGGGCTGCAGGTCCCGGGCGAGGATCCAGCCCATGTGGGCGACCATGAAGGGGTGCTCGTCCGTGGTCGTGACCACGGACCCGCCGATGGTCAGGTGATACAGCGTGGTCGTGGTGCGCATGAACGTCTCGATGACGAGCTGCAGCTCGTCGGCCCCGGTCTGCACGTTGTGGGCCCAGACCTTGTCCCCGGGCGTGAGGTCCTCGATGGGGACATCGCCGTCGACCGTGCGCACCAGGGTCCCGGCGGTGAAGCAGGTGCCGAACCCGACCTTGCACCAGGCCTTCTTCGCACCCTGCTTGGCGCCCTGCTTGAACGCCGCCTTCGACAGGCCCGTGGCGGCCTTCGCCGCACCGCCCAGACCGATCACCGACAGCGCCGCGCCCGCGATCGCGATCCCCGCCTCGGCCCAGGACCGTTCTCCCGTGGCGGCCAGGGTGATGTTCGCCAACGCCGACACGATCGCCGCGACCGCGGCCACCACGATCAGCACCCCCGCCAGTGCGGTGCCCACGATCGGGATGAACGCGACCACGACCGCCAGCAGGCCCGCGATCGTGGAGACCATGTCCGCGATGTCCGCGATCGCGGCCACCACCTTCGATCCCCAGTCGTCCCACCACGAGTCGTTCAGGTCATCACCGCCGGTGATGTCCTCGATGCGGGAGACCGCGTCGTTCGCCGCCCGGTCCCGGTCGGCCACCGCCGACTCGATGTCCGAGCGCGCCGAGGCGGCCTGAGCGTTCGCGTCGTCCGCGTTCCCGCCCGCGCTGTCCGCCTGCTGCTGATACTCCCGCTTGGTCTCCGCGTCGGTCGCAGAGTCCGCCAGGTCCTGGTACCGGTCCCGGGTCCCGGCCGCGGAGTCCGCCGCATCCCGCGCCTGCCGCGCCCGCTCCAGTGCGTGCAGCGTCTCGGTCTGCACCCGCTCGAGGGCGCTCGCGTAGTCGACCAGCGCCTCCCCGGTGGCCTGGTACCGCGAGTGCGCGCGCCGGATCTGCGAGACCGTGTCCTCCTTGGTCTCCATCAGCGCGTCGACCGCCTGGGAGATCGTGCCCGCCACGTCCAGGCGGGACATCGCGCCCGCCGCGTCGTCGATCGAGCCCGCGACCTCCAGATAGTCCTGCCCGCCCGTGAGCACCAGCACCGGATCCCCCGGCGTCGGGTCCGAGTCCAGACCCACCGGGGACCAGTCCGCCGGCCTCACACCGGTCCGCCGGTCCGTGCCGGGGCGGGGGTGCCGTCGCCGCTGATGCCGTCGGCGAGGTCGGAGTCGATGTCGGTGAACGCCTGCGCCACCTGCACCGACGCGTCCGCCAGCAGCCGGAGGTTCTCGGTCATCTTCTCCCGCGTGTCGTCCCACGAGCTCGCGAAGTCGCGCACCGTGCCCGCCAGGCCGTCGTGCCCGACCGCGTCCGCGATCCGGTCCGACCGCGTCGTCGCGTTCTCGAACTCGTCCGCCACCGTGGTCAGGCTCGACCCCAGCTCCGTCACCGCATCAAGGTCCACCCGGAGATCCGCCACCGGCCCTCACCCCCTTCGCCCGCAAGAGAGTAACCAGCGTCACGTCTGATGCACCACGGGGAGAACTCCCCGTCGTGCCTGCTCAGCAGCAGCGCGACCCGGGGTTGCGGTCCTGCTCCGCGTAGTGCTCGCGCCAGAACTCCCGCTCGCCCATCGGCTCGCGGTCCGGGTGGGCCGACCGCTCGTGCGTCACGTACGTGCGGTAGGCGTCGTCGCCCATCACCTGCCGCACGTACCAGCGCAGGTTCGTCCACCCCGCCGACGCCGCCCGGGCCAGTGCCCGGGCGGCGTCGCGCGCGGTGGCGCCGACGGTGCGGGCGTCAGTGGTGCCCGGCACCGCTGGTCTCCCGCAGGCCGGCGTCGGCCCACTCCTTCTCGATCCGCTTCTCCTCGGCCGTCGCGAAGAGGTTCGCCGGGGCGAACCGCCGGGACGCGACGGGCGCGTCCTCGTGGTTCTCGCCGCCGCCGTCGCGGAACGCCTTGATCGTCACGACCACCGCCGCGAGGATCACGATGATCGACAGCACCACGAACACGATCGACAGGGTGCCCTGCACGAAGGTGTTGCGGACCACGGCCTCCATCGCCGCGACGTCGGGGGCGGTGCCGAACGAGGTCTCGCCGGCGGCGAGCGCGTCCTGGAACGCCCGGTGCTGCGCCCAGTACCCGACCTGGGGCACGTCCGAGAAGATCTTCTCGAACGACGCCCAGATGGTGATGAGCGCCGTGAAGGCGAGCGGCACGGCCACGATCCACAGCCACGCCCAGTAGGCGCGGCCGCGCTTGGCGACGATGGCGAGCACGACGGCGAGGGCGATCGCCGCGAGCAGCTGGTTCGCGATGCCGAACAGCGGGAAGAACGTGTTGATGCCGCCGAGCGGGTCGGTGACGCCCAGGTAGAGGATCGTGCCCCAGCCCGCGACCATGATCGCGGTGCAGACCCACACCCCTGGTCGCCAGCTCACGTCCTTGAACCGGGGGGCCACGTTGCCGATGGTGTCCTGCAGCATGAAGCGGGCCACGCGGGTGCCGGCGTCGACGGCGGTGAGGATGAACAGCGCCTCGAACATGATCGCGAAGTGGTACCAGAAGCCCATCATCGCGGTGCCGCCGACGAGCTGGTGCATGATCGTCGCCAGGCCGAGCGCGAGCGTCGGCGCGCCGCCGGTGCGGGACACGATCGACGGCTCTCCCACCTGGCTGGCCAGGGTGCTCAGGGTGTCGGGCGTGAGGTTGACGCCGGCGAGGCCGAGCGAGTTCACGAACGCGACCGCGCCCTCGATGGTGCCGCCCGTGGCCGCGGCCGACGAGTTCATCGCGAAGTACACGCCCCGGTCGATCGAGATCGCGGCGACCAGCGCCATGATCGCGACGAACGACTCCATGAGCATGCCGCCGTAGCCGATGAAGCGCGTCTGGCGCTCCTTCTCCACGAGCTTCGGCGTCGTGCCCGACGAGATGAGCGCGTGGAACCCGGACAGTGCGCCGCACGCGATCGTGACGAAGAGGAACGGCCAGAGGTTGCCGGACACCACCGGGCCGGTCTCGCCGCTCGCGAACTCGCTGATCGCGGGCACGTTGATCTCGGGCCGCACGATGACGACGGCGCCGGCGAGCACCACGATGACGCCCACCTTCATGAAGGTGGACAGGTAGTCGCGCGGGGCGAGCAGGAGCCACACCGGCAGGACGGCGGCCACGAAGCCGTAGACGATGACGCCGACGGCGATCGTGGTGCGGTCGAGGGTGAACACGTCGGCGCCCCACGCCGTGTCGGCGACCATGCCGCCGCCGATGATCGCGGCGAGCAGCAGGACGAAGCCGATGAGGGAGACCTCGGTGATCTTGCCCGGGCGGAGGAACCGCAGGTAGACGCCCATGAACAGCGCGATCGGGATGGTCATCGAGACGCTGAACACGCCCCACGGGCTCTCGCCGAGGGCGTTGACGACCACGAGGGCGAGGATCGCCACGATGATGATCATGATGAGCAGGGACGCGACGATCGCGGCGACGCCGCCGATCCGCCCGAGCTCCTCGCGCGCCATCTGGCCGATGGTGCGGCCGCCGCGGCGCATGGAGAAGAACAGCACCGTGTAGTCCTGCACGGCGCCCGCGAGCACCACGCCGACGATGATCCAGATGGTGCCGGGCAGGTACCCCATCTGCGCCGCGAGGACCGGGCCCACCAGCGGGCCGGCGCCGGCGATGGCGGCGAAGTGGTGGCCGAACAGCACGCGGCGGTCCGTGGGGACGAAGTCCTTGCCGTCCTCCTGCGTCTCGGCGGGGGTGGCGCGCCGGTCGTCGGGGCGGGTGATGTACCGCTCGATGACCTTCGAGTAGAAGCGGTACCCGATGAGGTACGTGCACACCGACGCGAAGACGAACCAGATCGCGTTGATCGTCTCGCCCCTGACCAGCGCGATCATCACCCAGGCGACCCCGCCGAGCAGCGCGATCGCCGCCCAGAGCGCGATCTTCGCGGGCGTCCAGCGGGGCTTGAGGTCCTCGGCCGGGACGGCCGTCGGGGGGAGCGCGGGGTCGGGGACGATGTCGTCCGTCGCCGTGGTGGCTCCGGGATCTGCTGACAAGGTGAGCCTCCAAGGCGTCGCGTCGTCGGGACCGACACAGGATAGAGGGTGAAGAAAGGGTGACCGAACGCCCGGAACCTGGACGGTGCGACTGGGGGCGTGGTACCCGGCCCTGGGCCCGCGGCGGAGCACGCGACGCCGTAGCCTGACGTGCATGGACACCGAAGAGCGCCTCGCCGTCTTCCTCGACTACGAGAACCTGGCGCTCGGCGCCCGCGACCACCTGGGCGGCATGCAGTTCGACTTCAAGCCCATCGCGGACGCCCTCGCGGTGCGCGGCCGCGTCGTGGTGCGCCGCGCGTACGCGGACTGGTCGTACTTCGACGAGGACCGGCGGATGCTGACCCGCCACCAGGTCGAGCTCATCGAGATGACGCAGCGCATGGGCGCGTCCCGCAAGAACGCCGCCGACATCAAGATGGTGGTCGACGCGATCGAGATGGCGTTCGAGCGCGAGTACATCACCACGTTCGTCATGTGCACGGGCGACTCCGACTTCTCCCCCCTCGTCCACAAGCTGCGCGAGCTCGACAAGAAGGTCATCGGCGTCGGCGTGGAGAACTCCACGTCCCGCCTGCTGCCCCCGGCGTGCGACGAGTTCCTCTTCTACGACCGGCTCGAGGGTGTCGACGTGCCCGACGAGTCCGAGGCGTCCGCGCCCAAGCGGTCCGGGCGCGGCGGCAAGGGGACCGGCCGGTCCGGCGGCGGCCGCGGGGGCCGGGCCAAGACCCCCGCCCCGGTCGAGTCCCCGGCGGAGGCGGCGGAGACCCCCGCTCCCGCCGAGGAGCCCGCGCCCGCGACGTCCGGCGCGACGTCGGGGACCCGCCGTCGCAAGAAGGCGCCCGCGGCCGAGGCCGCCGTCGAGCCCGCGGCCGAGCCCGTCGAGTCCGTGGTCGAGACGGACCTCGAGCAGGAGGACGCGGCGCCCGCGGGCGAGGACGCGACGATGGAGGTCCGGGTGGCGCAGACGCTCGCCGACCTGCAGGCCTCCACCAGCGGCTCCGTCACGGCGTCGATGCTCAAGCGCACGCTGGTGCGCAAGGACCCCACGTTCAGCGAGTCGGACTACGGCTTCCGCACGTTCGGCGAGTTCCTGCGCTTCCTGGCCGACCGCGACTTCGTCGTGCTGTCGGACGGCCCGTCGGCCGGCGACCCGGAGGTGGCGCTGCCCGCGCAGCAGGACACCGAGGGCGCGTTCGACCTGCTGCGCCAGGTGGTGCGCGACGCCGGCGGGAGCGCGCCGCTGTCCGGGCTGAAGAATGAGGTGCGCAAGCGCCGCCCCGACTTCTCGGAGAAGGCGCTCGGCTACCGCGGGTTCCTGCAGTTCGCGAAGGGCGCCGCGGCCGCCGGCGCCGTCGCCCTCGCGTGGGACGACGACGCCGACGACTACCTGCTCACCGCGAGCTGAGCGCTCGCGGGGTCGTGCTCAGCGCTGGACGAACGCGAGCAGCGCCGCGTTGACCTCGTCCGCGTGCGTCCACAGCAGGCCGTGGGGCGCGCCCTCGACCTCGACGTACTCGGCGTCGGGCACGGCGGCGTGGAAGCGCCGGCCCGAGGCGTCGATCGGCAGGATGTTGTCCTTCGTGCCGTGCAGGATCAGCGTGGGCAGGCCCGCGGCGCGGACCGCCTCGACGTCGGGCCGGAAGTCCTCGATCCACGTGGGGACGACGGCGTACGCGGCGACGGGCGCCGAGCCCACGGCGGTGCTCCAGTTCGCCCGCACGACCTCCTCGGAGATCCGCGTGCCGAGGTTCTCGTCGAGGTTGTAGAAGTCCTTGTAGAACTGGGTGAACCAGGCGTAGCGGTCACCGCGGGCCGCGTCGACGATGCCGTCGAAGACGGACTGCGGCACGCCCTCGGGGTTGTCGTCGCGCTGCACGAGGAACGGCTCGAGCGAGGCGAGGAACGCGAGCTTGGCGACTCGCTCGTGGCCGTGGTTGCGCACGTACCGGGCGAGCTCGCCGGTGCCCATCGAGAAGCCGACGAGGATGACGTCTCGCAGGTCGAGCGTCGTCAGGACGGTGTCGAGGTCCTTCGCGAACGTGTCGTAGTCGTACCCCGAGCCGACCTTGCTGGACGCGCCGAACCCGCGGCGGTCGTAGGTGATCACGCGGTACCCGGCGGCGAGGAGCTCGCGGGTCTGCAGCTCCCAGCTGTGCCCGTCGAGCGGGTACCCGTGCACGAGGACGACCGGCTGCCCGGAGCCCTGGTCCTCGTAGTAGAGCTCGACGTCCGTGCTGTTCTCCTGCCCGACGGTGATGTAGCCCATGGTGGTGCCCCTTCCGAAGGAGGGGAGAACGATCGTTCTCCCGCTGTTCGCTACAGTAGAGAACGATGGTTCTCCCCGCAAGGGGAGGGCCGGCGACGGGAGGGTGAACGATGGTCGACGAGAAGGCGGCGAGCGACGCGGTGGTCGCGGCCGCCGACCGGCTGTTCTACGCGCGCGGCGTGCAGGCCGTGGGCATGGACGCCGTGCGCGCCGAGGCCGGGGTGTCGCTCAAGCGGATCTACGGGCTCTTCCAGTCCAAGGAGGACCTGGTGGTCGCCGTCCTCGCACTGCGGACCAGGCAGTGGACGGAGGGCGTGGCGCGCGCGGCCGCCGGCGCGGCCACGCCGAGCGACCGGATCCTCAGCGTCTTCGACTTCCTCGACGCGTGGTTCCGGGAGGACGGGTTCCGGGGGTGCGCGTTCATCAACTCGTTCGGCGAGCTCGGCGCGACGTCGCCCCGCATCGCGGAGGCCGTGCGCGGGCACAAGGAGGACTTCCGGGCGCACGTGCTGGGCCTCGTGCGCGAGGCCGGCCTGCCCGACGCCGTCGCCCTGCAGGTCGTGCTGCTCGCCGAGGGCGCGCAGACCACCGCCGCCATCACGCACGACGCCGACGTCGCGCGCGAGGCACGCCGCGCCGCCGCGTCGCTCCTCGCCGCCGAGGCGGCGCGAACGCCCTGATCACACGCCCGCGGGGTGGCCTCGGCGGGGGCCGACGGAGCAGGGGGCACAATGGTGCGGTGACCTATCGGTTCCTGCGCCTCGTCCTGTCGCTCCTGGTGTACGTGCTCCTGCGCCCCCAGGTGACGGGACTGCACAACATCCCGCGGCGCGGCCCGGTGATCCTCGCGAGCAACCACCTGTCGTTCATCGACTCGATCATCATCCCGCTCGTCGTGCCCCGGCACGTCACGTTCATCGCCAAGGCGGAGTACTGGACGGGCCGCGGCCTCAAGGGCCGGGTCTCGCGCTGGTTCTTCACCACGATGGGCCACATCCCGGTCGACCGCGAGGACCCGCGCGCCGGGCAGCGGTCGCTCGACGACGCGCTCGTCGTGCTCAAGCGCGGCGGCGCCTTCGGCATCTACCCCGAGGGCACCCGCTCCCGCGACGGCAAGCTGCACCAGGGACACACGGGCGTCGCCTGGCTGGCGCTCGCGGGCTCGGCGCCCGTCGTCCCCGTGGCCCTGCGCGGCACCGACAAGGTGCAGCCCGTCGGCAAGCGGCTCCCCCGCCCGACGCGCGGCATCCAGGTGCACTTCGGCGCCCCGATCGACCCGTCGCGCCAGCTCACCGCCGGTGCCCGCCCGGCCCAGGTGCGTCGTGAGCTGACCGACCACGTGATGTCCTCCATCCACAAGATGAGCGGCCAGGAGCTCGCCGCGTGACCTCGCCCTCGCCGCACGGCGAGGAGGTGCAGCGCCTCTTCGACACGGTCCCCGGCTACTACGACCGGATGAACCGCCTCATGACGCTGGGGCGGCACGCGGCCTGGTGCCGCGACGTCGCACGCCGGGCGCAGCTGCCCGCCGGCGGCTCGCTGCTCGACATCGCGACCGGCACCGGCGTCATCGCCCTCGAGGCGGCCCGCCAGTACCCCGGCGCGACGATCCACGGCGTCGACTTCTCCGAGGGGATGCTGGAGGGCGCCCGCGCCAAGCCCGGCGCCGACGCCGTGACCTGGCAGTTCGCCGACGCCAACGCCCTGCCCTACGACGACGCGTCGTTCGACGCCGTCACGCACGGCTACCTGCTGCGCAACGTCGAGGACGCCGAGCGCGTGCTCGCCGAGCAGCTGCGGGTGCTCCGGCCCGGCGGCCGTCTCGCGCTGCTGGAGACCTGCCCGCCGCGCGGCCTGCTGAAGTACCCCGTGGCGCTCGGGGTGAAGGTCGTGATCCCGCTGCTCGGGCAGCTCGTGGCCCGCGACAAGAAGTCGTACACCTACCTCGAGGAGACCACCCTCGGGTTCATGTCCCCCGAGCAGGTCGCGTCGATCCTCTGGCGCCTCGGGTTCGACGACGTCACCTGGCGTCGCCGCTTCCTCGGCACCCACATGATCGTGAGCGCCCGCAAGCCGTAGCGACGTCGCGCGGTACCGTCGAAGGATGCGCTCCGCGCCCGACGGTGACGGCCGTCGCTCAGCACGACCGCCTGGAGGCCGGGCGGTGCGCCGTGCGCGCACCGGGACGATCGCACTCGCAGCATTCGCCGACGCCGTCTGCGTGCTGGGGCTCGCGGTGGTCGGCGTCGCGGGTCCTGCTCCCCGCGCAGATCCCGTGGGCCCGCTGTCGGCGACATGGCCGTTCCTCGTCGCCGCGGCGGTCGGATGGTGCGCGTCTCGCGCCTGGCGGTCCCCGTGGCGCCTCTGGCCGACGGGCGTCGTGGTGTGGGGATGCACCTGGGCGGTCGGTGTCGTCCTTCGGGTCCTGGCGGAGCGCGGCGTGTTCCCCACGTTCCAGATCGTGTCGTTCGGGTTTCTCGCCGTGACGATGCTCGGTTGGCGCGGCGTCGTCGCAGTCGTCCGGATCCTGCGCCCCAGCCGTCCGCGGGTCATCGTCCAGATGGACGATCACGACGGACCGACCCGCTGAGCGACGAGCACGGGACGCCGGCCTCGACGTGCCTGCCGTGCGAGCGTGGCAGGGGCGTCGTGCCTCCCCCGGCCGGGGGAGGCGCAGGGCAGGGCCGGTGGGCAGACTGGCGGGCATGACGGCGACGACGGGGAGCGGACGGCGCACGCTGCGCTGGGCGCTCACGCCGCTGACCAGCGCGTCCACGGTGCGGGCGGGCGTGTACCTCGTCATCGGCGGCGTGCTGGCGGGTGCGTACTTCGCGCTCGCCGCGGGGTTCGTGCAGATGTTCGCCGACCCGGCGACGCCGCGGGTCGCCGTCGGCGTGCTGGCGCTGGTCACCGCGGTCATCGTCGGCTCGCCGCCCTTCCTCGCGCCCGTGCGGGCGCTCGAGATCGCCGCCGTGCGGACGTTCCTCGACGTCGACGCGCGCACCTTGCCCGACCCGGTCGGGGCGCCCACCGTCGCGACGCGCTGGCGGGGTGCCGCCTGGTTCGCGCTGCACCTCGTGCTCGGCGCGCTCGTCACCGTGGGGCTGCTGGTCGCGGTGCCGCTCGCGACGCAGCTGGTGCTGTCCGCGTTCGGCGTCGACCGGGCGTTCCTCGTGCAGAGGGGACCCGCGCTCGCCAGCAACCCCGTCGGCTGGCTGGTGCTCGCCCTGCTCGCGCTCGTCGCGCTCCCGTACGGCACGGCGCTCGCGCGACGCCTGCTGCGGCAGTCGGCCGAGCCGCTGCTCGGCCCGGACCAGACGGCGCGGATCGCGGAGCTCGAGGCGCGTGCGGACCGGCTCGCCGAGCGCGGCCGCCTCGCCCGCGAGCTGCACGACTCCGTGGGGCACGCCCTGACGGTCACCACGCTCCAGGCTGCGGCCGCCGCGCGCCAGGTGGAGTCGGACCCGGACGCCGCCCGGCGGTCGCTCGCCGCGATCGAGGAGGCCGGCCGGTCGGCCATGGCGGACCTCGACCACGTGCTCGGCCTGCTGCGCGCGGGCGACGACGCGTCGTCCGGCCCCGCGCGGCGCGCCCCGGCCCGGTCGCTGGACGACCTGCCCGCCCTCGTCGACGACGCCCGGCACGCCGGCGCGGACGTGCGGCTCGACGTCGACGACGGGGCGTCGGGCGCGCTGCCCCGCGCGACGTCGCACGAGGCCTACCGCGTGGTGCAGGAGGCGCTGACCAACGCCGTCCGGCACGCCCCCGGTCGCCCGGTCGCGGTGCGCGTCGCCGTCGGCGAGCGTGACCTGGAGGTCGAGGTGACGAACCCGGTCGAGCCGCCGGGGACCCCGGGCGCCGCCGACGGCGGCGGACGCGGGCTCGCCGGCATGGCCGAGCGTGTCCGGCTGCTGCGCGGCGACCTCGACGCCGGGCCGCACGCCGGCCGGTGGGTGGTGCGGGCGCGATTTCCGGTCGACCGGGAACGCGGTGCCTCGGGATGATCGCGCGATGGACGAGCTCTTCGGTGGGGACTGCGCGGCCTGCGGCCACCCGTGGTCGTGGCACCCGGTCGCCCTGGCCGGCCTGCGCGGATGCGTCCTCTGCATCGAGGAGGAGGACCACGACCAGCGGGACGACATCTGCGCCCTCTGGCCGCCGGACGCCGGGCTTCCCGCCGTCGAGGTCGTCCGCGTCGCGATCCGCCGCGGGCGTCGGGGGCGGGGTCGGCTGACCTTCGTCCTCCCCGACGGTGGTACCTGGGCGGTCGCGCGCCGTGGACGCTGGAAGGTGCCCGACGACGTCGGAGAGGTCGAGCACGAGCTGGCGACCACGACGCTCGGCGGCTTCTGGGAACGGCACTACCTCGGGTTCCGCTGATCCGCGCGGCGGGGACCCGGGTCTCGACGGGCTCGACCGCCGGTCCGTACGGCAGGATCGACGGCGTGACCGTGCCTCCCGACACCGCCGTCGTCCGTGTCGTCCTCGTCGACGACGAGCCGCTGGTGCGCGCGGGCCTGCGCGTGATCCTCGACGCGGAGCCCGGCCTGGAGGTCGTGGGGGAGGCGGGCGACGGGTCCGAGGTGCCGCAGGTGGTGACCCAGGCCCGGCCCGACGTCGTGCTCATGGACGTGCGGATGCCGACGGTGGACGGGATCGCGGCCACGCGCGCCGTCGTCGCGTCGGGGCGGCCGGGCGCCCCGGCGCCGCGCGTGCTGGTGCTGACCACGTTCGAGAACGACGACCACGTGCTCGACGCGCTGCACTCCGGAGCCCAGGGCTTCCTGCTCAAGCGGGCCCGCCCGGAGCAGGTGGTGCACGCGGTGCGCGTCGTGGCCCAGGGGGACTCGCTGCTGTTCCCGGACGCCGTCCGGCGCCTCGTCGCCGCGCACGGCCCGGGCGGCTCGGCCGGGGACGCCCTCCGGTCGGCCGGCCTCACCGAGCGCGAGAGCGAGGTGCTCCGCCTCGTCGCCGCCGGCCTGTCGAACGCGGAGATCGCCGGCGAGCTGTTCCTCGGGGTCGAGACGGTGCGCACGCACGTGGGCAACGTGCTCGCCAAGCTCAACGTGCGCGACCGCACCCAGGCCGTCGTGCGTGCCTACGAGTCGGGGTTCGTGCCGATCGGGCGGGCCTGAGCCCGGCGCCGCCACCGGCGCAGCGCGACCGAGGCGAGAAGGGCGCCCGCCGCGGCCCCGATCGTGTTCGACAGCCAGTCGTTCGTGTCGCAGGACCGGCCGATCGCGGGCACGAGCGCCTGGACGACCTCGATCGCCGCGGACGTGGCCGACCCCGCGAGCAGCGCGAGCACCGGCCGGCGGAGCGCGACGGCCGCCAGGTAGACCGGCGGGACGAACAGGACGACGTTCGCCATCAGCTCGACCCGGCCCGGCGTCGGCAGCGCCCAGCCCACGGTGCACCGCGCGAACAGCTCCCGGTCGACCGGTGCCAGCGTCAGCAGGGCGACCGGCACGAGGGACACCGCGGCCAGGACGGCGGCCAGCCGTGGCCGGCCCGTGAGCCACGGGCCGGCGAGCCATCCCCCGACCGCCAGGACGACCAGCGCCACGGGGGACAGCCACGGGTGGGCGACGAGGACGGTCGAGATCACGGGCCCCAGTCTCCCTGCGTCCGAGTCGCCCGCGGTGCCGCGTCCAGGAGCATCCGGCGAGGTGCCTCAGCGGAGGACGTCGGCCAGGCGGTCGCCGAGCTCCGTGCCGTCGGCACCGTGCACCAGTGGGGCGTCGGGGTCCGGGCGCCCGCGGGAGGGCCGCGGGCGGGCGCGCTCGACCTGCCGGATGGCGATCGCGGCGACCCGCCCGGGCCAGCGCGCCGTCGCGCGCACGTACACGTCCTCGTCGAGCTGGCCGGCGTCGCCGACGAGCAGCCAGCGCACCCGCGGGAAGGCGACCATGAGCCGGTCGAGGCTGTCGCCCTTGTGCTGCGGGCCGCTGCGGAACCAGCCCGTCTGCGTCGGCCCCCAGTCGGTGAGCAGCAGCGGGCCGGGCGGGAAGCCGTGCCGGTCGAGGAACCCGGCCAGCGTGTCGGCGGTGTTCCACGCGCCGTTGGAGAGATAGACGAACGGCGCGCCCGGGTGGTCCGCGGCGATCCGCCGGTACAGCTCGGGCATCCCCGGCACGGGGCGGCGGGCGCTCGGGCGGCGGACGAAGGTGTTCCATGCGGCGAGGAAGGGGCGGGGGACCGCGGTGATCATCGTCGTGTCGTCGATGTCGCTCACGACGCCGAACGTCGTGGCGTCGCCCGCGACGTCCACGGCGGCGGCGGCAGACGTGCCCGCCGTGCGGACGGCCGTGAGCGTCGCCTCGTGCCGCCCGGGCGACAGGAGCGCGTCGTCCGGCAGCGTCACCTCGACGTCCACGTACCCGGCCCGGTCGGTCGTCACGTCGACGGACACGCCGCCCAGCGTGACGCGCACCGCCTCCCGAGGGGCCGGCAGCGTCAGATAGGCCCACGCGCCGCGGCGTTGGGCGTGCCGCAGCGCCGCCAGGGGCCCCGAGGCGTGCGACGGCGGCACCAGCAGCACGCGGGCCAGCACGCGGACCCGCCGCGGCGAGCCGTACCCGGTGAAGGGGACCAGGCGCGGCACCCAGCCGCGACGGCGCAGGAACGCCCCCGCCACGGTGCACCACCAGTCCTCGACCACGGCGGCGACGTGCGGTCGCTGCGTCGGCCTGTCGACGGGGTGCTGCGTGGCGGGGGCGTGCGCGTCGGGCATGTCCCGATCGTCCCTGCTACTGGCCTCCCATGCCTGTCGTCGCCACGCCCTGCACGATGCGGCGCTGGAAGAGCATGAACACGACGAGCAGCGGCAGGGCGGCGATCATCGCCGACGCCATGTTCTGCGCGTACTGGACGCCGTAGGCGTTCTTCACGGTCGACAGCCCCACCGGCAGGGTCATGAACTGCGGGTCGGTCGTGACGATGAACGGCCACAGGAAGTTGTTCCACGCGCCGATGAACACGAAGATCGCGACGGCCACGAGGATCGACTTCGACAGCGGCAGCACGATCGTCCAGAACAGCCGCCACGTGCCGGCCCCGTCGATGCGGGCGGCGTCGAGCAGCTCGGACGGGATGGCGTCGAAGAACCGCTTGAGGATGAACACCATCACCGGCGCCACGATCTGCGGCAGCACGATGCCCGCGAAGGTGTCCACGAGGCCCATGGCCTGCATCTGCTTGAACAGCGGCACGATGAGGATCTGGCCGGGCATCATGATGGACGCGACGGTGAGGAACTGCAGCAGGCCGCGGCCCTTGAACACCGTCTGCGAGAACGCGAACGCGGCCATCGCGGAGATCAGCACCGTCAGCGCGGTCACGAGGACGGCGACGACGAGGCTGTTCCACATCCAGCCCAGCAGCTCGCTGTTGCCGAGCACCTGCCGGTAGGCGTCGAGGGTCCAGCCCTGGGTGGGCCACCACGACGCGGGCAGCGCGGCCTCGGCCTCGTGCTTGAAGCTGGTGACGGCGCCCCACGCGAGCGGGAGCAGCCACAGCAGCGCCATGACGACGAGGGCGGCGAGCGCGGCGGCCCGCACCCACGGGGACGGCCCGATCGTCAGCTTGGTGAGGGTGCGGTTCTCGGCCCGGGCCTGCTGCCGGGCCGACCGGCGTGCGGCGACCAGCGTGGCGACGGAACCCGGGGCGGACTCGGTGACGGCCACGTCAGGCCTCCTTCTTCGTCGGCAGGAGCCGGACCAGCGTGAACACGAGGATCAGGGCGAAGAACACGTACGAGATGGCCGACGCGTACCCGAGGCGGTAGTTGGTGAAGCCCGTGTCGTAGACGTACTCGAGGATCGGGCGCGTGCTGCCGTTGGGGCCGCCGCCGGTGAGCAGGTAGATCTGGTCGAACACCTTCAGGGACGCGAGCAGCTGCAGCACCACGATGACGCCGGTGATGGTCTTCATCTGCGGCAGGGTGATGGAGAACAGCCGCCGCCAGCCGCCGGCGCCGTCGATGGTCGCGGCCTCGTACTGCTGCTGCGGGATGCCCTGCAGCGCGGCCAGGTAGAGCAGGAAGTTGAACCCGACGGTCCACCACACGGTGACGAGCGCGATGGAGAACATCGCGACGTTCTCGTCGGTCAGCCAGCCGATCGGCCCCAGACCGAGCTTCGCGAGCCCCACGTCGAGCAGGCCGATCTCGGGCTGGAAGAGCCAGCTCGCGAGGGACGACACGACGGCGCTGGTCAGCAGGAACGGCGCGAAGAACGACAGCCGCCACACCCACTGGCCGGGCAGCCCGGTGTGCACCAGCACCGCCATGACGAGCGCCACCAGGATGAGCGGCACGGTGCTGAGGAGCGTGAACCAGACGGTGTGCCACAGCGTGGTCCACACCTGCGGGTCGCTGAAGGCCTCGACGTAGTTGTCGAAGCCGATGAAGGAGCTCGCCGTGGCGGTGAGGCTCTGGTCGGTGAAGCTCATCCACAGGCCGTAGATCGTCGGCCACAGCAGGAAGAGCCCCGTCGCCACCGCGAACGGGGCGACGAACAGGTATCCGGAACGGTCCTGCGCGCGGAGCGAGTGGTTCACGGCGCGGGTCCCCGTGCGGGGGCGGGTGCCCGTGGAGCGCCGGGAGGGGCGCGCGACGGGGGCGCTGAGTGACGTGCTCGAGGCGGTCATCGTCGTCCTCTCTCGGTCAGGCGGCAGGGTCGGGCTGCGACAGGAGACGGTTCATCTCGCTGAGCATCCGGTCGACGGCGGTCTTGGGGGTGGCCTTGCTCGAGAGGGTGTCCATCATCGAGTCGCCGATGCGGGTCTGGAAGTCGCTGCCGCCGCCGGCGAACCAGACGTCCGGGTCGAAGACGGCGATCTCCGCGGCCTTCGCGTAGTCGCTCTGCGGCACCAGGGCCTGGTACTCGGGCATCTGGACGATCGGCTGGTACGCGGGGATGTGGCCCGCCTGCGCCCACGTCATGCTCTCTCGCAGGAGGTCGGCCAGGACGCGGTAGGTGGCCTGGCGGGCCTCGGGGTCGGGCGTGGCCTGCCGCGGCAGCACGAACGAGTGGGAGTCGGCGTAGTTGGCCGGCTGGTCGAAGATCGTGGGGAACGGCGCGCCCCCGAGGTTGTCCCCCAGGGCGTCGCGGAACATCGGCAGGTCCCACTCGCCGTCGAAGACCAGCCCGGTGCGCTTCGACATGAACCGCCCCGTCGCGGCGCCGCCGTCCTGGTTCGGCGCGGCGACCTCGCCGTCGAGCATCTCCTGGAGGAACTCGAAGACCCCCTCGGCCTTGGCGGTGTCGAGCTCGGCCGCCTTGCCCGGGGTGAGGTCGTACCCGCCCCCGGTCTGGCTGTACAGCCCCCAGAACACGCGCCAGCAGCCGGCCGGGTCGCGCAGGTAGCCCCACGACATCCCGGTCTCGCCCGTGACCTCCGCCAGGTCGCGGCCGGCGTCGAGGAACGCGTCGGCGCCGACCAGCGGGCGGAGCTTGCCGTCCGCGTCCGCGAGGCCCGCCTGCCGGACCATCTCCGGGTTGTAGAAGTTGATGTACGGGTGCGTGTCCAGCGGCAGCGCGTAGAGCTGGCCGTCGAACTGCGCCTTCTCCCACACCGCGGCGGGGAAGTCCTCCTGCGTGATGCCGAGCTCGGCGAGCGCATCGAGGTCGAACGGCTCCAGCAGGCCGCCGGGCGCGTACCCGGCGAGCCGGGACAGGTGCATCACCGCGGCCTCCGGCGGGCGTCCGCCGGACGAGGCCATCGCGAGCTTCGTGTAGTACGGGGGGCCCCACGCCAGCGTCGTCGAGTCGACGTCCAGGTCGGGGTTGGCGGCACGCACCGCACCGACCATCTCCTGCATGAGACCCCCGTCGCCGCCCGAGAACAGGTCCCAGATCATCACCGACGTCCGGCCGCTGCCGGACGCGGTCGGCGTGGCGCAGCCGGACAGCGCGCCGCCGAGCGCGACACCGCCGGCGCCGACGAGGGCCGCCTGGAGCAGGCCGCGCCTGCTCAGCCCGACGTCGTCCACCGTGCCGCTCGAACCCGACCGACGAGGGAACCGGCCCTGGGCGCGGCTCGCCCACGGCCCTGACAAACCCCCGGACGTACGCAGCTTGGTCTTCATCGACCCTCCTGAGTGCAACGTTGCGCTCCAACGTGGGACCACGATGGACTAGGCGGCGCGGACCGTCAAGAGGTCCGCTGACACGGTGGCGACGGCGCCCCGCGTCGGGCGAGAGAGGGTCGGTGGATGGCAGCACAGGACGAGCGGGGCGCGACGTCGGAGCCCGGGGCGACGGTGTCCTCGGGCACGTCAGGGCGCTCCCGGGCGGGCCGCGGCTCGGGCAGGGTCGGGATCAAGGACGTGGCGGCGGCCGTCGGCGTCTCCTGGAAGACGGTCTCGAACGTCGTCAACGGCACCGGCCGGGTCGGCGAGGAGACGCGGGCCAAGGTCGAGGCGATGATCGTCGAGCTCGGGTACCGGCCGAACCTCGCGGGCCGGCAGCTGCGGCAGGGGCGCACGAACACGCTCGCGCTCGCGGTCCCGTGGGCCCACTCGCCGTACTTCTCGCTCCTGGCGCACATCGTCATCGAGGTGGCAGGCGCCCGCGGCTACCGGGTGCTCATCGAGGAGACGCGCACCGACCGGGACACCGAGCTCCAGGTGGCGCGCGGGTTCCGGGTCCAGGCGATCGACGGGATCATCTTCTCGTCGCTGGCCCTCGGCCCGGCGGAGATCGCCGAGGTGCGCGGCGAGACGCCGATGGTGCTGCTCGGCGAGCGCGACGACCCTGGTCACGACCGCCGCTGGCGCACCGACCACGTGAGCATCGACAACGTCCGGGCCGCGCGGGAGGTCACCGAGCACCTGCTCGCGACGGGCAGGAACCGCCTCGCCTTCGTCGGGGCGGAGTCCGTGGCGGACCGCTCGGGCACCCCGCGGCTCCAGGGTTTCCGCGAGGCGCACGCGGCGCGGGGCCTGGAGGTGGACCCGCGATGGGTCGTGCCCGTCACGGAGTTCTCGCGCCCGGCCGGCCTGGCGGCCCTCGAGGCGGTGCTGCCCCGGATCGACCAGGTGGACGGCCTCGTGTGCGCCAACGACGAGCTGGCGCTGGGCGCGCTCTACGCGCTCCGGCTCAACGGGGTGCGGGTGCCCGAGGACGTGGCCGTCACGGGCTGGGACAACACCGAGGACGGCCGGTACTCGAACCCGTCGCTGACCACGGTCGCGCCGGACCTGCAGGCCATCGCCGAGACCGCCGTCGACCGGGTGATCGCGCAGGTGGAGGGGGCTGCGGGCGGCGACGGCGAACGGGACGTCGACGTCGTCGTGGCCCACCGGCTCCTGGTACGGGAGAGCAGCCGGGAGGCCTGACGCCCGGCCGAATTTCGGACCAACATCTGATTCAACGTTGCATTTTGAGAGCCGCTTCGGTTGAATCAGCGCGGAACTGTCGTCCATGCAACGGAGCACCACGATGTCCGTCCTCGATCGTCTCGACCCCCCGTCCGCCCCGGGCGGCACCTCCGTGCCACGCCCCGAGTACCCGCGCCCGCAGGTGGTGCGGGACCGGTGGCTGAATCTCAACGGGGAATGGGGGTTCGAGATCGACCCCGGCGACTCCGGGCTGGAGCGCGGGCTGCGCGAACGACCCCTGACCGGCACGATCACCGTCCCGTTCGCCCCGGAGTCGGAGCTCTCCGGCGTCGAGAACACCGACTTCCTCGAGGCGGTCTGGTACCGCCGCGAGGTGACCGTCCCCGCCGAGTGGTCCGCCGTCGCCGGCGACGACACGCACGTGCTGCTGCACTTCGGCGCCGTCGACCACGACGCCACGGTGTGGGTGGACGGCACCGAGGTGGCCCGCCACCGCGGCGGCTTCACGCCGTTCACGGCGGACCTGCACGGCGTCGCCGTGCCGGGCGACACGGTGACGGTCGTCGTGCGCGCCCGCGACCACCGCGGCATCCCGCAAGCGCGCGGCAAGCAGTCCGGCCTGTACGCCAACAAGGACTGCCACTACACGCGCACCACGGGCATCTGGCAGACGGTGTGGATGGAGCCGGTGCCGGGCGCCAGCCTGCGCCGCCCGCGCATCACGCCCGACCTCGCCGCCCGTGCCCTCGACGTGCGCGTGCCGCTCACGCAGAACCGCCGCGGCCACCATGTGGTCGTGACGGTCACCGACGCGGACGGCGTCGTCGCCACCGAGACCACGCGCGCGGACCTGGACCTCGCGCCCTCGGTGCGCGTCGTGATCCCCGCGGGCCGGGTGCGGCCCTGGTCCACGCAGGACCCGCACCTGTACGGCGTCGAGGTCGAGCTGCACGACGCCGCGGGCGACGTCGTCGACGCCGTCCGCTCGTACGCGGGCCTGCGGTCCGTGGCCATCGAGGGCAAGGCGATCCGCATCAACGGCGAGCCCGTGTTCCAGCGCCTCGTGCTCGACCAGGGCTACTGGCCCGAGTCGCTCATGACCGCCCCGAGCGACGCCGCGCTCCTGCGCGACGTCCAGCTCGGCCTCGAGGCCGGCTTCAACGGCGCGCGCCTGCACCAGAAGGTCTTCGAGGAGCGCTACCTGTTCCACGCCGACCGCCTCGGCTACCTGGTGTGGGGCGAGTTCGGCGACTGGGGCTCCGGCGACTTCGGCCGCCGTGACGACCACCAGAAGCCGACGACGTCGTACGTCGCCGAGTGGCTGGAGGCCCTCGAGCGGGACTTCTCGCACCCGTCGATCATCGGCTGGTGCCCGCTGAACGAGACCCACCAGCTGCTGCACGACCGGATCACCCAGCTCGACGACGTCACGCGCGCGATGTTCCTCGCGACCAAGCTCGCCGACCCGTCGCGCCCCGTGCTCGACGCGAGCGGCTACTCGCACCGCGTGCTCGAGACCGACGTCTGGGACTCCCACCACTACGAGCAGGACCCGGAGAGGTTCGCCCGCGACATGGCGGGGCTGACGACCGACGAGCCCTGGGCGAACAGCTACGACGGGGACCCCATCTCCCTGCCCTACAAGGGCCAGCCGTACTTCTGCAGCGAGTACGGCGGCATCTGGTGGAACCCGGAGGAGGCCGCGCGCGCCGCGGGCGACGACCGCAGCGAGTCGTGGGGGTACGGCCAGCGCGTGGCGGACGAGGAAGAGTTCCACGTGCGCTTCGCCGGCCTGACGGACGCCCTGCTCGACGACCCGCTGATGTTCGGCTACTGCTACACCCAGCTCACCGACGTGTTCCAGGAGCAGAACGGCATCTACCGGTTCGACCGGTCCGAGAAGCTCGACGTCGACCGGGTCCGTGCCGTCCAGGTGCGCCCCGCCGCCTTCGAGAAGGACGCCGACTGAGCACGGGCGCACGGCGCTGAGAAGTCGTACCGAGCCGCGCGGCGGCGGGACCCGGTCCCGTCGCCGCGCGGCCGTGATCGCAGGAGAGTGGAGCACATGCCCGGACCCGACTTCCGCACCTCGTTCGAGCCCGGCGACCCTGCGCCGCTGCCGACCGCGCGCCGGGCGCCGCTGGTCGCCCGCGTGGGCGACGGCCCGGCGTCGGGCGCCACCCACAAGCCGCGCGCGGGGTTCACGGGCCTGCACGCCCTGGGCTTCGCGGGCCTCAAGGACGGCCCCGGACCCGCGACGCACGTGCTCTTCCGGGACCTGGGGATCGAGGTGGGGCCGCGCACGCGGCTGAGCTACGTCGTGCTGCCCGACCTGCGCGGCGACCTGCGGTACCCGTCCACGTTCGTGGCTCTGGACCTGGCGTTCACCGACGGCACGTACCTCTCCGACCTGCGGGCCGTCGACGCCCACGGCACCGGCGTCTCCGCGCGCGCCCAGGGCGAGGGCAAGATCCTCTACGCCGACCAGTGGAACTCTGTCCGGATCGACGTCGGCGCCGTCGCCGCGGGCCGCACGGTCGACGCCGTCCTGCTGTGCTGCGACCCTCCCGACGACCTGGCGGACGGTGCGTTCTCCGGCTGGCTCGACGACGTCGCCCTGGTCGCGGAGCCCGCGGGGCCGCCCGGACCCGATCTCGTCGACCTCGTCGACACCCGCCGCGGCACGATGTCGAGCGGCCAGTTCTCCCGGGGCAACAACGCGCCCGCCACCGCGGTGCCGAACGGGTTCACGCTCTGGGTGCCGATGACCGACGCCGGGTCGCGGCGCTGGCTGTACGAGTACCACCGGGCCAACGACCCGCAGAACCGCCCGGTGCTGCAGGGGTTCGGCGTCTCGCACCAGCCCAGCCCGTGGATGGGTGACCGCAACCAGCTCGTCGTGCAGCCGGCGACCGGTCCGGGCACCCCGACGGGCGACCTCGCTGCGCGCGGCCTGCCGTTCGACCACGCGGACGAGACCGCCCGCCCCGACCTGTACGCCGTGACCTTCGCGGACGGCACCACGCTCGCAGCCACGCCCACCGACCACGGCGGCCTGCTGCGGTTCGGCTTCCCGCAGGGGGTGCCCGGGCACGTGCTGCTCGACACCGTCACCACGGCCGCCGGGGAAGCCCGCCTCACGGTGGACCTCGATGGCACCGTGACGGGATGGGTCGACGACGGCAGCCCGCTGTCCGTGGGCCGCACCCGCATGTTCGTGGCCGGCAGCTTCGACCGGGCGCCCGTCGCCGTCGGCGCCGCCCGCGGCGACCGGCAGCACGCGCGGTACGCGAGCTTCGACACCTCGGCCGACGGGGGCGGCGCGGTCGTCGAGCTCCGGCTCGCGACGTCGTACCTCGGCCTCGACCAGGCGCGGCGAGCCCTCGACCAGGAGCTCGCCGGCCGGTCGTTCACCGAGGTCCAGCAGGCGGCGCGGGCGCTCTGGCAGGAGCGGCTGGGTGTCGTGGAGGTCGCCGGCGCCACCGCCGACCAGCGCGTCACGCTGTACTCGAACCTCTACCGGCTGCACCTGTACCCGACGTCGCACACCGAGAACGCCGGCACGCTCGAGGCGCCCGTGCCCCGGTACGCGAGCCCGGTCGCACCGCCCGTCGGGCCCAGCAGCGACACGGTCACCGGGGCAGCCGTCGTCGACGGCCGGATGATGGTCAACCACGGGTTCTGGGACACCTACCGCACGGCGTGGCCGGCGCTGACCCTGCTGGACCCGGCGCTCACGGCGCGGCTGGCCGACGGGTTCGTGCAGCAGTACCGCGACGGGGGCTGGATCTCGCGCTGGTCGTCGCCGGGCTACGCCGACCTCATGACCGGCACCAGCTCCGACGTCGCGTTCGCCGACGCCTACCTCAAAGGCGCGCTGCCCACCGACGTCGCCCTCGACGCCTACGACGCCGCGCTGAAGAACGCCACCGTCGCGCCCCCGCACGACGCCGTGGGCCGCAAGGGGCTGGAGACCTCCACCTTCCTCGGCTTCACGCCCGCGGGCACGCACGAGTCGGTGTCCTGGGGGCTGGAGGGCTGCCTCAACGACTTCGGCGTCGGCACGATGGCGGCGGCGCTCGCGGACGACCCGGCCACGCCGGACGAGCGGCGCGCGACGCTGCGCGAGGAGTCGGCCTACCTGCTGGACCGGGCCACGCAGTACGGCGGCCTGTTCGACCCGGAGGTCCGGTTCTTCCGCGCGCGCGGCGCGGACGGCGCGTTCACCCCGGCCGCCCACCGTTTCGACCCGGACGACTGGGGCGGGCCCTTCACCGAGACCAACGCCTGGAACTTCGCGTTCCACGCGCCGCACGACCCACGAGGGCTCGCGAACCTCTACGGCGGCCCGGGAGACCTGGAGGCGCGGCTCGACGAGTTCTTCGCCCGCCCGGAGGACGGCACGCACGTGGGCGGGTACGGACAGGTCATCCACGAGATGACCGAGGCCCGCGACGTGCGCCTCGGCATGTGGGGCGTGAGCAACCAGCCGTCGCACCACGTGCCGTGGCTCTACACCGCGGTGGGCGCCCCGTGGAAGGCGCACCGGATCCTGCGCGAGGCGCTGCGCCGCCTCTTCGTGGGCAGCGAGATCGGCCAGGGCTACCCCGGCGACGAGGACAACGGCGAGATGTCGGCGTGGTGGCTCCTCGCCGCGCTCGGCCTCTACCCGCTGCAGGTCGGCTCGCCGCGGTACGCCGTCGGGTCGCCCCTGTTCGACCAGATCACCGTGCACCGGCCCGACGGCGACCTCGTGGTCCGGACGGTGGGGAACTCCCTCGAGAACGTCTACGTGCAGTCCCTGACCGTGGACGGCGAGCCGCGTGAGGCGGCCTGGCTGGCGCACGCGGACCTGGTCGGCGGTGCCACGATCGAGCTCGTCATGGGCCCGCAGCCATCGGCCTGGGGCACCGGCCCGGACGCCGCGCCGCCGTCGCTCACCCGCGGCGACGCGCCTCCCGCCCCGCTGCGCGACGTGACCGCGCGCGGCACCGTCGCCGTCGACGACGGCGGGACGCCCGCGGACGGCGCGCCCCTGGTCGACGACACGTCCGCGACGGCGCTGACCTTCGTCTCCCGGACGCCCGCCGTCACATGGACGGGCGACGGCGAGCAGCCCGTCGTCGCGCGGTACACGCTCACCTCGGGCGACGGCGCGGCGCCGTCCGCCTGGCGCCTCGAGGGGACTGTCGACGGCGCGACCTGGACCGTGCTCGACGAGCGGTCGGGCGAGGCGTTCCGCTGGGCACGGCAGACGCGGCCGTTCGGCGTCGCGCGCCCGGGACGGTTCGCGCGCCTGCGGCTGGTCGTCACGGAGGCGGCCGGCGACGGGCCGCTGACGCTCGCCCAGCTGGAGCTGCTCGCCTGACGACGACGCCCCCGGGCCGGCGAGGAGCCGGCGCGGGGGCGTCGTCGTGCGTCCGTCGTCTCGCTGGTGGTGTCAGACCACCACCAGCGCCGCGACCCGCCACAGCCCGTTGAGCGTGGACCCCACGATGTCGAGGTCCGCGCTGCGGCCCGACGCGCCGCCGTCCAGCTCGAACGAGAACCAGACGAACGACTGGCTCGGCAGGCTCGCGTCGCCGGACGAGCCCAGCACCGTACCGCCCTCGGAGAACGTGGTGATCCCCGCGTCGGTGAGCGAGTCGCCGCTGAGCACCCACACGGTGTGCTTCCCCGCGGGCACGGGGATCCGCAGCGAGCTGGGCTTCACCTTCTGCATCACGAGGTCGCGCCGCAGGGCGTCCGCGTTGCCGCGGTCGCGGTGGTCGGGCACGGCGCCGGTCCACCCGTAGCCGACGGCCTCGGAGAACACGTCCTGCGGGGACAGCCGGGTGTACCCGGCGACGAGCGGGCTGGACGGCGTGCCCGCGTCGAACGCCAGGGCGGCGTCGTCGGCATGCGGGGTGGTGACGACCTCGACCGCCCGGCCGCGCTCGATCTCCTCGTCGCCGCTGCGGAGCACCACCTCGACGACGGCGAGCCCGGGCGCGGCCGGGGGAGTGGCGGTGACCGTCACCTCGGCGTCCTGCCCGGCGGGCACGGTCACCGTGGCGTCCTCGACGGACCAGCCGTCGGGCACGACCAGCGACGCCGTGACCTCGCGGTCCTCGGCGCCGGTATTGCGCACCAGCACGGTGACCTCGTTCGACCGGGCCGTCCACCACACCGGCTCCGCGGTGGCCCGCAGCGCGACGAGCGACGGTTCCGGCGCAGCAGGGTCGGCGATCGTGAGCGCGGTGAGCCGCCACGGGCCGCCCTGGCCCGTGAGCGTGAGGTCCGCCGTCCGGCCGGCGGCGCCGCCGTCGAGAGGGACGTCCAGCCAGGCGAACGAGCCGGCGTCAAGCTTCTCGCCGGTGGCGACCGTGGTCCCGTCCACCGCGACCGCCGTGCCCGACGCCGCGCCGCCGGTGTCGCCGAACAGCAGCCGCGCCGTGTGCGCGCCCGGGGGGACGGCGACGCGCAGCACCCGGGACGAGCTGTGGAACAGGTGGTCGCGCAGCAGCGGGTCGCCGCCGCGGTCGCGGGCGGACGGGGCGGAGCCCACCCACCCGAAGCCGGCCGCCTCGGACCAGGCCGACTCCGGCGTCAGGGGTGTGTAGCCCGGCGCCGGGACGCCGCCCGCGGGCCCGCCGTTGAGCGCCAGGTGGCAGCGCGCGCCCGTGGGCGCGACGACCAGCGTCGTGCCGCGCCCGTCGAGCCG
This sequence comes from Isoptericola nanjingensis, assembly GCF_050311635.1. Classification (NCBI taxonomy): domain Bacteria; kingdom Bacillati; phylum Actinomycetota; class Actinomycetes; order Micrococcales; family Promicromonosporaceae; genus Isoptericola; species Isoptericola nanjingensis. Next base: position 6,443 of record NZ_JBNOZL010000002.1, on the reverse strand, counting down.
CTGCAGCGCGGGCGCCACGGCGACGTCGAAGGGGATCGCGTCGGCCTCGAGCGGCGGCGTGACGGGCACGTCCACCTCCACGGTCTCGGCCGACGCCGCGCGCCGCGTCGTCGCCTCGGTGACCCAGCCCGACGGCGCGGCCAGCGAGACGGTCGTGTCGTGGGCCCGCGCGGAGGCGTTGGTGACGGACACCGGCAGCAGGTTCGGCCGGCCGCCGAGCAGCAGCCGCGACCCGCCCGGCGCCACCTGAAGCCACTCGCGCCGCTCGTCGACCACGCGCGACTGGTCGAAGAAGAACCCGACCACGACGTCGCGCCACAGGGTGGCGTGCGCGACCTGCGCCGCGAAGCTCGCGGCGACGTCGGCGTGCCGCTGCTCGTCGACCTTCCCGGCCAGCGACCCCCAGGCGTCCGCGAACCCGCCGGCGTGCTCCACCCCCGTGAAGTGGGTGTCGTACAGGTGCTGGATGACGGTCTTGCCCGACCGCAGCCGGTGGCCGTACGGCACCCAGTGCATGAAGAGCAGCAGCTCGTCCGGGCACTCGTCGAGGGACCCGTAGACGTCGGCCCAGCCCTGGGGGTAGAGGCCGGTGAACCCGCTGCCCGTGGCCGCCGTGCGGTCGAAGCCGGTGCCCTCCGACGTCGTGTGGTGCGACTGGTAGAGGGTGCTCAGCGGGTCGGGGTCGAGGTGCGCCCCGCCGGGGTTCGTGAGGTACCCGAGCCCGAGCGGCGACGAGTAGTCCTCGTACGTCGCGCGCGAGCGCAGCAGCACGTCCACCACGGTGGACGTGACCACGTCGTCGGTGCCGAACGTCAGGCGCACCCACTCGGTGGCGAGGTCGCGCGGGTCGGCTCCCGGGTCCCAGCACAGCCGCCCGAAGGCGTACGCGTTGGCGGCACCGAGCTGGTAGCCGGTCCAGTCCCGGGCGTTCCCGACGTTGCTCACCCCGGCGATGCCGGCATGCCGCGCCTCGACCGGGCCCGCGGTCACGATGTCCGCCACGGTCGGCCCCGTACCCGGCCCGCCGGTCGTGAAGCTCAGCACCTCCCGCCACATCGGGGCGAGGTAGACGGTGTGGACCTCGTGGCCGGTGTACTCCTGCGTGAGCTGGAGCTCCAGCATCTGGTGGGTGTCACGCAGCTCGCCGAACAGCGGGTGCACGGGCTCGCGCACCTGGAAGTCGATCGGCCCGTACTTGGTCTGCACGATGACGTTGTCGTCGAACTCGCCGTCGAGCGGCGCGAACTGCCGGTACTGGTACTCGGCCCAGTCGCCGAAGTCCTCGTGCACGAAGCTGCGCCAGATGACGAGCGCGCCGTGGGGCGCGAGCGCCTCGGCGAGCATGTTCGCGCCCTCGGCGTGGGTGCGCCCGTAGTCGAGCGGGCCCGGCCGCCCCTCCGAGTTCGCCTTGACCAGGAAGCCGCCGAAGCCGGGCAGCGCGGCCACGACCTCGGCGCACTTGTCCCGCCACCACGCCCGGACGCGCGCGTCGGCCGGGTCGGCGGTGGTGATCGGCTCGGCGTCGTCCGCCGTGAGGAGCATCGGGCTGGCGTAGTTCACGGACACCCAGAGCGCGATCCCCCACGAGGCGAACAGCTCGGCCAGCGGCGCCAGCCGGGGCAGCATGTCGCTCGTGATGAAGCCGACGTTCGCGTTGACGTTGTTGATCACCGACGCGTTGATGCCGACCGACGCCATGGTGCGCGCGTAGTCGACCATCCGGTCGGAGATCTCGGGCAGCGCGTCCCAGTCGAAGATCGACGTACCCGCGTACCCGCGCTCGATCGACCCGTCGAGGTTGTCCCAGTGGTTCATCATCCGCAGCGGGGTGCGCGGCGACTCCACGCCCGACAGTTCGCGCAGCGGCCGCTCCAGCTGCAGCAGCCGCACCAGGTGGAAGACTCCGGCCAGGACGCCGCGGTCGGTGTTCCCCGCGACGATCACCCGGCGGCCCCCGCCCTGCGCGGGGACCGTCGCGATGACGAACCCCTGTTCGCCGGCCTTCGCCAGGCGGCCGCGGCCCACCGAGGAGCGCACGTCCGACGACTCCCCGGCGACGCCGATGACGATCGCCGCCCTCCCGGCGCCTGCCCGCGCGGGGGCCCTGCCGGTGAGGCCTTCGACCGCCCGCCGGAGTTCGGCCTCCGCGTTCAGCATCACTGGCCCGGCGCCCTGCCGGGCCACGCTGGTCAGCGCCCTGCGGTACTCGCGCAGCCGGGCCGGGTCGGCCGTGAGGTGGTAGCGGAGCCAGAGGTCGTAGCCGTCCTCGTCCGCGAGGCCCGCCGGGGCGGCGAGCGCGGTGGCGGCGCCCCAGGGCGCCATCGTCGCGGCGAACGCGAGGGCCGATGCCTGCAGCACGGTGCGCCGGGAGAGGTCCCGCCCGTGCCCCTGGCCGCTCATCGGTAGAACCGCACGTAGTCGAACTCGGCGGTGAGGCCGGTCCCCGCGAGGGAGACGAGGCCGATCCGCGGCTCCTGCCCGGCGGGCAGGTGCCAGACGCCGCCCCAGACGTAGTGCTTCCCGTCCCGGCTCGTCGCCGCCCGGAACAGGTGCTCGCCGGTGTCCGGGTCCACGGTGTGCCGCAGGCGGAGCCACATGGTGTCCGCCGACGGGCCGATCTGCATCTCCGGCCAGCTGTCGCGGTCGCGGCCGATCCACAGGAACACCTGCCGCGACGGTCCGGTGCGCGTGGGGGCCAGGTGGATGGAGTCCTCCGGGCTCTGGAACGCGATGATGCCGGCCTGGCTGCGGCCGTCGGGGGCGTCCGTGATCGGCAGGTGCAGCTTGGTCTCCGCCGTGTACGTGCCGGTCGGGGCGTCGCGCAGCAGCGCCGACGCCATCGTGCCCTTGCCGGAGAAGTCCGCGTCCTGCGTGGGCCACACGTACTCGCCGTCCGCGACCTGGCCGTCGGCCGGGCCGAACCACGACCAGCCGTCGAGGTCCGCGTCGTCGAACTCCTCGCCGTACTCCGTGAGCTCCGGACCGACCTCCGGGTCGGCCACCTTCTCCGTCACCGGGGTGTAGAGCGTCGTGACGCCCACGTTGTCGAGCTCGCCGGAGCCCCGCGTGGACGCGGCGCCGCCGCGGTCCCAGGAGCGCGGCACGTCGACCGACAGCTCCGCCAGCGGGATGCCGAGCAGGTCGGCGCTGACCTGTACGTCGGCGCGGCCGTCCCGCACCTCCGCGGTGAGGGCGTGCCAGGTGCCGAGGTCGACGCCGTCGTACAGGCGCGTCGCCTTCCGCTGCACGACGACGCCGTGCCGGGTCAGCTCGACCGACAGCCGGCCGGACGCGTCGAGCCAGGCGATCGCGTGGTCGTCCTCGCCGTCCGAGGCGAGCACCAGGCCCACCCGGCCCGCGTCGTCCCGCAGCCGGACGTCGGCCTCGAGCCGCACGTCGCCGCGCGGCGCCTTGCGGGGCAGCAGCAGCTGCGGGTCCGCGCCGCGGCTGACCGGACGGGCGAAGCCGCCCGAGTCGGCGTCCGTGCCGGTGGTCCAGGGCCCGGCGCCGACGGCGGCGAAGCCGCGCAGCCCGTCGGTGAAGTCGCTGCCCGCGTCCCACGCCCCGACGGGCGCGGTCTCGACGTCGTCGCTGGTCCACTCGCCGGCCCGCACCGTGGGCCAGCCGTCGATCCAGTCGAGGCGGTCCATCACGGCGGGCCGCCCGCCCCAGCTCGGGTCCGTCTCGGTGCGGTCGAAGCCGTTGGTGAGGATCCAGTCCTGGCCGGACTTGTCGACGACGTTCGCCGAGTGGCCCGTGGAGACCCACCGGTTGCCGTTGGGCGAGTTCACGATCGTGCCGCCCAGGTGCAGGCCGGTGAGGCCCACGCCCTCGGCGTCGACGAACGGGCCCATCGGGTCCTTGGCCCGGCCCACGAACACCGGGTAGGCGCCGTCGGCCTTCGCGCAGCAGCCGAGGCCCGAGTAGAAGAGGTAGTACCAGCCGTCGCGCTTGACGACGTACGCGGCCTCGCCGCGGCGCGCGCCGACCACCTGCACCGGGTCGCCCACCACCTCGGTGCCGTCGTCGTTCAGGTGCACGGCCTGGATGCCGCCGTCCTTGAACGAGCCGTAGTAGAGATACTTCTGGCCGTCGTCGTCGACGAAGACCGCCGGGTCGATCTGGTTGACCACCTTGTCCTGGTAGTCGTAGGGCAGCACCGGGTGGCCGATGTCCCTCCACGGGCCAGCGGGGTGGTCCGCCGTGGCCAGCGCGATCGTGTTCTTGTCACCCCCGGCGACCGAGTAGTAGAGGTAGTACTTCCCGTCGATGTACCGGACGTCGGGCGCCCAGTAGTAGGTGGTGGCGAAGTCGCGCCACTCCGGGTGGTTGTCGGGGCCGAAGACCTCACCCACGTACTCCCAGTTCACGAGGTCCTTCGACCGCGTGATCGGCATGAAGTACTGGTCCTCCCAGGGCCCGCCCTGGTTGTCCTTGCGCATGCTGGTCTGGGTCGCGTACGCGTACCAGTACCCGTCCTTGCCGCGGATGATCGACGGGTCGGAGAACGCGTCCGCCAGGTTGTCCATGACGTGGTTCCGGTACGTGCCGGGCGCGTCGTCGGGGTCGGCCGACGCGGTGACGCCGGACGACGCGACCAGGCCGACCGACGCGGCCACCGCGACCAGCAGGGCGGCGACCCTCCCGCGGCGTCGGGGCGGCGTCGTCGTGCGGGAGACCCCGGGTGCGGGGGCCGGTGACGGGGCCGGTGACATCGCTGGTGACATGGGTGGGACAACTCCTTCTGCTGGGCCGGGACCGCTGTGTCCCGGGCAGGTGAGGGTGTTGCTTCGCCGCGGCGCGTCGGTGCGCCGCCACGTCGTGCGGTGTGCGGGTGGTGCGGGGTGCTGCGTCTCCGGGCACGGCCCGGGCCGGGCCCGGGAGCGCGCGGCTCCCGGGCCCGGGGATCGGTGGGGTGGGTCAGGGACTCAGAGGAGGTGCGACGCAGGGCGTCGCGGTCGGGTCACTGCGCCTTGACGGTGTCCTGCACGTACTGGAACCACTGGTCCACGAACTGCTCCTCGGTGAGCTTGCCGTACTGCATCTCCTCGGAGAGCCGGGCCATCTCGGCCTCGATCTCGCCGTAGCCCTCGACCGGCACCGGCGCGGGCTCCGTGACGTCGTCGGCGTTGGCGTCCTCGTAACCGATGAGGCGGGAGTCGGGAGAGCCGTCCTCCAGCGTCATCGCGTCCTTCTGGGCGTCCGTCGCCGGCACCCCCTTGGAGGTACCGAAGATCTCGCCGACCTGCGGGTCGTTGGTCATGAAGTCGATGAACGCGGCCGCCGCGTCCGGGTGCGAGGAGCTGGCCGACGCCGAGAGCATGACGCCGGAGTGCCAGTACATCTTCTTGCCGTCGTCACCCGTGGGGATGGGCATGAGGTCGAGGTCGTCGCTGCCGAGCTCGGCCACATAGTTGGGCATCAGCGTGTCCCAGTTCGCCTCGGCCACGACCTCGCTCGAGTTCAGGCCGGTCTTGGGCTCGAGCTGCGCCGCGCGCTGCGGGGGGAAGAACGCCTTGGACTCGCGCAGCGGTGCCCACAGGTCGGCCCAGGCCTGCACGTCCTCCTGGGTGAAGGCGATCTGGCCGTCGTCGGTGAACGGGGCCTTGCCCTGCTGCACCAGCCACTGCTGGAACCACGGGCTGTTTCCCGTCATGTCGCCGATGGGATACACCTGCGGGTCGTGCTTCGCGCCGGCCTCGGCGACGTCGCCGAACCAGGCGACCAGGTCGTCCCAGGTGTAGCCCTCGGCCGGGGGCTCCATGCCGAGCTCCTTGAGGAGCTTCGTGTTGTAGATGATCGACTGGGTGTTGAGGCTGACCGGGACGGCGTACGTCTTGCCCTCGATCTGGCCCGACGCGAGCGCGGTGTCGTCGACGCCGTCGACGTCGAGGTTGACGCCCACCTGGCCGTCCAGCTCGGCGAGCTGGCCCGTGGCGCCGTACTGCCGCACGTAGCCCGCGTCCATCTGGACGACGTCGGGAAGGGCGCTGCCCGCGGCCTCGGTGGAGCGCGCCGTCCAGTAGTCGTCCCAGGACTGGAACTGCGTCTGGATGGTGATGTTCGGGTACTTCTCCTCGAAGGCGTCGATCGCCTTCTCGTACCGCGCGGCGCGGTCGTCGTTGCCCCACCAGGCGAACGACAGCGTGATGTCCTCGTCCGTGGAGACCTTGGCGGCCGGGCCGGCGTCCGCCCCGCCGTTGCCGCAGGCGGCGGTCAGGCCGACCGTGACGGCGATGGCGGCGACGGCGCCGGAGAGTCGTGCGAGCTTCATGGTTCCTCCGTCCCGCAGCTCTGCGGGGGTCGGGCCCGGACGGTCGTTCCGCCGCGGGCTGGTTCGGTGGGTGGTGCAGGTGCAGCGGCGGACGTCAGCCCTTGAGGCCTTGGGTGGCGACGCCGTCGACGATGTAGCGCTGGAAGAGGATGAAGAAGATCATCACGGG